>NZ_JBJDOA010000017.1:24280-133900 GCF_044900785.1 Pseudomonas sp. NPDC087358
GCGGTGGTGTGTCAGACGCATCGACATTGCTGACACTCATCGCGAGCAAGCTCACTCCTACAGGCGTTAGCGAGTGCAGGACACGCTGCGGGACTGCAGGTCTTCGCTTGCTCGCGGTGGTGTGTCAGACGCATCGACATTGCTGACACTCATCGCGAGCAAGCTCACTCCTACAGGCGTTAGCGAGTGCAGGACACGCTGCGGGACTGTAGGTCTTCGCTTGCTCGCGGTGGTGTGTCAGACGCATCGACATTGCCGACACTCATCGCGAGCAAGCTCACTCCTACAGGCGTTAGCGAGTGCAGGACACGCTGCGGGACTCTAGGTCTTCGCTTGCTCGCGGTGGTGTGTCAGACGCATCGACATTGCTGACACTGATCGCGAGCAAGCTCACTCCTACAGGCGTTAGCGAGTGCAGGACACGCTGCGGGACTGTAGGTCTTCGCTTGCTCGCGGTGGTGGGTCAGACGCATCGACGTTGCTGACACTGATCGCGAGCAAGCTCACTCCTACACGGGGGGGCTAGGGGCGATACCCTGGCAATCCCCAGTCTTCCAGGGGAAAGTCCGCCAACGAGCGGAGGACCAAGTCAGCATGGGCGTATTGCTCGACCGGCATGTTCGAATCCGGCACCGCCACGGCATACATCCCGGCCGTCTTGGCTGCGGTCACGCCGAACGGCGAGTCCTCGAACACCAGGCAGTCCTTGGGGTCCACACCCAGATTGCGCGCGGCGACGAGGAAGATATCCGGCGCTGGCTTGGCGGCGGTCACATGCTCATGGTCTGCGGTGACCACGTGCTTGAACAGCTCGAACCACGACGCATGCTTATCCGTTTTCACGCGGAAATAATGCAGCGATGAGCTGGTGCCTACGGCGATCGGGATGTTGTGCTCGGCAAGGTGGCGCACCAGCTTTTCAGCGCCAGCCATCGGCTGCGCATGGGGGAAGCGCGCGTCGAGCATCGGCTGGCGAACGGTGAGGAACTCCTCGGCGGACATCGGCAACTCAAGGGCGCCAATCACGTATTCAGCGAAGTCCTGCGAACCGCGACCGATGGAATGCTGCTTGACCGCCCAGTCGAAGGTCTTGCCATGCTGCTGCGCGATGGCGTGGGTCACCTCGGTATAGATGCCTTCGGTGTCCAGCAACAGGCCGTCCATGTCGAAAATCACCGCCTTGATCGGTCCCTTGGGCTTTTGCACGTCGCTCATTTCATCGATCCCGTTTGCAGATTGATCTGCAGCCTAACGCCTCGGCGAAGGTCGTGGCTAGGCGCAACAACTGCAAAATGCCCTCGCCAAGTGCTAATCTCGCCGGGCTCTCGGCAGCGCAAGGTGCTGCACGGCGTGCCTGTCACGGCGCCGGAACCCTTCGGGGTCAGGGATGACACGACCTCTCTTCAAGAACGGACATCTTCGAGTCGACACATGAAAAAATCAGTCAACATTGCCGTAGGCGTCGTCGTGGTTGCAGGCGCTTTGATCACCGCAGGCGCCTGGTACACGGGGACTCGCCTGGAGGGCGTGCTCGGTGATGCCGTTCAACAGGGCAATCAGCAGATCCAGGCTGCGTTCGTCGGGCATGAGGGCAGCGCCAGTGTCGAACTGCTGTCGCTGGATCGTCATTTCTTCACCAGCACCGCGCATTACAAACTGACGTTTCAGAACCCGAAGCTCAATGACGGGGCGCCGGTCGAGCTGCTGTTCGTCGATAACATCGAGCACGGCCCGTTCCCGTGGAACCGGGTGAAATCGTTGAATCTGGTGCCAGTCATGGCAGCCAGCAACATGGCACTGGAGAAAAACCTGTTCTCCGAAAAATGGTTCGCCATGACCAACGGACAAGCGCCGCTGACCGGCCACTTCAGCATCGGCTATGACCGTGCTGCGCTGGGTCGGGTTGAGTTGCTGCCGTTTCAATTCGAAGACCAGAACGGGTCGTTCAAATTCTCGGGCTTCACCCTCAACGCCTCGGGCAGTGCCAATGGCGAGAAGCTGGAAGCCAACGGCGTGCTGGGCAGCCTCGACGTGACGGCCAGCTCCGAAGAAGGTCCGGTGCACGTCTCCCTCAGGGACCTGACCTTCAACACCGGTGGTACCAAGGGCAAGTCGGGTTTCTACCTGGGGCACAGCGATGCCAAGGTGACCTCGGCGACGTTCCAGGGCGCTGGCCAGCCGGCGGTGCAGTTCAAGGATTTCGTCAACACCAGCCTGCTGCAGGAGGTCGAAGGCAACCTCAACGCGCAGGTGACCTACGACATCGGCAATATCACCTTTGACGGCAAGGATATCGGCTCGTCGCAGATGCTCTGGAAGTTCGCCAACTTCGACATCGCCTCGACCAAGGCGCTGTTGCAGATCTATCAGGAAAAGATCCAGCCCCAGGCCCAGGCCGCCGCCGCGACGGGGGAGTCCTACACGCCACATTTGAGCGCCGCCGATCAGGCGCTTGTCCAGGCTGAGGTCGGCAAGCTGCTGGCTGCCAAACCGCATATCGAGCTGGAAAAACTGTCGCTGAAAACTGCCAGCGGCGAGAGCCATTTCAGCCTGTCGATGGACCTGGGCAACCCCACCTCGCTCGATCAGCCAGGTCCGGAATTGCTCAAGCAGCTGCTGACCCAACTGGATGCCAAGCTGGTGCTGTCCAAGCCGATGATCCGGGATCTGGCGACCTTGCAGGCCAAGTCAGCCGGCCAGACCGATCCCGCGGTCATTGCGCAAAACGCCCAGGGCGCGGCTGAATCGGTAGGCGGCATGGCGATCATGCTGCAAGTGGGCAAGATCGACGGCGACAACATCGTCTCCAGCCTGCACTACGCCAACGACGTGGTGGAGTTCAACGGCGAGAAAATGAGCGCCCAGCAATTCGCCGCGGCGATGATGGGCAAAGTGGTGATGTTCAATCAGGGCCAGTAAGGCAGCGGATGCACAGGGGCTTCGTTGCGGCAGATTTGTGCGGCAAGGGTTGCCATGTAGAAAGCACTTGCCGGCGATGGCGCCCTTGAAATCGCTGTCGCCGGTAAGCCGGACTGCTACAGGTGTATACCGCTTGCGCGCAAATGTATCGCCGTGCGGCCAGAATCAAAAGCCCTGCTGCGCGCTGTCGCGATAACCCTCAAACCGGCGGCTGCCGCGCGATTTCAGTAGGCGGCTCGTGACCGTCGCGCTCCGGCTGCACAGTGCGCGACGACACCTCGGCCCGCAATTGCGGCAGGCACTGCGGATACTGTTTGGCGACAAAGCTGATCAGCCGCTCGCGCATATGGCAGCGCGCATCCCAACTGCGCGACGAATCCGCCGAACTCAACAGCACCCGCAACTGCATCGCCCTGTCGGTCGTGTCGGTCACCTGCAACACGCAAACCCGACCATCCCACAGGTGCGGAATATCCTTGCAGATCCGCTCTGCCTCGGCCCGAAGCTCTTCGAGCGGCAAGGCGTAATCCACCCACAGAAACACCGAGCCAATCAGACTCGAGGTGCTGCGTGTCCAGTTCTGGAAGGGCTTCTCGATGAAGTACTGCAACGGAATCACCATCCGCCGCTCATCCCAGATCTTCACCACCACATAAGTGCCGCTGATTTCTTCGACGCGCCCCCACTCGCCCTCGACAATCACCACATCATCCAGGCGAATCGGCTGTGAAATGGCGATCTGCAACCCTGCGATCAGATTGCCCAGCACCGGCTTGGCGGCAAAACCGGCCGCCAACCCGGCAAGCCCTGCGGAAGCCAGCAAGCTGGTGCCGATCTGGCGCACCGGCGGGAAGCTCATCAGGATCAGCCCGGTGCCAAACAGCAGCACCAGCACATTCAGGCAACGCACCAGCACGCGCACCTGAGTCTGAATACGCCGGGCCTGCAAGTTGTCTTCGATGTCCAGCGGATTGCGGATGGTTACAGCCTCACCGATGGCCTTCACGGAGCTCAACGCCAGCCAGGTGAACGCGGCCACCACCAGCATGCCGTTGAGATGGCGCACGCCGTTGATCAGCATCAGGTCGTCCGGAGCCGAGGTCCAGACAGTTTGCAGGGCCAACAGGGGAATCAGCCACAGGGTGGGCGCTTCGGCGCGATGGATCAGTCGCTGGGCGAAGATGAACGACTTGGCCAGGCGCCGCAGCACCGCCAGCGCGATCCAGCGCCCCACTAGCGCGATACACACCCCGGCAGTGGCGGCGATCAGGGTATTGAGCCAAGGCAACGGCAGGGCATTGAGCCAGGCCTCCGGGAGTACATGTTCCATACAGTCACTCGCAAGGATGGTGGTTCAAGGACAAGACGTGTGAACCCCTCAAGCCTCGGATCGTTCCCTCGCAGCCGAACATTCGCCCCGCCAACCCGCGCCGCAATCAGCGAGCCAGAGCGTGCGACCCGGTAAACGCCTGGTAGGCACCACCCCGCGGCCGGGTCTCCAGCAACTGTGCCAGCAACTGGTCGATGAACAGACTGCCGCAGTCGACGCTGGTATCGACCACGAACTCAGGGTCCAGTGGTTGCTCGTAGGGGCTGTCGATCCCGGTGAAATTACGAATCCGCCCCTCACGCACGGCCTTGTACAAGCCCTTGGCATCCCGGCGCATGCATTCGCTCAAAGGCGTGCTGACATGCACCTCGATGAACTGCCCCTCGGCAAAATGCTGGCGACATGCATCGCGGTCTTCGCGATAGGGCGAGATAGCCGACACCACTACAATCAACCCGGCATCGACCATCAACTTCGCGACCTCGCCGATACGCCTGACGTTCTCGCGGCGACTCGCTTCGCTCATGCCCAGGTCCTGACACAGGCCTCGGCGCAGACGGTCGCCATCGAGCAGGTAACTGTGCAGCCCGTGCGCGACCAGGGTCTGGTCCAGGCGATCGCCCAGCGTGGTTTTGCCCGCGCCCGACAGGCCCGTGAACCAGATGCAGCATGCCCGCTGGCGCTTGAGCGATTCACGCTCGGACTGCGCCACCGACAACGGCGCTGCAATGATCATCGGGCGTGTCTCGAATCGTGGGTCAGTCATAGGAAAACAACTCATAGTCTCGGGCATACACCTCGCGGATGCGCTTGCGCGAAGCGTCGGAACACAGTGCAGCGGTTTGATAGCCGGAGCCGGGCGAGCGATTGATATGACGCAGCTGCGCGCTGATATCCAGGTGCTCACACAGCGCGGCGAAGTCCGCTTCCAGATGCTCCTGACGGCCAATGAAATCCACTGCAATCTGGCCCATGCTGTTCTGCAGAAAATGATATTGCGGCGCAAAGTGTATTTGCTTGGATACATTTTCCGGGTGCAACCAGCCATCCACGAACGTATCGAAACGAGAATAACGGCTGACCAGTTCAAAGGCCGCTCTATCCCGGGGCTGCGGGTTCTGCAATAGATAACGATAAGCCGACAGTGCTCTATGTAATGGATCACGTACAAAGCCAAACTTGAAGTATTGCTCATAACGGTCTTTGAATTGCTTTTCGTACCAGTACAACGGCAAGTGCCCGGTCGGCGTGTCGCCGAAGATCGACATCGCCACACTGCTGCCAGCGCACTTGGGCACATGAATGAAAATGCACTCGAACTGGTCGAAAGCCTCGGGAAACCGGGACTTGCGCGACAGCGTCTTGTTCACCACCTGACGATCCACGACCGACAGCCGCTCGAGCAGAAACTCGCGCTGGTGCTTTGGGAATAACTTCCACAGTAAATGATTCATGGGAATGACCTGTAGCGGGGTATGAAGCGATGTTCAGACTATAGGCAGTTATAACGGCTGGGTTGAACTTTGCAAATACTTTACGCTGGGAATGGGTGGTCGGGTTTAATGTACTTGTTTGTTGTTGGTTAGATACAAAGTGCCTGGGTTTTTATCAGGGTCAGTTGCAAGTGAGTGTTCTTATGGTGCTCGGTCATAAACTTTTCTGAAAAGGCTGGTGCACTGACAGTCACCTGAGGATGCAGCCGTCGCGAGGTGCCGACAGACCTGCCCGCCCGCGCGCTCTCGCTGCTCACCGTCGCCACAAGCCGGGCCGACAGCGGGGCGGTCTTTTGATGACGGGTCGACGACTTCGGCGCGCGTTCGGTCAAGCCGCTGTAAAAACCGAGAACAGACACACGGCGTGAGCAATCAAGTCGCCACAGTCCTTGATTGTCGTGGGGTATTGTCTGAGAATTTCGGCCTGCTCGAGTCACCTACCTACACGGAAAGTAATCTGCACAATGACTCCCTACCGAATCCATGAAGCCGATCTCGAAATACCGGAAACCTGGCAGGACCAGAGTATCAACATCTTCAAGCTGCCCGCTGTGGGCGGTGCCAAGGAAGCCAGCTTCGTCATCAGTCGTGATGCAGGTCAGGGCGAGGCCTCGTTTGCCGACTACGTTGCCCATCAACTGAAAAGCGCCGAACAGCAATTGCCCGGATTCAAGCTCATCCAGACCTGGGATTTCGTTCTTCACGGCCACGCTGCGACACTGCTCGACTACAGCTGGCAACGCGAAGGTCGTGACCTGATGCTGCGTCAGGTATTTGTAGAGCGTAAGCCAGCCGTGCTGATCACCACGTTGACTACCACGCCCGGCGACCTGATTCATCACGAGCCAGCATGGAAGCAAGCGATGAGCACGCTCACGCCAAGGTCTGCGCTCAGCTGAAAAAGCGTCGGCCGTTTTAGCGGGCCAGGGAAGATGACAATACAATGGACGCACAGGCTGCAGCACGTCTAGGCGATGAAATAGCCCATGGATTCGGCGTCGCCGCCATGATTGGCGGCGCTGTGGCGGGCGCTTTGATTGGCGCGGCGGTGGTGGCTGCAACCGTCGCCACGGGCGGTGTAGCGATGGCCATCATGGCGGGCTCGATTGCTGCCGGTGGCCTGTCAATGTTCCAGATAGTCAAAGGCCTGAGCACCATTTTCAGTCTGCCGGAGCCCACGACCGGGGTGCTCACGGGAGGCAGCCTGAACGTCTACATCAACCGCAGAAGTGCGATGCGCGCCGGCGAAGACGTGTCGTTGTCGTGCAGCGGTCTGCCGCTTAATCATCCTTACTGGCCCTTTACGGTGCTCATCGCCCAAGGCAGTGCGACCGTTTATATAAACGACAGACCTGCCGCGCGATTGCATAGCAAAATGGTCTGTGGCGCGCACATCAAAAGCGGTAGCGAGAACACCTTCATTGGAGGTCCGACGCTGTCGGTGGCCTTCGTGCTCGACATCGAAGGGTGGATGCACACCGGGTTTGAAGCGCTGGGGATGGTGGCGGCTGGCGCCGCGCTGGTACTTGCCGCGATGGCGGGCGCTGCTGCGCTTGCAGGCTTTGTCGTGATCGGCGCGGCTGTCATGGGCGGCATGGCCCTGCTGGGTGATCTGGGTGATCGTCTGGGCCCAGGGTATCGCGATCTGCTGCAAGGCGTCGCGGGCATGGCCCTGTTGGGGATGGGGCCGAAGATGGCCAAGCTGGCCAGGCCTGCCGAAGTGCCCACTCCGCGATTCAAGCCCGGTGTCACGCAGGCGGACATTCTGCAGATGCCGAAGGGCTCCAGACCGGAAGCGGTCAAGTATCTGGAGCCCGAATACGTGTCTGAGCACCTGGCGCAATTTGACAAGGGCGCCTCACGTTTCACGACAAAGGCAACGCTGGATAAATACGGCATCGCTCGCGAGGACGGCACCACGTTCATCATGCCAAAACACGAAGCTGATCAGCTCATTGCCAGCACCAAGGGCGACAAACGTGCGTTGGAGAAGGCCCTGGGCCTGCCCGACAATACGTTGGAAAGTAATACATTGATGCGCGTCGACATTCCCGGACCCCGAGATTTGAACATACGCATACCGTCGGGTAATGAAGCGGGGGCCAACGAGAAATGGCTTCCGGGTGGAAAGCTGCCCGATGGCAACAACGAAGCGGTGATAGATGCTGGAAAGATCGCAGCCGACGCTTTCAGTGCCAATCCATTGATTTTTTAGAGACCACCATGAAATTCAACGATGTCTTTGTTAGCCGTGAGCACAGGTTTTCTCTGGGAATCGAAGAAACGACAGGCCGTTTCTACGTATCGTTTCCCGTCAGCAATGGCATGGCCGATTACGAGGAATACTACGAAATCGACCGAGCCACGTTCGAGCTGTTTCAAAAGGACCTCACTGCTGCCCTGGCGTTTGTCACCCGTGGTCGACACCGCGAGCTTGATCAGTTGTTGATGGTGCAACCCGGGACCAACAGAGGCAGCGCAATCTGACGATGGCCCGCTGAAGGCTTGCCACGAGCGCACGCCGGGCCCGAGACCTGCGTTCGCTCAAGCCTTCGACTTCAGCGGAAAAATCCCTTCACCGCGGTATCGATCGCGCTCTTGATCCCCTCGCCCTTTGCATCCACCTCACCCGCACCGAAAACATAGGTAGCGCAGACCACGCGTTTTTCGGAATCGGACTACGGGCTTGAGTTCTGTAATCCTGCTTAGGTCAGTCTCTTAAAGTGCGATAACAACGTCCCGGCGCGTAAGGCATTGCCCTCATCCTGGCGCTCACCTAGGCGGAATATCCAAACGCATGACTCCCTATCGAATTCAGGAAGCCGACTTCCAAGTGCCCGCAACCTGGCAAGATCAGAGCATCAATATCTTCAAGTTGCCTGCGGTAGGTGATGCCAAGGAGGCCAGCTTCATAATCAGCCGCGATTCAAGTCAGGGGGATGTCTCATTCGCTGAATATGTCGCAGAGCAATTGAGAAGCGCTGAACGTCAATTGCCCGGATTCGAGCTTATTCAGACCTGGCATTTTGTTCTTAACGGATGCGCTGCCTCATTGCTCGATTACAGCTGGCAAAGGGAGGGCCGCGAGCTCATGTTGCGTCAGGTATACGTAGAACAGAAACCTACCGTGCTGATCCTTACGCTGACGACCACCCGCAATGACCTCATTTATCACGAAGCTGCATGGAAGCAGGTCGTGCACTCATTCTCGCCCGGGGCATTTTCCGCCTGAGCTGGAACTGAATGAATAAAATAAGCATGGAAGTAAAGGCGCGATGGATGCACTCGCAGCAGCTCGTTTTGGTGATGACATTGCCCACGGTTTCGCTATCGCAGCAATGCTCGGTGGGGCAGTCGCGGGTGCGTTGGTCGGCGCAGCGGTAATTGCGGCAACAGTGACAACGGGTGGCGTTGCTGCTGCCATATTGGCGGGCTGTATCGCGGCGGGGGGGTTGTCCACGTTGCAGATCGTCAAGGGTATAAGCTCCGTTTTTAGTTTATCTGAGCCCAAGACCGGCGCGCTCATTCGGGGAAGCGCCAATGTGTACATCAACGGCCGCAGTGCAATGCGGGCGGGGGAGGACGCCTCTTCCTCATGCACCGGCTTTCCATTGAACCACCCCCTATGGCCCTTTCCGGTGCTCATTGCTGAAGGCAGCGCAACGGTCTATATCAACGGCATGCCCGCCGCGCGAATGCGCAGCAAAATGGCTTGCGGCGCGCACATCAAAAGTGGCAGCGAAAACACTTTTATCGGTGGCCCGACGATTTCGGTGGTGTTCATTCTCGATATTGCCAACTGGATGCATACCGGTTTTGACGCAGTAGGGCTGATGGCCGCGGGCGGCGCGCTGGTGCTCGCTGCGATGGCAGGAGCCGCCACGCTGGCCGGCGTTGTTGTGGTCGGCGCCACTGCTCTGGGCGGCATGGCGTTGCTGGGCGATTTGGGTGATCGGTTGGGACCTGGTTATCGGGATTTACTGCAAGGCGTGGCGGGAATGACTTTACTTGGGGTTGGGTCCAGGGTCGCGAGACCTAGTAACCCCAACCGATCTTTACTAGAGGAACTAACGTCCAACGGAGTGAAGTTCACAGCAAAAAATATAGTGGCGGTGGCTCGCGACCATAATGGAAAAATCGTTTTTCTTGAAACCGGCAGCGCCAAAGCAGGACTGCGCCATATCATCGATCGCCACGGCCATGAATTTTCGAAAATAGGCGTTTTGGAAGCAGAAATTCCGGGTGTGTTGATCAGAGCCGTCACGGAAGGAAATATAGTGGGCTATCAAGGTGCGGGAACCGGTCGGCCTATTTACGAGGTGATTTTGAAGGGCCAAACCCATCGGATAGCTGTGAGCGTGGGAAGTAATGGATACATTGTCGGAGCAAATCTGAAAGGTACGATAAAATGAAAACAATCAAACTCATGGCTGATTACCAGTGCCATCCGCTCTGGCATGACTCTATGGACGAGTTTGGGGATATTGATCCTCAAGATCTCCCTCTCTCCAGCGAGCTTCGCGCTCGGTTGGCCCAATGGGCTCGTGATTATGACCAGACTCTCAACCTGGATGCTCCGCAAGACTCAGGATTTAAAAGCGAAGCGCTGGAAGCGGAATTCACAGCTGAAGGACACCGTTTAGCATCGTGTCTGCGGGAAGAACTTGGTGCTGGATATGTGATCACGGAGTTTATTTGACCAGTGCCAGAGAGTGCAGGCCCGTTGCCCGCCGGCTGATCTTTCGCAATGAAGATCATCATGTCCTGGATCGCCCTCATCAAAGGGGCAAGGCCCCGGACCGCCGAGGCGGTCAACGGTTGGGATGACATCTATCCTTGCTTGATCGAGGTCGGGGCGCAGGGTGGTGAACTGTGCATCGAGCTCGTAATGCGCCCGACCCTGGGTCTCTGCGCATGCACCTGATTGCTGACAAAGGGCACAACTACACCTAGATCTGCACACATGCCAGAAGCTGAGACGCGACTCATTCTGTTGCCTTCGAAAAATAGGCTTTCAATTCCTCGTCAATCGCGCTCTTGATTCCCTCGCCCTTTGCATCCACCTCACCCGCACCGCCAGAGTTGAGATCCAGCCGGCCGCCGGTGTCGATATCGCCCTTGCCGCTGGCATAGAGTTTGAACGATGAGCCTGAAATGTTGATCTCGCCGCTTGCGTTGAGCTCCAGCACGCTTTTGCCGCACACCAGCCGGATCTGCGAACCGGCCTCGATCAGATACTCACTGCTGACGCTATCGGATTTGGCCCCGCCCACATGGAGGGTGTCGTTGCGTTGTACGGCGTGAACCCGATCCTGCCCCACCAGGTGACTCTCATCGAGCTCGACCACAATGTCTTGGTTGCGCTCGGCATGGATGTACAGTTGCTCGGCGCCTTTCTTGTCTTCCATGCGTATTTCATTGAAGTTCGCAGGCGTACCGCCTTTGCTCGATCGGCTCTTCATACCGCTTTGCGTAGCATTGGCCGGTAAGTCGTAAGGGACTGACTGCTCGGCGTTGTAGACCCTGCCGGTGATAATGGGTCGATCAGGATCACCTTCCAGAAAGCTGACGATGACCTCCTGGCCAATACGTGGGATCTGCATTGACCCCCAGTTTTTACCGGCCCAGGACTGCGATACACGAATCCAGCACGAGCTGTTTTCATTGGACTGATCGTGGCGGTCCCAGTGGAAATGCACCTTCACCCGGCCAAACTGATCGGTCCAGATCTCTTCACCGGCGGGACCGACTACCACGGCCGTCTGCGGGCCTTTGACGACTGGGCGCGGCGTGCTGGGTAGCGGTCGGAAACTCTGCTGCGCATCGATGCAAACCAGGGCGCTTTCAAATTGCAGGCCGGCCGAGCCGCCACCGGTTTCCAGGCTTTCCTGAGTAACCAGGTAGCGGGTGCCGACGATCAGGTATTCACGGTTCTGATCCTGACGGCTGAAGCCGCTGAGGCTGAACAGATGCCCGGCGCCAAGTCCGCGGGCGTTGCCACTCAGTTCGACACGTTCATGCTGGCTCTGGATGGCTTCGATGCGGGTGCGGGCATAGTGCTCGCCGTCCTCGCTGTGCACGTAGGTGCCGGGGTAGTCGTACAGCGGATAATCACCAGCCGCGTGTGGTCGGGGCATGGCCGAACGCACGTCGATCCGGGCGCCCGGGCGCTGGAAATCGTAGTCGTTGAGCTCAAGGGACCCCGGCTGGACGGCTTGCGCCAACCGCCAGTCACTGATGTGGTCACGTTCGCGATGCTGCCCGTCCGGGGGATAGAACGGCACTGATTCATAACCTGTCGCGGGCTGGTGCGCGCCATAGGCATCGGCCAGCACCAGTACATGGCGATCCTTTTCGTGGCGGAAGAAGTAGTAGATACCTTCCTGTTCCATTAACCGGCTGACGAAATCGAAACTGCTCTCCCGGTATTGAACACAGTATTCCCACTCGCGATACGGGCGACTGAGCGAGTCTTCGAAGTCGGAAAACCCCAAGTCGCGGAACACTTGCTTGATGATTTGCGGAATGCTCAGGTGCTGGAAAATTTTGCAGTCTGAAGTGCGAGTCAGCAACCACAACCACGGTCTGAGCGTGACTTGATAACTGGCGAACTGACCGACGTCTACGTTCTGGCTGCAACTGGCGACCAGACCATGAAAGTGCCGGCTACCGCCACCGCTCAGTTGCAGGGAGACGCTCACAGGCTTGCCGAGTAGCTGATTGAGGTCAATGGCGCCATCGTGTGACGTCAGTTGCAATTGGTAGTCGAACAGGCGCCCCAACTCGTCGTCGCCGCTCATGTTTTTCAGCAGCAGAACGTCCGGGCCAAGAGGGGTGCTGACTTGCGCCAGGCGGGTGAGTTGGGTGAATAGCATCGGTTATCTCAACAGCTTCTGGGTGACATCCCTGCAGCAGTGACTTGCTCACAATGCCCTGGTTGCGGTCCAGCAGATGGGCCTGCGGGAGCAATCGCGAGCAAGCTCACTTCTGCCGTTCGGGGCATATTCAAATCGCATCTGAAAATTGATAATCCAGTTGGTTATGCCGCACGCTGATGCGCACGCCTGCCATCGGCTTGCCTTCAAGCAGGCGGGTGAGGAATTCGCGGCTCATGTCCGGTAACAGGCTGTTGGTCAGAATCGTATCGATCATCCGGCCACCACTTTCGGTTTCGGTGCAGCGCGAAACGATCAGGTCCACCACTGCGTCGTCGTACTCGAACGCCACTTTGTGCGTACTTTCCACGCGCTTCTTGATCCGGTTCAGTTGCAAACCAGTGATGGCCTTTAGCATGGTATCGCTGAGCGGATAATACGGAATGGTTACCAGGCGGCCGAGCAGCGCTGGCGGGAAAATCTCCAACAGCGGTTGTCGCAGCGCCTTGGCGATGTCGTCCGGATCGGGCACATCCTGTGCGTCCCTGCACAGGTGCGAAATCAGCTCGGTACCGGCATTGGTGGTGAGCAGAATCAGCGTGTTCTTGAAGTCGATCACGCGTCCTTCGCCGTCTTCCATCACGCCTTTGTCGAACACCTGAAAGAAGATCTCGTGCACGTCCGGATGCGCCTTTTCTACCTCGTCCAGCAGCACCACGCTGTAGGGTTTGCGCCGTACCGCTTCGGTCAGCACGCCGCCTTCGCCGTAGCCGACGTACCCCGGCGGCGCGCCCTTGAGCGTGGAAACGGTGTGGGCCTCCTGGAACTCGCTCATGTTGATGGTGATGACATTCTGCTCGCCGCCATACATGGCTTCGGCAAGCGCCAGCGCGGTTTCGGTCTTGCCTACGCCAGAGGTGCCAGCGAGCATGAACACGCCGATGGGTTTGCCTGGGTTGTCCAGGCCTGCCCGCGAAGTCTGGATCCGTCGGGCAATCATCTGTAGCGCGTGGTCCTGACCGATGATACGTTTTCTCAGGTGCTGGTCGAGATTGAGCACGGTTTCCAGTTCGTTGCGGGCCATGCGCCCGACCGGGATGCCAGTCCAGTCGGCAACCACTGACGCTACCGCCTGATAATCGACAGTCGGCAGAATCAGCGGGCTTTCGCCTTGCACGGCGCTGAGCCGGGTCTGCAATTCAATCAATTGCTCGACCCTGGCTTTTTGCTCGGAGTTGTCCGCTTCCCCGATCGTATCGACCCGCCCTCCCTCCTCCCGCAGTTTGGCTCGCAGCCCCAGCAGCTGATCGACCAGGGTTTTTTCTTCATTCCAGCGAACTTCCAGTGCCACCAGCCGCTCGCGTTCGATCGTCAGGGATGCGTCGGCGTTGAGTTTTCTCGATCCGGTCTCGACGCCAATCGCCCGCTCCCTGGCAATGATCTGCAACTCGGTTTCCAGCGCCTCGATGCGCCGCCGGCTGTCGTCCACTTCGGCGGGCACGGCATGCAGGCTGACGGCCACCCGGGCGCAAGCGGTGTCCAGAAGGCTGACGGATTTATCTGGAAGCTGACGCGCCGGAATGTAGCGATGGGAGAGCTTGACCGATGCCTCCAGCGCTTCATCGAGGATCTGCACCTGATGATGTTTTTCCATGGTCGAGGCCACGCCGCGCATCATCAGCAGAGCTTTGTCTTCCGACGGCTCGCCCACCTGAACCACTTGAAAACGGCGGGTCAGGGCCGGATCTTTTTCGATGTGTTTCTTGTACTCGGCCCAAGTCGTGGCAGCCACGGTGCGCAGCGTCCCGCGGGCCAAAGCAGGTTTGAGCAGGTTGGCGGCATCCCCGGTTCCGGCAGCGCCGCCTGCACCGACCAGGGTATGGGCTTCGTCGATGAACAGAATGATGGGCCTGGGCGAGGCCTGTACGTCTTCAATGACCTGACGCAAACGCTGTTCGAACTCGCCCTTCATGCTCGCGCCGGCCTGCAACAGACCCACATCGAGGCTGCGCAGCTCGACGTCTTTGAGGGCAGGCGGGACATCACCGGCGACGATGCGCAGCGCGAAACCCTCCACGACAGCGGTTTTGCCGACGCCGGCCTCACCTGTGAGAATCGGATTGTTCTGCCGGCGGCGCATGAGGATGTCGACCATCTGGCGAATCTCATCGTCGCGGCCGACGATAGGATCAAGCTTGCCGGTGCGCGCCTGTTCGGTCATGTCCACGGTGAAGCGCTTGAGCGCTTCCTGTTTGCCCATGGCGCTAGGAGCGATGGCGCCACTGGCTTCGCCCGGCGCGGCTGCGGCACTGAACCCGTCGCTGGCGCTCAACGCGTTTTCCGGGGAGTCGCCGACGTACTCATCGAAGCGCACGCTCAGGCCCTCGGCGCTGATTTTGTCGAACTCCTTCGACAGACCCAGCAAGGCATGGCGCAGGCTCGCGGTCTTGAGGATGCCGAGCAGCAAGTAACCGGTGCGCACCTGACTTTCGCCGAACATCAGGCTGCCATATACCCAGCCCCGCTCGACGGCTTCTTCGACGTGAGAGGACAGGTCGGTGATCGAGGTTGAACCACGTGGCAAGCGGTCCAGCGCTTCGGTCAGGTCACGGGCCAGGCGTGCAGGCTCGACGTTGAACTGGCGAATGATCCGGTGCAGGTCCGAATCCTGAAGCTGCAACAGCTGGTGGAACCAGTGAGCCAGCTCCACGTACGGGTTGCCCCGCAACTTGCAGAACACGGTTGCGGCCTCGATAGCCTTGTAGCCGACGCTGTTCAATTTGCCGAACAGCGCTGCGCGACTGATCTCACCCATGTTCTGTGCTCCCTGCGTGTTGGTTTGGAGAAATGGAGGGCGAATGCTCTGTGGAACCCGCCTGTTCGGCGTAATGCCGGGCCAGGATCAGATCGCTGGCGTCTTCGCTCAGTTGCCCCAGCCAGGTGTTGAAGCCCAGGCGGCACTGGCCGTTTAGCTGTAATGCGGGGACTTGTGGCTGTTTCAGGATCAGGTTCAGGTCCCAGTCCAGTTCATGGCCCATATATTCAGCGACCCATGCGACCAGGTGCCTGAATGGCTCGCCATCAGGCAGCATGCCCATGTACTCGTCGAGCTGGAGCGGGCCGAGACGAATGCGGAATTTGTGCTGACGATCCCAGACATGGCTGCCAAGGCAAAAATCCACGCCCAGCTGATTGGCACTGACCGCCAGCCGGCTTCGTTCGGGTAGCTGCAGCCATTGGCCGACATACTCTTCGATTTCCACCGGCAAGCCGAAATAAGCCTCGAGAATGGCCTTCAGGCCATCGGGATAGCGAGTCTGGGCCGCCAGGTGACCACTGAAATGCAGCTTTGCAACGTCCGGGATGAGCCCTTGTCCGAGCAAGCTGGGCATGCCTCGTCCGCAGAGCGCCGCGAGCCTGGCGGACCAATAATCGTCCTCTGGCCGATCGTGGCTGACGGTTGGCCGTGCTTCGGCCCAGGCGCGGTAGAACAGGCTGAGCAGGCGATGATGGAAAACATCCAGAAAACGCTTGCTGGTGCTGTCGGCGTTGTTGCGCTGGCGTTCGCGCACATATTCGGTCAAGTGCAAGGGCAGGGGGCCGTTGGGGCCTGCGAGCCCGAAAAAAAACTGATCCAGGCGTGCTGGCGCGCCATTTTCTCCAGGTGTCAGTGCGGCTAGCGTCGAAGGGGCAAATGCGCAATCGGGCTGCTGACCAAGGCGCAGCGGATCATCAGCCAGACGCAGCGAATGTCCCAGTCGAGGCAGTTGTGGTGACTCGCACTCGATGCGCCGCAGCGCCTGGAAAAAATCGTATCCCCAAGGTTCCTGATGCATGTCAGCGAACGTACTCACAGCGTCGGGCGCCGGCCGGGTTTGGCCTTCCATCGCATGATCTCGCCGCGCTCGCTGGTGCGAATCACGGTTTCGGTGAAGCTGTTGATAGACACATAACGCGCCAGGAAGCGCTCGAACACCGCCCCCAGGAGGAAAACCCCGGTACCACGAAAGGCGTTTTCGTCGAACTCCAGTGTGATCTCCAGCCCGCGCCCGAACACGATAGGACCCGGCATTGGCAGACGGCGGGTGCAGGCTTTGCTGCTGACCTCGCGCAGGCCTTCGATCTGCAGTTGCAAAGCGGCATCGTTGTCGTCGCCATACAGGCGTAGCAGCTCTCGCAGTGCCGCAGCGCCTTGCCCTCGCTCACTAAGCGAAAGGTAATTCAATGACAGCTGGCTGATCAGGCGCCAGGCTCTCTGGTCGTGTGCGTGGCTGGCACGCGGGCGGCTGGGCCCTGCCAGGCAGCGAATCGACGACACCGGCGCGCTGTCGGCCAGCGTGAAGTCAGTCTTGCCGCCACCGACGTTCATGAACAATGGCAAGTCGCGGTTGGTGCACAGGGCGGCGATTCCCAGCTGGCGCAGGTCATGACGATAGGGCGCCTGCTGGCTGTCGACCAGGCTGACGAATGTTTCGCTGCCCACGTAGGTCGAGCGAGAGCCGGTGCGTCGCTGCTCGCTGGACAGCACGCGAGGTTCGCGGCGCAAGGTGTAATAGGCTCTGTCGCGGCCGTAGCGCGACGGATCTCGCACGGCATAGAACGGCAGAAACGCTTGCTCCGGGCCGGTACCATGGCCGGTGACGCCGGTCAGCGAATGAATCTCGAAATCCATCGGCCGTGTTCGATCGGCGATCACATGATGCTCGTTGACCCGATCAGACAGGTGAATACGGTCAACCCTGCGCGCAAACAGATTGATCGCCGGGGTGCAGAACGGCACCAGTTGCCCGGGTCCGACACTGCCTTCAAGGCTTTGGTCCAAACGATCCAATAGCACGATCAGCTCAAGCTCCTGACCGTTGCAACGCTGCACCGCCGGGCCCAGATTGTTGAAATCGATAAACAGGTAGCGCTGCGGCAGCGCGAAGTACTCTTGCAACAGCCGGTAGCCCTGGAATGCCTGCGCCACTACAGGCATGGCAGCCTGGCTATCATCGAACCCGCAACACTTCAACGACTCCGCGGGCAGTCGTTCGAGCCAGTCGGCACCGGGTTGGCGGGCCAACACGGCGCAGGCATTGCCAAGCAATTGCTCGTACAGGCGAAAGGGCAGTTCGTCACCGCCGTTGAGATAAAGCGGCAGGTTCTTCAGGCTCAGTTTGTTGAACGGCAATCCAGCGCCCGTGCGTAGCGTGATGCGCAGCGCCGCCTTGGCCTTCGGCTCGCTGGCGGCCAGCCTTCCCAGAACGGTTGCAGGATTGCCAAAATACTCGGCGTGGCTGACGTCAAGTGGCCACAACGTCACCGCATGGGCGCTTCGGTACTCGCACGACGTCTGCGAATCGCGCCCCAGCGTGGCGCGCAACACGCTGTCGCGAGGCAGCGTGAATCCACTGCTCAGCGATCCCTCATCCGGATCGATGTGCATCTGCACCACGGTCATCGACGGTGTCGGCGCAAGGTAGTGCGGGTAAGCAATCTCCAGCAGGTTATGGGTGAAGGTCGGGTATTCGGCGTCGAGCTTGAGTTGCACGCGGGCGGTGAGGTATGCAAAACCTTCCAGCAGGCGCTCGACGTAAGGATCGGCGCAGTCGGTCCCGGACAGCGTCAGGCGTCCGGCGATCTTCGGGTATTGCTTGGCGAACTCTGCCGCACTCTCGCGCACATGCAGCAGTTCCTGGTTGTACAGCTCCAGCAGACGCGGGTTCATGAGCGCCTCCGTTGCTCGGCGGGCACGACCTGCACATGGCCGGACTCAAGGTCCAGATCGGTACGTAACAACAGGGGCAGGGCCACCGGTTCTGCCCACAGATCGCCCTCGATCTCGAAACTCAGGGCGTTATGGTTCATCTGATCGTGCAGCGTCTGGGCCCGCACCCGAAGGGTATTGCGCAAGATGCGGGGTTCGAAGGTGGCGATGGCCTGATGAATCAGACCCTCGAGCACACTTACGTCGATGCTCGAAGCACTGTTGCCCGCCAGAGCCGGTAGCCCGTAATTGATGACCGAGGTGCCGGCCGGCGTGTTCAACGTGGCATCGGCATCCAGTAACGATGTGGTGTTGAGCAGCCAGGTCAGGTCACGCAGGACCGATGCCTTGAGCTGAGTCAGGGATAACACCCGTTTGTCCGCGCTTTCCTGAAGGTTGCCCGGCTCTTCGTCGGTCAAGCGGTCGAGCAGCGACGGTTGCAGACGTTCGCGCAAGCTGAGGTCGGAAGGCAAGGCCATACTTCGGTGCACCGCTACGGATTGAATTCGATTGGACGGCGAACGCCCCCGGCTCAAGGCAACGGGGGCGCGCGGGATCAGCGCTTGGTGTTGGATCGGATGTTCCAGCCGTATTTGATCGGGCCGCCATCCTTGGAGCCGTCAGCTTTCTGCGGCTGGTAATCGACCAGTACCTGGGCGAAGTTCAGGGTGATGGTCTCGGTCAGACGGTCATCGCCGCCCGAGCCGCCGGTTGTCAGCGAGGTGATCAGTACTTCTTCCAGATTGATGATCAGGTACTCGACCTGACTTTCGCCACCGGCCTTGCGCACGGTCAGGGTGACCTTGTCGACATGCTTGCCGCTGGAGCAATGCATCATCAGATTCGGTGTGGCCTTGTCGACGTACTTGGTCAGTGAGATGTCCTGAATATTGACCTTGCCCGCGCCACCGCCGCCACCGACGTGCATGTTGCCGGACTGGGACATGCCCCAGCTCCAGGCCAGCACATCTATCTCGTCCTTGTGGGCCTTGTCCATGGACTCGCCCTTGATGTCGCCAATCTTGATGAAGATATCAACAGCCATGTTTTCTCCAATGTGGTCTTCACCACGATGTATTTAGTCAGAGCCAATGCCGACGATGCGGCAAAGGCTCATATCCGGATTTGGCACAGACTTCGTAGCCGTCCGGCTTGCCGGCGGTAGCGGCTTGTCTGTCACGAAAATCGCCTGACACTGCGCAACCGCCGGCAAGCCGTGCTCCTGCACAACGTTTTTTGGTTACGCACCTTTGGCCGAAGGCAGCTTGGACACCAGGCGCAACGACACCGTCAGCCCTTCCAACTGGTAGTGCGGACGCAGGAAGAATTTCGAGTTGTAGTAACCCGGATTACCCTCCACGTCCTCGACCACCACCTCGGCTGCAGCCAGTGGATGCTGCGCTTTGGTGGTCTCGGTGGAGTGCGCCGGGTCGCCGTCGACGTAATTGAGAATCCAGTCCTGGAGCCAGCGCTGCATCTCGTCCTTCTCTTTGAACGAGCCGATCTTGTCGCGCACGATGCATTTGAGGTAATGAGCGAAACGGCAGGTGGCGAACAGGTACGGCAGGCGCGCCGCCAGATTGGCGTTGGCGGTGGCATCCGGGTCGTCATATTCGGCCGGTTTCTGCAGCGACTGAGCGCCAATGAAGGCAGCAAAATCGGTATTTTTCTTGTGCAGCAGTGGCATGAAGCCGTTTTTTGCCAACTCCGCTTCACGGCGGTCGGAGATCGCGATTTCAGTCGGGCACTTCATGTCCACGCCGCCATCGTCGGTGGGAAAGGTGTGCGCCGGCAGGTTCTGCACTTCACCACCGGATTCGACACCGCGAATTCGCGAGCACCAGCCGTAATGCTTGAACGAACGGTTGATGTTCACGGCCATGGCGTAGGCCGCGTTAGCCCAGGTGTACTTGGCGCTGTCGGCACCGTCTGTGTCCTCTTCGAACGCGAAGGCCTCCACCGGATCGGTCTTGGCGCCGTAAGGCAGGCGCGCCAGGAAACGCGGCATGGTCAGGCCGATGTAACGGGAATCTTCCGACTCGCGCAGTGAGCGCCAGCCAGCGTACTCCGGCGTGGTGAAGATCTTGGTCAGGTCGCGCGGGTTGGACAGTTCCTGCCACGAGCCCATGCCCATGACAGTCGGCGATGCCGCGGCAATGAACGGTGCATGCATCGCTGCGCAGGTCTTGGACAGTTCGCCCAGCAGTTCGACATCCTGCGGCGACTGGTCGAAGTAGTAATCACCGACCAGGCAACCGTAAGGTTCACCGCCGAACTGGCCGTATTCCTCTTCGTACATCTTTTTGAACAGCGGGCTCTGGTCCCACGCCGTTCCCTTGAATTTCTTCAGGGTCTTGTGCAGCTCCGGCTTGGAGATGTTGAGCACACGAATCTTCAGCTGCTCGTCGGTTTCGGTGTTGTTGACGAGGTAATGCAGACCGCGCCAGGCGCTTTCCAGCTGCTGGAATTCGGGGTGATGGATCACCTGATTGACCTGAGCGGTGAGCTTGGCGTCGATGGCGGCGATGATCGATTCGATCGAGGTGATGGCGTCGTTGGACACCAGGTCGGTCTGCGCCAGTGCTTGTTCGGCCAGGGTACGCACGGCGGTCTCGACGGCCTCGCGGGCGCGCTCGGTCTTGGGTTTGAATTCTTGCAACAGCAGCGAGGCAAACTCGCTGGCGTTTTCGGTGAGGCCCGCTTGAGCCTGATTGTCATGCAGCAACTGGGTCATGGTCGTTCGTCCTGATTAAGCCTTGGGCTCAGTGCTCGGTGAGTCAGCGCCCTGAGGTTTTGGCGCGCTCGCCAGCGCCTGCAACAAGGCGGGGTCCTTGATCGCCTTCATGATGATTTCCTCGGCTCCGGTCTTGCCGTCCATGTAGGTCAGCAGGTTGGCTAACTGGGTGCGCGCTTCGAGCAGCTGATTCAGCGAATCGACTTTTCGCGCAACGGCCGCAGGGCTGAAGTCGTCCATACTTTCGAAAGTGATGTCCAGGCTCAGGTTGCCTTCACCGGTCAACTCGTTGGGCACGTGAAACGCCACGCGTGGTTGCATGGCCTTCAAGCGAGAGTCGAAATTGTCGACGTCGATTTCCAGAAACTTACGATCGGCGACGGCGGCCAGAGGCTCGGCAGGTTTGCCTGCCAGATCGGCCATGACGCCCATCACGAAGGGCAACTGGACCTTTTTCTCTGCCCCGTACAGCTCGACGTCGTACTCGATCTGGACACGTGGGGCGCGGTTACGCGCAATGAATTTCTGAGAACTTGTGTTCGCCACGTTGCTCCTCCTGGTCGCTGCTGCGACGTGATTGACGTCATCGGTCTGGGCCGGTAACGGGGTTGCGTGATCCATGCCTGTAGCCGCTTGCTGAGTCAGCCGGCGGGTTATTCGGCGTCAGGGCCTCGCAGGTTTTCGAACTGGGACATGCCGTCGGGAATCAGATTGCGCACGATGGCCGCGAAGTCTGCGTGGACCAGGCTCCTGGCCCGGTTCAACAGCACCGGCAGCGGGCTGGAAGGCTCGTGACGGGCGTAGTAACCCAGAATCCGGTCGAGGCTACGCAGCACCTCATCACGGTCTTCGATCTCGACGCCGGCACGAGGGCCGGCAGACTCGACCGCGACGCTATCGCAGGTCGGTGCTTCGCCGGATGGGCTGTACGGAGTCAGGATGGCGGGACCCGCCGGGGCGTATTCACCCAGAATGTGCAGCGCCTGTTTGAGCGGTTGCTTCAGTGCGCCGAGGTCAACGCCTTGGGCCGAGCCGACGTGTTGGGACACGCAGGATTCGATGGCGTCGGCGGTGTCGTGGGCTTCTTGCAGGGCTGAGCGAAGTGCTGCGAGGTGTTGGTGATCGCTGTCACGCAGCGCACCTGCCAGTTCATCCGGCCTGAGTCGTTCGTCTGGAAAGCTCTGCAAGCCACTGGCATTGAGCGCCGCGCGCAGGCTGATCGGGCCAAAGGTTCGCGAGCGAGTCAGCAGGCTTTCGCGCAGTAACCGGATGTTGGCCTCGCATGCGATACCGCACAGGGCATTGATGCGCACGGTAGGGTCGTTGTCGTCATCTGCATCCAGTTGAGGATAGAGCGTGGGCCAGTACCGGTGCAGTAGATCGTTGATCAATGTCAGGGCATTGGCCAGCCCGGAAAAACCATCAAGGGCCAAGGCGCTTTGCAGCAAGAAATGGGTAATTCGCAGGTCTTTGCTGCGTTGCAGCAGGGCAATGCTTGCCTGCTCGATTTGTCGCCATTGCGGGGGTTCTGCCGGTTGTACCGAATCGCCCATCAGGCGCTCGGGTTTGCCCTGGGCGTCGCGCTCCAGTTGCAGAAATTGCGCATCATATTCCAGGTCATCGCCACACGGAGAGTTCGCCGAAACTGCGGCGAGCAACAACGGAACATCCACCAAAATCGATCTCCTTATCGGGTGCGGACAAATCAGATAGTTGGTGCGGAAAACTCCTACACAAACTAGGGAATACTCTTTCCTTTAAACGATGAGTGATATCACTGAGACATCATGCATGTTTATGAAGTTGTGCATTTTTGGTGTGGAAGTTATCCGTTGTCAAGGTAAGCTATGCGCCCTCTGCGACAGTTGTGATGCAGATAACAGCGTGTAGGACTGACTACTCAGACCCTGTACGACTGCTACGGATGTATGTGTAGAATTGTGAAAAAGCCTGCATATGGCCTGTTTAAACCCGTTTTTTGAGCGTTTTTGCACGATTTTCGACTGTTCTGCGCAGGTTGCTGTGTCCGGGTCGAGGCTTCGCAGTGCAAGCAAGGAGGCGCAGTGTCGCTCTGTTTGACAATCACCAGTTATCACAAGATAACCCCTGGCCAAGTCCCCGAAAAATCGCTGGATAACGGGGTGATGGCAATTGGCCGCAGTCAAGAAAATGACTGGGTACTTCCAGATCCTGAACGCCTTGTTTCTTCTAGACATTGCGTCATTCAATATAAAGACGGCCGCTACTACTTGACCGATAACAGCACTAACGGTGTTGAGCTGGTCAATGCCGGTATCCGCCTGCGGCGGGGCAACAGCGAACCGCTGGCCGATGGTGAGCTGATTCGAATCGGTGAATACGAAATTCGCGCACGCATCGATTTTGAAATGAAACAACCAGACTCAAGTTTTATTGGCGGTGACTCATCCAACGGTTTTGACGCGTTGATGAAGCGTCAAGAGCGCGTTTCGCCAGCACTGGTCGAGGCGTTGCCAGCTGCACATTTCCAGGGGGGCGCCGCGCAGGACACATTCCCTGATCTGTTCGATTTTCTGAGCCCGTCCAGTGTGCCTCCCGCGACCCGATCCGATCACGTGCCTGTAGAGCGTCATGATTTTCGGCCACCGACACCGCAGTCGCCCCCGGGGACGAAAACCGAGCCAGCGGTTGTCTCCGCTGCCGGGGTCATTCCCGAGGACTGGGACCTTCTCGCCGACAGGCCGGTGACTGCCTCAGCCATGCCTGTCGCACCGCCGGCAGTACCGGCTCAGCTCGCTACGCAGGACCCTGCCGCGCCTGACGTCGCGTCGCCGTCGGTATCGGTGGCCGCGCAGGCGGTTGCTGCGAGTAATGCCGATCAGGGTGATTTGCTTCAGGCGTTCCTGCGCGGTGCCGGGCTGGACCAGCTACGTATCGAGACCCATCAGGCGCGGGCGCAGATGGAGTCTATCGGTCGCAGCTATCGGCTGATGGTCGAGGGCATGATCGACGTGTTGCGCGCGCGCAGCAGCCTCAAGGGTGAGTTCCGCATGCAACAGACGACGATTGGCCCGGTAGAAAACAACCCACTGAAGTTCGCCCCCAATGCGGATGAGGCCTTGTTGTTGCTGCTGCGTCACGGCACTCAGGCGTTCATGCCGCCGGACCGCGCGATTGCCGACAGCTTCGACGATCTGCGTGCCCACCAACTGGCGGTAATGGCCGGTGTCGAGGCTGCAATCAAGGCATTGCTCAAGCGTTTCGAGCCCGCACAGCTTGAGGCTCGCATGGGCAAGCCGGGTGCGTTGTCCAATCTTTTCGGCTCGCGTCAGGCCCAGTACTGGCAGCAATTTACCGAGCTTTACTCGCAGATTTCAGACGAAGCCGAAGAGGACTTTCAGGTCCTGTTCGGCCGCGAATTCAGTCGTGCGTATGAGGAGCACAGCACACGACTACGCCGCTCCTGAGCAGCGGCATCAGGAAAAACGGACAGACAGTCAGTACGTCATGAGGACGCAGGATGTTTCGAAGAGTTGTATCAGCAGCCGCTATGGCATTGCTGCTGGTTTCTTGTGCCAGACACGCAGATGCGCCGGAGCCGGTCGAGCAGACCGCCGATGTCACCACCCTTGCGCTGCACTTCAACGCGGTTACCGGTCTTAATCCCGGCGCCAGCGGCCAACCTGCGCCTGTACGGGTGCGGATTTACGAGCTCAAGAACACCGCCAGTTTCATGCGCGCCGATTATTTCGCCCTCGCTGAGCGCGCTCAGGTAACGCTGGGCGCCGATCTGATCGAGCAGGATGAAGTGCTGCTCCAGCCCGGCCAGCACCTGACCCTCAATCGTGACCTCAACCCTGCCACCCGCCAGATCGGGCTGGTGGTCGGCTACCGCGAAATCGATCAGGCCCGCTGGCGCTCCGTGCTTGCGGTCGTGCCCCGACAAGCCAGTGAATTCCAGGTCGCCCTGGAGGCCCGCAGCGTGAGCAGCGATCCCGTTGCCCAATCAACTCGCCCCGCCCAATAGGCTATCGGAGAACCCATGTCCTGGAACAATCGTGTGGTCTGGTCGGAAGGCATGTTCATCGGAACTCAGCACTTTCAGCAGCATGACCGTTATCTGGAAAACCTCATCGATGCTCGCAGCCGCCCGCTCTCAGCCGGCGCCTGGGGGTTTTCCGAGCTGTCGCTGGATCAGGGTCTGCTGGCCCAGGGCAAGCTGTCGATCGTCGCCGCGCGGGGGCTTTTGCCCGATGGCACTCCGTTCAACATCCCTCATGACGATCTGGCGCCCGTTCCGTTGAGCATCGACGACAACCTGCGTGACGGCCTGGTGTATCTGGCCTTGCCGCTCAAGCGCGCGGGCCAGCGGGACACGGTCGATGAAGGAGAGACGCCGGGCGGTGCCCGTTTTGTCAGTCAGGTGCGAGAGGTGCGTGATGACAACGCCCCGTTCGAAAGCCGCGTACCGGTAGCGCTCGGCGCTCGGGCACTGCGATTGTTGACGCACAAGGACGGCTTGGGCGATTACGCCGTCGTCGGTGTGGCGCGGGTGAAGGAAAAGCGTGCAGATCGCGCGCTTGTCCTGGATGAGAGCTACATCCCGCCCATTCTGGATGTTACGGCCTGCGAAGCGCTGTCTTCATTTCGCAGCGAGCTGTCGGGTTTGCTGCATCAGCGCGGTGAAGCACTGGCCGGTCGGGTGGTGGCTTCCGGTGCCGGCGGGGCCTCGGAAATCGCTGATTTCATGCTGTTGCAGCTGGTCAACCGTGCCGAGCCGCTGATCAGTCATATGAGCCAACTGACGCCGTTGCACCCCGAGCGTTTTTACAGCGAGCTGGTGAGTCTGGCGGGTGAGTTCGCCACATTCGCGACCTCCGGGCGCAGGCCCCAAGCGTTTGCGCGCTATCAGCATGACGATCTGGCCGCAAGCTTCGCACCGGTCATGCAGGCGTTGCGCGAGGCACTGTCGATGCTGATCGACAGCAAGGCGACACCGATTCCCATCGTCGAAAAAGCCTATGGCATCCATGTGGCGATGCTGGCTGACCGGACGCTGATCGACACCGCCAGCTTTGTCCTGGTGGTGCGCGCCGACGTGCCCAGCGAGACCCTGCGCGGACGTTTCGCCCAGCAGAGCAAGATCGGATCGGTGGAGCACATTCGTGACCTGGTCAACCTGCAGTTGCCGGGCATCGGCCTGCTGCCTTTGCCAGTGGCGCCGCGGCAAATCCCGTTCCACACCGGCTCCACTTACTACGAGCTCGATCGCGGCAGCGAACATTGGAAACAGTTGACGCATTCAGGCGGTTTCGCCTTCCACGTGGCCGGTGAATTTCCCGGGTTGAACCTGACTTTCTGGGCCATCCGAGGATAAACCGCGATGCCTTCCCATGACGAACCCTTCAACCCGCCATCGCCAAACGAGCGCACGCAGTTCATGCCGCGCCCCGGCGGACGCGTGGTGCAGCCTGCCGATCAAGCGGATCGGGCCTCTGAACCGTTGTCGGTACCCCCAGCGCCGCTGCCAATGGGCCGGGCAGAAGGCCTGAATCCGCTGGAGGCGGCAGCCGGTCCGCTGCTGGCCTTGCTCACTCGTTTGCGCAGCACCATCGCGCACCCGGCACCCGCCAGCTTGAGAGCGCAATTGCTCGCATACCTGCGTCAGTTTGAAGAGCGTGCAGAGGCGGCAGGAGTCGCACGCAACGAAGTACTGCTGGCGCGCTATGCCTTATGCACGGCCCTGGATGAAGCGGTGCTCAGCACCCCATGGGGCAGCACCAGTGAATGGGGTAAGCAGAGCCTGCTGATCACAGTGCACAACGAAGCCTGGGGCGGCGAAAAGGTATTCCAGCTGTTGGAGCACTGTTTGCAGAGCCCTCGCGAACGCCTGTATCTGCTGGAACTGTTGTACCTGTGCATGTGCTTGGGTTTTGAAGGCCGTTATCGGGTCATGAACGATGGTCGCAGCCAGTTGCAAGCCTTGCGCGAACGCACCAGCGCGGCCATTCGTGGTGCTCGTGGCGAATTTGAACGCGAGCTGTCGCCCCATTGGCGTGGGCTGTCTGTGGTGCGTGATCGGCTGTCCCAGTTCATGCCGCCCTGGGTGGGCGTGGCAATCGGGTTGGCGCTGTTGCTGTTGCTGCTGTTGGGCTTGCGGCTGAAGCTCGCTTGCGATGCCGAGCCGGTGTTCAAAAGCATGCAGGCGCTGGGTGAGATTCCCGTGCAGGCCGTCACGCCTGCCGTGGTGCAGCCCAAGGTTATCGAGCGCCCGCGCTTGGCGGCGTTTCTGGCAGAGGACATCAAGGCCAACCGCGTTGCCGTGGAAGACGCAGTGGATCGCTCGGTGGTGACCATTCGCGGTGACGAGATCTTCTCCTCCGGCAGCGCCACCATCGTCAACGATTTCCAGCCGCTGATGCTGCGCATTGCCGACGCCGTTCGCAAGGTCAAGGGCCAGGTGCGCATCACCGGTCACAGTGACAACCGCCCCATCGCTACCCTGCGATTTCCCTCCAATTGGGCGCTGTCTCAGGCGCGAGCCGAGCAGGTCCTGCAAATACTCGTGGCCAAGACCGGCCAGCCTGAACGCTTCTGGGCAGAGGGACGCAGCGACACCGACCCCGTCGCCTCCAACGCCACTGCCGAGGGGCGGGCGAAAAATCGACGGGTCGAAATCACTGTATTGGCGGAGGGGGTTGAGTGAAGGCGTTTTTTGGTTTTGTCATTCGCTGGGTGGTGCCGGTGCTCGGTCTGATCGCCCTGAGCCTGATCATCTGGTTCATCGGCCCGCTGCTGGAGGTACTGGCGCCTGAAGGGCGGCGTTGGGCATTGATCGTAGTACTGTTTGCAGCCTGGCTCGGCTGGCGGGTCTTGCGCATCGTTCAGGCACGGCGGCACGCAGCAAAGATGCTGGCGAGCCTGGCCGCAGAAACCGCAGCGGATCCTGCCAGCGCGGCGACCGCCGAGGAGCTCGCGACCCTGCGTCAACGCATGGAAGAAGCGCTCAAGCTGCTGAAGAAAGCCCGGTTGGGCGGTGATGAGCGTCGCAATCTCTACGAGTTGCCGTGGTACGTGATCATCGGGCCGCCGGGCTCGGGCAAAACCACCGCACTGGTCAACTCCGGGCTGCATTTTCCCTTGGCAGGGCAAATGGGCGCGGGCGCCATTCGCGGTGTCGGTGGCACCCGCAACTGCGACTGGTGGTTCACCGATCAGGCTGTTCTGCTCGATACGGCTGGCCGTTACACCACTCAGGACAGCCACGCTCAGGTGGACAAGGCGGCGTGGCTTGGCTTTCTCGATCTGCTGAAAACCCAGCGTTCTCGTCGTCCTGTGGACGGTGCGTTCATTGCGATCAGTCTGTCCGATCTGCTCCTGGGCAGTGAGGCTGAGCGCGCTGCCCATGCCGCGGCGATCCGGGCACGGATCCAGGAGCTGTATAGCCAACTGGGGGTGCGGTTTCCAATCTATGTGATGCTCACCAAGCTCGATCTGGTACCAGGGTTCATGGAGTTTTTCGATGCGCTGAGCAAAGAGGAGCGTGCGCAAGTCTGGGGAATGACCTTCGCCCTTGATGATGGCAAGCAACGCGATGCCGACGGGCCGCTGGCGCACTTTCTCAGTGAGTTCGCTTTGCTGGAGCAGCGCCTGAATGCGCGGCTCATCGAGCGATTGCAACAAGAGCGTGATCCAGCGCGTCGTGACCTGATCTATGGCTTCGTGCAGCAGTTCGGCGCGCTGAAAGAAACCCTGCAAGGGTTCCTCGACGGGGTGTTCAAACCCAATGCGTTTGAAGACCGGGCATTGTTGCGGGGTGTCTATTTCACCAGCGGCACACAGGAAGGCAGCCCGATCGATCGCCTGATCGGCGCCATGGCCCAGAGCATGAGTCTGGATCGTCAACACCTTGCGCGACAGACCGGCACCGGACGCAGCTACTTCATCGAGAAACTGTTCACCGCCGTGGCGTTCGCCGAGCGCGGGCTGGTCGGCGTCAACCCGAAAGTCGAGCGTCGCCGCAAATGGCTGGCTCGGGGCGCGCTGGCCGCAACGGTCGGCGTGGTGCTGGTTGTCGGCGCGTTGTGGCTGGTCAGCTACCGGGCCAACGAGACGTATATCGAGCAGGTAAAGCTCAAGGTCGAGCCGCTGGCGCAAGGGGTGCAGAGCCTTGGCCCGGCGCAGCGCGACGTACTGGCCGTACTGCCGCTGCTCAATGCAGTGCGCAATCTGGCCGGCGATCCTCCGGCCATGTCGCAGGGTCTGGGCCTGTTCCAGGGCGATATGCTGCAAGCGCAGGCCGCCAGCGTGTATCGCAAGTTGCTCATCGCCGTGTTTGCGCCGCGCCTGCTGACCCGAATGGAAGAGCAACTGCGCAGCGGGGGCGGTTCCGACTTTCTGTACGAAGGGCTCAAGGCGTATCTGATGCTGGCTGACAGCGATCATTACGACCCCGATTTCATCAAGGCCTGGATCGCCCTGGATTGGGATCAAAGCCTGCCCCGGGATCTGCCGCCGGAGCAACGGCTGGCGCTGGGCGAGCACTTGCAGGCACTGTTCGCGCGCCATCCGCCCACGGCACGCCTTGATCAGCAGCTGATCGATGATCTGCGTCGCCAATTGCAACAGCTGCCAGTGGCGCAGCGGGTGTATGACCGGGTCAAGCGTCAGAAGCTAGCGCAGAGCGTCCCAGACTTCCGCCTGACCGACAGCGCCGGGCGGGATGCAGCGCTGGTATTTTCACGCAAGAGCGGCAAGCCGCTGGGCGAGCCGTTGAGCGGGTTCTTTACGGCCAAAGGGTACCGCGAGGCCTTCCTGGCATCCAGCCTGAGCCAGGCCAGCACGCTGGCCGAAGAGCAGTGGGTGCTGGGGCTCGATCGCGCCGATCAACAGAACGTCGTCAGCCTGGCGGCCGATGTGCGTCGTTTGTACTTCCAGGATTATCAGCGTCAATGGGACGCCTTGCTGGCTGATGTCGACTTCGTGCCGATCACCAGCGTGGCTCAGGCGGCCGACGTGCTGCGGGTGATCTCCGGCCCGACATCTCCCCTGAAAAAGCTGTTGGTGGCCGTGGCGAAGGAAACCGATCTGCAGCAGGAGGACAAGTTGCTGGCCGAGCAGGGCAGAAAGGTTGAGGGCGGTGTCGACCAGCTCAAGCAACGCCTGGGTTCGATCCTGGGTCGCGAGCCTGCAAGCGATACCGCAGCGCCTGCGGCTAGCGAAGACCCAGTCACTGCACACTTTGCCGACCTCAATGCGTTCGTCAGCAAAGGTGAAGGCGAACCAGCGGCTATCGATGGGCTGCTGGCGGACATGAACGCGCTGTATGTGCAGGTCAGTGCGATGGCCGGCGCCAGTGGCGACGCCTTGCTGGGCGAGGCGAAAAACTCGGCGAGCGCTGCGGCCACACGCGTCAGCCTCAATGCTGACCGGCAGCCGCCCGTGGTGCAGGGGCTGGTTAAATCGGTAGTCAGCTCTACCACCAACACCATGATGGGCGGTGTGCGCAACCAACTGAATGCCGCCTGGGTCAGCGACGTGGTGAACGTCTATCGCCAGTCCTTGAGCGGTCGTTATCCCCTGGCACCGGGTAGCGCGCGCGATGCCACGCTGGACGACTTCGGGCAGTTCTTCGGGGTCGGCGGGGTGATGGACAACTACTTTCGCAAGTACCTGCAAGCCTACGTAGACACCTCGGCATCCGCTTGGCGCTGGCAACCGGGAGCCGCGCAAAAGCTCGGGATAAACGCGTCGGTATTGCAGACCTTCCAGCGCGCAGCTGTGATACGTGATGCATTCTTTCGCTCCGGCGGCGTGCAGCCAACCGTACGTTTCGAACTCAAGCCGGTGGCGATGGATGCCTCGGTCAATCAGTTCCTGCTTGATCTGGACGGACAGCAGATCAGCTATGACCACGGCCCGAGCCGGCCGGTGGCGATGCAGTGGCCCAACCCCGGCAGCATCGGGGTGGTGCGTCTTTCGATCTCGCCACCAGCGGCGAGCGGGCGGTCCGGCATCACGCTGGACGGCCCCTGGGCATGGTTCCGCCTGTTGGAGCAATCGGACCTGGTGACAGGCGGCTCGCCGGACCGTTTCAACCTGCGTTTGCGAGTGGACAACGCCAGCATTTCCTATGAGCTGCGCGCAAACAGCGCGTTCAACCCGTTCAAGAGCCGCGTGTTGAGCGGTTTCAGCCTGCCGGAGCGGTTATGACGACGCTGGGTTTCTACGGCAAGTTGGCCAGCCGAGGCGACTTTGTCAGCCGTGGCCTGCCGCAAAGCTTCATTCAACCCTGGGATACATGGCTGGCGGCCGGGTTGCATGTCAGCCAGCAGCAACTGGGCGAGGATTGGCTGGATGCCTATCTGGTCAGCCCGTTGTGGCGCTTTGTCCTGGCGGCCGGGGTGTGTGGCCCTGAAGCGGTGGTGGGCGTGCTGATGCCGAGTATCGACAGGGTCGGGCGATATTTCCCGTTGACCGTGGCGCAGACACTGGAGCCCGAACGATCGCTCGCCGCCTTGCTCAGTGCGCCCGAGTACTGGTTCGAGCAGGTCGAGGCGCTGATGCTGGGGACTTTGGAGCAGGGAGCTGATCTTCCGGCATTTCAGGAGCGCATCACTACGCTCGGACTCCTCCCTGCTGCGGTTCGTGAGCCCGTCAGCCATTTCGCGGGTTTGCAGCGCACGGGCGCAATCGATGCGCACAGCCGTCATCGGATGCTTGCCGAGCTTGCCTGCGAAGGCGTGAGCCTCTGGTGGGGCAAAGGATCCGAACGTATTGCCGCTGGCCTGCTGCGCTGCCATGGCCTGCCCGATGCTGCGCAATTTGGTCGCTATCTGTTGGGACAAGGAGCGTCGACCTAGATGCCTGTATTGCCTGAAACCCTTCGCTACTGCTCTGCCAGCTACAGCCATGTCGGCATGGTGCGGCAAATCAATGAAGACGCTTTTCTCGAATCGCCGGAGAACGGCCTATGGGTCATTGCCGATGGGATGGGCGGTCATGCGGCGGGGGATTACGTCGCCAGTCTGATTGTCGATGCTCTGCGCCATATAACCACTGCTGATGCATTGCCTGACTACGCCTGTGCACTGCGCTGCGCGCTGACGCAGGTGAACAGCGCCGTCCGCCAGGAGACCCTGCGTCGCGGGCTCGGCGTGATGGGCAGCACGGTCGTGGTGTTGGCGGTTCACGCCAATCAAGGCATGTGTCTCTGGGCGGGCGACAGTCGCCTTTACCGTTTGCGCGATGGCCAGTTACAGGGCCTTTCCCGCGACCACAGTTACGTCCAGGAGCTGCAGGACAGCGGCCTGCTGAGCGAAGCCGAAGCTCGCGTGCATCCGCGCGCCAACGTCATCACCCGCGCCGTCGGCGTCGACGATGCGCTGGATCTGGCCGTTATCAACCTCGACATCCTGCCCGGTGACACCTACCTGCTGTGCAGCGACGGGCTGAACAAAACCGCTGAAGATCACGAGATTCGCGATGTGCTGGGCCATGCCGACCCCTATCAGGTGGTCCGCAGCCTGGTGCATCTGGGACTGACCCGGGGCGCCCCCGACAACATCACGGCCATCGTCGTCAAAGCCTGCTGAAGACCCATTCATGGACATACTGATCCCCGGATTCGACATAGAAGGCGAGATTGGCGAAGGCGCGATGGCCAGCGTGTATCTGGCGACGCAGCGCTCGCTTGAACGCAAGGTCGCGCTGAAAATCATGGCTGCGGCGCTGGCGGCCGACCCCACGTTCTGCGAGCGTTTTCTGCGCGAAGGCAAGACCCTGGCGCGCTTGTCGCACCCGCACACCGTCACCATTCACGACATCGGTAACGTTGGCGAACTGTATTACATGGCCATGGAATACCTGCCCAACGGCACGTTGAAAGAACGCGTGGCCGCTGGCATGAGTGCCGAGCAGGGGTTGACCTACATTCGCCAGATCGCCTCTGCCCTGGGCTATGCCCATGCCCAGGGTCTGGTGCACCGGGATGTAAAACCGGCGAACATCCTTTTCCGCGCCAACGGTTCTGCTGTGTTATCGGACTTTGGCATCGCCAAGTCTCTGGATGATCGCACGCAATTCACCCAGGCAGGTCTGGCCGTCGGCACGCCCAGCTACATGAGCCCGGAGCAGGCGCGCGGTCTGGAAATCGATGGCCGTGCCGACCTCTATGCGTTAGGTGTGGTGCTTTACGAAATGCTCGTCGGCAAACTCCCTTTCAGCGGCACTGACGCGCTGTCTACCGCGCTGGCGCACCTGACCGAGCCACTGCCGGAGCTGCCAATCCATCACGGGCGCTATCAGTACATCCTCAGCAAACTGTTGGCCAAAAACCGCGAAGAGCGGTTTGCCGACGCTGCCGAGCTGATCGCCGCACTGGACAGCCTGCCACCTGATAATTCCGACGCAACGACCATCCGCTCGCTGCCCCTGCCCCCTGCAGACCTGCACCGGCAACCGCGCCCAAAGGACGAGCTGGCCGGGCTGGCACCTGCGTCCATCGAGATCCCGGGTACCCCGGCTATGCAGCCCGCTGCGTCGCAACGAGCCATGCCGGCGCCTGAAACGCCAGAACAATCCGAACAGCGCAAAGGTCCGCTGTTCGCGTTGCTGGCGGTGGCAATCGCCGCAGCATTGGGGCTGGGTGTCGGTGGCTACTGGTGGTTGAGTGATGACACGCCTGCGGTGGCTGCGACGGTTGCTGCATCGACAACGGCTGCTGGTACCTCATCGGCTCCCCAGAAGAACGCCGGCACGCAGGCCATTGCGTCGCCTGCCGCGGGGATCAACACGCCCGGGTCGGCGAGTGTCGATCAGCTGCCGCCCGTGGAAGCCGACGGTGGTGATCGTCCGCTGCTGATGGCGAACAAAAAGACCTTGTTTCAGCGTGTATTGAGCAAGCCAGGCGCGCGCTTTTCCAGTGCTGCGGGTGTTGCCGCAGGGGATCAGCTGCTGCCTGCGTTTTCGGTGCTGTATGTCTACCAGCGCAAGCGTGTCGGGGGCAGCGAGTGGTTACGGGTCGGCGCCGCCAGTGACGGGCACAGTGAAGGCTGGTTGGCGGCCGATCAGGTGAGTGACTGGAAGCAGAGCCTGGTGCTGAAATTCAGCGAGCGCTCCGGTCGTTCCCCCGCCATGTTTGTGCGCGAGCCCGGGCAACTTGAACGTCTGCTCAATGATCCGGCGGCGGCAAGAAAGCTGCTGCTCAACGCGCAGAACAATGCCGATGACACACGGCAGGTGCTGGCGCTGGAGCCTGCCGCAAGTGCGGTGCCGCAGAGTCAGTTCTATCTGCTGCCGATCTTTGACTCCAAGGAGACTTTTGACCGCAACGGTCAGCCTGTTCAACTGCTCAACGTCGCCTCCATCGACCCCGGCAACACCCCACAGAGGACCCCTTCAGGCGCGCAGGTCAGGACAGCGACCGGCACGGATGCCTTTCGAACCGGCGTAGTGCTGGTTGTCGATACATCGGTGTCAATGCAGCCCTACATCGATCAGGTGCGTGATGTGGTTGCCGAGCTGCAAAACCAGATCGCCAAACGCGGTGAGCTCGATAACGTCAGTTTCGGTCTGGTGGGTTTTCGCAACAATGTCACCCGGACGCCAGGCCTTGAGTACCTCAGCAAGACGCTGATCACGCTTGAGCAAGGCCGGGATCCGCAGCGCTTTTTGCAGTTGGCGCGGCAGGTCAAGGCGACCAGTGTGTCCAGCCATTCTTTCAACGAGGACGCTTTCGCGGGCGTCATGCAGGCGGTCAACGGCATGGACTGGTCGGGCTATGGCGGACGGCTGATTCTGCTGGTCAGTGATGCCGGTTCTCTGCGCAAGAACGATCCATACAGCAGCACCCAGATGAACGAGGCCGAGGTCCGGCAAGCGGCGCTGGGCAAGCAGATCAAGATCTATGCGCTGCACCTGAAAACCGATGCCGGCAAGAAAAATCATGCTTTTGCCGAGCAGCAGTACCGCACCCTGACGGCTGACGCCAATCCGCAAATTGGCGATCTGTATGTGCCGGTACCCGGCGGCGACGTGGAAAAATTCGGTGAGCGGGTGTCCGAGATTGGTTCGGTGTTCGCCGACCTTGCTCATCAGGTACGCAGCAGCCAGCCACAGGTCGCGCCCGCACTTACCGCCGCGCCGACGGTGGCTGATAAATCAGCTGCCATCGGTTACGCAATGCGCATGGATTTTCTTGGTCAGCAGTCCGGTGTTCGGGCACCCGAGCTGGTAAGTGCGTGGACTGCCGACCGCGACCTGATCAATCCTGCGCTACCCCAGTTTCAGGTGTGCGTGATGCTCAGCAAGTTGCAGCTCAACGACTTGCAGCAGTCACTCAAATTGATCGTCGATGCAGCGCGCAAGACGCAAAGCTCACCCAGGGATTTCTTCCAGGAAATCGCCAGCGCCAGCGCGTACATGAGCCGCGATCCATCGGCGCTGCGCCAGGGCGCCAATCTCGCTCAAAGCGGTGTGCTGGGCGAATATCTCGAAGGCCTGCCGTATCGCAGTAAATCCTTGAGCATGACTCAGGACCTCTGGTTGTCGCTAAGCGTGGCCGAGCAGGAGGATTTCATTGATGAGCTGGATTCGAAAATCCGCCTCTACGAAACCTTCCATAACGACCTCGCCAACTGGGTCCGTTTCGGCGATGCCGAGCCAGGCGATGCGTTGTACCGCGTACCGCTGTCGACCCTGCCGTGATGCTCAGTCTGCGAGAGGTGCGCAAGACGCGAGGCGAGGGCAGCCAGCGTTACAGCCTGGTGATCCCGCGCCTGGATCTGGCTGTCGGTCAGCAATTGGCATTGGTGGGCCCGAGCGGGTGCGGCAAGAGCACGCTGCTCGATCTGCTGGCGCTGGTGCTCTCGCCAGATCAATCCCAGCGTTTCGATTTCGCCGCTGAACAAGGCCCTGTCGATGTGGCCGGGCTCTGGCGTGACGCACGGCACAACCCTCTGGCTGCTCTGCGCAGCCGCCACATCGGCTATGTGCTGCAGAGCGGTGGGCTGCTGGGGTATCTCTCTGTACGCGGCAACATCGGGTTGTCACGCAGACTATTGGGACTGGCGGATGACGGCAGCGTCGAGCGATTGGCGGCGCAGCTGGAGGTGAGCGATCAACTGGACAAAAAGCCTCAGGCGCTTTCGGTCGGCCAGCGCCAGCGTGTCAGCTGCGCGCGGGCGTTGGCGCATGAACCGCGGCTGTTGTTGGCAGACGAGCCCACCGCGGCACTGGACCCCTTGAACGCGCTGCGGGTGATGCAACTGTTGCTGGGTCGGGTCCGCGCCCAGGGTGCCTGCTGCGTGATCGCGACGCACGATGAAGCTTTGGCCCACGAAGCCGGTCTGCAAGCGCTACGCATCGCCTGTGTGCGCGACGAAGATGGCGGCGTCACCGCGACACTGGAGGTGGGACGCTGATGCGAATCGCTCTGGTGGCATCCTTGGCCTGGCAGGACTATCGCGCCGATGTGCGCCTGTCTGCGTGCACGGTGCTGGCGCTGGTCGCGGTGATTGCACCACTGCTGGTGCTGTTCGGGTTGAAATTCGGCCTGATCAGCAGTCTCACCCAACGGTTGGAGCGTGACCCGGCGGTACGCGAAGTGATTCCCATGGGCGGAGGTCGTTTCGGCGCCGAGTTCGTCGATCAACTGGCGCAACGGCCAGACGTGGCGTTCGCCCTGCCGCGTACACGACAAATTGCGGCCACCGCCGATTTGGCGCTACTGGCCCAGGGTCAAGTGGTGAACGTGGAAATGATCCCGACGGCAGTGGGCGACCCGCTGCTGGGCGACCTTTCGCCACCCACCGAACCTGATCACGTGCTGCTCAGCCGGACAGCCGCCGAAAAGCTCGGGGCCAAGGCTGGGGATTGGCTCGATGCGACCTTTACTCGCCAGGTCGCTGGCCGGCCGCAGGCGCAACGGACTCGGTTGCAGATCACCGGCGTGCTCGAGCTTGAAGCATTCGGGCGCGATGCGCTGTTCGCACCGATGACACTGCTTGAAGCGGTGGAAGATTATCGCGACGGTCGGGCAGTGAACGCTTTTGGCTGGCCGGGCGACGTCGGTGCCGCCAACGCACCGCGAGTATTCCCGGCGTTTCGTCTGTATGCCCGCAGCCTCGACGATGTCGAGCCGCTACGGCTGTATTTCGCCAGCCAACAGCTGTCGGTGGCGACCCAGGCGCAGACCATTGCTCAGGTGAAGTCATTGAGCCGCAACCTGTCGCTGGTCTTTTGGATCATTGCCGCACTGGCAGTGCTGGGGGCGGTGGCGGCGGTATTGGCCGGGGCCCTGGCAACCGTGGAGCGCAAGCGGCGCGAGCTGTCCGTGCTGCGGTTGCTCGGCTTCAGCACCGGCGCGCTGTTGCTCTTCGTTGTCCTGCAAGCGCTCTACAGCGCCAGCCTGGCCACGGCCGCCAGCTTTGCGCTTTACGCCTTGGCCGAGCGTGGCCTCAACCATTTGTTCATGCAGGTGCCGGGCGAGTACGCCAGCTACCTGTTGCCCGCTCACTACTGCGTCGCACTGCTCGCCATATTCGCTGCCAGCGGCCTGGCGGCGGCCTTGGGGGGTTGGCGGGTGGCGCGAATCGAAGCTTCGGAAGGAATCAGAAATGTTTGAGTTGCGCCGCTCCTGCGCTGCACTGGCGCTCGCTGCCCTGTGCCTGAGCCTGTCATCGCTGGCATTGGCGGTTGATGGCGACAACCTGGATAACCCCAAACCGCTGGCGGACGACGTGGTCCTGCCGTTGCCGTGCGACGGCCAGATGGTGTTTCGCTACGTCTACGTGCTGGCGCAAGGGGCTCTGGACGATCGCGAAATCAGCCTGGGCTATCCCTTCAGTGAGGACGAGCCCGGCTACAAGCAATCGTTCATCTCCGGTTACCGGCGCGACTTCATCAACGGTCAGTTCACTCTCAACGACCTGCCCACCGGCTGGCGCAAGACCATCGGCCCGATGCTGCCGAAAATCGACGCCGTCACGCCACTCAAACCGATGCTCTATTTCATCGGCAAATACGAGGTCAGCGCACGGCAATATGCGCAGGTCATGTCCCAGGCTCAATCGCTTGCCAGTGGCGAGCCTGCCCCGGCCTGCGATGTACCCGAAGGCATGGCCGGCCGCTTGCCCATGGTCAAGCTGTCACGCTTCGACGCCGAACGTTTCTCTGCGGTCTACAGCGCCTGGTTGATGAGATACCACCGTGACCTGCTGCCGATCAGCGGCAGGGGCAAAAACGATGACGATGGCGGTGTGGCCTTTGTGCGCCTGCCTACTGAAGTCGAGTGGGAGTACGCCGCGCGGGGGGGGCAGGCGGTCAGCCGTCAGGAGCTGGAAGGGCGACTGTTCCCGCGCCGTATCGAAGGCGGCGAAGAGGATGGGCCGCTTGCAGACTGGGCGGTGTTCAATCAGGTCGCTGGCGGGACAGGTCAAGCCGCCCGGCTGATGCCCATCGGCACGAAACTGCCGAATCCGATCGGCATGTTTGACGTCATTGGCAACGCAGCCGAAATGGTCCAGGAATCGTTCCAGTTGGTGCATGCCGGCCGTCGACAGGGTACGTACGGCGGTTTTGTCGCCAAGGGCGGAAATTATCTCGAAGGCGAGGGCACGCTGTTTACCGGCATGCGCCGCGAATACCCGTTGTTTGCTGCGCAGGGCACTGAGCAGAGTAATGAGACCACGGGGTTTCGTGTGGCCATCGGTGCGCTGTCTGCGCCACGTTCACGCTACAAGGAGTTGTTCGAACAATGGCAGAAAGAGGGCCGGCTGGCGTCGCTGACGGATGCCATTGACGATGCCCAGGATCCGACCAAGCGCCTGGACAGCATCATTGCCGCCAGCACCGACCCCAGGCTTCAAGCGGAGCTGGGCCTGGTCAACGAAGAGCTGAAACGCAACGTCTCGCTGATTGCCCAGCAACGCGAAGAAGCAGCGGGCAACCTGATCCAGTCTTCGGCGCTGGTCGCTGAAACCATCAATAACTACAACATCCGCCTGACCAATCTCAGGAAAAGCCAAAAGCAGGCCGCCGACGCCAGGGACGAAGCCAGCGCCAAACTGTTTGCCGTGGCCATCGAGAACGGCAGCAGTGCGCTAGACGGCGCGGTGGCGATCTACATCGACAATCTGGCGACCGGTACCCGCTACACCGACGCGGTGATTCAGGCGCAGTTCCAGCGCGTTAAGGAAGAACTCAATCGCAAGCCCGTACTGGGCAACAGCCTGGTCGCACGGGCCACGTTATTCGTTCGTCACGTGGGCAACTACCGCCAGCAAAAGCGCGCCGACCCACAGGCGATTCTGAAGCAGTTGCTCGCATCGGCCAGTCCACCGTGATGGCCGTCGTTGCGCGAGCTTAAAAGGGAGTCCGGACAGCCATTGGCTGCGCCGGCGTTGTAAAACCAAAGAAGAGAGCAAGAACATGCCGTTATCCCGTAAACCCGTTGTATCGACCTTCAACTGTCGTGGGCTGCTGTTGGTTGCTGCAGGATTCAGCGCTGTAATGATGGCGGGATGTGCCAGTTCGCCCGTCTCCAAGGTCGGCGCCAGCACCAGAGTCGAGTACTACCCGACCTGCTACGAGCCGGTGAAACATCTGCGTGACACCGACTCTGACACCACCAAATCGGTGTTCGGCGGTGCGGCCGTCGGAGCGTTGGGTGGCGCGCTGGCCGGTGCGCTGGTGGGCAGTTCCGAGGACCGCGCGCGTAACGTCGCTATCGGCGCCGCGGGTGGGGCACTGGTCGGCGGTGCTGCCGGGTATTACACCGAGAAGCAGAAGCAGATCACCGACGACAACCAGCGTATTGGTTCCTACGCCACCGACATCAACAAAAGCGTGACCGACATGGACCGCAGTACTGCTTACGCTCAGGCTTCGCAGTCTTGCTATCAGGGCGAGTTCAGCAAGCTGCTGTCGGCGCGCAAGGCCAAGACCATCAATGACAGTGAAGGGCGCAAACGCCTGGCCGAAATCGTCGCGGGCCTGAAAGAGTCCAACGATTTGATCACTGCCGTGAATGGTCGCGCCGGTGAGAACCTCGACAGCTACACGCAGGCGTACGAAAAAGATCTGCAGAACGTAGGCGTTCAGCGGACTGACGTGGCCACCGTCGCGGCCGCCGACGTTACGCCGGCAATCACCACGACCAGCAAGAAAAAGGCTGCGGCGAAAAAGAAACTGCCCACCGTCCCTCAGGAAGCAGTCAGCACTGAGAAGACCCTGCAGACTGCCAAGACCAAGCAGGCCGCAAGCCAGCAGGTGGCGGCGACCGGTCAGTCTCAAGTCAATGCCATGTGCAAGAACCCGGACTTGGGCGACTGGGCCCCAGTGCCTTGCCCGAATGTGTGATTAAGCAGGTCTAGACGATAAAACAGCCGGCCTTGCTCTCTGAGCAAGGCCGGTTTTTTTTGCTCAGCGCGGCAGCAGGCACCGGATCAAGCCCAGGATCAAAATAACCCGCCCAGATAAATCGCCCCGCCACCACCGGCCTGCAAGCCGGCATTGACCCCCGCCATCACCACCGCGCCCTTGGCTGATTGAAGCAACTGGCGTTGCATCACCATCGGGCCCAATACCGCTCCCACCGGCGTCGTGTTGACTGCCAGGGTGAGCGCCAGCAGCTTTGCATCGAGGCCGAACAACATGGCTGATGCCGAACCACCCACCCCCAGCCCCGCACCGACCTCCATGAACACGCAAGCGCCGGTAATGTCATCGCGTGTCAGATCGCGGTTGGCGATGGCGTCTGCAACGAACACCTGGCCGGTGCTGGGAAACGCCTCCATTGCCCCCGCACCGCTGACGCTCTTGCCCTTGATCGCGATGTTCACCTTGCCGAAGCGAGGCAAACGGGCACCGAAGCCAATCCCCGCGCCCAGACCGCCGTAACGGAAGCTCTCCTCCTTGCCCGCTGGAGTCTGCAGAGTGATCGAGCCGCCACTCCCCGCTGCGAACATGATGGTCAGGCCACCACTGCTGGCAGTGACGTACTTCCATTGGCTGACATTGACGGGAAGCGGAATGAGCGATTGGGTCATGGGTTCAAAGTCCTTTTATGGGGGGCGCGACGGGTCGTGTCTTACCCCTGGAAAACTTCAGCAGGCCAGCGAGAGTGAAGGCCAGTCCGATAAAACCGACCAGCACGGCGGTACCCCACAGCGCGCCAAGGTCATTGATGACTGCCGTTGTGGAGGGGCTTTCAGATCGATAGAAAACCTGTAAAGACTGACCGCTCTGATAGCCGTAAATCATTCCGCCTTGCGGGTAGGACACCTGTGCGCCTGCGCCGTCGGTGAAGTCGACCTGTGGATGCGACCCCCCGGCATTCAGGGCGCTGACGACACCCGGCGCGCTTTGCGCCTGTGACAGGAAAACGTACCGCTCGCTGGCCAAGTAGCCGGCGATGGCCAGTAAAATCACGCCAATGAAGGCAATGAGTAGACCTTGCAACAGTTCGGAGCGGGGGTTTGAGGGGGTGCTCATGGTGTGATAGTTCGTCCTTGATAAAGTGATTCCGACGCTTTGCCGATTGTTCAAAACCACAATGGAGCCGGCGACAGTCCGTTCGCTGTTTCGCACGATGGGCCGAAATATAGAGTGACAAATCGACCTCCCGCAAGCTGTGGCAAATGGCCTTGTTTGCTCCTCATTCATCAGCGGCTGGCATTCCTTGAAACCGGCCCGGCCCGCAAGAGTTTTTGGCATACCGATTCAGCAGCCTCTACTGCCGCTCCGCGCCAGATCGCTGGCAAGCCATGCTCCCACGCCCTCCGGGCAGATGCAGGGTTGAGGCGTTCAACCATTTTTGATGCTGACCGGAAGAGCCGGCTTGCTGGCGAATGCGCGGTGTCAGTCGACATTAATGTATCTGACCCACCGCGTTCGCCAGCAAGCTGGCGCCCACAGTGAAGTTCGCGGTCGGTCGGTAGATTCTGCGTTGTGTGTTCCGGCCATGGAGATCAGTTTCTGGCCGCAGGCCGTGGGAGCTAGGCTTGCCAGCGATCTGCCGGGACCGGCAGTCAAATCAGACACCCTTGCGCTGTCAGACACACCGCGTCAGCAGGGTTTGCTGCCGCTACGCGCCAGATCGCTGGCAAGCCAGGTCCCACGCCTTGGCACAGAAGCTCGAGTTGCTAACGATTCACTGTCGGGTTTACTGAAAAGCAGAAGACTTTTCGACATCTTTCGGCCAAAGGCGACCCCGACCTGTCACCCGCCGCCGGAAACGAAAAAGCCCGCACATCGGCGGGCTTTTTCTTATGACGCTTCAGAACGTATTGCACGACCTGAGTAAAAGATGGTGCACCAGACGGGATTCGAACCCATGACCCCTGCCTTCGGAGGGCAGTACTCTATCCAGCTGAGCTACTGGTGCAATGCGGGCGCCATGATACCCATCTAGGTTGGACGCGTCCATTGGCATTGATCTACGGCTTACCTGCGCCCGATAACGCCACTGTGAAGCGGGTCGGGTCTGTGCCGTCGCTGTTAGATTACGCCACCGTGACCGGAACCGCGCCATATCTATATACCGCTTGGCACGGCGGGCGGGCTGCTTACGTGAAGGTCTTTCATCTAAAGGACTTTCAAGATGGCGGTCGACCTCGAACACTTTGAGCGCAGCCTGAATTCGTTGGCAGATGCTCGGGCCGTGATGGACAAGGCGCGAGCTTACCTGGCTGCATGGCCGGATCTGTATCGGCTGGCGCACAGGGCGGCGGGTGATTACCTGTTGCAGCACACCGGCAAGCGCATGGATCCGGATCGGGTCTGGTGGAATGTCTTCGACCAGGCGGTCAGTGCGCCGAGCTTTAGCGGTTGGCGTCATGTCGGGCCGCCGCGTCAGTCGATGACCTTCACTCAGCTGCTTGTTCACCGCTTCAGTGATGGTTTTCAGCTGGCGCCTGATGCATTGCCGGTCTACAGCGGCTTTTATAGCCAGGGTGACGGCGCGGGCGAGTACGGCGAACAGAATGAGGTCCGGCTCGATACGGGCAAGGTGATGGGGGATTTCTGGACGCTGGATTTCCCGTCCATCGTCAGCCAGCACACAGCGCGTTTCTGGGACCAGCACGGTGAGGATTTCACGCTGTTGGCCAAGCTGCGTTTGATCGCAATGGTCGATGACGGTGTCAGCCAGGGCGCGCTCAACGAAGTCGATCGTCGGCGCTTGCGCGCCTGGTTCGGGGTGGGTCAGGGGAAGATGAGCCTGGCTTCGCTGCAAAGCGTCACGACCAGTGATGCGTTTGATGTCAGGCATTACCTGGTGGCTGGCGGCGGGCACCTGTTGACCCTGCGCGCCAGCGATGGACGAACGGTGCTTTATTGTCCAGGCACCGATTGGCTGCCTCGGGCTTTCGCCAATCAGGGAGACCTGGCGCACTGGCTCAGCCAGCAGCTTCGCTCGCCGCAGGCATTCGACGCGTTGTACCGGGTCAGCCAACGGTCGGGCGCGGCCGAGCGGCAACGGGTTTTCGACGAGCTGGCAGATCGCATCGGGCCACCGGAGGCGCCAGCATGGCCGTTCGGCACAGGTCGCAAGGTCAGTGCCGGGCTGTTTGCCGAGATGCGCAGTTGGGCGCAGGCAGACCTGACGGTCAGTCACGCACTGGCGGTCAGCAACGCGGACCTGCGCAAGTCGCTCTGGCGTGGTTATCTGGGTGCCTTTCTCAGCGTCTTCAGCGGCTTTTCGGTGCTGGCGTGGCCGTTGGGGTTGGTCATGCTGGGTGCGTCTGTCGCGAGCCTGTCGCTTGATATCGCCGCGACCGTGCGGGCCCGTTCGGTCTTCGAACGTACCGAGGCGATTCTTTCGACAATTGCCGATATGGTCGCTGCGGTGTTTTCCATCATCGATGTGGGATTGGGCGCCAAAGCCCTGCGCTTCCATGCCCCACCCCACGAGCGACTCGCGGGCTCGGCGATCTTGCAGGCGGTCGAGCGCCAGAGCGACGAACTGGCAAGCCTGAATGGCAACCGTATTGTTCCCCAACCCTGCACAACGCCGGGTGTGCTCAACGGTGTCAGCGTCGACGCTGACGGCAGCACCTGGATCGAGATGCACGACCTGACGCTGCGTGTTCGTCACAGCCCTGAAGCCGGCGGTTGGCTGGCCGTGGATGACGACGATCCGTTTGCCTTCCTGCCCGATTACCGACTGCGTGTGACAAGCGCCTCCGGCTGGAGATGGTTCGATGCCCCGCCGCCTGCCGAGTCGATGTCGGGCGCACTGGAGCAAGTCGCGTCGGGGTTCTGGGACACGTACATGCAGGAGAATGCCGAGCTGTCGGCGCAAATGTCCCAGACATTGCTTGAGCGTCAGCGTCGGATCCTCTCAAAGGCCGGACTGCCGAGCCCGTCGGCCGACAATCCACTGGTCTGCGGCCCGCTGCAGCATCGCCACCTGTTGAAGGATGGCAAACCCTGGTTCAGCTGGACCCACAACGACGAATTTCATAACGACCTTGTGCTCGCCTACACCAATGAAATGACCCAGGCCAACAGCCTGTTTCGTCACGGCAAGGCCGGCGACGGCGATTTGATCGACTACCTCAAGGGTCTGTTCGATTCGCTTGAGCAACTGCCCGCCAGTGGTGCTGTGCGTTTGTGGCGTGGCGGCAGTGCCCAGCGCGGGACTGGCGGGGCGCATTTTCGAAGCGCGCTGCTGAGCCCGGGCGATGTGCTGGTCACCACTGACATCACTTCGTTCACCGAGAACCCCTACGCGCTGCGTGACTTCGTCGCGCCCAAACAGATGCGTGGCCTGGATCATGTGCATGTCTTCGACGATTCCTCGGTGGTGTATGAGCTGGTCGGCAAGGGCCTCCACAGCGGCGTACCCATCGGGCCGATGTCGATGATGTCGACGGAGGCCGAGGTGCTGTTCACCCCTGGACGCTTCTTGCGCATAGAGTCGGTTCGCGACGTGCGCGGCGCCGGTTATCGTTTCATCAAGGTAAGGCTGCGCGAAGTGGACAAGCCAGACGCCGAGATCATTCACGACCTGCGCACAGGCGCTCCCTTCGACCGCAAGGCCTACGCCGAGCGGGTTGGGCATCAGGCGCTGGTCGAGCGCTTCTTCCCCGCTGCGCAGTGGCATTGACCCACAGCGCCTTGAGATCAGGCGGCACGGCTTTCAATACCGGCGGGCGTAGCAAACGAGCCTGCCGTTTTGGCTCCCGGTGCCGCCCGCCGATCTGGAACTTCAGCGCATATTTGGCCTTTTGTTCTTTTTTTCGAACACCCTATTGTCCTTTGGTGTCGTTGATCCTAGGATTCGTTTGAGATTTCAAACGCTACCGCCCGGCCATCTGCACTTTCTGCACACCTTGCGTGCAGTGCCCGGCGAATGTTTTCCTGACGGCAGCCTCACCAGAGGCGCCTTTGAACAATCAATAAAATTCGCTCCGCCTTGTGCGGTGCTGTTTAGGAGGCCGACATGCAGCTCAAAGATTCGAAGTTGTTCCGCCAACAGGCGTACATCAATGGCGCCTGGGCCGATGCCGATAACGGCCAGACCATCAAGGTCAACAACCCTTCGAACAACGAAATCCTGGGCACCGTGCCGAAAATGGGCGCTGCCGAAACCCGTCGTGCCATCGAAGCCGCTGACAAGGCCCTGCCGGCCTGGCGCGCGCTGACCGCCAAGGAACGCGGCGGCAAGCTGCGTCGCTGGTTCGAACTGATGATCGAAAACCAGGACGACCTGGGTCGCCTGATGACCCTGGAGCAGGGCAAGCCGCTGGCCGAAGCCAAGGGCGAAATCGCTTACGCCGCTTCCTTCATCGAGTGGTTCTCTGAAGAAGCCAAGCGCATCTACGGTGACGTGATTCCTGGCCATCAGCCAGACAAACGCCTGATCGTTCTGAAGCAGCCCATCGGTGTCACTGCCGCGATCACCCCGTGGAACTTCCCGGCCGCGATGATCACCCGTAAAGCCGGCCCTGCGCTGGCCGCCGGTTGCACCATGGTGCTCAAGCCCGCATCGCAAACCCCTTACTCCGCACTGGCGCTGGCTGAACTGGCCGAGCGCGCGGGTATCCCGGCGGGTGTTTTCAGCGTGGTGACCGGCAGCGCTGGCGACATCGGCAGCGAGCTGACCAGCAACCCGATCGTGCGCAAACTGTCCTTCACCGGCTCCACCGAAATCGGTCGCCAGCTGATGGCCGAATGTGCCCACGACATCAAGAAAGTCTCGCTGGAGCTGGGCGGTAACGCACCGTTCATCGTGTTCGACGACGCTGACCTGGACAAGGCCGTCGAAGGCGCGATCATCTCCAAGTACCGCAACAACGGTCAGACCTGCGTCTGCGCCAACCGCATCTACGTCCAGGATTCGGTGTACGACGCGTTCGCCGAGAAGCTCCAGGCAGCGGTTGCCAAGCTCAAGGTCGGCGACGGCATGACCGAAGGCACCACCACAGGTCCCCTGATCGACGAAAAAGCCGTGGCCAAGGTCAAGGAGCATATTGCCGATGCGCTTGCCAAGGGTGCGAAAGTACTGAGCGGCGGCAACAGCATGGAAGGCAACTTCTTCGAACCGACTATTCTGGTCAACGTGCCGAAAAACGCAGCCGTGGCCAAGGAAGAGACTTTCGGTCCGCTGGCGCCTCTGTTCCGCTTCAAAGACGAAGCCGAAGTGATCGCCATGGCCAACGACACCGAGTTTGGTCTGGCGTCGTACTTCTATGCGCAGAACATGAGCCGCGTGTTCCGCGTGGCCGAAGCCCTGGAATACGGCATGGTGGGTATCAACACCGGCCTGATCTCCAACGAAGTCGCGCCGTTCGGCGGCATCAAGGCTTCGGGCCTGGGCCGTGAAGGCTCCAAGTACGGCATCGAAGACTATCTGGAAATCAAATACCTGTGCCTGTCGGTTTGAAGCTGACGCGATAACAACCAGGCACCGGCATTACAGCCTGCGCAGCGCGAGAGCGACGTTGCGCAGGTCTTTGCAGCACCGAACCCTATTTGGTGGCCAGGAGGCCGCGCCAGTCGATCATCGTATGCTGGCGTTGTTGACCCCCGCCGCTTGATCCTTGAACCACGCCGCCCGATGAGCGGTGAATGAGGAAACCATGAGCAAAACAAACGCATCCTTGATGAAACGCCGCGAAGCCGCTGTTCCACGTGGCGTTGGTCAGATCCATCCGATCTTCGCCGAGTCCGCGAAGAACGCCACCGTCACCGACGTCGAAGGTCGTGAGTTCATCGACTTCGCGGGCGGCATCGCCGTGCTCAACACCGGTCACCTGCACCCGAAAATCATTGCTGCCGTGCAAGAGCAACTGACCAAGCTGACCCACACCTGTTTCCAGGTACTGGCCTACGAGCCGTACGTGGAGCTGTGCGAAAAAATCAACGCCAAGGTCCCGGGCGATTTCGACAAGAAAACCCTGCTGGTCACCACCGGTTCGGAGGCTGTGGAAAACGCCGTCAAGATCGCCCGCGCTGCCACCGGCCGTGCTGGCGTGATCGCGTTCACCGGTGCTTACCACGGTCGTACCATGATGACCTTGGGTCTGACCGGTAAAGTCGTGCCGTACTCGGCCGGCATGGGCCTGATGCCAGGCGGTATCTTCCGCGCGATCTACCCGAACGAGCTGCACGGCGTCAGCGTTGACGATTCCATCGCCAGCATCGAGCGCATTTTCAAGAACGACGCCGAGCCTAAAGACATCGCCGCAATCATCATCGAGCCTGTTCAGGGCGAAGGTGGTTTCTACGTCGCGCCTAAAGCGTTCATGATTCGCCTGCGTGAACTGTGCGACAAGCACGGCATCCTGCTGATCGCTGACGAAGTGCAGACCGGCGCCGGTCGTACCGGTACGTTCTTCGCCATGGAACAGATGGGCGTCAGCGCCGACCTGACCACCTTCGCCAAATCCATCGCGGGCGGTTTCCCGCTGGCCGGCGTTTGCGGCAAGGCCGAGTACATGGACGCCATCGCACCTGGCGGCCTGGGCGGCACCTATGCCGGTAGCCCGATCGCTTGCGCCGCGGCCCTCGCGGTCATGGAAGTGTTCGAAGAAGAGCACCTGCTGGACCGCTGCAAGGCTGTGGGCGAGCGTCTGGTGACTGGCCTGCGCGCCATTCAGGCCAAGCACCCGGTAATCGGCGAAGTCCGTGCGCTGGGCGCAATGATCGCGGTTGAATGCTTCGAAGACGGCGATACCCACAAGCCGAACGCTGCGGCAGTCTCGCAAGTGGTTGCCAAGGCGCGTGACAAGGGTCTGATCCTGCTGTCCTGTGGCACCTACGGCAACGTGTTGCGCGTGCTGGTGCCGCTGACCTCGCCAGACGAGCAGTTGGACAAGGGCCTGAAGATCATCGAAGAATGTTTCGCTGAAATCGCCTGATGCGAGATGCCTGAAAAGGGCAGGTCACAATTGATCAAATTGTGACCAAATCGTTGGAAAAGACCTGCTTCGGCAGGTTTTTTCGTTTGTTGGCGTCAGAAAACTCGCTTTTACCCTGTCTCAGGGTGCGCACTTTGACTAAGGTACGAAGACTGCTGCCGGAGAGTCATGATGACCGTTGTAGAGGCGCCCGCTGTTCCTCGTGTGTTGATTGCCGAAGCTGACCCATGGGCTCGCGAAATGCTCAGCGAGCTGGTCCTGGACGTGCGTCGTGACGCGCAGCTGGACGTGTGCTCGGACGGTAAGCAAGCCGTGGAGTTGATGCGTGGTTTTATTCCTGATCTGGTGATCGCCTGCCGTGAGCTTCCCGGCGTTGACGGGCTCAGTCTGTTGCGGGGGGTGCGATTGCTGCGTCGCCAGCCGCCCGTGCGTTTCATCCTGCTCAGCAATCGCAACGACAGCGCCAGTGTGCGCGAAGCCGTGCAATTGGCGCCTACCGCTTATCTGACCAAGCCGCTGAACATTGAAGGCCTGCGCCACCGTCTGGAAGTCTTGCTGCTCAAGGAAGGCGACCAGGTCGCCCGTACCGTCCCCGCCCTCACGCCGGGAATGGGGCTGGATGCGTTCCTGGACAAGCGTCGCGAACTGGCCGATGGCGGCCCTTTGTATGTCGATGTTCGGGACGTCATCGCCCGCAGTCGAGGCCCGGCGGGCATTGATCTGAAGCTGTTGGAAAACGAGCTGAGCGAAGATCCCCACGTCACCGCCGTGTTGATCGCTGCTGCCAACAGCGCATCGCAGCATCAGGGCAAGCCGCTGCAGACTCTGGTACAGGCGCTGACCACGCTGGGCGCGACACAGAGCGCCAATCTGGTTCAGGGACTGGCCCTCAAGCGCGGGGCGATTTTGACCGATGCGGCGTTGATTCTGCAGGCCAGTGAAGTCTGGGACGTTTCCCGGCGAACCGCGGGCTATGCGCGGATTCTGGCGCGCACACTGGATCTTGATCACGAGCGCTGCTATTGCGCGGGCTTGCTCAGGGGGTTGGGCGACCTGTCGGTGATTCGCTGCCTGCAGGAATGGCTGTTGTCCGGCGGCACGCTGGATGAGACCAGCATCGCTCACGCACTCGAGCAGTACGCCGCTGCATTCGGCTCGGCGTTGCGTACCCGCTGGCGCTTGCCGCTGGAACTGCGCGAGCTGATCGCTGCGGTCTATCAGTACAACACCGGGGTGTACACCCGCGAAGTGCTGGCGATGAACCTGGCCGGGCAAATGGGCCGCCTGGGGCAAGAAGACCCACTGGAGGCGCTGGCCAAGAGCAAGTCAGCGCGGCTGTTGAAGGTCAATGCGTCGGATCTTGAGCGGGTGCGCAACAAGTGGGTGGCGTAGTTCGGTTGAGCATTGGCGAACTGAATGCCCGAAAGATATCTACCGCTGGCAAGCCGGGCTGCTAAAGGGGTGGGTGTTGAATACAGCGTCGTAGAAGAGGGGTTGGATATACCGGCTCCTTCGTGAGCAAGCTCACTCCGGCAGTGAAGCGTGTTTGCTGCGGGACAGCTTCAGCCGTTATGTCACACCAGCACGATCTGATTCTTGCCTTGGCGCTTGGCCTGATACATCGCCGCATCGGCGCGGGCGAACAGAGCTTCCAGGCTCTGGTCCTGAGTGCCGAGGTTGGTCAGGCCCTGGCTTGCAGTGATGCCGAAGCTTTTATCGTCGCGTTGAAAGCTCAGGCGCTGGATTTCCCGTTGCAGGCGTTCGGCGATCTGCTTGGCCATCTCCGGCGCACAGCCCGGAAACACGGCGGCGAACTCCTCACCACCGATACGGCCGAACAGATCACCCCGGCGCAGCGTCTTGCGGCCACACTCGGCAATGCGCTGCAGCACGATGTCGCCTTCCTGGTGGCCGTAGGTGTCGTTGACCAGTTTGAAGTCGTCGACGTCCAGCAACAGGAACGCCATAGGTGTGCCTTGCAGGCGCGCCTGCTCGAACTCGCGCTGGGCGCATTCGAAGAAATGCCGGCGGTTGCTGCTCTGGGTGAGGACGTCGGTGGTGGCCAGACGTTGCAGCTCGTCTTCCAGCTGCTTCTTTTCGGTGATGTCTTCGGCAATACCGACCACGATCAGGCGCTGGCCGTGCTCGGCCTGATGGCTGACGAAGCACTTGTCACTCAGCCAACGCACCTGGCCGTCGGCGCGGATGATGCGGTACTCGCGGTCTTCGATAGAGCCCTTTTCCAGCACTTCACTGAGGCTGCGCTCGGCGTAGTCCAGGTCGTCCGGGTAGATGCTGTCGCGCCACTCGCCGAAATCTGCCAGCAGCAGCCCGGCCGAGCGGCCGAAAATGCGCTCATAGGCCGGGCTGACATAGATCATGCGCTGGGTCTGCCAGTCGAATGCCCACAACACGGCATTCACACTGACCAGCAGCGAACTGAACAATTGCTCGCGCTCGCTCAGGCGCGCCACTTCGGCCTGGGCATGCATCAACGCCAGCAGGGTTTCTGCCGCCGCGGGGATCTGGATCGAGGGAGTCTGGTTGTCCATGGGCACTGCATCTCAAAAATAAGGTGCGGCGCACAGCCACAACATCTCACACAGCATAGTGCGAAGGTGCTAATGAGATAGGTGTAGTGGCACGAAGTTCCGACAGGCGCACACCCGGGTGAGTGTGCGCCGATCAACGGCATTAGCCGTGGTGAGGGCGTAGCGAGTAGGTTTTCAGCTGGTCGGCGAAGTCGCGCAGGGACTGGATGCCGCTGGCTTCGGCTTCGTGTACCCAGTCCTTGATGGCGGCCAGCATGTCGTGCCCGTTGCTGCTGGTCTTGGCCCAGATCTGCTGCAGCGCCAGGCGCTTCTCGTAGATCACTTTCAGCGCCTGGCTGTGCTCGAGCATGGTCTGGATGCGCACCTGATGGTTGTCATCGAGCAGACTGGTTTCCCGCGAAAGCAGGCGCTTGGCGCGGTGGAACTGATGGCGTACTGAAGCGTCGGCCTTGGCCAGCTCTTGCGCCACCAGTGGCGCGATCACCAACTTGCGGTATTGAGCCATGATCTGAAAACGGTTGTTGAGGATCGCCATGGCCGTGTCCATGTCCAGATGGCCCTTGCCTTCGACCCGATGGGCGATGGGCGCGACCCGCTGGACCTTGGCCAGGCGCAGCCAGCAGAACATTTTTATCCACGCCCAGCCCATGTCGAATTCCCAACGCTTGACCGACAGCTTGGCCGAGTTGGGGTAGGTGTGATGGTTGTTGTGCAGCTCTTCGCCGCCGATCAGGATGCCCCATGGCACCAGATTGGTCGCCGCATCGCGGCACTCGAAGTTGCGATAGCCGACCGCATGGCCAAGACCGTTGACCACGCCCGCGGCCCACACCGGGATCCACATCATCTGGATGGCCCAGACGGTGATGCCGATGACACCGAACAGCGCAAGGTCGAGCACGCCCATGATGGCGATGCCCAGCAGCGGATAGCGCGAATACAGATTGCGCTCGATCCAGTCTTCCGGGCAGTTCTTGCCATAGATACGCAGCGTCTCGGGGTTTTCCGCTTCGGCGCGATACAGCTCGGCGCCTTTGCGCAACACCGTGGACAAGCCTTTGATGACCGGGCTGTGCGGATCATCGACGGTTTCGCATTTGGCGTGATGCTTGCGGTGGATGGCAGTCCACTCGCGGGTATTCTGCGCCGTGGTCAGCCACAGCCAGAAACGGAAAAAGTGCTTGAGCCCGGCGTTGAGTTCCAGCGAACGATGGGCTGAATAGCGATGAAGATAGACTGTGACACTGACGATGGTGACATGCGTCATCGCCAGGGTGACTGCGACCAATTGCCAGACGGACAGGTCGAGCAGACCGTTGTTCCACATAGGCTGAGTTGCCCTCGGTTGTATCGTGCAGATGGAGTGAAGCAGCGCGCATTATCACTTAGCCACCAGATAAAACCAGTCGCTGTTTTAGATAAGAGTCGCAGGATGTTTCTTACTCTATAATCCGGTCCTTTAGTAAGGTTTTTACTTTCCATGTCAGCGATTACCCGAGATGCGTTGAAAACCGCACTGTTGTATGGGCTGCTGTCGATTTTCTGGCTGGCATTCAACGACGCTGTGCTGCCCCGGTTGATCGATGATTCGACTCAACTGACCCGCGTCCAACTGATGAGTGGTTATGCGTGGCTGGGGATCAGCGCGTGGTGCATCTATCTGGCCAGGTCCAGGCTGCTCGCATTCATGGGGCTCAAGGCCCGCGCCCGACAAGATCAGGATCTGCAGCGTTTACGGCTGGCGGCGGCAGTCTTCGACAGCACCCTGGAAGGTGTGCTGGTGACCGACGCCGATGGTCTGATCGTGCACGTCAACCGGGCGTTCATGGAGATCACCGGCTATCAGCAGGACGAAGTGCTGGGTCTGACGCCCAGCAAATTCAAGTCCGGACGGCACGGCCCTGACTTTTACGAGCGCATGTTCAAGACCATTCTCAGCGCCGGGCAGTGGAGCGGGGAAATCTGGAACCGGCGCAAAAGCGGTGAAATCTATCCGCAGTGGCAAAGCATCCGCTCGATCAAGGACGACAATGGGGTAATCACTCACTTCGTTGCAGTGTTTTCCGACATCACCACCATCAAGCATTCCGAGCGCGAGCTGGCTCACCTGGCGCATTACGATGCGTTGACCGGCCTGCCCAACCGGTTGCTGTTCACCGACCGTGCCGAGCAGGCGCAAACCCATGCCCGGCGCAACAAGCAGAGCCTGGCGCTGTTGCTGATCGATCTGGACCACTTCAAGCACATCAACGACAGCCTGGGGCACAACGTTGGCGACGAGGTCCTCAAGGCGGTCAGCGAACGGCTGATGAAGCTGGTCGGCAAAGGCTTGACCCTGGCCAGGCTGGGCGGCGACGAATTTGCGCTGCTGATCGAAAACCCGCAGCAGGCGATGCAGGCGGCCGAACTGGCGCAAAGCGTGCTGGACGGGCTGCGCGAACCCTTCGTACTCGCCGATCAATCGCTGTTTCTCTCGGCAAGCATAGGCATCAGCCTCTTCCCCAACGACGCGCTAAGTGCCGAACAACTGCTGCGCAACGCCGATGCCGCGCTGTTCCAGGCCAAAAGCCAGGGGCGCGAGAGTTATGCGCTCTACACCCAGGAGCTGACGGCCCACGCCCAGCAACGAGTGGAGCTGACCAGCGAGCTGCGCCGAGCCATCGCCCATGACGAGCTGCGGGTGTTCTATCAGCCTGTGCATAACCTGCAGACCCGGCGCATTGAAGGCGTCGAGGCCTTGGTACGCTGGCAGCATCCTCAGCGTGGCATGGTTTCGCCGGCAGAGTTCATACCCATTGCCGAGCAGAGCGGCCTGATTGCCGACATCGATAACTGGGTGCTGACCCAGGCTTGCCGGCAGACGCGCCAGTGGCTCAGCGACGGGATCGAGTTGTCATTCGTGGCGGTCAATGTGTCCAGTCGCCTGTTCGGCCGTGGCGATCTTGATCGTCGGGTGGCCAAGGTGCTCGGTGAGACAGGGCTAGCCCCCGAATATCTGGAGCTGGAAGTCACGGAAAGTGCGGTCATGGACGACCCCGAGCAAGCCATCGAGCAGATGCACCGTCTGCGCGAGTTGGGCCTGAAACTGTCCATCGATGACTTCGGCACCGGTTATTCATCGTTGCTGCGGCTCAAACGCATGCCTGTGCAGAAACTCAAGATCGACCAGGGCTTCGTTGCCGGCTTACCCGACGATGAAGACGACATCGCCATCGTTCGCGCAATCATCGCGCTGGCGCAGGCGATGGGCATGCGAGTGCTGGCTGAAGGCATCGAGCAGGCCGAGCAGGCGCGCTTTCTGCTGCACAACCAATGTGAACTGGGACAGGGCTACTGGTTCGCCCGACCGATGCCCGCCGAGCAGATCGACTGGCAGCACGCGCCGGTTTTCGCTTTTTCCGATTGATCCCAACCCTGTAGGAGTGAGCTTGCTCGCGATCACGGCGTGCCCGCCACGGGGGGTATAACGGGCGTAATGCATCGCGAGCAAGCTCAGTCCTACAGGGGAGGGTGCCCGCCCTGTTGCCGCAAATGCTTTTTGGTTATATCTGCATTCTTAAATAGTATTTTTAAGAATAACCGTCCCTCTCTAATATCGCTCCCACGCCACAAGCAGCCGCCTTTATCCGCGCCGCTGCGGGCAAACCCATCAAGGAGCACGATCATGAGCGCATCTCTACGTAGCGTCGACGGCCAGGACGAAGCAAGCATTCTGCGGGAAATTCAAAGCGCGTTGCGAGACCTGCGTTTCGGCGCGGTGGAAATCACCGTGCACAACGCTCAGGTGGTGCAGATCGAACGCAAGGAAAAATTCCGTTTGCAGAACCCTGGCAAAACCCAGGGCTGAAAGATCCCGATCATTAGCAGTCCGGCTTGCCGGCGGTAGCGTCTGCGTGACCGATACCGCCGCCGAGCCGCAGGGCTACAGGTGCTTATTCGCAATACCCAAAACTAGAAAAATAGCCAACAACACACTATTTCCAGGAGCTTGATACATGTCCATTCGCCGTTACGCGCTGGCTGCACTTGCCAGTGCCGTGTTTGCCGGTTCCGCCGTCGCCAAGGATTACGAGCTGCTCAACGTGTCGTATGACCCGACACGTGAGCTGTATCAGGACTACAACGCCGAGTTCGTCAACTTCTGGCAGAAGTCGCATCCGGGTGACAAGGTCGACATCAAGCAGTCCCACGGCGGGTCGGGCAAGCAGGGCCGTTCGGTGATCGACGGTCTGCGCGCTGACGTCGTGACCCTGGCCCTGGCCGGTGACATCGACGAAATCGCCAAACTGGGCAAGACTCTCCCGGAAAACTGGCAGACCCGTCTGCCGGACGCCAGCACCCCGTACACCTCGACCATCGTATTCCTGGTGCGCAAGGGCAACCCCAAGGGCATCAAGGACTGGGGCGACCTGATCAAGAAAGACGTTTCGGTCATCACGCCCAATCCGAAAACCTCCGGTGGTGCACGCTGGAACTTCCTGGCCGCCTACGGCTACGGTCTGAAAACCGGCGGCAGTGAAGCCAAGGCCAACGAATACGTGAAAGAGCTGTTCAAGCACGTGCCGGTGCTGGATACCGGTGCTCGTGGTTCGACCATCACCTTCGTCAACAACGGTCAGGGCGACGTGCTTCTGGCGTGGGAAAACGAAGCGTTCCTGGCGCTGAAAGAAGACGGCGGCGCGGACAAGTTCGACATCGTCGTACCTTCGCTGTCGATTCTGGCCGAGCCTCCTGTTGCCGTTGTCGACAAGAATGCCGAGAAAAAGGGCAACACCGAAATCGCTACCGAGTACCTGAAACACCTGTACAGCAAGGAAGGCCAGGAAATCGCGGCGAAGAACTTCTATCGTCCGCGCGACGCCGAAGTGGCCGCCAAGTACGACAAGCAGTTCCCGAAACTGAATCTGCTGACCATCGACAAGGACTTCGGCGGCTGGAAATCGGCACAGCCTAAGTTCTTCAACGACGGTGGCGTGTTCGACCAGATTTATCAGGCGCAGTAATCTGTACGCGCTTCGTTGCACTCCGGCTTGCCGGCGGTTTCGCTCCCCAGGACGTCATCGCCGGCAAGCCGTGCTGCTACAGAGGCCCTGACCGAATAAAAAGACCCGCATTGATTTGCGGGTCACGTGTGTTAACCAAGGACACTTATGTCGCGACGCATCTCCCCCGTCATACCCGGCTTCGGGCTGACGCTGGGTTACACCCTGGTGTACCTCAGTCTGATTGTGTTGATTCCCCTGGCGGCGATGTTCGTACACGCCGCGCAACTGACCTGGGATCAGTTCTGGACCATCGTCACCGCGCCTCGGGTGCTGGCGGCCCTGAAACTGAGCTTCGGCACCGCCTTCTATGCGGCGATCATCAACGGCCTGATCGGCACGTTGCTGGCCTGGGTGCTGGTGCGCTACACCTTCCCGGGACGCAGGATCATCGACGCGATGATCGACCTGCCATTCGCGCTGCCTACCGCCGTTGCCGGTATCGCCCTGACGGCGCTGTATACGCCGACCGGTCTGGTCGGGCAGTTCGCCGCCGACCTTGGCTTCAAGATCGCCTACACGCCGCTGGGCATCACGCTGGCGCTGACCTTCGTGACCTTGCCATTCGTGGTGCGCACGGTGCAGCCGGTGCTGGCCGACATCCCGCGTGAAGTCGAAGAGGCTGCGGCCTGCCTTGGTGCCCGGCCGATCCAGGTGTTTCGTTACATTCTGGTGCCTGCGCTGCTGCCGGCCTGGCTGACCGGTTTTGCCCTGGCGTTTGCCCGCGGCGTCGGCGAGTACGGCTCGGTGATTTTCATCGCCGGCAACATGCCGATGAAAACCGAAATCCTGCCGCTGCTGATCATGGTCAAGCTCGACCAGTACGACTACACCGGCGCCACGGCCATCGGCGTGATGATGCTGGTGGTGTCCTTCATCCTGTTGCTGCTGATCAACCTGTTGCAGCGGCGCATCGAAACCCCTAACTGAGGAGGCGCACTATGTCCGGTCCATCGCTCATCGCTGCATCCTCCGCCAACGCTGCCCGTCGTGGCAGTGCGGTTTCGCGGCGCATCCTGATCGGCCTCGGCTGGTTGGTATTTTTCCTGTTCCTGCTGTTGCCCTTGTTCATCGTGGTTTCGCAGGGGCTCAAGTCGGGCCTGGGGGCTTTTTTCAGCGCGATCTTCGAGCCTGATGCATTGTCGGCGCTCAAGCTTACGGTGATCGCCGTGCTGATCTCGGTGCCACTGAACCTGGTGTTCGGCGTCAGCGCGGCCTGGTGCGTAAGCAAATACACGTTTCGCGGCAAGAGTTTTCTGGTGACCCTGATCGACCTGCCGTTCTCGGTCTCGCCGGTCATCGCCGGTCTGGTCTACGTGTTGATGTTCGGCGCGCAGGGCTTTTTCGGGCCGTGGTTACAGGACCACGACATCCAGATCGTCTTCGCCCTGCCGGGCATCGTGCTGGCGACCATCTTCGTCACCGTACCCTTTGTAGCCCGCGAACTGATCCCGCTGATGCAGGAACAGGGCACTCAGGAAGAGGAAGCCGCGCGGCTGCTGGGCGCAAATGGCTGGCAGATGTTCTGGCACGTGACGGTGCCCAATATCAAATGGGGCCTGATCTATGGCGTGGTGCTGTGTACCGCGCGGGCCATGGGCGAGTTCGGCGCGGTGTCGGTGGTGTCTGGCCACATTCGCGGCGTGACCAACACCCTGCCGCTGCATGTCGAGATTCTCTACAACGAATACAACCACGTGGCGGCCTTTGCCGTGGCGAGCCTGTTATTGATCCTTGCGCTGTTCATCCTGCTGCTCAAGCAGTGGAGCGAAGCACGCATTAGCCGTCTGCGCAAAAGCGCGGCGGAGGAATAATTCATGTCGATCGAAGTCCGTAACGTCAGCAAGAACTTCAACGCCTTCAAGGCCCTCAACAGCATCAATCTGGACATCCATAGTGGCGAGCTGGTGGCTTTGCTGGGTCCTTCGGGCTGTGGCAAAACAACCCTGCTGCGGATCATCGCGGGGCTGGAAACGCCGGATCAGGGCAGCATCGTGTTTCATGGCGAGGACGTCTCCGGCCACGATGTGCGTGATCGCAATGTCGGGTTCGTATTCCAGCACTACGCGCTGTTCCGCCACATGACGGTGTTCGACAACGTCGCCTTCGGCCTGCGCATGAAGCCCAGGAACGTGCGCCCGACCGAAACCCAGATCGCTGCCAAGGTCCATGAGCTGTTGAACATGGTGCAACTGGACTGGCTGTCGGATCGCTATCCGGAGCAGTTGTCCGGTGGCCAGCGTCAGCGTATCGCCCTGGCCCGCGCCCTGGCGGTAGAGCCCAAGGTGCTGCTGCTCGATGAGCCGTTTGGTGCCCTGGATGCCAAGGTGCGCAAGGAGCTGCGCCGCTGGCTGGCGCGCCTGCACGAAGACATCAACCTCACGTCGGTGTTCGTCACCCACGACCAGGAGGAGGCCATGGAGGTCGCCGACCGTATCGTGGTAATGAACAAGGGCGTGATCGAGCAGATCGGCTCGCCGGGTGAGGTCTACGAAAATCCGGCGAGCGATTTCGTCTACCACTTCCTTGGCGACTCCAACCGTCTGCATCTGGGCGAAGACAACCATGTGCTGTTCCGTCCGCATGAAGTGTCGTTGTCGCGCCATGAGGTTGAAGGTCACCACGCTGCTGAAGTTCGTGATATCCGGCCGCTGGGCGCGACCACCCGCGTGACTTTGAAGGTCGAAGGCCAGCCGGATCTGATCGAAGCGGAAGTGGTGAAGGATCACGACAGCCTGATCGGCCTGGCCCGTGGCGAGACGTTGTTCTTCAAACCGAAGGTCTGGCAGAAGGTTGAGAATATTTAAGCGTCGGTCCGGCCTGAGACTAAACCTGTGAGTCTGGCCGGCTATCGCAGTCGGGCTGATTATCGCTGATCGCGAGCAAGCTCACTCCTACAGGGTGGCGGTAACTCTGTAGGAGTGAGCTTGCTCGCGATGCGCTAGGCAGGCGCCGAATGATTCAGGCTAAACCGCAGCTTTCTTCAAATTACGCTTGTGCGTGCGCCCGACCTTGCCTTCGATGTTGCTCTGCAACTTCTTCCTCATTCCCATCAGAAAAGCCGCTTCCGCGACCACGAACAGCGGGCCGATGATCAGGCCTGTGACGTCGTCGACAAACGCCGGTTTGCGCCCTTCGTAATAATGCCCGACGAACTGGATCACCCAGCCGATCACGAACAGCCCGACTCCGGAGCCGAGCCAGACCAGCGTGCTCTGTTGCGCCAGATGGGCGCCGATCCAGAGGAACAACGCCAGCACGATGCCCATGGCCACGCCGAACGGCCGGTCCAGGCGCAGGTAGAACAGCGTGGCGGCCACGGTTGCCAGCAAGGCCGGTGACAACCACAGCTCGCCCAGTGACCAACTGCTCCAGCCGGGTCGCGACAACAGCACGGCCACGGCCAGCACGATCAGCGGAACGCCGACGAAATGCGTGGCAATGTTTCGTGTATCACGGTGGTAGGCCGCGTATTGGCTCAGGTGCTCAACGAGGGTTTTCATTGTTATTGCTCCCTTGATGCGTGGATCATGCCGCTGATTTTTTCACGGTCGGGCTCGTCAGCTGGCTCAGCCTGCAATAAAACGCCAACAAGAAAAAGGAGATTCACGTGACGAATGGAACGCAATGGCGCTCATGGCTGGACAACGATCAATGGTTCAACGATTTACCCGCTTCACTGCAGGATAGTCTGCTGGTGGGTATGCGGCAGCGTCGGGTGACCCCGGGCAAACTGATCTTCGAACGCGGCGAGCCTGCGTGCGGTTTGTACGCGCTGCTTGCAGGCTCCCTGCGCTTCAATGACCACAAGCAGCAACGGCAATGGGTGCCACCGGCCAAGGGCGCACGCCCTTACTGGTTCGGCGAAGTCTCGTTGTTCGACGACCGCCCGCGCCTGCACAGTGTCTACGCCGAAGATCAGGTGATACTGCTGCAGATGCCCCAGGCGCCACTCGACCACCTGCTGCAGCACAGCCCGCAACATTGGCGCTCGTTCGGCAAACTGCTGGGGCGCAAGCTCGGCCTGGGCGTTCCACCGCCTGAACAGGTGACCTCGCTGCCCACCGATGAGCGCGTTGCGTTTCGCCTGTTGCTGCTCACCGAAGGCTATGGCGAGATTGATCGCTCCGTGCGCATCGTTTCCATCAAGGACCTGCTGTCCCCACGCGGGCTGGGGCTGACACCGGAGGTGGTTGACCGGGTGCTGGCGCAGTTCGCCGGGCGCGGCATCCTTCGCCGTGACCACGACTTCATCAGCGTCCTGGACACCGACCGCCTGCGCAGGGCTGCCAGGCACCGGCTGACGGAACCGAGCCTGTAGCAGCACGGCTGGCTGGCGGTGGCGGTGTGTCAGGTACGCATGGGCTGGCTGACACCTCGCAACCGCCGGTACGCCGCACAGCTACAGGGTCTACTGCATTCAACGCAGGCTGTCGCGGTACTGGCTGGGCGTCATGCCGGTCCAGCGCTTGAATGCGCGGCTGAAGCTGCTGGTGTCGGCAAAGCCCAGCAAGTAGGCGATTTCGCTCAGTGAGCTATTCTGGTCCCGCATGTGTTGCAGCGCCAGGTTCTGTCGACATTGATTGAGCAGCAGGTCATAGCTGCAGCCTTCGTCGGCCAGGTGTCGCTGCAGGCTGCGCAAGCTCAGGTGCAGGTGCTGGGCGATCCGTTCGGCCGAGGGTTCGCCTTCCGGCAACTGGGCCTCGATCGCACCGCGCACCTTGCGCTCCCAGGTCAGTGGGCTGAGCTTTTCCAGCGCGCGATTGAGCACGGTTTCGTTGTGTTCGGCCAGCTCCGGGTTGGCGTCGTCCAGGTGGCTGTCGAAATCGGTGCAGGCGAACGCCAGCAGATTTTCCGCAGCATCGAAGAACAGCGGTGCGCGGAATACGTCGTGCCAGGGTTTCGGGTCTGCCGGTTGCGGCCGCACCAGGTGTACGGCCAGCGGCGCGTAATGACGCCCCAGGCGGTTGCGGCAGGTGCGCACATAGATCGCTGCGAAGGCATCCATGGCCTCGTTGGCCGGCATGGGCCCACCCTCGGGAACGCGAAAGCGAAACTCATAACGATCGCCCACCCGGACGAAACTCAAGTCCAGCGCATCGCTGACCACCGGGTGATAGCGCACGATGCGTTCGAATACTTCCCGAAGCGAGCCGCTGGCCACCAGCGCGTAACCGAGTGCATGAAAGGTGGTCGGGCTGACAAAGCGCGACACCCGCAAACCCAGCGCCGGATCGCCACTGGCCTGCACCGCCAGCTGCCAGAGCCGCGTCGTCACCGTCACCGGGTATCGCGCGTTGGGATCGTCCATCAATTGCGGATCAAGACCTGCAGCCTGACTCAGCGCGAGACTGTCGAGGCCAAGAGCATCGAGTTGCTTGCGCAGTGCGCGGGTCCAGCTGGCGAGAATGCTCGGCTCAGACATACAGATTGGCGCTTCCGGTCAACAGGTTGGCGTTCACGGCCGGGCAGGCTTGTGCCCGGCACGGCACAGTGGAGCCATCACTTTTGCTCGATCATGGCTCGTCAATCATTAAAACGGAGAATGGAAGCATGCGCGACACTTCTGCAAGCGCCACCGGACTGAATGCACAACAGCGATCGGCGCATATTCGCACGGTGGTGATGGCCCATGGCAATGCGCTGCGTGAGCGTTATCCGATCCTGGCTCATCAGGATGCGATAGGCGCCGGCATTCTGCTCTTTGCCATCACCGGGATGATCGGCAGTGCAGCGCTCTACGTCGCAGGTTACATGGCCTGGTGGGTGTGCCTGCTGCTCAACGCGTTCTTTGCCTCACTGACCCACGAGCTTGAACACGACCTGATCCACAGCATGTATTTCCGCAAGCAGCGAGTGCCGCACAATCTGATGCTGGCGCTGGTCTGGATGGCACGGCCGAGCACCATCAACCCCTGGATACGTCGTCACCTACACCTCAACCATCACAAAGTCTCTGGCACCGAAGCCGACATGGAAGAGCGCGCCATCACCAACGGCGAGCCGTGGGGTATCGCACGCCTGCTGATGGTGGGCGACAACGTCATGTCATCGCTGATTCGCATGTTGCGGGCGAAAACCTGGGCCCACAAATCCAGCATTCTCAAACGCACCTTGCGTGTCTATGCGCCCCTGGCGTTGCTCAACTGGGGTGCCTGGTATGTGTTTCTCGGGTTTCACGCCGCCAATGGTGTTGCCAGCCTAATGGGGGCGCCCATCGATTGGTCGGCCGACACCCTGGCGGTCATGCACATCATTGATACCGCGGTGGTGGTGATTGTCGGGCCGAACGTATTGCGTACCTTCTGCCTGCATTTCGTCAGCTCGAACATGCATTACTACGGGGATGTGGAATTGGGCAATGTCATGCAGCAGACCCAGGTGCTCAACCCTTGGTGGATGTGGCCGCTGCAGGCGTTCTGTTTCAATTTCGGCAGCACGCACGGGATCCATCATTTCGTGGTGAAAGAACCCTTCTATATCCGCCAGATGACCGCTCCCGTGGCACACAAGGTCATGGCCGAGATGGGCGTGCGCTTCAATGATTTCGGGACGTTTGGCAGGGCGAACCGGTTTGAACCCAATGATGCCGTGAACGCTGGCACCACCCCCGAACCTGCACGCAATTGAACCTGTAGCGGTCCGGCTTGCCGGCGGTGGCGGCCTTGCGATGGCTACCGCCGGCAAGCCGAATGGCTACACAGGAGCCGCTCACGCCGAACCTGGAGCTGCCCCTGGAGAGATTTTTCCAGGCATAAAAATTTCTGTAACAACTCGACCGTATTCTTCACTCATCCCCGGCGAGTCGGGGGCAGACAGCGTGATTATGAGGGCTACTCCTTAAGGCAGGGGGTGGCCCTCTTTTTTTGCAGCGGGATCGCCCTGTGATTACGGCATATGTTTTTAAGCTATTAATAAATATCTTCTTATTCTTTTTCGAATATATGTCACGTCCCTATACTCGCCGCCATGAACGCAAAAATGCAGGAGGCGAAGGCCATGCATAACGAATCGATCCGTTACCTGATCGTGCCAGGCTGGCAAGGATCTGCCGATGACCATTGGCAAACGCACTGGCAGAACAGCCTGCCCAACAGTGTCCGGGTGGAACAGGCCGACTGGCTCAGACCACGCCGTGAAGACTGGGTCGGCGAGTTGCAGCGCGCTGTCGCCGGCGACAATTCGCCAGTGATTCTGATCGCTCACAGCCTGGGTTGCGTGACCGTTGCTCACTGGGCGCAGCTGGCGCCGCTGGAAACTCTGCGCCAGGTGCGTGGTGCCTTGCTGGTGGCACCTGCCGACGTCGAGCGCCCTAACTGCCCGCCCGCAATTCGTAATTTTGCGCCTGTCCCTGAACATCTGCTGCCATTCCCGTCGCAGGTGGTCAGCTCTGACAACGATTCGGCGGTCAGCGCCTTGCGGGCCATGGAAATGGCCCGCAACTGGGGCGCCGAAATCGGCATTCTCAGCGGCGCCGGCCACATCAACGTCAAGTCCGGCCACCGGCGTTGGGAGCAGGGGTTTGCCTACCTGTACCGGCTCCAGGGGCGCATCGAACAACTCACCCGACGTCGCGCATGACGCCATGTAGCGGGCCGGTGATCGCGCCTGAAGTCGCGAGCATCACAACCTTTTTTGCCGCAGTGAACCGACAGGCGCTGCGGCCTTTTTTTTAACGCTCGGGCCCACGGATGGCTTGGGCGGGAGACTGCCATGAGCCATTCGCCTACCCCGAAACAGACACCGATCCAGGCCGCCCCACAAGCCCTGCTGACCTTTCCCGACGCCGAGAAAAGCCCGCTGAGCATTCGCGCCAAGGCGTTGGTGTTTTTCGATCCACGCTCGCGGCGCTTGCGCGAAGAAATGGAGCAATTGGCTCCACTGGACCTGCCGGTGCTGATTCGCGGCGAACCGGGAACGGGCAAGGAATTGCTGGCGCGGCACATTCATCGCGGCAGCGACCGCGCCGGTCTGTTCGTTTCGGTGAACTGCGGCGCGATCAGCCCGACCTACGCCGATGCCGAGATTTTCGGCTACGCCGCCGGCGCTCACAGTGGCTCGGTCAGCAGTCGGGCGGGCTGGTTCGGTTCGGCCACCGGCGGCACGCTGTACCTGGATGAAATCGCCGATCTGCCGCTGGCTATTCAGATCAAGCTGCTCGCGGCGCTCGAGAATCATGAGGTGACCCGCGTCGGCGCCAGCCAGCCCAGCCCCGTGGACGTGCGTCTGGTGGCGGCCACCAGCATCGACCTGAGCCTGGCGGTGGCGGCAGGAAAGTTTCATGAGCGCCTTTATCGGTATCTGAGCGAGGGACGGCTGGATCTGCCGGCACTGCGTGATCAGCCGGGCAATATCCTGCCGCTGGCCGAGTACTTTCTCGGGGTCTACAGCCAGCGTCTGGATTTCGCCATGCCGTTGATCAGCGAAGCCGCGCACAAGCGACTCGAAGCGCATTATTGGCCGGGCAATACGCGAGAGCTGGAAAACGTTATCCATTTCGCACTGCTGGTGAGTAGCGGCACGGAGATTTTGCCGGAGCATCTGAACTTGCCTTCGCGCTGACGCTGGCCGTCAACCCCGCCAGGTTTGCGATCCTCCAGCAGGTCGTGGCCAGCATCCGTAGCAGTGCGGCGTGCAGCGGTTCGCAGGTCGTTACCGCCAGCAAGCGGTACTGCTACAGGTCAGCTTCGGTTTGAAACAGCGGGTCCAGACGCCTCGCAACGGGGTCTCTGCTGGCAAAATGCTTTCTGAGAACTAAAAAGCATAACTGCGTGACGAAAAAGTATTGTCTCGGCATAAAGAATGTCGGTAATGTCCGCTTCAGCCGCCACCCTGCCAAGGGTCGTACCCGCGGCATATCGATACAGAGTTGCCCACAAGGCGACCGGATTTTTCCTAAGGACATCGCATGAAAAAGACTTTGTTGTTCACCGCACTGGCGGCTGCCCTTTCCATCAGCGCGGCCCAAGCCGCCGAAAAACTCGTGGTCGGCGCGACTGCGGTTCCACACGCCGAAATCCTCGAGCTGATCAAGCCTGAGCTGGCCAAGGAAGGTGTGGACCTGCAAATCAAGGTCTTCACCGACTACGTGCAGCCCAACGTGCAGCTGAACGAGAAACGTCTGGACGCCAACTACTTCCAGACCAAGCCTTATCTGGACGGCTTCAACAAAGGCAAGGGCGCGACTCTGGTAACGGGCGTTGGCGTGCACGTCGAACCGTTCGGCGGCTACTCCAAGAAGTGGAAGTCCATCGACCAACTGCCTGAAGGCGCCACCGTTGCCATCCCGAACGAAGGCAGCAACGCCGGTCGTGCTCTGCTGCTGTTGCAGAAGAATGGTCTGATCACCCTGAAAGACCCGACCAACGCCCTGTCGACGCCGAAAGACATCGCCACCAACCCGAAAAAACTGAAATTCCGCGAACTGGAATCGGCGCTGTTGCCGCGCGCTCTGGACCAGGTCGACCTGGACCTGATCAACACCAACTACGCGCTGGAAGCCAAGCTGAGCCCGAAAAAGGATGCGTTGATTCTGGAAGGTTCCGACTCGCCGTACGTGAACTATCTGGTAACCCGTACCGACAATGCTCACACCGACGCGATCGAGAAACTGTCCAAGGCGCTGACCAGCCAGCAAGTCAAAGACTTCATCAACAAGAAGTACGACGGCGCGGTATTGCCAGCGTTCTGATAAGGGCATGAATGCGTCGGTGCGACGCATTCATCTGTAGGAATGAGCTCGCTCGCGATGTGGTGTGTCATTCACCGCTGTAGTTCAGGGATGACCATCGCGAGCAAGCTCACTCCTACAAGGGCAGTGCCGAATCACTGCCCCACGTTTTCCACGCCGACGGCTTGTACATGCGTCGGCGTTTTTGCATCTGAGCCCAGGGCGCGACGCAGGGCGATCAGCAGTTTGACTTGATCGTCGTGTGCCTTGTCCTGCGGGTATTGGTTATGGCTGGCGCGTTCCGGCATGATCGGTCCCCTTGATGTTATCCGTGACAGCGTTTGCTCGCGGGCATTGGCCTGTCGCGAGATGAGGAGATAGACCGCGATCTTGAGCCTTCCGTTCGCACGCCAATATAGGAATTTGGTACCTGTCCGGTTACCGATAATGGCATTGCGCCGCTGCTAGTTCTTTCAGCGCTATCCATATGCCCTAACGGTATTTAAACTTCTCTTCTTATAGCTTTAAAGTTCCGACTCTTCAGTCACACGCCTTTTCAGGAGTCGGAGTTCTCATGCCAGCAGCCTCCCAAGCTTCCTCGTCCGCGCAAGCGCCCGGCCAGCAGTTCGATGTGCGTCCATTCGCCGAAAAGGTGGGCGCGGAAATCGTCGGCCTGGACCTGTCCCGTCCGCTCAATGACGCCGACTTCGCCCGGGTACATCGCGCGCATCTGGACCATCACGTGGTGGTCTTGCGCGATCAGCAAATCACGCCGCAGCAACAGATCGATTTCAGCCGCCGTTTCGGCGTTTTGCAGATCCACGTGCTCAAGCAGTTCCTGCTGGCCAACCACCCGGAAATCCTGATCGTGTCCAACATCGTCGAAAACGGCCAACCGGTCGGACTGGGCGATGCCGGCAAATACTGGCATTCGGACCTGTCCTACAAAGAACTGCCAAGCCTGGGCTCGATGCTGTATGCCCAGGAGTTGCCAAGCGAGGGCGGCGACACGCTGTTTGCCGACATGCATCAGGCCTGGGACACCCTGCCCGAGCACCTGCGCAAGGCGGTCGAAGGCCGTAGCGCCGTGCACAGCTATACCTCGCGCTATAGCCATGGCAAAAATGCCGACAACTGGCGGCCGACCTTGAGCGCAGAACAACTGGCGCAGGTTGCGGTGGTCAGTCATCCGATCGTGCGCACTCACCCGGAAAACGGCCGCAAGGCGTTATTCGTCAGTGAAGGCTTTACCACCCACATCGTCGGACTTCCGGAAGACGAGAGTCAGCAGATTCTCAACGAGCTGTACGCCCACAGCGTGCGCCCTGAGCACGTCCTGCGTCATAAATGGCAGGAAAACGACATGGTGTTCTGGGACAACCGCTCGCTGATTCACTTGGCCGGTGGCACACCCGACCATCTGCGTCGTCGTCTGCATCGCACCACCATCCAGGGCGATGCGCCGTTCTGATTCACGCCGACCTACAGAGGAGCCCCGTTCCATGAACGCTGTTCTGCAAAGCCACACGGCTAGCGATCGCTTGAATGCGCAACAGGCCAATCAGCCTACTGCTGAAGCGCTGTTGCAAGTCCAGGGCGTAAGCCTTGAATACCGCACGCCGGAACGCGTGGTGCGGGCCACTCACCAAGTCAGTTTCGAAATCGATCCTGCCGACCGTTTTGTCCTGCTCGGCCCTTCGGGTTGCGGCAAGTCGACATTGCTCAAAGCGGTGGCAGGATTCATTGCGCCCAGCGAAGGGCAGATCCGTCTGGCCGGTCAGCAGGTCAAGGAGCCGGGGCCGGATCGCATCGTGGTGTTTCAGGAATTCGACCAGCTGCCGCCCTGGAAAACAGTCGTCGAGAACGTCATGTTCCCGCTGTTGGCTTCACGTACCCTCAAACGCCGTGAAGCCCGCGAGCGTGCCCTGCATTATCTGGAGAAGGTCGGCCTGACCGCGTTCGCCGACGCCTACCCGCATACCTTGTCTGGTGGCATGAAGGCGCGTGTGGCGATCGCCCGTGCATTGGCCATGCAGCCGAAGATCCTGCTGATGGACGAGCCCTTCGCCGCACTCGATGCCTTGACCCGGCGCAAGATGCAGGAAGAGCTGCTGGAGCTGTGGGAAGAGGTGCGCTTTACGTTGCTGTTCGTCACTCACTCCATTGAAGAAGCGTTGGTGGTGGGCAACCGGATTCTGCTGCTGTCGCCCCACCCCGGCCGCGTACGCGCCGAGATCAACAGCCATCAGTACGACCTGAAAAGCCTGGGTGGCGTGGATTTTCAGCGCACCGCTCAACGCATCCACAGTCTGTTGTTCGACGAAGGCGAAGTGCCTGCGGTCGAGCCCGATCTGCGTTTTCAGGATATTCGTATCGCTTACTAGCACCACCGATTCTTCCCTGTAGGCCTTCGCTTGCTCGCGATAACGGTCTGTCTGTGACCAATGCATTGACTGATCCATAGCTATCGCGAGCGAGCTCACTCCTACAAGGGGCGTCGACTCAAAGAGATAAACACCATGAGCCTTTCACCCCCGATTCGCGAGGAGTATGAAGTCGCGCTGGAGCCTTTCACTCAGCAAGACCTGGCCCGCGACATCCCTCTGGCGCAACGTATCTGGCAGCAGAGCTGGGTGCGCAAGAGCGTGATTCTGATTGCCCTGGCGGTGATCTGGGAAATTGCCGCGCGCATTCAGGGCAATGACCTGCTGCTGCCCAGCTTCCTGCAAACCGCACAGGCCTTTATCGATGGCATTGCCAGCGGTGAGCTGCTGGTCAAGGTGTGGATTTCCCTGACCGTGTTGGTCAAGGGCTACCTGATCGGCATCGTCCTGGCGTTCGGTCTGACCACGCTGGCGGTATCGACTCAATTGGGTCGTGACCTGCTCGGCACACTGACCGCGATGTTCAATCCGCTGCCGGCCATCGCCTTGCTGCCGCTGTCGTTGCTGTGGTTCGGTCTGGGCGAAAACAGCCTGATTTTCGTGTTGGTGCATTCGGTGTTGTGGGCGTTGGCACTGAACACCTATGCGGGCTTTCTCGGCGTCTCTGAAACCCAGCGCATGGCCGGGCGCAATTATGGCCTCAAGGGTCTGCGCTTCGTCTGGTACATCCTGATTCCGGCTGCGCTGCCGTCGATTCTCGCTGGCCTGAAAATCGGCTGGGCGTTTGCCTGGCGCACCCTGATCGCCGCCGAGCTGGTATTCGGCGCGTCCTCGGGCAAGGGCGGCCTTGGCTGGTACATCTTCCAGAACCGCAACGAGCTGTACACCGACAAGGTGTTCGCCGGCCTTGCGGCGGTCATCATCATCGGCCTGCTGGTGGAAAACCTGTTGTTCAGCAATGTCGAGCGCCTGACCGTAAAGCGCTGGGGCATGCAGCGTTGAGATACCTATGCAGACACCCGCTGTAGCGGTCCGGCTTGCCGGCGGTCGCGATCTTGACGACGCCTGCGCCGGCAAGCCGTGCTGCTGAAAAGCATTCCAACATTCGCTGAGCGGACCGGAGCGCCGGACGTGAAGCCTGCCAACACTCTTTCTTTTTTTTGTGAGGATTTCATGGGGACTTCATTCAAACGCCCGGCGCTGACCGTGCTGGCAACCACGTTCGGTCTGCTCGGTGCCCTGCTGAGCAGCGGCGCCCACGCCGAAGGCAAGATCAGCATCGCCCAGCAATTCGGTATCGGCTATCTGATCCTCGACGTGGTGCAGCAGCAGAAACTGATCGAGAAACACGGCAAGGAACAGGGCATCGACATCAAGGTGGACTGGAACAGTATTTCCGGCGCGACGGCGATGAACGAAGCACTGCTGGCGGGCGCGCTGGACGTGGTGTCGGCGGGCGTCCCACCGATGCTGACCATCTGGGACCGGACCAAAGGCAAGCAGAACGTCAAGGCCATCGCCTCGCTCGGTTCGATGCCTAACTACCTGCTCAGCAACAAGCCCGATGTGAAAACCATCAACGATTTCACCGACAAGGATCGCATCGCGGTTCCGGCGGCGGGCGTGGGGTTTCAGTCGCGCACCCTGCAGATCGAAACCGCCAAGCTGTTCGGTAACGACAACTACAAGAAATTCGACAACATCTCCGTCAGCCTGCCGCACCCGGATGCCACCTCGGCGTTGATCGCCGGTGGTTCTGAGATCAGCGCGCACTTCTCCAGTCCGCCGTTCCAGTATCAGGAACTGGAGAACCCCAACGTGCATAAAGTGCTCAGTTCCTACGACGTGCTAGGTGGTCAGGCCACGTTCAACGTGCTCTATACCACGCAGAAATTCCACGACGAAAACCCCAAGACCTACAAGGCGTTTTACGACGCGCTGGCTGAGGCCGAGAAGATCATCAAGGCCGACAAGCCTGCCGCGGCCAAGACCTACATCGACGTCGAGAAGTCCAAGCTGCCCCTGCCGTTGGTTGAGAAGATCGTCTCGGACCCGGAAATCGACTTCACCATCGTCCCGCAACGCACCTACATCTACGCCGAAAAGCTGCATGAAATCGGCGTGCTGAAAAACAAGGCCGACAGCTGGAAAGATTTCTTCTTCGAAGAAGCCCATGGTGGTGCCGGAAGCTGATGCGCTGGCCTGACGTGCACTGCGCTTGTGCCCAACGCGTGGGAGATTGGCTTGCCAGCGATCTGGCGCGAGGCGGTAGCCAAGCCGGAGCATAGGGTCTACCTGATGCTCCGCGTACTCCCATCTTACGACCGCTTCGCGGCCGATCGTCGGCAAGCCGAACTCCCACGGCCTTCGGCCAGAATCAAGACCTCGGCAAGCGACCTCGGCAAGCGACCTCGGCAAGCCGGAGTGCTACAGGGGAGCGCGGTGCTTCGGATCTGCTTCTGGCCGCAATCTGTAGGAGTGAGCTTGCTCGCGATAAGGGTAGGCCTGACACCTATCTGTTGAATGGGAGTGAGCAATCGCGAGCAAGCTCACTCCTACAGGATCTAGGCACGCTCAATCCGGCCAATGCCAGGCCGGTTGATCGAGCATTCCCGGGCCGACGAGAGCGTGGGTGCTTCGGATCTGCTTCTGGCCGCAATCTGTAGGAGTGAGCTTGCTCGCGATAAGGGTAGGCCTGACACCTATCTGTTGAATGCGAGTGAGCAATCGCGAGCGAGCTCACTCCTACAGGATGTCGGCACGCTCAATCCGGCCAATGCCAGGCCGGTTGATCGAGCATTCCCGGGCCGACGAGAGTGCGGTGCTTCGGATCTGCTTCCGGCCGCAATCTGTTGGAGTGAGCTTGCTCGCGATAAAGTAGGCCTGACACCTATCTGTTGAATGCCAGTGAGCAATCGCGAGCGAGCTCACTCCTACAGGATCTAGGCACGCTCAATCCGGCCAATGCCAAGCCGGTTGATCGAGCATTCCCTGGCCGACAACCCCGGTTTGTCCCAGGTCCTTCTCAAGCACGATGCAGTTGCACTCCGGATCCCGCTCCAACGCCGCGATCAGGCGGCTGGCGTGGGAAACGACCCATACCTGGCAGCTGTGTGACGCGCCAATGATCAGGCGTGCCAGCGCTGGCAGCAGGTCCGGATGCAGGCTGGTCTCCGGCTCGTTGAGCACCATCATGGTTGGCGGGCGGGGTGTCAGCAGGGCGGCGATCAGCAGCAGGTAACGCAGGGTGCCGTCCGATAGCTCAGCCGCTGACAACGGGCGCAGCAGGCCTTCCTGATAAAACTCCAGGGCAAACAGCCCGCCGCCCTGGGCGTTGATCTGCACGCGGGCGCCGGGAAATGCATCACTGATGGCGGCGTCCAGCGCCTCGGGTTCGCCGATTTCGCGGATCGTCTGCAAGGCCGCCGCCAGATCCCGACCGTCGTGATGCAGCACCGGCGTACGGGTTCCCAATTGCGCCTTGCGAGCAGGAGCATCGGCGTCGCTGCGAAAGTGGTCATAAAATCGCCAGCCACGAATGCTTTCGCGCAACTGCAGCACTTCTGGTGAGGAACGCAGGTTGCCGACTTGATCGAACAGACTGTCGAATGTCGGCGTATGTTGCGCCAGCACATCCCAGCTGCGGCCTTCGCGGGTGCGGATCATGGGGCCGGCGCGGTCGACCAGCAGGCTGGCGGGACGATACAGAGGGCCGGCCCAGATGCACTCGCGCTTGATCTCAGGGTCGAGGGCAAAGGCAGTCGGTGCCAACGGCGGTGGCGGCAGGCCGAGGGAAATCGCGTAGCTGAAGTCTACCCCGGCAAAACCCAGGCGCAGGCGCACGACATCCTTGCGCGGGCCGCCCTGAATCTCTACTTCGCCATTGCGCATGCGCCTGCTGATGCGTTCAGGGCCCGCCCAGAACGTGGATTTCAGCCCGCCTTCGCGAGCCAACGCACTGATGACGCCGCCTTGCGCGGTTTCGGCCAGCAAACGCAGGGCGCGATACAGATTCGATTTGCCGCTGCCGTTGGGGCCGGTGACCAGGTTCAAGCGCGCAAGCGGCACCACCAGCGTGTTGATCGAACGATAGTTAGCGACGGCGAGGGTGGTGAGCATCGAGCTTTCCTTGCTGGGTGCAGGCGCGAATGAGTGATCAGGTTCGGCGGAGTTTAGCGGCGTGAGGAACCCTGATCTACGCTCACAGTCGCATGATCACATCACAATGGCGCTCAGCGACGTGGTGTGCGCAACGGCATTGGCACAAGGAGCTTGCATGCCCGCTTTACCCCCCGTTTTCAAAAACAGCCTGACCGCCGTGGGACTCGGCCTTTGCCTGACGCTTGTGTCCGGTTGCGGCAAGGAAAAGCCCAGCGAACCGGTTCGTCCGCGCGTACAGGCGCAGGAAGTCAAAACGGCGGATTTTGCCGCGGCCGTTGCCCTCACGGGTGATATCCAGGCTCGGGTGCAGACGCAGTTGTCGTTCCGCGTCGGCGGCAAGATCATCCAGCGCATGGTCGATGTGGGGGACCGGATCAGTGCCCGGCAAGTACTCGCCAAGCTTGATCCCAAGGATTTACAGACCAACGTCGATTCAGCGATTGCCGCCCAAGCTGCCGAGCAGGCGCGGGTCAAGCAAACCGCCGCCGCGTTCGTGCGTCAGGAAAAACTCTTGCCCAAGGGTTACACCAGCCGCAGTGAATACGACGCCGCACAGGCGCAACTGCGGGGAAGCCAGAGCGCGCTCAAGGCCGCTCAGGCGCAACTGGCCAATGCCCGCGAACAACTGGGCTACACCTCACTGATTGCCGACGCGCCGGGCATCATTACCGCGCGTCAGGCCGAAGTCGGTCAGGTGGTGCAGGCCACCATGCCGATCTTCAGTCAAGCACGGGACGGCGAGCGTGATGCGGTGTTCAACGTCTACGAGTCGCTGTTCGTCAACCCGCCGACTGATCAGCCCGTTGAAGTCACGCTGCTGGACAATCCGCAGATAAAAACCAGCGGCAAGGTCCGCGAGGTCACGCCTGCGGTTTCGGCGCAGACCGGCACCTTGCAGGTGAAAATCGCTCTGGCTTCGTTGCCGCAAGGTATGCAGCTGGGCTCGGTGGTCAGCGCGGCCCTGAGCATTCCGGCCAGGCAAAGCGTCGAGCTGCCATGGTCGGCCCTGACCAAAGGGCTGGGTGATCAGCTTGGCAAACCCGCTGTGTGGGTGGTCGACGACCAGAACAAGGTCAGCCTGCGCGGTGTCACCGTGGGGCGTTACCTGACCGGTAAAGTGGTGATCGTCGATGGCCTGAAAAACGGCGAGAAAGTCGTGGTCGCGGGTAATCAGTTATTGCACCCGGATATGCAGGTCGAACTCGCCGATGTCTACAAGGACCTGACAGGAGCGCCGCAATGAAGCGTCTGTCAGGGGTGCTGCTCACCGGTCTGTTGCTCGGTGCCTGCAGCAAGGAAGAGCCGCCACCGGAGCCGGTGCGCCCGGTGTTGTTCGTCGAGGTCAAACCCCAGAGCGAAGAAAGCCTGGGGCGTTTTGCCGGCAACATCGCCGCGCGTTATGAAAGCACGCTGGGTTTCCGCGTATCGGGGCGCATTGCGCAACGCAACGTGGATGTCGGCGCGCAAGTCAAGAAGGGTGATCTGCTGGCCGTTCTCGACCCCACCGATCAGCAAAACCAGGTACGTTCCACCCAGGGCGATCTGGCCCGGGTCGAGGCGCAGCTGATCAATGCTCAGGCCAACGCCCGGCGCCAACAGGAACTGTTCGACCGAGGCGTCGGCGCCCAGGCGGCGCTGGACGTTGCGGTGACCGATCTGAAAACCACGCAGTCTTCCTACGATCAGTCCAAGGCTGCGTTACAGCAGGCCAAGGATCAACTGAGCTACAGCGAGTTGCGGACCGACCATGACGCGGTCGTGACTGAGTGGAAAGTCGAAGCAGGCCAGGTAGTCAGCGCAGGCGAGCAGGTGGTGACGCTGGCACGGCCGGATATCAAGGAGGCGGTGATCGACCTGCCGGGCGCCCTGGCCGAGCAATTGCCCCGGGATGTGGTGTTCAAGGTGGCCAGCCAGCTGGAGCCGGACATCAACACCACCGCCACGCTACGCGAACTGGAGCCCCAGGCCGAGAGCTCCACCCGCACCCGACGTGCACGCTTGACCCTGGCCGACACGCCGCCGTCGTTTCGCCTGGGCACTGCCATCAGCGTCACCCTCAGCTCGGCCATCGAGCCGCGTATCGAGTTGCCCGCCAACGCGCTGCAGGAGGTCGACGGCAAGACGCAGATATGGATCATCGACATGCAGAGCCAGACCGTCTCACCGCATGCGGTCAGTGTCGTCAGCCGGGACAACGACAGCGTTGTGGTCGCGGGTGGCGTCAAGGGTGGCGAGCGTGTTGTCACCGCCGGTGTGAACAGCCTCAAACCGGGGCAGAAAGTCAAAGTCGATAAGGACAGCCCACGATGAAAGGGAAGTTCAACCTCTCCGATTGGGCGCTCAAGCATCAGTCATTCGTCTGGTACCTGATGTTCGTCGGCTTGCTGATGGGCGTGTTTTCTTACATGAATCTGGGGCGCGAGGAGGATCCCTCGTTCACCATCAAGACCATGGTCATCCAGACCCGCTGGCCTGGCGCGACCGTGGATGAAACCCTGGAGCAGGTCACCGACCGCATCGAGAAAAAGCTCGAAGAGCTCGATTCACTCGACTACGTGAAGAGTTACACCCGGCCGGGTGAGTCGACGGTGTTTGTCTACTTGCGCGACACCACCAGCGCCGGTGCGATTCCGGACATCTGGTATCAGGTCCGTAAAAAGATCGACGACATTCGCGGCACCTTCCCGCAAGGTCTGCAAGGCCCGGCGTTCAATGACGAATTCGGCGACGTATACGGGTCGATCTATGCCTTTACCGCCGATGGCCTGACCCTGCGTCAATTGCGCGATTACGTCGAGCAAGTGCGGGTGCAGATCCGTGATGTGCCGGGCCTGGGTAAGGTCGAGATGATCGGCCAGCAGGACGAGGTCATCTACCTGAACTTCTCCACCCGCAAACTGGCGGCGCTGGGGCTGGATCAGCGGCAAGTGGTGCAAAGCCTTCAATCGCAGAATACCGTGACGCCGGCCGGCGTGATCGAGGCAGGTCCGGAGCGGATTTCGGTGCGCACCTCGGGGCAGTTCCAGTCGGAAAAAGACCTGGAGACCGTCAATCTGCGACTCAACGACCGCTTCTATCGGCTCAGCGACATCGCCGAAATCAGCCGCGGTTATGTCGATCCACCCAAGCCGCTGTTTCGCTTCGACGGCAAGCCCGCGATCGGTCTTGCGATTGCGATGAAAAAGGGCGGCAACGTTCAGGAGTTCGGCAAGCAGCTGCATGCGCGTATGGAAGCCGCCACTGCCGACCTGCCTATCGGCGTGGGCGTGAATAACGTGTCGGATCAGGCCCAGGTGGTGGAAAAGGCTGTCGGCGGTTTCACCAGTGCCTTGTTTGAAGCGGTAGTGATCGTGCTGATCGTCAGCTTCATCAGCCTGGGCATGCGTGCCGGGCTGGTGGTGGCGTGTTCGATTCCGCTGGTGCTGGCCATGGTCTTCGTGTTCATGGAATACAGCGGCATCACCATGCAGCGTATCTCGCTGGGCGCCTTGATCATTGCGCTGGGATTGCTGGTGGACGATGCCATGATCACCGTCGAGATGATGGTCTCCCGGCTGGAGCTGGGGGACACCAAGGAGCAGGCCGCCACGTTTGCCTATACCTCGACGGCGTTTCCGATGCTCACCGGTACGCTGGTGACCGTCGCCGGTTTCGTGCCCATTGGCCTGAATGCCAGCTCGGCGGGTGAATACACCTTCACCCTGTTTGCGGTGATTGCCGTGGCAATGTTGGTGTCATGGATCGTCGCGGTGCTGTTTGCGCCCGTGATAGGGGTGCACATTCTCAAGGAGAACATCAAAAAGAAAGACGAGCACACCAAGCCGGGTCGCATCGCCCGTGCCTTCAACGGCTCGATGTTCTGGGCCATGCGTCATCGCTGGTTGACCATCATCATCACGGTGCTGCTGTTCGCCACCTCGGTGTTCTGCATGCGCTTTGTCCAGAATCAGTTTTTCCCTTCGTCCGACCGCCCGGAAATCCTGGTGGACCTCAACCTGCCGCAGAACGCCTCCATCAACGAGACGCGCAAGGCGGTGGATAAGCTGGAAGCGACCCTCAAGGACGACCCGGACATCGTTCGCTGGAGCACGTATATCGGCCAGGGCGCGGTGCGTTTTTACCTGCCGCTGGACCAGCAGTTGGAGAATCCGTACTACGCCCAGCTGGTGATCGTCAGCAAGGGCCTGGAAGAACGCGGTGCGCTGATGGCCCGTCTGAACAAGCGACTGCGCGAAGATTTCGTCGGCATCGGCACCTACGTTCAGCCGCTGGAAATGGGCCCTCCGGTGGGGCGCCCGATCCAGTACCGGGTCAGTGGCGAGGACATCGACAAGGTGCGCCAGCACGCGATCGAACTGGCCACCCTGCTCGACCAGAACCAGCACATCGGCGAGATGATCTACGACTGGAACGAACCGGGCAAAGTGCTGCGCATCGATATCAACCAGGACAAGGCCCGGCAACTGGGGCTTTCATCCGAGGACGTGGCGCAGCTGATGAACAGTATCGTCACCGGCTCGGCCGTGACCCAGGTGCGCGATGATATCTACCTGATCAACGTGGTGGGTCGTGCGGTGGATGCCGAGCGAGGTACCCCTGAGACCCTGCAGAATCTGCAGATCGTCACTCCACACGGCGTATCGATCCCCTTGCTGGCGTTCGCCAATGTGCGCTACGAGATGGAGCAGCCACTGGTCTGGCGGCGTGACCGCAAGCCGACCATCACCATCAAGGCCGCCGTGCGCGACGACATGCAGCCCACCGATCTGGTCAAGGAACTGAAACCGCAAATAGACAAGTTCGCCTCCGGACTGCCGGTGGGTTACAAGGTCGCCACCGGCGGTACGGTCGAGGAGAGCGGTAAGGCTCAGGGACCGATCGCCAAGGTCGTGCCGCTGATGATCTTCCTGATGGCAACGTTCCTGATGATCCAGCTGCACAGTGTGCAGAAGATGTTCCTGGTGGCCAGTGTCGCGCCGCTGGGCCTGATCGGCGTGGTACTGGCGCTAGTGCCCACCGGCACGCCCATGGGCTTCGTGGCGATTCTGGGGATTCTCGCGCTGATCGGCATCATCATCCGCAATTCGGTGATTCTGGTGACACAGATTCACGAGTATGAGGTCGCCGGTTATCTGCCATGGGACGCGGTGGCCGAAGCGACCGAACATCGCCGCCGGCCAATCCTGCTGACAGCGGCCGCCGCCAGCCTGGGCATGATCCCGATCGCCCGCGAGGTGTTCTGGGGCCCGATGGCCTACGCCATGATCGGCGGCATCATCATCGCGACCTTGCTCACCCTGCTGTTCCTGCCAGCGCTGTACGTGGCCTGGTACAAGATCAAGGAACCGACCCAGGAGCAGCGCGACAAGGCCGACGCCGAGAAGCGCAAGCGTGAGGAGCAACAGGACAAGGACGAGCACGATGGCGCGCAACCGGCTGCGGATTGAGCACGGTTGTCGGTTGCATCTGAAGTGACACGCTGATTTCGGACGTGTCTGACAGACAGCCATCAGCCCGCCGATTAAGGTGCATGGCCTTCATCGCCGGGCGGGTGTCGCTGTGCTCCTTCTTTCATCGCGTTTACGTCACCTGCTGTGCTTCTGCGCATGGCTGTTCGCGCCCCTTGCTGGCGGTGCAACGCTTGAAAACGACCTCTGGCGGGTCGAACTGGATCCGGCAACGTTGGCCATTCAGGTGGTGCCGGCCGGGCAGTCAGCGGTGCAGGCTTCACGCGGTGTCAGTACTCATCGTGTCAGCCGCTACGAAACAGACGCGAATCGGCTGGTGTGGCAATGGGACGAGGGCGCCTGGCTGATCGAGGCACGGCTTGAACAGCGCGAGTTATTGCTGACGGTGGAAGCACGTGATCCGGGGGTGCTGGAGTTGCTCGACCAGCCGCCAGAGGCGACGGGTAAGGCGCTGATCTGGCCGCTCGCTGAGGGGCATTATGTCCCGCGTGGCGATGGGGTCTGGCAACGGTTTCTGTCCGCGCAGGGCGAACTCAACACCACGCAGGATCTGAGTTTGCCGTTGTGGGGCATGCATCATGAGGCGTTCAGCCTCACCTGGTTGCTGACCAATCCGTTCAACAACCGTCTGCAACTGAAACCACAACAGGATGCGCTGGCCATTTCGTTGAGTCATGAGTTCACCTCGCTCGACGTCAGCGCCCCCATGACGCTGCGCTTGTATCTGGGCGACGCGGATCCACTGGCAGGAGCACGCCGTTACCGACAGTGGTTGATCGATAACGGTACCTACCAGACCCTCGACGAAAAATTCAACCGGACGCCCGACGGTCGCAAGTTGCTTGGCGCGACGCACGTTTACCTGTGGGGCAATGATCTGCTGGGTCCGGCTGATGTCCGATCCTGGAAGCGACTGGTCGACGTCCTTGGGTCACCTGCCCCGCTGGCCGTTCGGCTGCGTGGTCACCTGGACCGGGAAGCAGGCGCGATACTTGACCGAAAACCTGCATCATTGCAGCACTGGGAGCAGGCGGTTGTATTGCGCGGCCTCAACGCTGCTGTCAATGCGCTCGCCAGGCAAGGCTGGCAGCATGACGCGCTGCCGGATATGCAACGTCTTGCCTCGGGTTATGGGGAGCTGCGCAAGAAAATCGCCCAGCTGTTTACCGACGCGCTCATCGAGCAACCGTCCGCTTGGGGCGGGACGTTGTCCGAGGCCTTGATTCGGGATTTGCGCGCTGCGGGGCTGTCTGGTCTGTGGCTCGGCCTGGGTGAAGGGTGGGAAGGTGGCCTGTGGCACCCCGAAGCCGTTCGCGCGGCGGTGCGGGCGGGGTATCTGATCGCGCCCTACGACTCATACCAGACGGCATTATCAGCCGGTGAAAACCCGGAGTGGACCACTGCCCATCTGGGCGGCGATGCTCATCGCTATTGCGCAGTCGTGTTGCGCGATGGCACGTTCAAGTCCGGCTTCCAGCAGTCCGGGCATTACACCGATCCGCATTGCGTGCGGCCATTGCTTGAGGCGCGGATCGAGGCGATTCGGGGCGCCGCCGGTTTCAACAGCTGGTTCCTTGATGCATACGCTACGGCAATGGTGTTCGACAGTTACCGTCGCGGTGCCACCATGACGCAGGCGCAAAATGCGGCTGGCAATATCGACGCTTCACGCTGGGTGGCCGAAACACAGGAAATGGTCGCAGGTTCGGAGGATGGCAATGCGCTTACGGCTGAAGGCATTCTTTTCGCTCATGGCATGCAGACCCCAGTGATCGGCTGGGGTGACCCGCAGCTCAACCAGAACAGCAAATCATCCTCGTACATGGGCAGCTGGTACCCGCCAGAACAGCCCGGCGTGTTCTTCAACGCCGTGCCGATCAAAGAGCCTTATCACACCGTACATTTCGACCCCACGACACGCCTGCCGCTTTACCAGTCAGTGTTCCATGGCTCGATCATCACCACTCATCACTGGCTGTTCGACAGCCTGAAGCTGAGCAATGTCAGGACGCAGAACGAACTCACCCAATTGCTGTACAACGTGCCACCGCTCTACCACTTGAGCCGCGCTACCTTGCACGACCGACTGCAGGCCATGCAGCGACAGGATGCGTTCTTCAAGCCGCTGCATGAGCGGCTGGGCAATCAAGCCATGACGCGGTTCGACTGGCTGACCGAGGATCGGCAGGTACAACGAACGACCTTCGCCGATGGCACCAGGCTAGTAGCGAACTTTGATGGGCAAATGCGCGAGGTCGATGGTCAGTGGTTCACCGCGAACAGCATTACGGCAATCGAGCCTGATGGCGCAATGGTTGTCTATCAGTCCCAGGACAGGTGAGTGTCATATCTCATGCCGTTGTAGTCCGACACTTGCGAGGCTGCCGGTTTGCTACCGCTTCGCGGCAGATCGTCGGCGAGCCAACTCCCACGGCCTTCGGCCAGAATCAAAAGCAGGCGGCGCGATCGACCAAAGCTGCTTGAGGCGGTTGTTTGAAGCCATAGAGTCTCCCACGCCCTCCGGGCAGAAGCAGTCACGTGCTGGGCTTCAAACCCTGCGCCAGACGCTTGCCAGCCAAGGCTGCTGCTCTCTTGGCAGGCCCTCTGGGCGGTAATAGTGCTCGACTTCCCCAAATCCGGCTTCGATCAGCAGTGCGCTCCAGGACTCCAGATCGTGAAACGAGCCGTATCGCTCGCCTTTCCAGCCTTCCTGATTGTTGCCGCGAGGGTTGGAGCTGAACAGCACGCCGCCGGGCTTCAAGGCGGCGCGTAGCTGCCGCAATATGCGCGGCAGTTCCTGTCGTGGGATGTGAAACAAAGAGGCGTTGGCAAAAATGCCGTCGAAGCGCTCGGCAGGCAGGTCGAGCTCGAGAAAATTCTGATGCAGCACCTGGCAACCGCTGTCGAGGCGAGCCATTTCGGCAAATCGCGCCGAGCCGTCCAGGCCCGTGGCGATGTGGCCCATCGCGGTAAACGTCTGCAGATCACGGCCCGGGCCGCAGCCAAAATCGAGAATCTCAAACGGCGCAACGCCTTGGACATTACGCAGCAACGCCTCGATGTTCTGGCTGACATCATGATCCCGTGTGCCCTCACGAAAGCCTTCGGCGACGTCGTCGTAGTTGCCTAGCGTGGTGGCGGTGATCTGAGCGAGGTCCTGCGGATCGAGTTTCATCGTGCGGCCATCTGAGCGGGGAAAGCCGCCAATATACCCCCGCTCAGGTTTTGATCAATTGCTCAGCAACGATCAAATCGACCACCTCGTCGATGGTTTCGATCCGTGCCCAATCTTCAGGCGTTGGCTTCAGTTTGTATTGCCACTTCACCTGCATCATGAAACAGGTGAGATCGTCATCAATGATGTCGAAGTCGCGAATGAAATTGGTAGCAGACGTGACGGTTTCTTGCGGGATAAAGCCAATGATAGAAACAAAAAGCTCAATCACTTCCTGAGTTAGCTGCGCCCGATCAGCTTTGTTTTCCATTTCTCGCCTCGTATGCACACAGACCAATGCTCACCAGATCGAATACTGCCAGCCCTGCGGCCACGAAGGGAATTCCTCTTCCGATAACGCCGAAGACCCTCACTGTGCCGAATGTGGCTTTTGCCATCCTCGCCGCCGTCGGTTGGCGGATGAGTGTGCGGGGGAAGAAGCGCATGCCGATCAGGCTGGCGAGGTTGGTCGTTCTGCTTGAGCCAGCGTGCACCCATGCTCCGACGGCTGTTTTGCTGATTGGGATTCCTGCTGAGGCCGTAATCGCTGTTGCGGCGGTCAAGCCGTAATGCGCCTTCGTACATTCCCAAAGCGTTTCAAACGTGGTCTCGGGTAACGATGGGTTCGTCCGTACGCCTTTGACTAACTCATGAGCCATGGCACCCGTTGTCCACGACTGCGAAGGGAGTATTAACGTGCCTGGGCATGAGGTCATCATCGAGATTCGCAAATTGAATGCTACTAGGCTCGAGGATCCGAGATTCACCCCTTCTTTCTGCAATTCATGAACCGTACTGAAAACAGCGTCTGATAATTCCACCTCTTGCATCTGCCAGCCTCCGAGTGATTCAACCTTTCAAGGGCCGGGAGGCTAGCGGATTTAACTGAAGCAATTCCTTTCTCGAAAATAAATGGAGCTTTCGCACCTTTTCAGGGGAAAGCTCCTACCCATTTACCGCTTATTCAACCGCACCGCCAACCGATCCCCACCCAGTTGGATCAATGCCACCAACACCACCAGCAACACGATGACGGTGAGCATTACCTGTGTATCAAAGCGCTGATAACCGTAGCGGTAGGCGATGTCGCCCAGGCCGCCGGCGCCGATTGCACCGGCCATGGCCGAGGAGTTGATCATGGTCACCAGCGTGATGGTGAAACCGCCGACGATGCCTGGCAGGGCTTCGGGCAGGAGCACGTGCCAGACGATGTGCCAGCGTCGGCAACCCATGGCTTGCGCAGCCTCGATCAGGCCATGATCGACTTCGCGCAGGCTGACTTCGGCGATGCGTGCAAAGAACGGCGTGGCGGCGATGGTCAGTGGCACGACAGCGGCCCAGACGCCATAAGTGGTGCCGACGATCAGCCGGGTGAAGGGGATCAGTGCCACCATCAGGATTAGAAACGGCACCGAGCGGAAGATATTCACGAAGGCGCCTAGCACCCGGTTCACATTGGGCGCTTCGAAGATGCCGCCTTTGCCGCTGGTGACCAGGATCACCGCCAGGGGAATGCCCAGGATCAGCGCGATCAGCGACGACACCCCGACCATCAGGAAGGTATCGAGGACGCCTTGCCACAGTCGATCAAGCCACATAACCCAGTACCTTTGCGTGTTGCGCCTGCTTGCGAGCGCGGATGAGCAGTTCTTCCACCGACAACGGCGAGTGATTGATTGCCAGCAACAGACGCCCCAGAGCACGCCCCTGAATGCGTTCGACACCGCCGTGCAAGAGGCTGACTCGGCCGCCGAATGCGCTGAACAGCGCCGACAGGTCAGGCTCCTGGCCGTTGCTGCCGGTAAATTGCAAATCGAGCACGACGCTTGAGTGCTTGTCGTCCGGCTGCGCCTGCAAACGCGCCTGGATGTCTTCGGGCAGCGCATGCTGCAGCGGTGCCAGCAGGGTCTTGCTGACCTCATGCTGCGGGTCGCCGAACACCTGCCAGACCGGGCCTTGCTCGACGATCTGACCGCGCTCGAGTACCACCACCCGGTCGCAGATTTCGCGGATGACCGCCATCTCGTGGGTGATCAGGATGATCGTCAGGCCCAGACGCCGATTGATCTCTCGCAGCAGCCCGAGGATCGATTGAGTGGTCTCGGGGTCCAGTGCCGAGGTGGCTTCGTCGCACAACAGAATGGCCGGGTCGTGCACCAGCGCGCGGGCGATGCCGACGCGCTGTTTCTGCCCACCAGAGAGCTGCGCGGGATAGGCTTTGTGCTTATCGCGCAGGCCTACCAGCTCCAGCAGTTCGGTGACCTTGCGCTGACGCTGCTGCTTGGGCACACCGGCGACTTTCAAGGGCAATTCGACGTTCTGCCAGACGGTTTTCGCCGACATCAGGTTGAAGTGCTGGAAGATCATGCCGATGCGCCGGCGCAGTTCCACCAGCTTGTCTTCGTTGAATCCGGCGATGTCTATCTGATCGATCAATACCCGGCCGCTGCTGGGCTGTTCCAGACGGTTGATGGTGCGAATCAGCGATGACTTGCCTGCACCGCTACGGCCGATGATGCCGAACACCTCGCCGCGCTGGATATCCAGATCGATGCCTTGCAGCGCCGGCACCGGCCCTTGCGGACCTTGATAAACCTTGCCGAGCTGGCTGAAGCGCACGTGAGCATGCGCCTTGTCCGGGTGCAGGCGCGCCTGAGTGGCGGAATGCGGGGTTGGCTCTTCCTGTGGCAGGGTGCGTTGCACGGTTGCGTTCATGTTCAGTTCTTCCAGCCGACCTGGTACAGCGTGCCGTTGACCTTGTCCAGCGAAGCACGCACCACCGGCGAGTGCTGGTAGATGTCGATGAATTTGGCCAGCCGCGGATCATTCTTGTGGTCGGGTCTGATCACGAATTGAATGACGTATTCAGGATGATCGAGGCCGTCGAAAAGAATGGCCGAACCTGCATCGAAGGTCTTGGCCAGGCGGATGTAGGCCGGGTAGCCCTGAACCAGATCGGCGTCATCGTAGGCGCGCACCAGCTGTACCGCCTCGACCTGAATCAGTTTGATTTTCTTGGGGTTGGCAGTGATGTCGTCTTCGGTGGCCTTGTAGCCGACCCCCGGTTTGAGCGTGATCAAGCCGGCCTTGGCCAGCAGTTGCAACCCGCGCCCGCCGTTGATGGGGTCGTTGGCGATGGCCACGCTGGCGCCGGTGGGCAGCTCATCGAAGCTTTTGTATTTTTTCGAATACAGCCCCACGTTGTTGATGATGCCTTGCGCGTAAGGCTCCAGATTAAAGCCGGACGCGGCCTTGGCGTTTTCCAGAAACGGAATGTGCTGGAAGTAATTCACGTCGATATCCCCGGCGTTGAGGCTGACGTTGGGGGCGATCCAGTCGGTGAATTCGACCAGTTCGACTTTCAGACCCTGCTTGTCGGCTTCGGCCACAGCCGCTTCCAGCGGAATGGCAAAAGCGGCGGTGGTGCCGACTTTCAACGGTTGATCGGCGGCCTGGGTGAAACCGGCGAAGAGACCGAGTGAGAGGGCCAGGGTGAGTAGAGTTTTGCTCATGATGGGGTGTCCGGTTCAGTGGTCTGATTGAGTATTGGCTGTGCACGGAGTCGGCAATCGCGAGCAAGCTCCTCCTACAAGGGATGATCCGCCGCAGCATGTGTGAACGCCGCGATCTACTGTAGGAGTGAGCTTGCTTGCGATTGCTTCAGGTCAGTCGACGCGAATCATTGATGAGTAACCCGAAAACCCGCGCCCGCATGCCGCTCGGGCAGCCGCGGGCCACCCTCGGCAAACAGCTTTTCGCGCAGGGTGCCTTGCTCGTAGGCAGTCTTGTAGGAGCCTCGCCGTTGCAATTCGGGGATCACCAGGTCGATGAAGTCTTCATAGCTTTCAGGGGTCACGATGCGGGTCAGGTTAAAGCCGTCCAGGCCGGTCTCGGCGATCCACGATTCCAGCTCGTCAGCCACCTGCTCAGGGGAGCCGACCACGGTGATGTAACGCCCGCCCAGCGCGTGTTGATCGAGCAATTTCTGGCGCGTCCAGTCGTTGTTCTTGAGCATCCGGGTTGCCGATTGGATGGCGTTGCCTTTGACATGCTGGATGGGTTCGTCCAACTCGTAGTCGGCGAAGTCGATGCCGGTTGAGGCAGCGAAATGGGCCAGGCCGGCTTCGGCGCTGGCGTATTCCAGGTATTCGGCGTGTTTGGCCCAGGCCGCTTGTTCGGTCGCGGCGACGATGACGTTAAGCCCCATGAATACCTTGATGTCGTCCGGACTGCGCCCGGCCGCCACGGCACTGGCGCGGACTTTGTCCACCTGTTCGCGGGTGGCGGGTCTGTTCTGGCCGCTGATGAACACGCACTCGGCGTTGTGGCCAGCGAACTGCAAGCCCCGGTCCGAGCTACCTGCCTGAAACAGCACGGGCGTACGCTGCGGCGACGGTTCGCACAGGTGATAACCCTCCACCTGATAGAACTCGCCGCTGTGCCGCACGTAATGCACTTTCTCGGGTTGGGCATAGACCCGCGCCTGGCGGTCTTCGATCACGGCGTCGTCTTCCCAGCTGCCTTCCCACAGCTTGTAGAGCACTTCCAGGTATTCATCGGCCTGGTCGTAACGACGATCGTGCTCGATCTGCTCCTTGAGCCCCATGGCCTTGGCGGCGCTGTCCAGATACCCGGTGACGATGTTCCAGCCCACACGGCCGCGGGTCAGGTGATCGAGCGTCGACATGCGTCTGGCGAACAGGTACGGCGCCTCGTAAGTCAGGTTGGCGGTCAGGCCGAAACCCAGGTTTCGGGTGACGGCGGCCATGGCCGACACCAGCAGCAGCGGGTCATTGACCGGCAACTGGATCGACTCCTTGAGCGGGACGTCGATCGATCGCTGGTACACGTCGTAGACGCCGACGATGTCGGCGATGAACAGCCCGTCAAACAGCCCGCGCTCGAGCAGTTGAGCCAGATGCGTCCAGTATTCGACGGTCTTGTATTGGGTCGAAGTGTCGCGTGGGTGCGTCCAGAAACCGTGGTTGATATGGCCGATGCAGTTCATGTTGAACGCATTGAGCAGAATCTTTTTCTTGCTCATCAGATCGTCCCCCGACGTGGTGGGTTGACGTCATTGAGGTAGTAATTGCCAATGGCGTGATACTTCCAGCGCACCGGGTCATGCAGGGTATGCACCCGCGCATTGCGCCAGTGGCGATCCAGACCGTGCTCGGCCAGGGTCGCTTGGGAGCCGGCCAGTTCGAACAGCGTGCTGCCGGCCGCCAGAGAGATTTCAGTGCTGATGGCGCGGGCTTCGGCGACAGCAATCGAAGCGGCCGCCAGATTGTCGGCCGTGCTGTCGGCCTGGGCCTGATCGAGGTACTGCCCCGCGCGTTCGAGCAAGGCCTCGGCGGCATGCAGGCGAATTCCGAGCTTGCCGAAGCTGTGTAGCGTCAGTGGATCGTCCACGGCTTTGTCTATCCCGGAATCGATCCACGGACGGGTACGCGTGCGCACAAACTGCAACGCGTCTTCGAAGGCTGCGCGAGCAATGCCGGTGTCGATGGCAGCGTGGAGGATCTGCGCCAGCGGGCCGACGGTCGTGGGACGCTCGAAGGCGCTCTGGAATGGCACCACGTCGTCGGCACTGACATACACATTGTCGAAGACCACCGAGCCGCTGCCCGTGGTGCGCTGGCCGAAGCCGCTCCAGTCGTCGATCACGCTCAGGCCCGCTGCATCCGCCGGCACGAAGGCCAGCTGCTGGATGCCGTTGTCATCGATCACCGAGGTCGGAATCCGCTGGGCATACAGCGCGCCGGTGGCGTAGAACTTGCGACCATTGATGCGCCAGCCCTGGCCATCGCGACTCAGACGGGTGGTGCGGTCGTGGGCGGTCTTGGTGCCCAGTTCGGCCAAGGCATTACCGAAACGCAAGCCCTCGAGCACTTCGGCATACAAGCGCCGTTGTTGTTCTGGGCTGCCGTTCACGCGCAGCACTTCCAGGGCGTAGAAATGATTCTGTGGGATCTGTCCCAGCGAGCCATCGGCCGCGGAAATGATGCGGATCACTTCGGCCAGGGTAACGTTTGACACACCCGCGCCGCCGAAGGCTTTCGGCACGCTGATGCCCCACAGCCCGGATCGGGAAAAGCGCTCCAGTTCCAGATGCGGCAGCCGGCGCTGGCGATCACGAACGGCGCTGTCTGGCGCGAACGTGCCAGCCAGTTCGCGGGCGATCTGCAGCGCTTGGGCGTCGTCTTGAATGACCACAGTTGCGAGGGCCGCATGCGGTGCACGGGGCAAGGATTGAATGCTCATAAGTGTTTTTCCAGTGGTCTGGTCAGATCCAGGAGTGGCGGGCAGGCAGCGTGCCGTTGAGGTGCCAGGCGCCGACGGCGTGGACCTTCCAGCGCACAGGGTCGTGCAGGGTGTGAACCCGGGCGTTGCGCCAGTGCCGATCGAGGTTGAACTCGGCCAGGGTGGCGCGGCTGCCAGACAGCTCGAACAGCTTCTCGCTGGCCTGCAGCGCGATGTCGGTGGTCAGCACCTTGGCTTCGGCGACCACGATGGACGCCCGTGCCGCGGACTGCGCATCGATCGGCGCGGCAGCGATTTCGTCCAGCACCCGGCCAGCCTTGTGCAGCAACGCTTCGGCGGCATGCAGCTCCAGCTTCAGCTTGCCGATGTCGGCGATGACATAAGGGTCATCGCTGGCGCGCTCGACGTTGGCCTCGATCCATGGGCGAGAACGCTCGCGCACGAAGCGAATGCTGTCGTCGACCGCTTCACGGGCGATACCGGCGTCGATGGCCGCTTGAATCAGTTGCGATACCGCGCCCTGAATATTGGGCGACAATCCCAGCTTCCAGTTTTCAACGACCAACTCGCCGCCGACCCGCACGTTTTCCAGCAGCACGCTGCCGCTGGCGGTGGTGCGCTGACCGAAACCTGACCAGTCATCGATGATGTGCAGGCCCTGGCTGCCGCGAGGCACGAATACCAGTACCTGATTGCCGTCGTCGTTGATCGCCTTGACCGCAACCCAGTGTGCGAACAGCGCGCCCGTGGAGTAGAACTTGCGACCGTTGAGCAGGAACCCGTCGCCGTCGGCGGTCAGGCGGGTTTTCACATCCAGAGTGTTTTTGGTGCCGCGTTCCGGGCCGCCATTGCCAATGCGTGCGCCATTGATGACGCTGTCGAACAGCACTTTTTTCTGTGCGTCGCTGGCGCTGCCCGTCAGGGAATTGAGAATGCCGAAATGGTTCTGAGGAATCTGCCCGAGCGCAGGGTCTGCGGCCGAGAGGATGGCGAACACTTTGGCCACGGTGACGAACGATACCTCAGGGCCGCCATACGCGCGGGGGATAGCCATACTGCCCAGGCCGCTGCGGGTGAACAATTCGATCTCAGCCCAGGGCAACTGACGCTCGCGATCTCGCGTGGCAGCATTGACCCGGACAATCGCCGCAAGCTCTTCAGCGGCGGCGATCGCCTCGGCGTCATCGCGCAGCACCTTGGCGGGCAGCAGGGCAGGAGCAACGTCCAGGGTGTGCTGGACTGAATGGGCGCTCAGCTCAGTCATGATGACGACCTTCGCGAGCAGGTGCACTGGGGTGGTTGTGCGTGACCATACGAACCTCGAATCAAAGCCGCATTGCGGCAGGAAAACTGACAGGGGTCCGGTGGTCCGGTGCATATACCCTAAGCGTGTATAAAAATTAAATAAACTAGCATTTTGGAATAAGCATAGAAGGTGAAACGGACACCTCTACCTCCCTCACACGGCATGCGCGTAAGCCAGGCAAGAGCTCAATAGCAGCAAAAGGATCAGGTACTTGATGATGGCTTTGTGGTGCATGGCGAATGTCTCGTGCGCGAATGCCCTGAGGCTAGCAGCGGACTTGCCGGCATTCGTGCGCGGGACTGTAGGAGCGGCGTGATGCACGCTGTGGGATGTTTCTCTTCAGCGTCGAATCCGTGGTGCGGCTCACACTGACCCGGTGTGTCGCGGCCCCGCTAGTATGCGCCGCGACCGCGTATTGAAGGCGCCAGGCTTCAAGCCTCAACGGAGCGTGGGCCGCAGATGCAGACCGTGATCGAGCGTGATGGCGCCCAACGCGAATTGTTGCCTACCCGGTCGATGACGCAGTAGGTCACCTCCAGATGCTGGTCATCTCCGGCTTCGCGGATCAGAACGGGCGGCACCTGAACCTTGATGGCGCTGCCGACACAATCCTGGGTCAACGGCGGCAAGTCCCAGCGTAAATCGCCCCAGCGCAGCGTGATCTCGTCGTAAACGGCCATGTTCGGATATGTATCGATAGTGACTTGCACGCCCTTTTTGAGTTGCTGCTTGTCGATGCCGTGGCGCATGAGTGATTCGCCGAACGTGACGGGTGCCAATCCCTGATTTTCCTCTCCATCGGCGCTGACCAAATGACCGCCGGGAGTCTCCAGTTTGACCCAAAGTTTGCAGGAGGGGGATCTGACAGGTTCGCTGCCGATTTTCGTGACTCGGTAGTAGGTCTTCACCTTGCCGCTTTGTAGGAAACTCGCGGGTACATGTAGGACTGATGTATGGCCGACGTCGGACTCTGACAAAAGTGTTGACGCAACATAACAGTCACCCCAGAACAGTTCGATCAGATCGCCGCATTCCATTTGTGGATAGGGACCGATGTGCACTCTTAAGTTGGCGGCTGCCAAGGCGCCGATACCCTGTTTGTTCGACTGTGGCAGAGAGGGTGGCAAAAGCTTGAGCTGCGGGCGACTGACGGGGGTACGGATCATCTTCGAATACTCTTTTGATATTGAGCCTGAAATAACGCATGCCGCGAGTCATATGCAATCGCGGCTGCAACTTGAGAACGATGTCGTTAGTACACGCTCGATGCGCAGGGTTGGCAAACCTTACAAACAGTGGCAGATCGGCGCTTGTTATTTTTTCGCGAAGGTTCTGGAAGTTGCTTTTGAGCTAATTGTGTTGCGCGGTATCTGTCAATGGTAAAAGAGCTATAAGAGTTTTTGTGCAATATAAAGAGACCTTTCCTACGCTCATATATTGTCAGCTAGTTGTCTCCATTAGGGCAGTGTCCTACTTTCTCCCGTTAACAGTCCGATAGGCTCTGGGGTGAACCTGTTCAAACATGTACTTAAGGCGTTATTTGTAGGAAGGCAGGAAGTCAAACTACGCGGCTGGCTGCCAGGCGGCGGGTTGGCGGCTTGTATTGAAAAAATGGATAGAAATCGTTGGTAGGCCCGGGCTTCATCGCCGCAGTTTCGCTCAATCGAACTTTTTCCAAATATTGGGCAAAAAAAACGGCGCTGATTGGCGCCGTTTTCCAAACGTGTGGGCTGGCTAATTTCTGCTGCGTTCCAGAAACTGCCGGGTTCGTTCTTCTTGCGGGTTGGCGAACAAGGCCTTGGCTTCGCCCTGTTCGACAATGACGCCCTTGTCTATGAACACCACGCGGTTGGCCACATCGCGAGCAAAACTCATCTCGTGGGTGACAATGACCATGGTGCGGTTTTCCTGCGCCAGTGCCCGGATGGTACTGAGCACCTCACCCACCAGTTCCGGGTCGAGCGCCGATGTAGGCTCGTCGAACAGGATCACCTCCGGCTCCATCGCCAGGGCCCTGGCAATGGCTACACGCTGCTGCTGGCCACCGGACAGGCGACGCGGGTAGGCGTCTTCTTTGCCCGCCAGACCGACTTTGGCCAACAGTGTGCGGCCCAGTGCCAGGGCCTGCTCGCGGGGCATCTTCTTGACCACGATCGGGCCTTCGATGACGTTTTCCAACGCGGTGCGATGAGGAAACAGATTGAAGTTCTGGAAGACGAAACCGACGTGCTGACGCAGCTGACGGATCAGCCCTTGTTGCTGGCTGAGCGGTCGGCTGCCATCGATTTTGATGTCGCCCACCACGATGGTGCCGCTGGTGGGTTCTTCGAGGAAATTCAGGCAGCGCAGCAGGGTGGTCTTGCCCGATCCGCTGGGTCCGATAATGGCCACCACTTCGCCGGGGTCGACGTTCAGGTCGATGCCCTTGAGCACCTGGTTGCCCTTGAATTGCTTGGTCAGTTTTTCAACCGTGATCATGCCTCAAGACTCCAGATCGTGGCGGTTGGCCCGCGCTTCGAGGCGGTTCTGAAAATGCGCCAGAACGCTGCACAACACCCAATAGATCAGCGCGACGGTGAAGTACATGGTGAAGATTTCCAGGGTCCTGGATGAGATCAACTGCGCTTGGCGGAACACCTCCGGCACCTGGATGGTGGCCGCCATGGCGGTGTCCTTGACCAGCGAGATGAAGCTGTTGCCCAACGGCGGCAAGGCCGTGCGCGCAGCCTGAGGCAGGATCGCCCGACGCATGGTCTGGGCGCGGGTCATGCCGATGCTCGCAGCGGCTTCCCATTGGCCCTTGTCCACGGCACCGATGGCCGCGCGCAGGATCTCGCAGGCATAGGCTGCCATGTTCAGGGACAGACCGATCAGGGCGGCGCTGATGGCATCGAGTTCAATCCCGAAATCCGGCAGGCCGTAATAGATCATGAACAGTTGAACCAACAGCGGCGTGCCCCGGAAAAACGACACATAGACCCTGGCAATGCCGCTGATGACCCGGACTTTCGACAGCCGCATCAGCGCCAGGCCGAAGCCCAGCACCAATCCGAAAAACATCGCGCCCAGGCTGAGGCCCACGGTGTAATACACGCCCTGAAGCAGGAAGGGCGCGGAATCCAGCGCGAGCTGCAGTTTCTCTCCAATCATTTGGTCACGTCAGCCTGGAAGTACTTCTGCGACAGCTTGGCCAGCGTGCCATCGGCGCGCAGCTTGTCCAGGGCCTTGTTCAGTGCGTCGAGCAGCTCGGGCTCGCCTTTGCGTACGGCGATGCCGGCTTCCTGACGCGAGAACGCGGGGCCGGAAATGGCAAGGTTATCTTTGGTTTTGGTGATCAGGTCCAGCGCGGCAAGACGATCCACCAGAATGGCGTCGATGCGGCCTACGCGCAGGTCGGCGTATTTGGTCGGATCATCGTCGTAGGTTTTGACGACTGCGCCCGGAACGTTGGTTTTCAGCCATTCTTCATAGTTGGTGCCCAGGCCGACGCCGACTTTCTTGCCGTCCAGATCCTTGGGCTCCGGGAACTTGCCGGCGTTTTCTTTCTTCACCAGCGCCTGAATACCGGAGACGGTGTAGGGCTCGGAGAAGTCGTACTTCTTCTTGCGCTCATCGGAGATGGTCACCTGGTTGACCACCACGTCCAGACGCTTGGATTCCAGTGCCGCAAGGATGCCAGCCCATGGGGTCGCCGACAGCTTGACCTTGACCCCCAGTTCCTTGGCCAGGGCTTCGGACAACTCGACCTCGAAACCGGTCAGCTTGTTGTCTGCGCCGACGAAGCTGAATGGCGGATAAGTGCCTTCCAGGCCGACGTTGAGGGTGCCGTTTTTCTTGATGGTTTCCAGTTGCTCGCCGGCCATGGCATGGGTGACCAGACCGGTGCCCAGCACCAGGCTGAAGGCCGAGAGCAGGAAGGTACGGCGGATTGCAGACATGTTCATGAAAGTCCCCTGTTTTAATTGGAATGTCAGGCAAGCGTCAGACCTGACGAAACTACTGTGGCATCGCAGCTTTATCCAGCTTTTTCAGTGGTCTGCCGGGCAGCGCTGCGGTTGCTCGCGGCGATCATAAGAGCAGGCGTATAGGATTAAAAATAATTAAAAATGACGTTCTTATCTATTTTAGGAATATGCCGGAGTGGATTCCCTGCTCGTGACTGTGGCAGCCGGCTTGCGGGCGAACGCGGTGTGTCAGCCACCCCATCAGGTGCAGGTCCATCGGGTTCGCCAGCAAGCCGGCTGCTACAGATCCGATGCCCTCACTGCACCGAAAACACATCCGGGTACGCGAACAACGCGGGCGCTCCGCCGGTGTGCAGGAAGATCAGCGGACCCTCGTCGAAACGCTGGCGGCCGATTCCGTCCAGCAGACCGGCCATGGCCTTGCCGGTATACACCGGGTCCAGCAACAGACCTTCATGGCTGGCCACCAGCTTGATCGCCGCCAGGGTTCCTGCGTTCGGTTCGCCATAACGCGGGCCGTAGTACTCGTCCCACAGGTGCACCTTGAACGCCGACGGTAACGGCTCGCCCAGCAGCTCCACCGTGCGTTCGGCCAGTGCCTGGACCTTCGGCGCCTGGGTTTCTTCCGGGCGCGATACGGTCACACCGATCACCGGCAATTGTGGTAGCGCTTCGGCCAGTGCCAGGGCCAGCCCGCTGTGAGTTCCGGCGCTGCCTGAGGCCAGAACAACGGCCGCGAACTGCACGCCGCTTTGCTGGATCTGTTCGGCCAGTTCAAAGCCTGCACGGACATAACCCAGGGCGCCGAGGGCATTGGAGCCGCCAATCGGCACCAGATAGGGCTTCTTGCCGCTGTTGCGCAGTCTCGCGGCAAGGGCCTGCAGTTGCTCGTCGGCGTTGTCCAGGTTCTCCACCAGCTCGACTTTGGCGTCGAACAGTTCCAGCAGCAGGCGGTTACCGTTGTTCAGGTAGTTGCGGTCTTCGGTGGCGATGGGGTTTTCCAGCAAGGCGACGCAGCCAAGGCCCAGCTTGGCCGCCAGCGCGGCGGTCTGGCGAACGTGGTTGGACTGAATCGCGCCGGCGGTGATCAGCGTGTCGGCGCCTTGCGCCAGGGCATCGGCAGCCAGGTATTCGAGTTTGCGCAGCTTGTTGCCGCCCATCGCCAGTGGCGTGATGTCATCGCGTTTCACGTAGATGTCACGCCCCGTCCAGGCCGACAGGCGCTCGAGCTTCTCCAGCGCAGTAGGCGCGCCGAGCAGTTCCAGGCGGTTAAAGCGGTCAAGCTGGTGTTTGATCATGGTGGTGTCGATACGTCTGCCAGTGAGTCGCTGGACTATAGGCAGACGATCCGCGCAGGGCAACCGGACGATTCCCTGGCGCCTTGGGTTAAAGCCTCACGAAAATTGTTATTTTTTTGCCACAAATGTTTGCCGTACAGTGATCCCACTTCGGCCATGTCCAGCCTGACGAGCCGTCGAATTGAGGAGAAACCTGCGTGAGCACTATTCCCGAACTGTCCCCGCAAGACTGTGCCGAGGGCGTGACCGGTCACTGGCAGCTGCAGCGGATTGTGGGCGAGTTGCGTAATGCACGTGATGAGTGGCGCACCCGCAACGGCCGTGTCAGTGGGGAGAAGGGTGGTCGCGAGCTACCGTCGCGCGAGGCGCTGCGCGACATTCTCGAAGCCCTGGGCGGTGCCTTGTTCCCGATGCGGCTGGGCCCAGTTGACCTGCGTGAAGAGAGCGAAGATTTTTACGTCGGCCATACCCTGGATGTCGCGTTGAACTCGCTGTTGCAGCAGGCGCGACTCGAACTGCGTTATGTCGCCCGCCAACGCGGCGAAGACGCCAGCTGTGCCGACGTGTATGCCGAACGTTTGATACAGGACTTCGCCAGCGCCTTGCCGCAGATTCGCCGGATCCTCGACACCGATGTCCTGGCTGCCTATCACGGTGATCCGGCGGCACGCAGTGTCGACGAGGTGTTGCTGTGCTACCCGGGGATACTGGCGGTGATTCACCACCGTCTTGCGCATCATCTGTACAACAACGGCCTGCCACTGCTGGCGCGGATCAGCTCGGAGCTGGCGCACTCGGCCACCGGTATCGATATTCATCCGGGGGCGCAGATCGGCCAGAGTTTTTTCATCGATCACGGCACGGGCGTGGTGATCGGCGAAACGGCAATCATCGGTGAGCGAGTGCGGATCTATCAGGCCGTGACCCTGGGCGCCAAACGCTTCCCGGCAGATGAAGACGGCCAACTGCAGAAGGGCCACGCTCGCCACCCCATCGTCGAGGACGACGTGGTGATCTATGCCGGCGCCACCATCTTGGGACGCATCACCATTGGCAAGGGCTCGACCATCGGCGGCAACGTCTGGCTGACCCGTGGCGTGCCGCCGGGCAGCAACGTCAATCAGGCCAATCTGCAGCATGATGACGGCAGTCAGAAGTAAGGCCTGCGGGACTCAACGTTGTGCATGACGTTTCGCCAGCAAGCTCACGCCTACAGGTGCTGATGGGGTCACCTTGTAGGAGTGAGCTTGCTCGCGAAGCCGTCATGACAGCCACCGAAAGATCCAGAATCAATACCCCTCAAAGCCCCGTACATAAGCCTTCAACCGGGCGCCCAAGCCCTCGGTGGGCTAGCGTTCAAGGACCGGCAATTGGTCCTGCGCCCCTATTTCGTGCTTTAATTGAACGTTCAATCAAGTTAAACCGGTGGTTCGCTGCCCGCTCATATCAGGAGGCCTACCCTTGCCGTATTCGCTTTGCATGACCGTTTTCCCCGCCCTCAAGGCGGTATTCGCATGAGTGTCCCAAGCGCGCAGAACAGCGCGCCGGTACGCATGAATGCCCCTGTTTTCTATTTTGCCGCCAGCTTCATCCTGATCTTCGGGGTGATCGTCATCAGCTTTCCCGAGGCCGCCGGCCAGTGGTTGCTCGTCGCCCAGAATTGGGCGGCCAACACGGTGGGTTGGTATTACATGCTGGCCATGACCCTGTACCTGCTGTTTGTGGTGGTCACGGCAATTTCCGGCTACGGCAAGATCAAGCTCGGCGCCGATCACGATGAGCCTGAATTCAGCTACCTGTCCTGGGCCGGCATGCTGTTCGCCGCCGGTATCAGCATCACCTTGTTCTTCTTTTGCGTGTCCGAGCCGCTGACCCACCTGATGCATCCGCCCCAAGGCGAGGGTGGCACCACCGAATCGGCGCGCCAGGCCATGCAGCTGCTGTTTCTGCACTGGGGCCTGCATGGCTGGGGCGTGTTCGCCTTCGTCGGCATGGCACTGGCCTACTTCGCCTATCGCCACAATCTGCCACTGGCGCTGCGTTCAGCCCTGTACCCGTTGATCGGCAAGCGCATCAACGGCCCTATCGGCTATGCCGTCGATGGCTTCGGCATCATCGCCACCATCTTCGGGTTGGGTGCCGACATGGGCTTTGGCGTATTGCACCTCAATTCGGGACTGGACTACCTGTTCGGAGTGCCGCATACCCACTGGATTCAGGTGGGCCTGATCACCCTGATGATGGGCGCGGCCATCCTGGTGGCGGTGGCGGGGGTCGATAAAGGCGTGCGGGTGATGTCGGACATCAACATGCTGCTCGCCTGCGCGCTGTTGCTGTTCGTTCTGTTCGCCGGGCCCACCCAGCATTTGCTCAATACCCTGGTGCAGAACATCGGCGATTATCTGGGCGCGCTACCGACCAAGAGTTTCGATGTCTACGCCTACAACGCGCCCAGCGACTGGCTGGGTGGCTGGACGGTGTTCTATTGGGCCTGGTGGATTGCCTGGTCGCCCTTCGTCGGGCTGTTCATCGCGCGTATCTCCCGTGGTCGCACGATTCGTGAATTTGTCTGTGGCGTGCTGTTGATTCCACTGGGCTTCACCCTGGCGTGGATGTCGATTTTCGGCAACAGCGCGATCGATCTGGTGCTCAACCACGGCATGGCGGCGCTGGGTCAGTCGGCCATCGACGATCCTTCGATGACGCTGTACCTGATGCTGCAAAACTACCCGTGGAGCAAGACGGTCATTGCCGTAACGGTATTCATCAGCTTCGTGTTCTTCGTCACCTCCGCTGACTCGGGGACGGTGGTGCTGTCCACGCTTTCGGCCAAGGGCGGTAGCCCGGACGAAGACGGGCCGAAGTGGCTGCGGGTGTTCTGGGGGGTGATGACGGCGTTGATTACCAGCGGGTTGTTGTTCTCCGGCAGCATCGACGCGCTGAAATCGGCAGTGGTGCTCACCTCGTTGCCGTTTTCACTGATCCTGCTGACCATGATGTGGGGCCTGCACAAGGCGTTTCACATGGAATCACAACGACAGATCGCGCAGCTCTATTCACTGGCGCCGGTGTCGGGTGCCAGGCGCGGCGGCTGGCGTCAGCGCTTGAGCCAGGCGGTGCATTTTCCGTCTCGTGACGAGGTGTACCGTTTCCTTGATCAAACCGTTCGCCCGGCCATCGAAGATGTCACCGCGGTGTTCGTCGAGAAAGGGCTCAGCGTGGTCACGCAACCTGACCCGACCCATGACACCGTCAGCCTGGAGATCGGCCATGGTGAAGAGCGCCCGTTCATCTACCAGGTTGCCATGCGCGGCTACTTCACACCGTCGTTTGCCCGCGCAGGCATGGGCTCCAAGCAGTTGAACAACCGTCGCTACTATCGCGCCGAGGTGCATTTGAGCGAGGGCAGCCAGGACTACGATCTGGTGGGCTACACCAAGGAGCAGGTAATCAACGACATCCTTGACCAGTACGAGCGGCACATGCAGTTCCTGCATCTGGTGCGCTAGGGCAGGCGAAGGTAATTGCATCCGACAGGCACGGCTTGCCGGTGGTGGCGCTATCAAGGATGCCGCCGTCGGCAAGCCGTGCTGTCAGGTAGGCCGTTGTTCGACCGACGGTGGGGCTCACGCCAGCCCGCCGTTGGCCCGCAGAATCTGACCGTTCACCCACCCGGCTTCTGAGCCGACGAGGAAGGACACCACGTTGGCGATGTCTTCCGGCTGACCCAGGCGTTGCAGCGGGGGCATGTTGGAGAACTGCTGGATCTGCTCCTGACTCTTGCCATGCATGAACAGCTCGGTCGCGACCGGGCCGGGGGCAACCGCGTTTACCGTGATATTGCGTCCGCGCAGCTCTTTGGCGAACACATGGGTGAAGGCCTCGACCGCCGCTTTGGTCGCATTGTAGATCGCATATCCCGGCAGGTTCAGGGCCAGCGTAGTGCTGGAAAAGTTGACGATGCGACCGCCATCGTTCATCCGCGTACCCGCCTCGCGCAAGGTGTTGAAGGTGCCACGGGCGTTGATATTGAAAGTGTGATCGAACAGCTCATCGCTGGTTTCGGCCAGCGGCAGAGTCTTGAGTACGCCAGCGTTGTTCACCAGCACGTCGACTTTCCCCAGCTGCTGTTCGGTTTCTTCGAACAGGCGCCGAACATCAGAGGCGCTGGCGATATCGGCCTTGACTGCTATGGCCTGACCGCCTTCGCCGTTCAGTTGGGCGACCAGCGTGTCTGCTTCGGTGGCGCTGTTGGCGTAGTTGATCACGACGGCGAAGCCATCACTGCTCAGGCGCCGGGCGATCTGAGCGCCGATGCCGCGCGATGCACCGGTCACGATTGCGATTTTGCGAGGGGTGTTATGGGGCTGTGTGGTGGTGTTCATGGTGCACTCCATCGAAATGTGGGTTGCAGCTTCGCATGCCAAAAGCCGGGGGATAACCGGTCGGGACTGGTTTCACTGTTCGGCAAATCCGAATAATCCGTCGCCCAGCGGTGTCGCGCATGGGGCCGTTGGCGGCCAGTTACTGCGCCAGCCCGACGGCATTGAGCACGCTCATGCTCTGCAGGTGCCCATGCAGCAACCGCAACGCCGGGGTGTCGAGTGCTTGCGCGGCGTAGCATAGCCCGACCCTGCGAATGAGGTCGGGCGTTCGCGCAGGCCGGGCGATGACTGCGCCGTGATGGCGGATCATGGATTCAGGCAGCATCGCCGCGCCCGCACCGGCCGCCACCAATCGCAGGGCCAGGGCCAGCGAGCCAGCGGTCGCGACCACCGAACCGGAGCTGCGGTTGTACAGTTCCATCAGCCGCTGATGGGATGCATGGGAGGGGCAGGTGATCCATTGCATGCGGCTCAGGTCGGACTCATCCAGCACGGCTCGATCAGCCAGCGGATGGCCGGAGGCGAGCGCCAGCACGTAGGACTCCTCCCAGACCGGCAGAAACAGCTCGTCTTCGCAGCAATCTTCCTCCACCGCCAACCGCGCGTCGCCACTGCAGCCGTCCTGCAGCGTCAACAGCAGGTTGGGCACGACCCGATAGACCATCGCCAGAAATGCTTCCAGATGGCTGACAGCGATGTCGCTTTCAACCCCTATTTCCAGCGCCAGCCGGTCGTTGCGCTGACGGAACTGATTGCCCAGCGCCTGGGCTTCAGCCAGCAGTCTACGGGCCTGTGGATAAAGCGTGCGGGCGTCATCGGTCACCTCCACCCCGCGTGGCAGACGTTGAAACAGCGTCGTGCCCAAGGTGTCTTCGAGCTGGCGAATGGTGACTGACAAAGTGGGCTGACTGGTGAACAGGCGCTGCGCAGCCGAGGTAATGTTGCGCTCCTCGAACACCGCGATGAATGCGTTGAGTTGACGAATATCCATATCAGGAACCGATGCCAGCGAGAGGAATAAAGCATTTTTCGGCGCTTGCCGGGGGTCAATATACTCGCTTCACCGCTTAGCCATTGGTTGTTCTTATCGCTTCAGGTAGCGGTGGGTTGCGCTGCCCTGAACCGATGGAATTTCTGCGCATCCGAGTATGCTCGGATACCTGCAATCGCTATCCCCATTCAGACAAGAAAAGAGAGGATTGAATGACCTATATCGCTGCCCCAAACCGTTATGAACGCGTTCCGTATCGTCGCGTAGGCCGCAGTGGGCTGGTGCTTCCGGCCTTGTCGATGGGGCTGTGGCACAACTTCGGCGACAGCACCCCGATGGACACCCAGCGCGCCATGCTGCGTACCGCATTCGATCTGGGGATCAACCACTTTGACCTTGCCAATAACTATGGCCCGCCTTACGGCAGCGCCGAGGTCAATTTCGGCCGGTTGCTCAAGGAAGATTTCAAGCAGTACCGCGACGAGCTGATCATCTCCACCAAAGCCGGTTGGGACATGTGGCCGGGTCCGTATGGTCAGGGCGGCGGTTCGCGCAAATACGTGCTGGCCAGCCTTGATCAGAGCCTGCAACGCATGGGCCTGGATTATGTGGACATCTTCTACTCGCACCGCTTCGACGCGGACACCCCGCTGGAAGAAACCGCGAGCGCACTGGCAACCGCAGTTCAGCAAGGCAAGGCGCTGTACATCGGCATCTCGTCGTATTCCGGCGCCAAGACCCGTGAAATCGCTGGCTTGCTCAAGGAGTGGAAGGTCCCGCTGCTGATTCACCAGCCGGCTTACAACCTGCTCAACCGCTGGGTCGAGCAGGACCTGCTGGAAACCACCGATGAGCTGGGTGCGGGCGTGATTGCCTTTACCGCGCTGGCTCAGGGTCTGCTGTCGGACAAATACCTGAACGGCATTCCAAAGGATGCGCGGGTCAACCGTCCGGGCGGAGGGTCGTTGCAGGCTTCCCACCTGTCCGAGCAGAACATCGAGCACGTGCGTGCCCTGAACGAAATCGCCAAGCGTCGTGGCCAGAGTCTGGCGCAGATGGCGCTGGCGTGGACGCTGCGTGATCCTCGGGTCACTTCCGCGCTGATCGGCGCAAGCCGCCCGGAACAGATCATCGAAAACGTGGGGGCGCTGGATAACCTTGAGTTCAGCCACGAAGAGCTGGCCGAAATCGACCGGTTCGCGGTGGAAGGCGGGATCAATCTGTGGGAAAAGCCGTCGTCGGCTGAATGAGGATGTGAAGCGGGGTCGCATTTCTCGTTGTAGGAGTGACCGGGGTGGATCGCCACCCCGGTCACTCCTACGCTGAAGGCCCTACCTGGAGAGGGAAACGAGTTGCACGATCTCAGCCCTCTTCACCCTCATCATCATCCCCACCATCGATCTTCATGCCCAGCTCCTTGATCTTGCGGGTCAAGGTGTTGCGGCCCCAGCCCAGCAGCACGGCGGCGTCGCGACGGCGGCCAGCGGTATGCTTCAAGGCGGTTTCGATCATGATGCGTTCGAAGGTCGGTACGGCACTGTCCAGCAGGCTCGACTGACCACGCGCCAGTGCCTGATCGGCCCATTGGCGCAGGGCCTGTTCCCAATTGGTAACCGGAGCTGCGTCCTGCGGCAGGCTTAACAGCTCAGGCGGCAGGTCGCTGATATGCACTTCACGACCCGAGGCCATGACCGTGATCCAGCGGCAGGTGTTTTCCAGCTGACGCACGTTGCCCGGCCACGGCAGATGCTTGAGGTATTCCTCGGTCTCGGTCTTGAGCAGTTTCGGCTCGACCGCCAACTCTTGCGCAGCACGGCTGAGGAAGTGCCTGGCCAGCGTCGGGATGTCCTCACGACGGTCCGACATGCGCGGAATGTGGATGCGGATCACGTTCAGACGGTGGAACAAGTCCTCACGAAACTTGCCGGCCTGCACCAGGGTTTCCAGATTCTGGTGAGTCGCCGCGATGATACGTACATCGACCTTGACCGGCACGTGACCGCCAACGCGATAGAACTCGCCATCAGCCAGCACGCGCAGCAGGCGGGTCTGGGTGTCGGCGGGCATGTCGCCGATTTCATCGAGAAACAGCGTACCGCCATCGGCCTGTTCGAAGCGTCCGCGACGCAGGTTGGCGGCGCCGGTGAATGCGCCTTTTTCGTGGCCGAACAGTTCCGACTCCATCAGGTCTTTGGGGATGGCCGCCATGTTCAGCGCAATGAACGGCGAAGCCGAACGCGGGCTGTGACGATGCAGCGCGTGAGCGACCAGCTCTTTACCGGTGCCCGACTCGCCGTTGATCAGCACGGTGATGTTGGAGTGGCTCAAGCGCCCGATGGCGCGAAACACTTCTTGCATCGCCGGCGCTTCGCCGATGATTTCCGGGGTGCGGGTCAGGGTCGGCGCGACGTCCATGCCCTGTTGTTCCTGGGCGTGCTGATTGGCGCGCTTGACCAGGGAGACGGCTTCGTCGACATCGAACGGCTTGGGCAGGTATTCGAAGGCGCCGCCCTGATACGAGGCCACAGCGCTGTCCAGATCCGAATGCGCAGTCATGATGATGACCGGTAGGCGCGGGTGCTGTTCGCGAATCCGCGCCAGCAGATCCAGGCCGCTGGCGCCGGGCATGCGAATGTCGGAAATGATCACGTCCGGTTGCTGACGCGCCAGGCGGCTCATCACGCCATCGGCACTGTCGAAGCTTTGCGTGGTCATGCCTTCTTGTTGCAAGGCCTTTTCCAGTACCCAGCGGATGGAACGGTCGTCGTCGACGATCCAGACAGTTTCACTACGGCTCATGTCGAAGCTGCTCCTTGTTCCAGCGGCAGGAAGATCGAGAAGGTTGTGTGGCCAGGATGGCTGTCACACTCGATCAGCCCCTGGTGCTGACTGATGATGTTCTGGGTGATGGCAAGGCCCAGCCCGGTGCCATCCGGGCGGCCGCTGACCATGGGGTAGAAAATGGTTTCCTGCAGCTCTGGCGGAATGCCCGGGCCGTTGTCGATGATTTCGATCTTGCTGACCAGCCGATGGCGCACATGGCCAATGGTGAATTGGCGCATGGCACGGGTACGCAGACTGATGCGGCCAAGGCGTAGCTCGTTCTGCCCACTGATGGCCTGCATCGCATTGCGCACGATATTGAGCACAGCCTGGATCATCTGCTCACGATCGATCAGGACGTCGGGGATACTCGGGTCATAGTCGCGCACCAAAGTGATGCAGCCCTGGCTTTCGGCCTCCACCAGGCTGCACACACGCTCCAGCACTTCGTGAACGTTGGTCATCGCCAGCGACGGCAGCTTGTTCGAGCCCAGCATCCTGTCCACCAGGTTACGCAGGCGATCGGCTTCTTCGATGATGACGTTAGTGTAGTCCTTGAGGCTTTCTTCCGGCAGTTCGCGGGCCAGCAGTTGGGCGGCGCCACGAATCCCACCCAGCGGGTTCTTTATTTCGTGAGCCAGGCCACGCACCAGCATCTTGGTGGTTTCCTGCTTGGACAACTGAGCCTCCTCCTTGGTGATGCGCAGCAGGCGATCACGCGGGTGGACTTCCAGAAGCAACATGGTTTCGCCTTGCGCCAGGATGGGCGTAACGGCGTAGTCAACGGTCAATGTCTGGCCGGTCAGCGCTGTCAGCATGGCCTCGCGCTTGGTGAACGGGTGCGCTTGTTCCACCGCCTGGCGAAGCGAACTCAAGGCTTCGGCGGATTCGGTGAACAATTCACTGATGAATTGTCCGTGGCTGCGCTGGCCGCTGATCGCCAGCAGCATTTCGGCTGCCGGATTCATGTACTCCAGGCGCAGGTCCGAGTTGAGCAGAATCGTGGCAGTGGTCAGGTTGTCGAGTAACAGTCGATGCAACGTATCGCTGATAGTCATGAATCTCGTTGACCTCTTTTGGCACAGTGCACCTTGGGTGGGCCCCCAAGCGCAGGCTCTGATTGGTCTTTGCCAGCGTTGGAAAGCCGCTGATACGGTGCTTGTCGGTTTGAAAATGCAAAAACCAAACCAAGGCTCCGAAAAGAAGCGCGGACCGAGACATTTCGAGCTTTTTTTGGACAGTCTGCCCGAACAAGCTGCGGCCCCAAGCCAATCGTGAACCAAAATGGGATTTCGAATGGGCACTTCGTTCAGAATGCGCACCATTATGGAGCTTAGTCGCTCAGGCGCCTGTCATCAGAGGAAAGGAAGGAAGCTGCTTTCTTCGGCAGGTTTGTCCTTGATCGGACACTCCGGGCGCACGCCGAAATCGTTGGTCTTGCAAGGCTGGGCGAGACGCTTCTGCGCGAGTGAGATGCGCAGCATATGGAACGGCTGATTGGGCGTTCTTTCCGCCACTCGGCCGTACTCATCGACAATTTCTACCGACAGCTGATGTGTGCCCCGATCAATATTGGTGAGCGCAAATACCGGGCTGCGGCTCGCCCCTCCATAGACTTTGCTGTCGAGCAGCAGTCGATAGGTGTGGCCCGACTGCAGCGCCGGATCATTGGTGACAGTAACGATCAGATTGCCCTGGATGTCGCGGATCGTGGCGTCCGGCTCAGGGGCGAGAATGCGCAGCAGTTGGTATTGAAACAGGGGGCCGGGTTTTGGCTTGGAGGTTGAAGCCTGGTTCGGTTTCCTGGGGGCTGCCTTGATCTGGTTGCTGGGGGCAATATCGACCTTCTTTGCATTGCGCCGGGGCTGGTCGGTAAACACCCGGTTACCCTCGGCGTCAATGTAGGTGTAGACATCGGCCATGGCCGAACACCCCGCGAGCATCAGCAGGCCAGCCAACAGGCACCTCAACCACCACGTTTCAGGGTTTGCCGACATGGACTCGCTGCACAGTCAGGTTCACGGTCTGGCTTTGCTGGATCGGCTGGGCGCCTTGCAGCACCTGGACGGCCAGGCTGTGTTCGCCGCGGTCCAGCTCGGTCAGCTGAATGCGAGGCACGTTGGTCGGTTGACCGTAGGGCGTGCCATCGAGCAGCAGCTGCAGCAAATGACCGGTTTGCAGGCGCGGCTGGATCGACACGCCAACGGTGAACGTGCCGTTGTTGGCTCGCAGTGCTTCGCCATTGGGCAGGTCGGTCAGTGCGAGGACCTGATAGGCCGCAGTGTTCTGTTGTGGAGGGGGCTGACCTTGCGTGGGGCTGGCGGAGGCGGGCACCGGTGCAACCGGTTCAACGCTATTGAGCGGCGGCAGCTCGACTGCCTCAGCCTTCGTACCGTTGGGCGGCTGATTACTGAAGGCCGTGTTGCCGTTGGCGTCGGTGTATTTGTAGATTTGCGCGACTGCGGGGATGGCAAACAGCAGCAGTACAAAGGCAAGACTTCGACGCATGAATACTCCAGCACCACGATCGGGAGACGACAGCTTGAACCGCGCTACCGTGATAGCGCCTGGCACAGCCGCCAGCATAGAGCAAAACCCGATTGGCCGTGTCATTCGCTGGTTGATCAGGGTTTGCTCGCAGCGATGCACAGATCAGCCGTTGCACGCTGCATGGCAGCAACGATGACCGGGTCGGCGGTCTGGCGCTTGATCTCGGCCTGCACCCAGCTCACGCAGGCACTGTGTGTGCGATAGGGCACAAACGCTGCGTACTTTTCCATCAGCACCGGTTGCAGGGTATCCAGGCGCGTGCGGATGGTGCCGGTGAGGGTGCTGGCGGGCTGTTGCGGGACCCGGCCGCGCTTGTGCCATTGTGCGATACGCGCGTACTGCACCACTTTGTTGGCTTCCATCTGCGCGGTCATGAACTGACGGACTTCGTCCCTGGTCAGGCTGTACGCTTGCGCCTGCGACTCGGCGTTGATAATCACCTGACGTTCGCGGTCGCTGTCCTGTACCGGCTTGCCGCTGTACCACTTGCTCAGGGCGACGTCATTGGCGATGTCGATTCTCTGCCCGATCGCAGTCATCAGCGGTCGCAGGGCGTCCGGAGCAGGGGAAGGCCCGGGCGCGGTGGCGCAGGCGGAAATCAGAATCGGAGTCAGGAGCGTGGGCCAGAGCCGTTTGTGCATTTCAGTGTCCTCATGGGCAGTGCCAACGGTCGGCCAACGTTCATATCGCTGGCCGGGTCGGAAGTATCCGGAAAAAAAACCTGACAATGCGGTAACCGGATACCACCTGGGGTTAGTTCTTTGTGTCGTGATCCACCGCCAGGGGCATGCCGGGTGTACCTGCATAGAAAACGATGAGCTCGGTGGTGGTGGCCCCGCTGGTCCCCCGATGAACGATGTTGTTCATCTCCGGCAGGACCTGGCCGGCGGTCAGGGTAATGGTCTTGCCGCCTTCGAGAGCCTCGACGATCAGTTCGCCAGCGAGCACATAGCCGGCCGCAGGCATGGGATGGGAATGCCAGTCGAAGCGGGCACCTGGCGCCATGACTACCTTGCGCACGGTCAGCTCCGGCACGCCGGTCGGGTAGGCGGTGTAGGGCGTGCCATCCCAAGAGCGGGAGGTCTGCGAGAGGATTCTGGAATCGATAGCAGAGGCGGGTTGGGCCTGCACGGCGCCGGTTGTCAGAGCCGCGACGGCAACGATGCTGAGTCGTTTGAACATGTCCATTCCCTGGATGGCCGAAGCGGAATGCCTTGGCGTCGGCACATTAGAAAAGGATCGCCTGCCAAGCACCATCGGGTTTGGATTTCTTTAGATGTCCGCGACCGGCTTGCTGATTTTCAGGCACAAAAAAGCCTCCCGAAGGAGGCCTTTTGTTCACGCAGCTATCGCTGACGCAACTGGATCAGCAGCTGTAGTACAGCTCGTATTCCAGTGGGTGTACGAACGTACGAACGCGGATTTCTTCTTCCGATTTCAGTGCGATGTAAGCATCGATGAAGTCGTCGCTGAAAACGCCGCCTTTGGTCAGGAACGCACGACCTTTGTCCAGTTCTTCCAGGGCTTCTTTCAGGCTGCCGCAAACTTGTGGGATCTCTGCAGCCTCTTCAGGTGGCAGGTCGTACAGGTTTTTGTCAGCAGCGTCGCCAGGGTGGATCTTGTTCTGGATGCCGTCCAGGCCAGCCATCAACAGTGCAGCGAACGCCAGGTACGGGTTGGCTGCTGGATCCGGGAAACGTGCTTCGATACGACGGCCACGTGGGCTGGAGACGTAAGGAATACGGATCGATGCCGAACGGTTACGAGCCGAGTAGGCCAGCATTACTGGAGCTTCGAAACCTGGAACCAGACGCTTGTAGGAGTTGGTAGCCGGGTTGGTGAAGCCGTTCAGTGCCTTACCGTGCTTGATGATGCCGCCGATGAAGTACAGAGCGGTGTCGGACAGGCCGGCATAGCCTTCGCCTGCGAAGGTGTTCTTGCCATCTTTGGCGATGGACATGTGAACGTGCATACCCGAGCCGTTATCGCCGTACAGCGGCTTTGGCATGAAGGTAGCGGTGCGGCCATAAGCGTCGGCAACGTTGTGCACGACGTATTTCAGGGTCTGAACTTCGTCAGCCTTTTTAACCAGCGTGTTGAATCGCACGCCGATTTCGTTCTGGCCAGCGGTTGCCACTTCGTGGTGGTGAACTTCGACGACCTGGCCCATTTCTTCCAGCGCGTTGCACATTGCGGTGCGGATTTCGTGGTCGTGGTCGAACGGAGGAACCGGGAAGTAGCCGCCTTTGATACCAGGACGGTGGCCTTTGTTGCCGCCTTCGATGTCAGCGTCGGACATCCACGAACCTTGTTCGGAGTAGATCTTGAACATGGAACCGGAGATGTCGGACTTGAACTTCACTTCGTCAAAGATGAAGAATTCTGGCTCTGGACCTGCGAATACGGTGTCACCGATACCGGTGGACTTCAGGTATTCCTCAGCGCGGTGAGCGATGGCGCGTGGGTCGCGGTCGTAACCTTGCATGGTCGAAGGTTCGATGATGTCGCAAACCAGGATCAGGGTCGGCTCTTCGGTGAACGGATCCAGAACGGCGGTCTCGTCGTCCGGCAGCAGGATCATGTCGGAGGCTTCGATGCCCTTCCAGCCAGAGATGGAGGAGCCGTCGAACATTTTGCCGACTTCGAAGAAATCGTCTTCCAGCGCATCGCGGGCTGGCATGGTCACGTGGTGCTGAGTACCTTTGGTGTCCGTGAAGCGCAGATCAATCCATTTAACGTCATGATCTTTGATGAGTTGAACCGACTTCGACATGTTGTCCTCCGGGGTGGATTAGGGCCAGGTAGTTGTGGGGCCCTTTAAATATGGGTGATGCCGGGCGCGATAGTCGGCCAAGGCAACCTGCCTCACAAGGGAGCAATTTGCATGCCAGTGCCCCGTGTTGGGTTTTCCGCGAAAAACACCGCCTTTTCGGGCGTTAAACGTCGCATTCTTGAAAACGAGCGCACCTAATTGGTGCTTGCAGATTGTATACAGTCCCTTTTTGGTGCGCTGATGATCGGCTATACGATAACTGGTTAAACCTTGAGCAATTTCCGCTATAATCCGCGCCCCCCTTTTTCGACCGGCACCTAGCGCGCTGTTTTCATGAAACTAATCGTTAAAGTTTTCCCAGAGATCACCATCAAAAGCCGGCCAGTGCGCAAGCGCTTCATCAAACAGCTGGCCAAAAACATCCGTACCGTGCTCCGCGATCTGGACCCGGCGCTGGTGGTCGATGGCGTGTGGGACAACCTCGAGGTCGAAACGAAGGTCGAGGATTCGAAAATCCTGCACGAGATGACCGAGCGCCTGAGCTGCATGCCGGGCATCGCACATTTCCTGCAGGTCGATCAGTACCCGCTGGGGGATATGGACGACATCTACGAGAAGTGCAAACAGCACTTCGGCGATGCTCTGTCCGGCAAGTTTTTTTCGGTGCGCTGCAAACGCGCCGGGCACCACGACTTCAGCTCCATGGATGTCGAGAAGTACGTTGGCAGCAGGTTGCGCCGTGAGTGCAACGCCGCCGGTATCTCGCTCAAGGCCCCTGAAGTCGAAGTGCGGATCGAGATCCGCGATCAGCGCCTGTTCGTGATTCACAGCCAGCACAACAGCATCGGCGGCTATCCGCTGGGCTCGCTGGAGCAGACCCTGGTGTTGATGTCCGGCGGTTTCGACTCCACGGTTGCCGCTTATCAGATCATGCGGCGCGGCCTGATGAGCCATTTCTGCTTCTTCAATCTGGGCGGCAGGGCCCACGAGCTGGGCGTGATGGAAGTCGCGCACTTCATCTGGAAGAAGTACGGCAGCTCCCAGCGGGTGCTGTTCGTCAGCGTGCCGTTCGAGGAAGTTCTGGGAGAAATTCTCGGAAAAGTCGATAACAGTCATATGGGCGTAGTATTGAAGCGTATGATGTTGCGCGCTGCGACCAACATTGCCGACAGGCTGGAAATCGACGCGCTGGTCACCGGCGAAGCGATTTCCCAGGTGTCCAGCCAGACACTGCCCAATCTGTCGGTCATCGATTGCGTGACTGAAAAGCTGGTCTTGCGACCGCTGATCGCCAGTCACAAGCAGGACATCATCGACCTGGCCGATCAGATCGGCACCGGCGATTTTGCCCGGCACATGCCTGAATACTGCGGCGTGATCTCGGTCAACCCAAAGACCGCGGCCAAGCGCAACCGCGTCGAGCATGAAGAAAAAGAGTTCGACATGGCGGTGCTCGAGCGTGCGCTCGAAAACGCCCGTCTGGTGCCTATCGATCGCGTGATCGAGGAATTGGGCCAGGACGTTCAGGTCGAAGAAGTCAGTCAGGCGCTGGCCGGGCAAGTGGTCATCGACATCCGTCATCCGGATGAAGCAGAAGACCGCCCGCTGGAACTGTCTGGCGTCGAAGTACAAACGCTGCCGTTCTTTGCATTGAACAGCCGTTTCAAGGAACTGGATCACACGCGCCAGTACCTGCTTTATTGCGACAAAGGCGTCATGAGTCGCCTGCATGCTCACCATTTGCTCAGTGAGGGGCATGCCAATGTGCGCGTTTATCGACCGAGCTAAGTGCCCGGGGCTGTTTGCCTGTGGCTTGCGTCACCGGCCCCCCGACACCAGTCGTCAGCCGTTACGGCTTTAGCCGACTCTACCGTTCATAGCTGCCTACACTAGTCAGCTGACCGAATCCTCTGATCGAGATACACAAGTGATCGAAAATCTACGTAACATCGCCATCATTGCTCACGTTGACCATGGTAAAACCACCCTCGTCGACAAGCTTCTGCGCCAGTCCGGCACCCTTGAGCGCAACGAGCTCAACGACGAACGCGTGATGGACTCCAACGACCAGGAGAAAGAGCGCGGTATTACCATTCTCGCGAAAAACACCGCGATCAACTGGAATGGCTACCACATCAACATCGTTGACACCCCGGGCCACGCCGACTTCGGTGGTGAAGTAGAGCGTGTGATGTCGATGGTCGACTCCGTTCTGCTGCTGGTCGACGCTCAAGACGGCCCTATGCCGCAAACCCGCTTCGTGACCAAGAAGGCTTTCGAAGCCGGCCTGCGTCCGATCGTCTGCATCAACAAGGTTGACCGTCCAGGCG
>NZ_JBJDOA010000018.1:0-106000 GCF_044900785.1 Pseudomonas sp. NPDC087358
TCAACTCCTTTCTCACCGCTGTCGATTCAAGCATCTGAACCGAAGCGCTTCCTCACTGCTTACTTCGTCCAACTCTTTGATTATCAAGGAGTTTTACGTTTCGTCTGCGCCGGAAGTGGGGCGAATTATAGACAGATCCAGAGGGGCGTCAACACCTATTTCAATAAAAGCTGCAAGTTTCTGGCTGCAAGCTGCAAGAGGTGCGTTTTATGCCCTTTCTTGCAGCTTATAGCTGAAGCTCGCGACTGCGCTTCAGAGACTTGGGAAGGCGAACTGCGACGCTTCGTGGCTAGCGCGTTGCGGCCAGCGCTGGGTAATGGCCTTGCGGCGAGTATAGAAACGCACGCCATCCGGGCCATAGGCATGCAGGTCGCCGAACAGTGAACGTTTCCAGCCGCCGAAGCTGTGATACGCCACCGGAACCGGCAAGGGTACGTTGACACCGACCATGCCGACTTCGATTTCATCACAGAACAGCCGCGCTGCTTCACCGTCACGGGTAAAGATGCAGGTGCCATTGCCGTATTCATGATCGTTGATCAGTTGCATGGCCTGCTCGAGGCTGTTCACCCGCACGATGCACAGCACCGGCCCGAAGATCTCTTCTTTATAGATGCGCATCTGCGGGGTGACCTGATCGAACAGGCAGCCGCCGAGGAAGAAACCGTCTTCATGCCCTGCGACCGTCAGCCCACGGCCATCGACCACCAGCCTGGCACCCGCGCTGACGCCATCTTCTATATAGCCAATGACCTTGTCGCGATGCTGACCTGTCACTAACGGCCCCATGTCCAGACCGCAACGGGTGCCCGCCCCGATCTTCAGCGCCTTGATCTGGGGAACCAGCTTGGCCACCAATGCATCGGCCACCTGATCGCCCACGCAGACTGCAACCGAGATCGCCATGCAGCGCTCACCGCACGAACCGTACGCCGCGCCCATCAATGCACTGACCGCATTGTCCAGATCTGCATCGGGCATCAGCACCGCGTGGTTCTTCGCCCCGCCCAACGCCTGGACACGTTTGCCGCGCGCCGTTGCCTCTTTATAGATGTACTCGGCAATCGGCGTGGAACCGACAAAACTCAACGCCTTGACCTCAGGCGCCTCGATCAGCGCATCCACAGCCGTTTTATCGCCGTGCACCACGTTCAACACGCCCTTGGGCAACCCTGCTTCATGCAGCAACTCGGCGATCAACAGGGTCGAGCTCGGATCTCGCTCCGAAGGCTTGAGGATAAAGCAGTTGCCACACGCGATCGCCAGCGGATACATCCACAGCGGAACCATGGCCGGAAAGTTGAAAGGCGTGATACCCGCAACCACGCCCAATGGCTGAAAATCCGACCAGGCATCGATGTTCGGACCGACGTTGCGGCTGTACTCGCCCTTGAGGATCTCCGGGGCGGCACTGGCGTACTCGACGTTTTCAATACCACGCTTGAGTTCACCGGCGGCGTCTTCCAGCGTCTTGCCGTGCTCTTCGCTGATCAATTGGGCAATGCGCGCCTCGTTCTGCTCGAGCAGTTGCTTGAAGCGGAACATCACCTGGGCGCGTTTGGCTGGCGGGGTATTACGCCACGCCGGAAATGCGGCCTTGGCCGAATCAATGGCCTGCTGAACCGTCTCGCGGCTGGCCAACGGTACCTTGTGAATGGCCTGACCGGTGGACGGGTTGAAGACGTCTGCCGTACGCCCGCTGTCGCTGACGAACTCGCCGTGGATCAGGTGCTGGATGGTGCTCATGCGTAACTCCGAGAAAAGTTGCCCGCAGGCGCAACCGAAGCTGCGCCTGTTGAGAAGTAAAAGAGCAGATCAGTCGATCTGGTTGAGGGCTTCGCCGACCGCGTCGAACATGCGATCCAGATCCTGAGGCTTGCTGTTGAAGGTCGGCCCGAATTGCAGCGTGTCGCCGCCGAAACGCACGTAGAAGCCAGCCTTCCACAGTTTCATCGCCGCTTCGAATGGCCGAACGATAGCGTCGCCGTCACGGCCGGCAATCTGAATCGCTCCCGCCAGACCGTAGTTACGGATGTCGATCACGTTCTTGCTGCCTTTGAGGCCGTGTAGCGAGTTCTCGAAGTGCGGCGCGGTTTGCGCGACTTGCTGCACCAGATTCTCGCGCTGAAGGATATCCAGGGCAGCAAGACCGGCCGCGCAGGCCACCGGGTGTGCCGAGTAGGTATAGCCATGAGGGAATTCCACAGCGTACTCAGGCGTCGGCTGGTTCATGAAGGTCTGGTAGATCTCGCTGCTGGCGATCACCGCGCCCATCGGAATCGCGCCGTTGGTGACTTGCTTGGCGATGCACATCAAATCAGGCGTGACGCCGAAGCTGTCAGCACCGAACATCGATCCGGTGCGGCCGAACCCGGTAATCACTTCGTCGAAAATCAGCAGGATATTGTGCTGGTCGCAGATTTCGCGCAGACGCTTCAAGTAGCCCTGTGGCGGCACGATCACCCCGGCAGAGCCGGCCATTGGCTCGACGATCACTGCGGCGATGTTCGATGCATCATGCAGCTCGATCAACTTGAGCATCTCGTCCGCCAGTGCGATACCCCCCTGCTCTGGCATGCCACGGGAATACGCATTGCTGGCCAGCAGTGTGTGAGGCAGGTGGTCGACGTCCATCAACTGCCCGAACATTTTGCGGTTGCCGTTGACCCCGCCCAGGCTGGTGCCGGCGATGTTCACACCGTGATACCCACGGGCACGACCGATCATCTTGGTTTTGCTGGCCTGGCCTTTCAGGCGCCAGTAGGCACGGACCATTTTCACCGCGGTGTCAGCGCATTCTGAACCGGAGTCGGTATAGAACACGTGATTCAAGTTGCCTGGGGTCAGGTCGGTGATTTTTTCCGCCAGTTGAAAGGACAGCGGATGGCCGAACTGAAACGCCGGGGAGTAATCGAGAGTACCCAGTTGCTTGTAGACCGCTTCCTGGATTTCCTTGCGGGTATGACCAGCGCCGCAGGTCCACAGGCCAGAAAGGCCATCGTAGATCTTGCGCCCCTTATCGTCTGTCAGATAGCTACCCTGGGCCGCAACGATCAGTCGTGGATCGCGCTGGAAATTGCGGTTGGCGGTGTAAGGCATCCAGTGAGCGTCAAGCTTGAGCTGGCTGGCGAGGGACATATCGGACGATTCGGGCATGTTCATTGGAACTAACCTCACAAGGGCGTGGGTGTCCTGTCTTCCCACCTTTTACACAGACGCAGGAAGCAGGACCGGGTTGCAGCTAAGTTGCCACGGGCATAAAGTCTGGAAAATCCTGCTTTTATGATCTTCAGTTGGCTGATTACTAAACTATGAGCGTTCGTCGCCCCGATCCGCTGGCACAAGTCAGCGACTTTGATATCCGTCTGCTGCGTATCTTTCGAAGCGTAGTCGAGTCAGGCGGCTTCTCAGCCGCAGAAAGCGCGCTGGGCATTGGTCGCTCGGCGATCAGCCAACAGATGAGCGATCTGGAGCAACGTTTGGGACTGCGCCTGTGTCAGCGTGGTCGAGCAGGATTTTCTCTGACGGAAGAAGGCCGCGAGGTGTATCAGTCATCTCTGCAACTGTTGAGCGCTCTCGAGAGTTTTCGTACAGAGGTCAATGGCCTTCACCGACATCTGCGAGGCGAGCTGAACATCGGGCTGACCGACAATCTGGTGACCCTGCCCCACATGCGCATCACCCACGCGCTCTCGCAGCTCAAGGAACGGGGTCCGGATGTGCACATCAACATCCGCATGATCGCGCCCAACGAGGTGGAGCAAGGCGTACTCGACGGCAGCCTGCATGTAGGGGTCGTGCCGCAGGCCAGCGCCTTGTCGGGGCTGGAATACCAGGCGCTTTACAGCGAGCGGTCCTTGCTCTACTGCGCCGTTGGGCATCCTTTGTTTTACGTGGAGGACGCCCAGTTGGGCGATGAGCGACTGGCAAATCAGGAAGCCATCGCGCCGACGTTTCGCTTGCCAGCCGACATCCAGGCTCATTATCAGGCACTCAAATGCACCGCCAGCGCTTCGGACCGCGAGGGCATGGCGTTCCTGATCCTGACCGGACGCTATATTGGCTATCTGCCGGATCACTACGCGAGCCTTTGGGTCCAGCAAGGCAGGTTGCGCGCCCTGAAACCGCAAGCACGCTTTTATGATTTGAGCCTGGTGACCGTGACCCGCAAGGGACGCCGCCCTCATTTGGTGCTGGAAAGTTTCCTGGAAAGCCTGGCTGCCACACGATGAAGCCTGATGCGCTGCTGTCAGACCGATCCGGCGAACTTTAAATACCGTTACTAAATTTTAACTAATTGTTTTTAATACAAAATATAGGATATCTCCGAAGTCTACCTGATCGATTGGACAGGTTTTTGCAGTAGAGACGAGATGGGTAAAAGGCGCAGACGTCAGGCGCCTTACCCACTTGGCCAAACACAAAATCCGAGAGTCCAGCATGCAGCCCGAAGCGCCAGACAATAACGACCTGATCTACGGCCTCAACGACAGACCCAAACCCGCCCCGGCGACGCTGGCTGCCATCCAGCATGTACTCGCCGCGTTCGTGGGAATCATCACTCCGCCGCTGATCATTGGCTCGGCATTGGGACTGAGCGCGTACCTGCCCTACCTGATCAGCATGGCCTTGATGGTTTCAGGCGTAGGCACATTCATCCAGGCACGTCGTCCATTCGGTATCGGTGCGGGCATGATCTGCCTGCAGGGGACCAGCTTTGCGTTTCTGGGTGCGGTCTTGTCGGCAGGCTTCATGGTCAAGCAGCGTGGCGGCAGCCCGGAAGACATCATGGCGATGGTCTTCGGAGTCTGTTTCTTCGGTGCAATGGTGCAGATCGTGCTCAGCCGTTTCATCGGTCAGCTAAGACGGGTCATTACCCCGCTGGTGACGGGGATCGTCATTACCCTGATCGGCGTCAGTCTGATCAAGGTCGGCGTCACTGACCTGGGCGGCGGTTTCAACGCGCCCGATTTCGGCGAACCCATCAACCTGGCACTGGGCGCCTTCGTGCTGCTGGTGATCATCCTGCTCAACCGTTCGAACATCACCTGGCTGCGCCTGTCGGCGATCATCATTGGCCTGGCGGTCGGTAGCATTGCCGCCTGGTTCAGCGGCAAACTGGTTCCACATGCCATCAGCGATGTCGCGTTGATCAGTATTCCGATCCCGTTCCGCTTCGGTGTGAGTTTTGATTGGGCAGCCTTCCTGCCGGTCGCGCTGATTTATCTGATCAGCAGCATCGAAACGGTGGGCGATCTGACCGCCAACTGCATGTTGTCCCGCGAGCCAATCAAAGGTCCGGGCTACATCGCCCGCCTCAAGGGCGGCGTACTCGGTGACGGCGTGAGTTGCATGATCGCCGCAACGTTCAGTGCCTTCCCCAACACCACCTTTGCGCAGAACAACGGCGTGATCCAACTGACCGGAGTAGCCAGTCGTTATGTCGGCCTGTATATCGGCGTCATCCTGTTCATGCTTGGACTGTTCCCGGTCATCGGTGCGATTCTTCAACAGATCCCCAAGCCAGTGCTCGGCGGCGCAACCCTGGTGATGTTCGGCAGCGTCGCCGCGGCTGGCGTGCGCATCCTCGCGCAAGCACCGCTGGACCGGCGCAGCATGCTGATCATCGCGACTTCGTTCGGCGTTGGATTGGGCATCGCCGCGCAACCGACCTTGCTGCATCACTTGCCGCAGCTGGTACAAAACCTGTTTGACTCGGCCATCACCAGTGGCGGCCTGACAGCAGTGGTGATGTGCCTGCTGTTGCCGGAGGGTACGACGCCTTGCGCGGAAAAAAAGCCGGCATGCGAGGCTCTTGAGCATTAATTGCTCTGCCAACGCTTGTCGGATCGTCGCGGGTGCGTTATCTGTTCACCCCGTCGCAGCCAATGATCCGTCTGGAACCGCACATGACCCTTGAAGTCCCCGCTCACAGCGCCAACGCCGGCAAGCCGGCGAGCCGTATTCGCCAGAAGAACGAAGAAACGATCCTCAAAGCTGCGGAGGACGAGTTCGCACGTCACGGCTTCAAAGGCACCAGCATGAACACCATTGCGCAAAATGCCGGGCTGCCCAAGGCCAACCTGCACTACTACTTCAGCAATAAGCTGGGGCTGTACATTGCGGTTCTGAGCAACATCATCGAGCTGTGGGACAGCACCTTCAATAACCTCAAGGTCGAGGATGATCCGGCCCAGGCGCTGACTCACTACATTCGCGCGAAAATGGAGTTCTCCCGGCGCCAGCCGCAGGCCTCGCGGGTTTTTGCCATGGAGATCATCAGCGGCGGAGAGTGCCTGAACGAGTATTTCAGCCAGGATTACCGCCAATGGTTCCAGGGCCGGGCCGCGGTGTTCCAGGCCTGGATCGACGCCGGCAAGATGGACGCGGTCGACCCGGTGCATCTGATTTTCCTGCTGTGGGGCAGCACTCAGCATTACGCCGACTTCGCCACGCAAATCTGCCAGGTGACCGGCCGCACGCGCCTGACCAAGCAAGACATGGAAGAGGCTGGCGATAATCTGATCCGCATTATTCTCAAGGGCTGCGGGCTCACGCCACCGCTCTGAATCCTCGAAAAACCATAGTTTGCAGCTGGACACGTCATGCCCTCTACCCTCGTCGGCCCTTGCGAGTATCGCGAAGAGATTCGCAAGAGCCGCTTCATCACCTTTGCCGCTCCCATCAACACCCCGGCCCAAGCCCAGGCGTTCATCGAGCAGCACAGCGACCTCAATGCCACCCACAATTGCTGGGCGTGGAAACTGGGGGCGCAATACCGCAGCACCGACGACGGCGAGCCAGGTGGCACGGCAGGCCGACCGATCCTGGCAGCTATCGAGGCTCAGGATTTCGATCAGGTCGTGGTACTGGTGATTCGCTGGTACGGCGGCATCCAGTTAGGCACCGGTGGCCTGGCCCGGGCCTACGGCGGCGGCGCCAACAAATGCCTGCAACAGGCCGAGCGTCTGCCACTGATCAATCGGGTTTCGTTGAGTCTGGAGTGCAGCTTCAGCGAGCTGACCTTGATCAAATTGCGCCTGGCCGAACTCAACGGCCTGGTTCAGCACGAAACCTTCACCGCCAATGGCGTGGAGATGTCGATTGCCCTGGGCCCCGAGCAAATCGAAACCTTCCAGCGCCATGTCTCCGATATCAGTCGTGGTCGCATCATCCTGCAACGATAAACCTGCGTTTCTCGAACCGCCTTGTCAGCATCGCCGGTCTTGCAGGTTGCCCACATCTACTGTGCACCTGCCTGTGGACAAGCTGAGCACATCAGGCCGCAGGCCTTGAATGGTGTGGCTTACAGGCTACTGATCAATCTTTGATCAATTTACTTATCCACCGCAGAAAACCGCCAGAAAACAGCACGTTAAGCCCCGTTATCGCCAGTGGCTCCTAACTGGCCCCGTCTTATGCCAGGGTTTTGCGCTTGCGCACATTAACTGTGGAGCAACCTGTGGATAACAAGTGCAAGGCTGCCTACGGGGCCGGGGATATCTCACTCGCCGGCACTTGATCATTTTTCATCCAAAATTATTGAACCAAATTGATTCGCCGGTTAAATCAGGCGCCCGTTCGTGGTGCCGTCTGCAGCGTGAACACCATCCGGATCCTAGCCAGCACGACTTGCCAACGGCGGCGTCGGTAACCTTACTATCGCTGGCAAGCCGTGCAGCTACAGGGTTGGCGTTCGACATATCGAGCGATGAGCGACTGAATACTCGAAACGACTCCAAAACCTGACCAGCTGGCCAAGAAATTGCTAAGTGCAGTGGCGATCCACTTTTCACCGAGTCCGTCATGCCCCAGTCCAATAGTCACCCGCGCCTGCAACTGCGCCATGTCACCAAGCGATATCCTGGCTGTCTTGCCAACGACGCCATCGACCTGACCATTGCGCCGGGCGAAATCCACGCCCTGCTGGGTGAGAACGGTGCAGGCAAGAGCACGCTGATGAAGATCATCTACGGCGTCGTTCAACCCGACGCCGGTCAGATCATCTGGCAAGGCCAGCCGTTGACCATGCGCAGCCCCGCTCAGGCACGAGATCTGGGCATCGGCATGGTGTTTCAGCATTTCTCCCTGTTCGAAACCCTGACCGTGGCGCAGAACATCGCACTGGCCATGGGCGCTGCGGCATGCACGCCCAAGCAGCTGGAGCCGAGGATTCGTGAGGTGTCCCGGCGTTATGGCATGGCCGTCGAGCCACAACGACTGGTGCATAGCCTGTCCATTGGCGAGCGGCAAAAGGTCGAGATCATTCGCTGCCTGATGCAAGACATCCGGCTGTTGATTCTCGATGAACCCACTTCCGTGCTGACCCCGCATGAGGCCGATGATCTGTTCGTGACCCTGCGTCGACTGGCCGCCGAGGGCTGCAGCATTCTGTTTATCAGTCACAAACTGGGCGAGGTGCGGGCGTTGTGTCACAGCGCTACGGTGCTACGCGGGGGCAAGGTCTCCGGGCACTGTGTACCCGCCGAATGCAGCGACCTGCAACTGGCGCGGCTGATGGTTGGCGATGCTGAAGGTCTGTCCGCCGACTATCCGAAAGCCACGGGCGGCGCTGCGTTCCTGCAAGTCGAGAAGCTGTCATGGCACAACCCCGATCCGTTCGGCTGTTCTCTGCTCGATATCGATCTTGCGGTGCGCAGCGGGGAGATCGTCGGCATCGCCGGGGTCGCTGGCAACGGTCAGGATGAATTGCTCGCCTTGCTCAGCGGCGAGCAGACACTCGCCATGACAAGCGCGGCGCAGGTACGTTTTGCCGAGCAGGCCGTCGCCCACTTGCGTCCGGACGCACGACGCAAACGAGGGATGGCGTTTGTCCCGGCCGAACGTCTGGGTCATGGCGCTGTGCCGGAGATGAGCCTGGCCGACAACGCCCTGTTGACCGCCTTTGGGCAAGGTCTGGTCAGCCACGGCCTGATTCAGCGGGGCAAGGTCCAGGCATTGGCGAAGACCATCATCGAGCGTTTCGCTGTGAAAACCCCGGACGCCAAAACCGCCGCTCGCAGCTTGTCGGGCGGCAACCTGCAGAAATTCATCCTGGGCCGCGAAATATTGCAAAACCCGAAGCTGCTGGTCGCAGCGCACCCGACCTGGGGTGTGGATGTGGGAGCGGCGGCGGCCATCCATCGCGCCCTGATCGCCCTGCGTGATGCTGGCGCGGCGATTCTGGTGATCTCCGAAGACCTCGACGAGTTGTTCCAGATCAGCGATCGGGTGGCGGCCTTGTCCGGCGGACGCCTGTCGGCGTTGGTGCCCACGGCTCAGACCAGCCCGGTGCAGGTCGGCGGCTGGATGGCCGGACAGTTCGACCACGATCACGCCTCCCCTTCCCAACCCGATGCCACGCCGCTCGCTTAACGGCTGACACATGGAGACATCAATGTTGCTTTCACTGGAACCGCGTGGGCACGAATCGCGCGCCATGTTGTGGTTTTCCCCCTTGCTGGCGGCGGTACTGACACTGCTGTCGGGGTCGCTGCTGTTTATCGTGCTGGGTCTGGACCCGTTGCTGACCCTGCACACGCTATTGATCGCGCCCGTCAGCGATCTATACGGCGTGTCTGAATTGATGGTCAAGGCATTGCCGATCCTGCTCTGCGCCCTTGGCCTGGCAGTCGCCTACCAGGCGCGCATCTGGAACATCGGCGCCGAAGGCCAACTGCTGATCGGTGCACTGGCCGGCAGCGCGGTGGCGGTCAATGTCATTGATATCGAAAGCCGTTGGGTGCTGGCGCTTATTCTGCTCGTTGGCATTGCTGCTGGCGCTGCCTGGGCCGGCCTGACCGCCTGGTTGCGCACGCACTTCAATGCCAACGAAATTCTCACCAGCATCATGCTCAACTACATCGCCCTCAACCTGCTGCTGTATTTCGTACATGGCCCGCTGAAAGATCCTGCCGGCATGAACTTCCCTGAGTCGGCCATGTTCGGCGATGCCAGCCGCCTGCCCCTGCTGACCGCAGACGGTCGCGTCCACGCCGGGGTGTACTTTGCATTGCTGGCGCTGGTCGCCGTCTGGGTCCTGCTGCAGCGCAGCTTTGTCGGCTTTCAGATAAAAGTGCTGGGCCTGGATAAACGCGCGGCCGGGTTCGTCGGCTTTCGCGAGAAACGTCTGATCTGGCTGGCGCTGATGATCAGCGGTGGGCTGGCCGGTCTGGCCGGGGTCTGCGAAGTCACCGGCCCGATCGGCCAATTGGTGCCGCAGGTTTCGCCCGGTTACGGCTATGCCGCCATCACCGTGGCGTTTCTTGGCCGCCTCAATCCTCTCGGGATTCTGTTCTCCAGCCTGCTGATGGCGTTGCTGTATCTGGGCGGCGAAAGCGCACAGATGACCCTCAACCTGCCACAGGCGATCACCCAGCTGTTTCAGGGAATGATGCTGTTTTTCCTGCTCGCCTGCGATGTGCTGATTCTCTACCGCCCGCGCCTCAAACTGCGCTGGGCCCGCCGCCAGATGGCCGCTGTGCCGGGAGCCGTGTGATGGATATCGATCTGCTGAGTAATATTTTCTTCGCCACCGTGCGCTGCGGCACTCCGCTGTTGCTGGTGGCGCTGGGCGAGCTGGTCTGCGAGAAGAGCGGTGTGCTCAATCTGGGGCAGGAAGGGATGATGCTGTTCGGGGCAGTGACCGGATTCATCGTTGCGTTCAGCACAGGCAGTCTGTGGCTGGGCGTCTTGCTGGCGATATTGGCGGGCATGCTGCTGTCGTCGCTGTTTGCCCTGGTGGCCCTGGTGTTCAACGCCAATCAAGTGGCTACCGGCCTGGCCCTGACGATCTTCGGTGTCGGCTTGTCGAGCTTCGTCGGCGCGGCCTGGGTCGGCAAACCGCTGTCGGGCTTCGAACCGGTCCTCGTTCCGTATCTGAGCGACATCCCGCTGATCGGGCGGATGCTCTTCGCCCAGGACATTCTGGTTTACCTGTCCTTCGCGCTGTTCGCTGTGGTTGCGTGGACTCTTCTGAAAAGCCGGGTCGGTTTGATCATTCAAGCTGTAGGAGAAAACCCCAACGCCGCCAGTGCCATGGGCCTGCCGGTGCTACTCGTGCGCACCGTGGCGGTGTTGTTCGGCGGAGCGATGGCCGGGCTGGCCGGCGCCTATCTGTCGTTGGCCTATACCCCGATGTGGGCCGAGAACATGAGCGCCGGACGTGGCTGGATCGCCTTGGCGTTGGTGGTATTTGCCAGCTGGCGCGTAGGACGGTTGCTGCTGGGCGCATACCTGTTCGGCTTCGCCAGCATTCTGTATCTGGTGGCACAAGGCATCGGCCTGGCGATTCCTTCGAACCTGCTGGCGATGCTGCCGTATGTCGCGACCATCGTGGTGCTGGTGTTACTGTCGCGCAACGCATTGCGCACCCGACTGTACGCACCGGTGTCCCTGGGGCAACCGTGGCAGTCAGGGCACTGATCAGGCAGACAATGACCGTTGCGCCGGAAAAGCAAATTCCTTGTGCCCGGCGCGGTCAACCCCTTGTGGGTGTCTGCTGACACTGCCTCGTTTCGATCTTCAAGGAGTTGCATTCATGCCTGCCAACAAAACCGCATTGATCATCGGCGCTTCCCGCGGCCTGGGTCTGGGACTGGTCAAACGACTGATCGAACAAGGCTGGGAGGTGACCGCCACCGTGCGTGACCCACACCACGCCGACGACCTGAAGGCTGTGCCTGGCGTTCATATCCAGACGCTGGACATGGACGAGCAGTCTTCGCTGGAAGTGCTCACCCACAACCTCAAGGGCCAGATATTTGATCTGCTGTTCGTCAACGCTGGCGTCATGGGGCCAAAGCATGACAATCCGACCGATGCCACGGCCGGTGAACTTGGCCAGCTTTTCCTGACCAATGCCGTTGCACCGATTCGCCTGGCCAAACGCTTCGTCGATCAGATTCGTCCCGAGAACGGCGTCATCGCCTTCATGAGCTCGGTGCTGGGCAGCGTGACCATGCCCGATGCGCCGGAGATGGCGCTGTACAAGGCCAGCAAGGCGGCGCTGAACTCCATGACCAGCACCTTTGTCGGCCAGTTGGGCGACAACAAACCCACCGTCCTGTCGATGCACCCCGGCTGGGTCCGCACCGCCATGGGCGGCGAAGGCGCCGACATCGACGTGCAGACCAGCGTGCGCGGAATCGTCGAGCAGCTCGAGCGGTTTGCCGGTGAAGGCGGTCATCACTTTGTGAATTACAAGGGCGAGACGATTCCCTGGTGACGTCCCTCCCACTGAACTGCTGACGCCGCGCTGCGTTACAGGCCTCAAGGGCCATTGATCCAGCGTATTCCCTGTAGATGGTCGGCTTGCCGGCGGTAACGGTAGGAAGACCGCTACCGCCGGCAAACGGCACGCCGCTCGGCCGTGCTGCTACAGAACACATCCACCGCGCCTGGTTGCATCGGCGTGCGGCCTGGATCTAAACTCCGCACCCTCGCCTGGCGGCTCGTTCGATGCCGCGGCGACCCTGGATCAGCAGACAGGGCAACACTGAGCTGGCGACCTGAACCCATTTTTCAGAGGAGCCGGCCGATGCCTGCGATCCGTATCTGGTTGAAAAACCCCCTAGCCGTGTTTACTGCCAACGATCTCGATGCCCGAGGCGGGCTGGTGGTCGAGGACGGTTTGATCGTTGAACTGCTTGGCGCCGGTCAATCACCTTCGCAGCCCTGCGATCAGGTGTTCGATGCGCGCGAGCATGTGCTGTTGCCGGGGCTGATCAACACCCATCATCACTTCTATCAGACCCTGACGCGAGCCTGGGCTCCGGTGGTCAATCAGCCGCTGTTCCCATGGCTCAAGACGCTCTACCCGGTATGGGCGCGGCTGACTCCGGAAAAACTGGCACTGGCGAGCAAGGTGGCGCTGACCGAACTGTTGCTGTCGGGCTGCACCACGGCTGCCGACCATCACTATCTGTTTCCGGACGGGCTGGAAAACGCCATCGATGTCCAGGTGCAAAGCGTGCGCGAACTGGGCATGCGCGCGATGCTCACGCGCGGTTCCATGAGCCTGGGCGAAGCCGATGGCGGCTTGCCTCCGCAGCAGACCGTGCAACAGGGCCAGGTGATTCTGCAAGACAGTCAGCGTTTGATCGACACCTATCATGAGCGAGGCGACGGTGCGCAGATTCAGATTGCGCTGGCGCCCTGCTCGCCGTTTTCGGTGACGACCGAGATCATGTCCGAAAGCGCCAAGCTGGCGCACAGCCTCGACGTCCGCCTGCATACACACCTTGCCGAAACCCTGGATGAAGAAGATTTCTGCCTGCAGCGTTTTGGCCTGCGCACAGTTGATTATCTGGACAGCGTCGGCTGGCTCGGACCCCGTACCTGGCTGGCCCACGGCATTCACTTCAACGAGCAGGAAATCGCCCGCCTGGGTGAAGCAGGCACCGGGATTTGCCACTGCCCGAGCTCGAACATGCGCCTGGCATCCGGCATCTGCCCGACCCTGGACCTGATCGCTGCCGGTGCACCCATCGGACTGGGAGTCGACGGCTCGGCATCCAACGATGCGTCGAACATGATCCTGGAAGCCAAGCAGGCGCTTTACCTGCAACGCCTGCGCTATGGCGCAGAAAAGATCACCCCGGCGTTGGTCCTGGGCTGGGCGAGCAAAGGTTCGGCCAAGCTCTTGGGCCGTAGCGACATCGGTGAGTTGGCGGTGGGCAAACAGGCAGATCTGGCGTTGTTCAAACTCGACGAGCTGCGCTTTTCCGGCAGCCATGATCCAGTATCGGCGCTCCTGCTCTGCGGGGCGGATCGCGCGGATCGAGTGATGATCGGCGGCAAATGGCGGGTGATCGACGGTCAGGTGGAAGGGTTGGATCTCAAGGGCCTGATCGCCGACCACCGGCAGGCGGCGGCGCAGTTGATCAGAGGCTGATTCAAACGCTTTTCTGTAGGCGTGAGCTTGCTCGCGATTGCGGTGTGTCAGCCAAGAAGTTACGACTGATATATCTCAATCGCGAGCAAGCTCACTCCTACAGGTTATTTCAGCGTCAAGGGGCTTCTATAACCCCAACAACGACAGCATCACGAACGTGGCGAACAGCACGAAGTGGGTCATGCCCTCGATGGCGTTGGTTTCGCCGTCGTTGAGGTTGATGGCGCTGATCAGCAGGGTGACGAAGATCATCACCGTCTGCACCGGCGTCATCGCCATCTGAAACGGCTGGCCGGTGTACAGCGCCATCGCTTCCATCACCGGCACCGTCAGGATCACCGTCGACAACGAAGCCCCCAGCGCCACATTGACCACCGACTGCATACGGTTGGCCAGTGCCGCGCGCAACGCGGTGAGGATCTCCGGTGCCGCGGAAATGGCCGCCACCAGGATCGCCGTCATCACCGGCGGCGCGCCGCTGCCTTCCAGTCCCAGGTCCACGGTCTTGGACATCACCTCGGCCAAAGCGCCGATGATCACCACGCCAAATACCAGCGTGCCGATGGACAATGAAAGGTTTACCGGCTCGCTGGCTTGCTCTGGCTGATCCTTGCGGCGTTTCTTGTCGGGGTAGCTGTAGCTGAAGAAATAGCTGTGCGGCCCGACTTGCATGCGCAGGAACAGGCCGTAGAGCAAAATCATTGCACCAATGGTGAAGGCCGAATACACCTTCCATTTCGATTCGGGAATGAACTCGGGCACCACCATCGACACCGCCATCGCGGTCAGGATCATCACGCTGTAGGAGCGCGCAGAGTCGTCGTTATAGGACTGCTCGCCGTGCTTGAGCCCGCCCATCAAGGCCGCGAGCCCGAGGATGCCGTTGATGTCGAGCATGACCGCCGAATAGATCGTATCGCGCACCAACGTCGGCGAGGGCTCGTTGCTCATCATGATCGCCAGGATCACCACCTCGACCAGCACCGCCGACAGGGTCAGGATCATGGTCCCGTAGGGGTCACCGAATTTCTCCGCGAGCAATTCGGCATGGTGCGCCACGCGCATCGAAGCGCAAACAATGAACACCACCAAAGCAACCCCGCTGATCAGCGCGACGGTATGCCCATGGCCGAGCAACTGATGCTCGAACGGATACGCCAGGCAGGTCGCAATCACTGCCAACAGAAGAAATTTTTCTTGCTTGAGAATCGTGCCCATCGCTGCCTTTTAGCCTTTGCGACCCAGGCCGCACATCCATGAATTAAAACCGCTCAAGCGGTTGAGAGTGTGTGTTGTAAGCAAAGGTTTCAATGCCCGACCCGCCAACCGCCACTTAGCCGGGCCCGTGACGCTGTGACTGAAGATCGTGCACCGGTTCACGGCATCGGCGAACGCGGTCGCACCGTCTGTGATCAAGCAAACCAACTTGCCCATCGGCCGGAGCGCCGGCGGGCCGCCACACCGCTAGACCTGTCTTATTGGTCAGCTTTTTGCATTGAGTCGAACGCCCCGCCTCGAAGGCCCGGCCCACAAGACCAAAGGAGCTCGACCTGCATGCTTTCCACCCCTCACTCACGTCGTCCGCTGAAAAAACTGCTGTGCGCCATGGCCGCTGTCGTTGGTCTGAGTTCCAGTCTGATGGCCGTTGCAGCCGACCCCCTCAAGGTCGGGTTCGTTTACATAGGTCCGATCGGCGATCACGGCTGGACCTATCAGCATGAACAGGGCCGTCAGGCCATGGCCAAGGCACTGGGCGACAAAGTGACCACCAGTTTTGTCGAAAACGTCCCGGAAGGCGCGGACGCCGAGCGGGTCATCCGCAACATGGCCAAGGGCGGCTACGACCTGGTCTTCACCACCTCGTTCGGCTACATGAACCCGACGCTGAAAGTCGCCAAGCAGTTCCCGAAAGTGACCTTCGAACACGCGACCGGCTACAAGCAGGACAAGAACATGGGCACCTACCTGGCCCGCACCTATGAGGGCCGCTACGTGGGTGGTTTCCTCGCCGCGAAGATGACCAAAACCAGGAAGATCGGTTATGTCGCCTCGTTCCCGATCCCGGAAGTCCTGCGTGACATCAACGCGATCCAGCTGGCCTTGAACAAGTACAACCCCGGCACTGAAATCAAAGTGGTGTGGGTCAACTCCTGGTTCGACCCGGGCAAGGAAGCGGACGCCGCCAATGCCCTGATCGACCAGGGTGCGGACGTGATCTTTCAGCACACCGACAGCCCCGCACCGATCCAGGCGGCCGAGCGCCGTGGTGTCTATGCCGTGGGTTATGCCTCGGACATGGCGCATTTCGGTCCCAAGGCGGTGCTGACCTCGATCGTCAACAACTGGGGCCCGCATTACATCCAGGCCACTCAGGCAGTCCTCGACGGCACCTGGAAATCCCAGGACTACTGGGGCGGTTTGAAGGAAGGCACGGTGGAACTGCCGATCAGCGATCTGGTGCCGGCTGACGTCAAGGGCCAAGCGCAGAAGATCATCGCCGACATCGAAAGTGGCGCGTTCCACCCGTTCACCGGGCCTATCAAGGACCAGACCGGTGCGGTGAAGATTCCGGCAGGCAGCATCGCCACCAATGCCGAACTTGCGTCGATGAACTATTACGTTGAAGGGGTGAAGGCAGAATTGCCCAAGTAAGGCGATCACACCTTTCCCTTGTAGCAGTCCGGCTTGCAGGCGGTGGCGCCCTCGCAATCGCAATCGCTAGCGCCGGCAAGCCGGACTGCTACAGGACAAACTCACTTGCCTTGGAGCTTCCATGAACCCGCTTCCCGTCATCGACATCTGCGCGCTCTACGGCAGTGACGACCAGGCCTGGCACCAGGTGGCCCGGCAGATCGACGCCGCCTGTCGCCAGTGGGGATTCTTCTACATAACCGGCCATCCGATCAGCGCCGAACGCGTCGAGCAGGTGATCGGCAGCGCCCGGCAGTTTTTTGCCCGGCCCACGGCAGAAAAACTCAGCATCGACATTACCCAAAGCCAGCATCATCGCGGCTACGGGGCCATCGCCACCGAACAGCTGGACCCCGGTCTGCCCAGTGATCTGAAGGAAACCTTCGACATGGGCCTGCACCTGCCTGCCGATCATCCCGATGTGCTGGACGGCAAGCCGCTGCGCGGCCCCAATCGCCACCCGGATATGCCGGGTTGGGCGAGTCTGATGGAGCAGCACTACACGGACATGCAAGCCCTTGCCTTGACGCTGCTGCGGGCCATGACCCCGGCGCTGGGCATCGAGCGCGACTTCTTCGATCAACGCTTCGATCAACCGGTCAGCGTGCTGCGGATGATTCACTACCCGCCCCGCCACACCGCCAGCAGCGAACAACAGCAAGGTGCCGGCGCGCATACCGACTATGGCTGCATCACGCTGCTGTATCAGGATGCCGCGGGAGGTCTGCAAGTGCGCGATGTCAGAGGACAGTGGATCGATGCACCTGCGATCGAAGGCACTTTCGTGGTCAACCTGGGTGACATGATGGCGCGCTGGAGCAACGATCAGTACGTCTCGACACCGCATCGAGTGATCAGCCCACTGGGCGTGGATCGCTATTCGATGCCGTTCTTCGCCGAGCCGCACCCCGATACACCGATTGAATGCCTGCCAGGTTGCACCGACGACCAGCATCCGCCGCTGTACCCGCCGACCACCTGCGCCGCGTTTTTGTTGTCGCGTTTTGCCGATACCTACGCTTATAGAAGGGAGCCACAAGCGACGGTCTGAACCTTTCGGTCAGGTTTTCACCCAGCCGCCGTGCTCGACTCTGTAGAATGCCCGCCATTGCACCTGATGAGAAAAGCACATGTACGACTGGTTGAACGCCCTGCCCAAGGCCGAACTGCACCTGCATCTGGAAGGCTCGCTGGAGCCTGAGTTGCTGTTCGCACTGGCCGAACGCAACAAGATCGCCCTGCCCTGGAATGACGTCGAAACCCTGCGCAAGGCTTATGCCTTCAATAATCTGCAGGAGTTTCTCGACCTTTACTATCAAGGCGCAGATGTCCTGCGTACCGAGCAGGACTTCTACGACCTGACCTGGGCCTACCTGCAGCGCTGCAAGGCGCAGAACGTTATCCATACCGAACCGTTCTTCGACCCGCAGACGCACACCGATCGGGGCATCCCGTTCGAAGTGGTGCTCGCTGGCATCGCCGGTGCCTTGAAGGACGGCAAACAGCAACTGGGCATCGGCAGCGGCCTGATCCTGAGCTTCCTGCGCCACTTGAGCGAAGAAGAAGCCGAACGCACGCTGGACATGGCGCTGCCGTTCCGCGACGCCTTCGTTGCGGTCGGGCTGGACAGTTCGGAAATGGGTCACCCGCCGAGCAAATTTCAACGGGTGTTCGATCGTGCGCGCAACGAAGGTTTCCTGACCGTGGCCCACGCCGGCGAAGAAGGCCCGCCGGAGTACATCTGGGAGGCCCTGGACCTGCTGAAGATCCAGCGCATTGACCACGGCGTACGCGCCATCGAAGACGAGCGCCTGATGCAGCGCATTATCGACGAACAGATTCCGCTGACGGTCTGCCCGCTGTCCAACACCAAGCTGTGCGTGTTCGATGACATGAGCCAGCACAACATTCTCGACATGCTCGAGCGCGGCGTGAAGGTGACCGTCAACTCCGATGACCCGGCGTATTTCGGCGGCTACGTGACCGAGAACTTCCATGCGCTGCACACCCATCTGGGCATGACTGAAGATCAGGCCCGGCGCCTGGCGCAGAACAGTCTCGATGCACGGCTGGTCAAGCCGTAACCGCTTTCGAGTGTGACGATGTGCCTTGGCAGCACGGCTTGCCGGCGGTAGCACCTTCGAAGATCGCTACCCCCGGCAAGCCATGCTGTAACAGGAGATGCCTGCGCCTCAAGCGCAGGTTCAAGCTGCCGAGGCGATCTTGCTGATCTCCCGCTGACCATTGGATGAAACCTGCAGTGTGCTGGCTTCCCCGGTGGTCCGCAGCCAGCCCAACTGCATGAACAACTGCAGCAACCCGGCGCCCAAGGCTCCGCCAAGGTGGGGACTGACATCGTTACAGTCAGCGCAGGCGCAGACGGTTTCACGCTGTCGGTGGGCTAGCGCCGGAACGAAGATGCCACGTTCGGCAAATCGGGAAATCCCGACGCTGGTGACCTCCAGGCGCTGATCGGACTGCTCGATCCAGCCCGCCTCCAGCATTCGCTGATACAGCTCGGTCGCCAACTCTCCGCCCAAATGATCGGCACACACGCTCGCGTGGCGTACCGGAAGGGGCGGCAACGGCTGCGCGACACTGCGGCTGACCACCTCGGCACTGATCATCGAGGCACTGGCCAGTGCCTGGACCGCAGTGCCGACTTCCGGAGCGGCCAGCCTGAAAAAGCGTTTCCTTCCTCGCGATTCCAGCCGCAGCAAGCCGCCGGAGGCCAGCCGCGCCAGATGCGCGCCCGCCGAGGAAGTGGACAAGCCGACCAGCAACGCCAGTTCATCAGCCGCCCGCGAGGCGCCATCCATCAATGCCCACATCATCGCACTGCGCTTTGGATCCGCCAGCAGTGCGGCAATCTGGCTGATGCAAGGTGCATGTTCCATGTCTTAACTCCCTGTTGACACATTCGTCTACTACGATGACCGGCTCGCCACTGGCGCTGTGCAGTTATCATCGCTGCAACGAGCAAACGATGACTTTGATCTGCATCACCTGATGGCAACTCCGGGCAAACAAAATCTCGTCGCCGCATACAGATTTCCGATACACGCCCGACAGTTTCAGCCACAGGCCCTTAAATCGGATCCATTATGGCCGCATAGTATAAGCGCTGTATCCGGACATTGAATTAGCCGCCCTTGGCCGGAAGTTCAAGGATGCCAGTCGGGGGGCAGAACATTGGGTAAAGGTCACGCGCTGGCAGCCGGGTCGCAAACACTCGCGAAGGTTGCACACAGCATGAGATACAAGGGCTGGGGAGAATTCGTCGCTGCGCCACCGCGGCAAAGGCGAGGCAATTGCCTACAGCAAATATTCCAGAAACCCTCATGAAAAAAATCTTCAGGACAACTGCCCGGCGTGGATTTATCTCTGAAAAAAAGTGTCCTTTTTTTCCGGAAAAATCGCCTTGTCAGAAATGTCTTTTTCTTAAGTAGTAAACAACTACGGGCGAGCCAAAGTTTTTCACGTTATTGAAGATCAAACGCAGTTTTCCCACGCGCTGATGCCAACAAATCCTCACGCTCAGGCGGGCAACGTGACAGCACGTCGCCCGCCTCGATCAGATGCGGAAGTCGGTATGAGGCACGTGCGCATCGCGAATTTTCTGCGCGCGACGAGTCATCACCGAAAGCCCGGCCGCCAGCACGCCGCACAGCGTGATGACCACGGCCATGGGCACCGCAGTCCCGTCGTGCAGCACGCCGACCAGCGCCGCAGCCCCGGCCGCTACGCTGAATTGCAGGCAACCGAGCAACGCGGAGGCACTGCCGGCGCGCTTGCCCTGCCCAGACATGGCACACGCCGAGGCATTGGGGATAATGCAACCCAGGCTTGCGATGTAGATGAACAACGGGATGAGCAAGGGCCACAGTCTCTCGGTGTGCAGCGAGGCTATGCCCAGCAGTACCGCCGCCGCCGCCAGGTACAGCCAGACCGCGCGCGACAGCAGCCAGGCCGGACCGAAACGCCCGACCAGCCGCGCGTTGACCTGGGCGATGAGGATGAAGCCCGCCGCGTTGGTGCCGAACAGCCAGCCGTAGTGCTCGGCCGGAACGCCATAGAGCTTGATGAATACGAACGGCGAGCCTGCGATATACGAAAACATCCCCGCCATGGCAATGCCGCCGGTCAGGGCATGGCCGAGGAAGATGCGGTCGCCCAGCAACCGCCAGTAAGACCCCAGCGCGCCGGAAAGCGGCAGCCGCGGATGGCCCGCCGGCATGCTTTCAGGCAGTCCGGTACCGACCGCCACCGCAGTGAACGCACTGAATACCGTCAAGGTCAGGAAGATTGTCTGCCAGCCGTAGACGTTCACCAGCAGCCCGCCGAGCATCGGCGCCAGAATCGGCGCCAGGCCCATCACCAGCATCAGTTGCGAAAACACTTTCGCCGAATCCACCGGCGAGCATTTGTCGCTGACGATTGCCCGCGACAGCACCATGCCTGCACAACCGCCCAGGGCCTGGACAAATCGCGCGCCGATCAGCCATTCCAGGCTGGGCGCGAAGGCGCACGCCAGCGAGGCCAGGGTGAACAGCCCGACGCCGAACAACAGCGGGATGCGTCGGCCAAAACGGTCGGCGATTGGCCCATAGGCCAGTTGACCGATACTCAGGCCCAGGAAATAAGAGGCCAGCGTCAGCTGAACGTGTTTCTCATCCGTTGCGAACGCCAGGGCGATTGCCGGGAAACCGGGTAAATAGAAATCAATGGCCAACGGGCCAAAAGCGCTCAAGGCGCCAAGAATCAGGATGGTTCTAAGGTTCATTCATCTTCCTAAGCAGTTTCGCGCAGCTCGACAGTTTAACAACCCTGCATCTTCTCAGACCGTCCACAGGAAAATTACTAAAAGATTTTTCAGGCAATGCGTCCGCCCGGCGCAAATGCGGAACTAACGCCGCCCTACCGAACATCGGCTAATGGATTTCTCACGCCGTTTTTACAAGTAACTCACAGATGTGCTTCTAGACTTTTGGTATCAGTCGAGGATACGGAAATGAAAGCGCGTTGGGTTTTGCTGGGGTGCCTAGTGGTTGTCGCCGGTTGTCAGTCTACCCACGACCAGTTAATGGCCGAAGGTTATCCGCCTGCATTCGCCGACGGGTTCCAGGACGGTTGCGCCAGCGGGCGGCAATCAGTGGATGTGATGAAAGGGCAGTATAAAAAGGATGTGCAGCGTTATCTTCGCGACACCATCTACGCTCAGGGATGGAGCGATGGGTTCCGCCAATGTCAGTCGCAATTGGCAAATCGCAATGTTCAGGATCAGGGCCGGGACAGCATCTGGAATGATCGCGACCGAGCCTGGGAGCAGCAGAAAACCCAGGATGCCGCCAAGGCGTATCGCTCGCATTGAGCCAGCGGGACTGTCTTGTGATCGATGAAACTTCCCCCGCGCCAGCGTGGCCCAACGTTCAGGAACCATGAACAGGGAGCACGCCATGAGCCGCGCCTTCGTCAATGAAGACCACGCCGCCGCCCAGGCCAGTCAGCCGGTCGAGCGACAGGTCAGCGCACATCGCAATTACGTCACCGCCAGCGGGCTTGCCCAATTGCAAGCCCATGTTGCTTCGTTGCAGGGCCAGCACAGCGAGCAGTCGACCCGTGGTGACGGATCGGATAAACAGCGTCTGGCCGATATCGAGCGCGATTTGCGCTACTTCAACCAACGCCTGCAGAGCGCGCAGGTGGTCATGCCTGCGGTCTCCACCGAAAAGGTACAGATCGGCAGTTGGGTCACGTTTGCCGATGCACAGGACCATCAGCAACGCGTGCAACTGGTGGGAGAGGACCAGGCCGATGCCGCCAGCCACTTGATCAATTGGGCATCGCCCTTGGGCAGGGCGCTGCTCGGTGCTCAGGTGGGCGATGAAGTGACATGGAAGCGTCCAGCCGGGGATCAGATGATCGAGGTGCTGCGGATCGAGGCCGGTGTTTGAACAGACGAACCTGTGTGCCTGCCCTGTGGGAGTGAGCGTGCTCGGGATGCGGTGTCAGGTATCTCCATGGTGTGAACGGGCGCATCGCGAGCAAGCTCACTCCTACAAGAGTCGCGTGTATTCACAAGGACCGGGAAGCGCCCAACGAAAAACGGAGCCCGAAGGCTCCGTTTTTCATGACACCCGCCCTGATCAGGCCAGTTTTTTGTGACGCACGCGGTGCGGCTGTGCAGCGGCATCGCCCAGGCGCTTCTTGCGATCAGCTTCGTACTCGGTGTAGTTGCCTTCGAAGAACACCGCCTGCGAATCGTCTTCGTAGGCCAAGATGTGCGTCGCCACACGGTCAAGGAACCACCGATCGTGGGAGATCACAATCGCAGCGCCGGGGAAGTCCAGCAGGGCTTCTTCCAGGGAACGCAGGGTCTCGACGTCGAGGTCGTTGGACGGTTCGTCGAGCAGCAACACGTTGCCGCCTTCTTTGAGGGTCAACGCCAGGTGCAGACGACCGCGCTCACCACCGGATAGATCCTTGACGAACTTCTGCTGATCGCCGCCCTTGAAGTTGAAACGGCCGACATAGGTGCGCGACGGGATTTCGTAGCTGCCGATCTTGATCTGGTCGGAACCGTCGGAAATCTGCGCGAACACGGTCTTGCTGCCGTCCAGGTCGTCACGGCTTTGATCGACACAGGCCAGCTGCACCGTGTCGCCGATCTCGATGGAGCCCGAATCCGGTTGCTCCTTGCCCATCAGCATGCGGAACAGCGTCGACTTACCGGCACCGTTACCGCCGATCACGCCAACAATGGCGCCTTTAGGCATGGCGAACGACAGGTTGTCGATCAGCACGCGATCGCCATAGCCTTTGGAGACGTTCTTGAATTCGATGACCTTGTCGCCCAGACGCGGGCCGGCCGGGATGTAGATCTCGTTGGTTTCGCTGCGCTTCTGGAATTCCTGCGACTGCATTTCTTCGAAGCGTTGCAGACGGGCCTTGGATTTGGACTGACGAGCCTTGGCGCCTTTGCGCACCCACTCCAGCTCTTCTTTCATGGCCTTCTCATGGGCCGATTGCTGCTTGGACTCCTGGGCCAGACGATCGGACTTGGCTTCCAGCCAGCCAGAGTAGTTGCCCTCATAAGGGATACCCGCGCCGCGGTCGAGCTCCAGAATCCAGCCGGCAACGTTGTCCAGGAAGTAACGGTCGTGCGTGATCGCGACCACGGTGCCCGGGAAGTCGTGCAGGAAGTGCTCAAGCCAGGCGACGGAATCGGCGTCCAGGTGGTTGGTCGGTTCGTCGAGCAGCAGCATGTCGGGGGCAGACAGCAGCAGGCGGCACAGCGCCACGCGACGCTTTTCACCACCGGACAGGTGCTCGACCTTGGCATCCCAGGCAGGCAGTCGCAGCGCATCGGCGGCGACTTCCAGCTGGCGCTCCAGGTTGTGACCATCGCTGGCCTGAAGAATGGACTCAAGCTTGGCTTGTTCGGCAGCCAGCTTGTCGAAGTCGGCATCCGGCTCTGCGTAAGCGGCGTAGACCTCGTCCAGACGCGCCTGCGCGTCCTTGATCACGCTGACCGCTTCCTCGACCACTTCGCGAACGGTCTTGTTCGGGTCCAGCTGAGGTTCCTGCGGCAGATAACCGATGTTGAGCTCCGGCATCGGGCGCGCTTCGCCATCGAATTCGGTGTCGACGCCGGCCATGATTTTCAGCAGCGTGGATTTACCCGAACCGTTGAGGCCGAGCACGCCGATCTTGGCGCCGGGGAAAAACGACAGGGAGATGTTTTTCAGGATTTCCCGCTTCGGCGGAACAACTTTGCTCAGCCGATGCATGGTGAAGACGTATTGAGCCATGGAATGAAAACCTGGTTATGACTGTGAATAATGGCGCGAGCTTAGTGCTCCGTCGCAAAAATAGCTTTTATTTAGCTTCGCAACTTGCCGTCGGGCGGTTCCGGGCCTTGAATTGATCAAGGCTTGACCCACTGGCGCGACACAACTTCCGAGGATCGGTAATAAAGCTGGAGCAATGTTTGCAAGCAATGTGAAAGGCTTGCAGAAATCGGGCACATCGCGCGTCGCGCAAAGCTACCCGAATGCAGTCGACAGGGCAAACCGTGCAGCCCAATTGGGCTGGCACTTAGCCACAAGTCAGGGCATGCTAGCCGCCCTTTGGGCGCCGAGCTTATAGTGCACTTCGCACACGCTGATTCAGTCCAGCAGTCAGGATCAAAGTTTGTCCACACCAACATCCACTTCTCCCTTGCGCCCTCTTAAAAGCGCAGCGGCCGTGCCTTTTCGAGGCTCGCTCAAAGGCGCGCTGGCGATACTGGTGCTGCTCATGCTCGTGCTTTTGTTATGGCAGCTGATCGAGCAGTTTCAGCAGACCCAGGAACGTCAGCATCAACGCAGCGTTGACTACAGCATTCAGCTGGCTGATCGACTGAGCTTGAACATGGCCCTGAGTGCTCAAGTCGCTCTCAATGTACTGGATGATGCCAAGGGCAAGCTGCAATCTGCCGATGAGCACGCTGCAGCGATCACGCGCCTGCGTCAGTCGATGCCTGGTCTGCAAAGCGTTGCCTGGCTCGACAGCGCCGCCAATGTGCTATCCGACAGCGCGCCCGACAGCCAGGACGCCGTGTTTTTGACGCAGATGCGTGAGCGTATCCAGGGCAGCCCCTACTATTACACCGATGCGGGTGACGGCTCGCGGGTCTATCTGCTGGTTCGCCAACCGGGCAGCGACATAGAGCGCTACTGGGCCATACGCCTGGACCCCCAGGTGCTCAAATCCCTGACCCGGCAAAGCGATCAGGATTTCCAGCCCATCTGGCAGCTGGAAAACAGCGCGACGCAGCGTCTGATCTATCAGAGTGAAACAGCCCACGCCGATGCTTCTGCCACCAATATCCAGACCGTTCTCCTGCAACCCCTGACCAACAGTGACTGGCAATTGCGCGGCCTGTTCGACGCCAACAAGACTCGCCAGGCCTTGATCGCCCCGCTGATCATCAAATGCCTGGTCGCCCTGCTCTGCTCCATCGTGCCGCTGCTGGCCCTTCGCAGCCTGCGACGCCGACAGTTGCAACTGCATGAGAGCCGCCGCCGCTACAAGGATATTTTCGAAGGCACCGGCGTCGCGCTGTGCGTCCTGGATCTGTCCGACCTGCCCGAGCAGCTGCGACTGCTGCAGTTGCACAGTGCAGAAGAACTGCGCACGCGCCTGAACCACCATCCGGAGCAGCTTGCGGGGCTGCTGCATCAACTGCGCATTACCGAAGTCAATCAGGTCGCAGCCAGCCTGCTTCGTGCCGATTCGGCAGAGCGCGTCTGGCAGCAGTTGATCGAAGGCTGCCCTCGCTCGCGTCAAGGCATCGGTGAACAGATCATCAGTGCCGTGCTCGACGGACAGCAGCAGCTGGAACTCGAGATCCTGCTGCCCGACGCCGATGGTCACGACCAGCATTTATGGCTGGTGATGCGTTTGCCAGAGCAGGCGCAAGACTTCAATGCGGTGATTCTCAGCATCAATGACATCACCAATCGCAAGCAGACCGAGCTGGCGCTGCTGGAGCGCGAGAGTTTCTGGTCCGACGTGGTGCGCACAGTCCCCGACCACCTGTATGTGCAGGACGTCAGCACCCGCAGAATGATCTACAGCAACCACCATCTGGGCCAGACCCTGGGCTACAGCAAGGATGAGCTGCAGCAGATGGGCGAGTATTTCTGGGAGATCCTGCTGCACCCGGACGACAGCGAGGGCTACGAACAACTGCGTCAGACGCGCAGCCAGCAGGGGCATAGCGCGCTCACTGAATGCCACCTGCGCTTTCGAGACAAACGCGGCAGCTGGCGGCGCTTCGACATTCGCGAACAGCCCCTGGCGCCGGACGACAACGGTCAGGTGACCCGGATCATCGGCGTGGCCAAGGACATCACCGAGCAGGTCGAGGCCAGCCAGTCCCTGCGCGACAGCGAGCAGCGCTATCGCATGCTGGCCGAAAGCATCAGCGATGTGATCTTTTCCACCGACCACAAACTCAAGCCCAATTACGTAAGCCCTTCGGTCAACGCCGTGCTGGGTTACAGCGCCGAGTGGATCCAGGCAAACGGCTGGAACGCGATCATCGCCAACCCCCAGCAACTGGCCAGTCTGCACGCCCTGCTGCGCCGGGTCGGCAAAGGGCTGGGCAAACCCGAGGCGCTGGCCGCCCTGCGCAACGAGGTCACCACACAGTTTTTCCTGTTCGACTGCCTGCGCGCTGACGGCCGCAAGATTCCGGTGGAGCTGCGGCTGGTACTGGTGTGGGATGAAGGAGGCACCTTTGAAGGCATTCTCGGCGTGGGCCGTGATATCAGTCAGCAGCGCCGCGCGGAAAAAGACCTGCGCATGGCCGCCACGGTATTCGAGCATTCCACCTCCGCGATCCTGATCACCGACCCTGCAGGCTATATCGTCCAGGCCAACGACGCGTTCAGTCGGGTCAGCGGGTATGCCGTGTCGCAAGTGCTCGACCAACTGCCGATGATGCTGACGGTGGAGGATCAGCAGGAAGCGCACATGGGTTACATCCTCAAGCAGCTGCATCAGCGCGGCAGCTGGGAAGGTGAACTCTGGCTCAAACGTCGAGATGGCGAGCACTACCCGGCGTGGGTCGGCATCACCGCGGTGTTCGATGACGAAGGCGATCTGGCCAGCTACGTTTGCTTCTTCAGCGACATCAGCGAACGCAAGGCCAGCGAGCAGCGCATCCACCGACTGGCGTACTACGACGCGCTGACGCATCTGCCCAACCGCACGCTGTTTCAGGACCGTCTGCACACTGCCTTGCAGCATGCCGAGCGTCAGCATGCCTGGGTGGTGCTGATGTTCCTGGACCTCGACCGCTTCAAGCCGATCAACGACTCATTGGGACATGCCGCCGGCGACCGCATGTTGCAGGAAATGGCCTCGCGGCTGCTCGAATGCGTCGCCGATGACGACACCGTGGCGCGCATGGGCGGTGATGAGTTCACCTTGCTCCTGCAACCGGGGGCGACCCAGCAGGCTGCGTTGACTCGGGCCATCCATGTGGCCGAGCAGATCCTCGCCAGCCTGGTAAAACCCTTCGTCCTCGAAGGCCGCGAGTTCTTCGTCACTGCGAGCATCGGCATCGCCCTGAGCCCGCAGGACGGCAATGAGCTCAGCCAGTTGATGAAAAACGCCGACACCGCCATGTACCACGCCAAGGAACGCGGCAAAAACAACTTCCAGTTCTATCAGGCTGACATGAACGCCAGCGCCCTGGAGCGCCTGGAGCTGGAAAGCGATCTGCGCCATGCCCTGGAGCAGGAAGAGTTCACGCTGTATTACCAGCCGCAGTTCAGTGGCGACGGCAAGCGCCTGACCGGTACCGAAGCGCTGTTGCGCTGGCGTCATCCGCGTCGCGGGCTGGTGCCGCCGGGCGACTTCATTCCGGTGCTCGAAGAGCTCGGGCTGGTGGTGGAAGTCGGTGAATGGGTGCTCAAGGAGGCCTGTCGCCAATTACGCGAATGGCACCTGGCCAAGGTCCGGGTGCCTAAAGTGTCGGTCAATATCTCGGCGAGACAGTTCTCCGATGGGCAGTTGGGCATGCGCATCGCCAATATCCTCCAGGAAACCGGCCTGCCGCCTGCCTGCCTGGAGCTGGAACTGACCGAAAGTATCCTGATGCGCGAAGTCAGTGAGGCCATGCAGATCCTCGCCGGGCTCAAACGCCTGGGCCTGAGCATCGCGGTAGACGATTTCGGCACCGGTTATTCGTCGCTGAACTACCTCAAGCAATTCCCCATCGACGTACTCAAGATCGACCGCACGTTCGTCGACGGACTGCCCTCTGGCGAGCAGGACGCGCAGATCGCTCGCGCCATTATCGCAATGGCCCACAGCCTCAATCTGGCGGTGATCGCCGAAGGCGTTGAAACCCACGAGCAACTGGAGTTCCTGCGCGAACACGGTTGCGACGAGGTGCAGGGCTATCTGTTCGGCCGTCCGATGCCGGCGTCGCGTTTCGAAGCGCAGTTCAGCAACGATGCGTTGTTTATGCTGGATTGACCCCCACCGCTCCCCTGTAGGAGTGAGCTTGCTCGCGATGCGGTGGGTCAGGCGCCTCAGTATCGTCTGGCCGGGACCATCGTAGGAGTGAGCTTGCTCGCGATGCGGTGGGTCAGGCGCCTCAGTATCGTCTGACCGGGTCCATCGTAGGAGTGAGCTTGCTCGCGATGCGGGGGGTCAGGCACCTCAGTATCGTCTGACCGGGCCCATCGTAGGAGTGAGCTTGCTCGCGATGCGGTGGGTCAGGCACCTCAGTATCGTCTGACCGGGACCATCGTAGGAGTGAGCTTGCTCGCGATGCGGTGGGTCAGGCACCTCAGTATCGTCTGGCCGGGACCATCGTAGGAGTGAGCTGGCTCGCGATGCGGTGGGTCAGGCACCTCAGTATCGTCTGACCGGGACCATCGCGAGCAAGCTCACTCCTACAGGGGCCGGGCATCACCTTCTCGTGCGCATGAAAACCGCTTGTCCAGCACATGACTGCCTTTCATATGCCAGATAAAAGCCGATGGGTTAGAATGCCTCCCTTTTCTACCGCCTGATCCCCGAGGACCGCCATGTTCAGCCGTCATTTGACTATCGCCAAGTACGACTCCGACCTGTATGCCGCTATGGAGCAAGAAGCCAAGCGCCAGGAAGAGCACATCGAGCTGATCGCCTCGGAAAACTACACAAGCCCGGCTGTCATGGAAGCCCAGGGCTCGGTGCTGACCAACAAGTACGCTGAAGGCTACCCGGGCAAGCGTTACTACGGCGGCTGCGAATACGTCGACATCGTCGAGCAACTGGCCATCGACCGTGCCAAGGAGCTGTTCGGCGCCGATTACGCCAACGTCCAGCCACACGCCGGTTCCCAAGCCAACAGCGCCGTTTACCTGGCCCTGCTCAATGCTGGCGACACTATCCTGGGCATGAGCCTGGCCCACGGTGGTCACCTGACTCACGGTGCCAGCGTTTCCTCCTCCGGCAAGCTGTACAACGCTGTGCAGTACGGCATCGACGGCAACGGCCTGATCGACTACGACGAAGTCGAGCGCCTGGCGGTCGAGCACAAACCAAAAATGATCGTTGCCGGCTTCTCGGCTTACTCGCAGATTCTCGACTTCCCGCGTTTCCGCGAAATCGCGGACAAGGTCGGCGCCTACCTGTTCGTCGACATGGCTCACGTGGCCGGTCTGGTCGCTGCGGGCGTTTACCCCAACCCGGTTCCGTTCGCCGATGTCGTCACCACCACCACGCACAAGACCCTGCGCGGTCCACGTGGCGGCCTGATCCTGGCGCGCGCCAATGCCGAGATCGAGAAGAAGCTGAACTCCGCTGTATTCCCGGGCGGCCAGGGCGGTCCTCTGGAGCACGTCATCGCTGCCAAGGCGATCTGCTTCAAGGAAGCACTGCAACCTGAGTTCAAAACCTACCAGCAGCAAGTGGTGAAGAACGCCAAGGCCATGGCCGGCGTGTTCATCGAGCGCGGTTTTGACGTGGTCTCCGGCGGTACCGAGAACCACCTGTTCCTGCTGTCGCTGATCAAGCAGGACATCTCCGGTAAAGACGCTGATGCCGCTCTGGGCAAGGCGTTCATCACCGTGAACAAGAACTCTGTGCCAAACGACCCACGTTCCCCGTTCGTCACCTCCGGCCTGCGCTTCGGCACTCCGGCCGTGACCACTCGCGGCTTCAAGGAAGCAGAGTGCAAGGAACTGGCTGGCTGGATCTGTGACATCCTGGCTGACCTTTCCAACGAAGCGGTGATCGACAGCGTTCGCGAGAAAGTCAAAGCCATCTGCGCCAAGCTGCCGGTTTACGGCGCTTGATAGCCGTTGCTTGAAATGAAAAGCCCGGCGCTTGAGCCGGGCTTTTTTGTGGGCAAGTACTCTTGGGTTCAAAGCCTACTTCTGTAGGTTGTTCAGCGGTGTGTCTGCCGCGCAGCGGTTGTTCAATGGCCGGCCTTTTCAGTCCGCCACTACTCCGGCAAACCCCTCCCGGATCTTCTCTTGCGGCAAATCATCGGCGATGAACACGATCACGCTCTCGCGCTTCTCGTCCGCGCCCCACTCCACATCGAAGTCGAAGCCATAGAGCTTGAGCACACCCTGAAACACCAGTTTGCGGTCTTCTCCGGCGATGCTCAAAACGCCCTTGTAGCGCAGCAGTTGCTTGCCGTGGTCTTCCAGCAGGTCGTTCATGAAGGTGCTGAGCTTGTCGATATCCAGCGCCTTGTCGCTACGCAGGACCAGGCTGCTGATGCGGTCGATGGAGCGGCCGGCAGGCGCCAGCGGACGCAGGACCATGCCACCGACATCGGCATTGAGGTTAAAACCCCGTACATCCAGCAACTCGGCCAGATCGATCTTGCCGTGTTCGACCACGCGGATCGGCGCTCGCCGATTGATCCGCGCCAGCCGTTCGCTCAAGGCATTGAAAGCCGCCTCGTCCACCAGGTCGGTCTTGCTCACCAGCAAGCGGTCGGCAAAACCGATCTGCGCCTGGGCGATGGTCTGCTGCAGATGCGTGTCGGCGTGGGCCGCATCCACCAGGGTGATGATGCCATCGAGGATGTAGCGCTCGCGCAACTCTTCGTCGATGAAAAAGGTCTGTGCCACAGGCGCCGGGTCAGCCAGGCCAGTGCACTCGATCACCAGACGGTCGAAAGCGATCTCGCCACTGTCCAGGCGCTCCAGCAACAGGAACAGCGCTTTCGTCAGGTCGGTGTGGATGGTGCAGCACACGCAGCCGTTGGACAGGGTCATCACCTGCACAGGCTCATCACCGAGCAATTGGGTGTCGACACCGGCATCGCTGAATTCGTTTTCAATCACGGCGATTTTCAGGCCGTGCTCTTCCTTGAGCAGATGACGCAGCAACGTGGTCTTGCCCGCGCCGAGAAAACCGCTCAGAACGGTGACGGGAATGGGTGTGAGCAAAACAAAAACTCCCATGTACTTAAAAAACTGTAGGAGTGAGCTTGCTCGCGATGAACTCAAGAAAACATGTGTACTCAGACAACACGCATAATCGTTGAGTCCATCGCGAGCAAGCTCACTCCTACAAGAGGCCTAGCGAATCAACAGCACTTGGGCCCACCCTTGCCGCCATAACGCGCATCCTGGCGTTCGCGAAAGAACGCCTCGTACGACATCACCGGTTTGTCCGGGTGGGTGTTGTGCATATGTTCAACGTAGTTGTCATAGTCCGGCATGCCCACCATCAGGCGTGCTGCCTGGCCCAGATATTTACCCAGACGACTCAGGTCATTGAACATACACAGCTCCTCGCCTCACGGCGCAATCAATTGGCTTTCGGGAAGGCCTGGAATGGCGCTTCCTTGTCGGTACGTTCTTTTTTGGTCCATGCCGCCCGCCCTACTTTGATCGCGTAGAACAGAATGCTCAAGACCACGAACAGGAACAGCGCAGTCAATACCGCGTTGGTGTACGCGTTGAAGATCACGTGCTGCATCTGATCGACGGTCTTGGCCGGAGCGAGGATCTGACCGGCATCAGCGGCGGCGCTGTATTTTTTTGCCAGCGCCAGGAAGCCAACGGCCGGGCTTGGGTCGAACAGCTTGATGAAGCCAGCCGTCACAGTGCAGATCAACAGCCACGAAGCAGGCACGATGGTCACCCACACGTACTGCTGACGCTTCATTTTGATCAGCACGACGGTGGCCAGCATCAGTGCGATACCCGCCAGCATCTGGTTGGAGATACCGAACAGCGGCCACAAGGTGTTGATGCCGCCCAGTGGATCGATTACGCCCTGATACAGCAGGTATCCCCACAGCGCGACGCAGCCGCCGGTGCCAATGGCGTTGGCAGTCCAGGATTCGGTGCGTTTGAGCGACGGTACGAAGCTGCCGAGCAGGTCCTGAAGCATGAAGCGACCGGCACGGGTGCCGGCGTCTACCGCGGTCAGGATGAACAGCGCCTCGAACAGGATCGCGAAGTGGTACCAGAATGCCATGGTGTTCTGGCCGGGGAACGCCTGATGCAGAATCTGCGCGATACCCACCGCCAGCGTCGGCGCACCACCGGCACGTGCCAGGACGGTGTTCTCACCGATGTCCTTGGCCACCGCCACCAGTTGATCCGGGGTAATCACGAAGCCCCAGCTGCTGACCATCTGCGCGACAGAGGCAACGTCAGAGCCGACGATCGCCGCCGGGCTGTTCATGGCGAAGTACACGCCTGGCTCGATCACCGAAGCGGCGACCATGGCCATGATCGCCACGAAGGATTCCATCAGCATGCCGCCGTAGCCGATATAACGCGCGTTGACCTCGTTATCCAGCAGCTTGGGCGTGGTGCCCGAGGAGATCAGCGCGTGAAAACCGGAGACCGCGCCGCAGGCAATGGTGATGAACAGGAAGGGGAACAACGTGCCCTTCCAGACCGGGCCGGTGCCGTCGGTGAACTGGGTCAGGGCGGGCATTTTCAGCTCAGGCGCCAGAATCAGAATGCCGATCGCCAAGGCGATGATGGTGCCGATTTTCAGGAAAGTCGACAGGTAGTCGCGCGGCGCGAGCACCAGCCACACCGGCAGCATGGCGGCCACGAAGCCGTAGCCGACCAGCATCCAGGTGATCTGCACGCCGGTAAAGGTGAACAGCGGCGCCCACTCAGGACTGGCTGCCACCTGGCCACCGACCCAGATCGACAGCAGCAACAGGACCACGCCCACCACCGAGATCTCGCCGATTCGGCCCGGGCGAATGAAGCGCATGTAGATGCCCATGAACATCGCGATCGGGATGGTCGCCATGACCGTGAACATCCCCCATGGGCTCTCGGCCAGGGCCTTGACCACGATCAACGCCAGCACCGCGAGGATGATGATCATGATCAAGAAACAGCCGAACAGGGCGATGGTGCCAGGCACCCGGCCCATTTCCTCACGGACCATGTCACCCAGTGAGCGACCGTTACGGCGGGTGGACAGGAACAGGATCATGAAATCCTGTACGGCGCCTGCCAGTACCACACCGGCGATCAGCCAGAGAGTGCCGGGCAGGTAGCCCATTTGCGCGGCCAGCACCGGGCCGACCAGCGGCCCTGCCCCGGCGATGGCGGCGAAGTGGTGACCGAAAAGAATGTGTTTGTTGGTCGGAACGTAATCCAGACCGTCATTGTTCAGCACCGCTGGGGTTGCCCGATTCGGGTCCAGTTGCATGACGCGGGTGGCGATGAACAAGCTGTAGTAGCGATAAGCGACCAGATAGATGGCGACCGCGGCGACCACGATCCAGAGTGCGTTGATTGCCTCTCCCCGACGCAATGCAACCACTCCCAGGGCCCATGCCCCGAGAATCGCAACAATCAGCCAGGGCACGTGGCGCAGCAGACTATTATTATTTTTCATTTTTTTGTTTCCAGCAGAGTGGACGTGTTTGGAGCAGCCAGCAGAGTTTAGCGCCGCTGGAGCGAAAGGCCACCCCCACAATGGTCTAGCGCGGGATTTGGCCTATAGTCAGATGACCCAAGGAGCAGTCGCCTTATGACAGATTCCAACCAAGACCGCCGTCGCTTCAAACGTATTGCCTTCGATGCCAGGACCGAGCTGAGCCAAGGCTCCAAAAGCTGGGCAGTGCACCTGATCGACCTTTCGCTCAAGGGGCTGCTGGTGGAGCGGCCTGACCCCTGGCTGGGTGATCCGGGCGAGCCCTTCACTGCCCACATCCATCTGAATGTCGACACCGAGGTGCGTATGGAAGTGCGGCTGACCCATGACGATCATGGCCATCTGGGCTTCGTTTGCGAGCACATTGGCCTGGAGTCGGTAACCCACCTGCGGCGCCTGATCGAACTCAATCTGGCCGATCACGACGAGCTAGAGCGCGAACTGGCGGCGTTGATTCAGGTTTGACGGCGCCGAGCACAGAATGCATGGCCTACGCATTCTCAACTGTAGGAGCCGGCTTGCTGGCGAATGCGGGTTGTCAGTCAGCATCTTCATAGCTGACACAGCGCGTTCGCTGCCGCCGTAACCTCCGACGTCTCCTACAGGTCACGCGGCGTACCGGGATGTGGCGCACAGTCACATCCTGGTACGCCGCTACGCACTATTCCTCGAACAACGCATCCAGTGCCTGATCGAGCCGGGTCACGGCAACTACCGTCAGCCCTGGCGGAGACTCCTTGGGCGCGTTGCCCTTGGGCACGATGGCGCGCTTGAAGCCATGTTTGGCGGCTTCTTTCAAGCGCTCCTGGCCGCTGGGCACCGGACGTACTTCGCCGGACAGGCCGACCTCGCCGAACACCAGCAGGTCGGCTGGCAGCGGGCGGTTCCGCAGGCTGGACATGACCGCGGCCATCAGCGCCAGGTCGGAAGCGGTTTCCAGCACCTTGACCCCGCCGACCACGTTGAGAAACACGTCCTGGTCGTGTGTGGGGATCCCGCCATGCCGGTGCAGGACCGCCAGCAGCATCGCCAGACGATTCTGATCCAGCCCCAGCGTGACCCGCCGCGGGTTGGACAAGTGGCTGTCATCGACCAGCGCCTGAACCTCGACCAGCATCGGCCGGGTGCCTTCCCAGGTGGCCATGACCACGCTGCCGGCTACCGCTTCCTGCGCGCGGGTGAGAAAAATCGCCGACGGATTGGAGACCTCTTTAAGCCCCTTGTCGGTCATGCCGAACACGCCCAGTTCATTGACTGCGCCAAAACGGTTTTTCACCGCGCGCAGTAAACGTAGCCGCCCGTCGGACTCACCTTCGAAATACAACACGGTATCGACCATGTGCTCCAGCACCCGTGGGCCAGCCAGTGAGCCCTCCTTGGTCACGTGGCCGACCAGAAAGATCGCCGTACCGCTCTGTTTGGCATAACGCACCAGCAACGCGGCGCTCTCGCGGACCTGCGAAACGCCGCCCGGGGCCGACTGCAGCTGCTCGGTGAAGATGGTCTGGATCGAGTCGATCACCATCACCTTGGGCTGCTCGATACGGGCGGTGGCGATGATGGTTTCGATACAGGTTTCGGTCATCACCCGCAGTTTGTCCTGCGGCAGGCCCAGGCGTCTGGCGCGCATGGCGACCTGCTGCTGCGACTCTTCGCCAGTGACGTACAACGCGGGCATGCGCTCGGCGATGGCACACAAGGTCTGCAAAAGGATGGTTGACTTGCCGATGCCCGGGTCACCGCCGATCAGCACCACCGAGCCGTCCACCAATCCGCCACCGAGCACACGGTCCAGCTCGGCGGAGTTGGTTGAGAAACGCGGAATCTCTTCGACGCTGACTTCGGCCAGGGTCTTGATCTGTGCCTGCTGGCCGGTCCAGCCTGCACGCCCACTGGGGGCGGCTGCGCCACCGCTTTCAATGACCGTCTCGACCAGGGTGTTCCACGCGCCGCATTCGCCGCATTGCCCGGCCCATTTGGGAAAGGTCGCGCCGCACTCGGTGCAGCCATACATGCGTTTGGCCTTGGCCATGAAACCCCCGCCGTAAAAAAAGGGGCAATCATAACCCATGGTTCAAAGACAGGCGTGCGCGCAGGGCTGCGGACACCTTTTTGGACGATTTAATAAAACTAAACCGCCCAAAGCCGGTCGATTGCAGGGATTACGCGTGATGCATGTGCCTGACATACACTGCATCCACCACCTCATCTGTAACAAAGGAATACACCATGAGCGTACTAAGCGAGTTCAAAGCCTTTGCCGTCAAAGGAAACGTGGTCGACATGGCCGTCGGTATCATCATTGGCGCAGCATTCGGCAAGATCGTTTCGTCGTTCGTCGGCGATGTAATCATGCCGCCCCTGGGGCTGCTGATTGGCGGCGTGGACTTCAGTGATCTGGCGGTCACCCTGAGAGGCGCAGAGGGCACCGCACCGGCAGTGGTGCTGGCCTATGGCAAATTCATCCAGACCGTTATCGACTTCATCATCGTGGCGTTTGCCATCTTCATGGGCGTCAAGGCCATCAACCGCCTCAAACGCGAAGAAGCCAAGGCGCCCACCGTGCCGCCCGTTCCAACCCCGCAGGAAACCCTGCTGACCGAGATCCGTGACCTGCTCAAGGAGCAAAACAGCAAACCGGCTGCGCCACTGGCTGTGAGTCCTGATCGGTTGGTTTGACCCTTCGCCAGGGCCGGGAACGCGGCCCTGTAGCAGCACGGCTTGCCGGTGGTAGCGATCTTGCCGACGCCACCCCCGACAAGCCGTGCTGCTACAGAACGTCAGCGCGGGTTCAGCTCCCCCGCCCTGCGTACAGAATCAAAGCCAAACCCGCCCCTACCAATAATTCTCCACCGCTACCTGCCCCGGCTTGCGGGTCAAGGCCAGGCGCATGTCGCGGGTCTTGAGGATGGCTCGGGTGTCGTCGATCATTTGCGGGTTCCCGCAGATCATCACCCGTGAGTGCTCCGGCTCAAGCGCCACCCCGGCGGCTGCTTCCAGCTCGCCGTTGTCGATCAACGTGGTAATGCGCCCATGCAGCGCGCCGGGATGTTGCTCGCGGGTCACCGTGGCAATGAAGCGGAACTTGTGAGCGTATTCGGCCAGGTAGTCGCGGCGCATGAGTTCGTCGATCAGGGTCTGATAGGCAAGCTCGCTGGATTCGCGCACGCTGTACACCAGAATGACGCGCTCGAATTTCTCCCACACCTCGAAGTCCTGAAGGATCGACAGGAATGGCGCAACGCCCGTGCCTGTGGAGAGCATCCACAGATCGCGGCCATCGTTGAACCGGTCCAGCGTCAGGTAACCGACCGCCTGTTTCTCCACCATCAGCGTATCGCCTTCGCGCAATCGGCTCAGTTCGCTGGTGAACTCCCCGCCCGGCACGACGATGGAAAAAAACTCGAGGAATTCATCAAAGGGCGAGGACACCACCGAATACGCCCGCCAGACCGTGCTTCCGTCAGCCTTGGTCACACCCAGGCGTGCGAATTGTCCTGCCGTGAAGCGGAACCCCGGATCGCGGGTAGTGCGAAAGGTAAACAGACTGGGGGTCAGCGGGGTGACCTGCAACAGCGTTTGCCGGGTGAATTTTTCTGCACTGGCAGTCATGGGCGGACCGGGCTCCATTTGCTCGAATCAAGGTGCCCAGTGTCCCGCAAACCGACCCGGATAAACACCGCCGGTTTGTAGTGGCATCGACGAGGCCAAGAGACCAGGACTGATGAAGTTTTAGAGCGTTTCGCAATAGCGGTTATTGCGACGGCCTCTAACCCCTCCCCCTGACGTTTTCAACTGATTGATAACACTGGCAAATATCAAATCATCTGGCCATGTGCCCACATTCCCGCCCATCAGTGCCACCTGAACTGTTCATCCGGCTGTGGCGTCTTTTTCTAGACTTCAAACAAAACGCCCGTCAGTTATGGACAGCCATGGAGGCTCGTAATGGAACATCTGGATCTGGAGCTCAATGCCGAGAACTTGTCTTACAAGGGCCTGACGTCACGGGAAGTCGAGGTGTTGAAATGGTCAGCCGAGGGCAAGACAGCCGCTGAAGTTGCGATGATCCTCGATCTGAAATCGCGCACGGTGAATTTCCACATTGGCAGTGCCATCCGCAAGATCGGCGTCAACAACAAGACCTCGGCCGTGGTGCAGGCCGCGTTGCAGGGCCTGTTCTAGCGGATCGACAGTGCAGCAGACGCCCGCCGCGAAAAACCTCAGGGCCAAAGGTGGAAAAACACGTAAAATCGCGGACGTCGTGAGCCTGCTGGATCAGCTGCTTACGTGACACCCGCCGAGCGCCTGACCGCGTTGCCAACGAATGGAAGTTTTCCTGCACATGCCCCTGCTTACCACGCCTTTCGCCCAGCTCGACCTGATTCGCCAGCCGGAGCAGTCGGATGAACCGTTGCAGGCATTCGACGCCGCCGACGAGTACCTGCTCAACCATGTCGCCGAACATGGGCTGACCCTGCAGACTCGCGTGCTGGTGCTCAACGACAGTTTCGGCGCCCTGGCTGCCAGCCTTGCGGCGCACGCCAGCGTGTTCAGCAGCAGCGATTCGTTCCTGGCGGTTCAGGGGCTGGAGAAGAACCTGGTGCGCAATGGCCAGGCGTATGACGCCGTGCCGGTGATCCCCGCCAGCGAGCCGCTGACCGGGCCCTTCGACTGGGTGCTGATCCGCGTGCCCAAGACCCTGGCGCTGCTGGAAGAACAACTGATTCGCCTGCAAGGTCAATTGGCGCCCGGTGCCCGAGTGGTCGCTGCCGGCATGATCAAACACCTGCCTCGCTCGGCGGGCGAGTTGATGGAAGAGTACATCGGCCCGGTTCAAGCATCGCTGGCGGTCAAGAAGGCCCGGCTGCTGTTCTGTACCCCCGAGGTCAAAGCGCCGCAGCCCTCGCCGTTTCCGACCCGCTACAGCGTGGATGAGCCGAAGATCGAGCTGATCAACCATGCCAACGTGTTCTGTCGCGACGGCCTGGACATCGGTACCCGTGCGTTTCTGCCTCACCTGCCGAAAAACCTGGGGTCGGCACGGGTCGCCGATCTGGGTTGCGGCAATGGCGTGCTGGCCATAGCCAGTGCGCTGGCCAACCCGTACGCGCACTACACGCTGGTGGACGAGTCATTCATGGCGGTGCAATCAGCCCGGGAAAACTGGCAGTTGGCGTTGCCCGGCCGCGACGCGGTCATTCAGCCAGGCGACGGACTCGCTGACCAGGCACCCGACTCGCTGGACGTGGTGCTGTGCAATCCCCCGTTTCATCAGCAACAAGTGGTCGGCGATTTTCTGGCCTGGCGGATGTTCCAGCAGGCGCGCTCGGCGCTGGTCACCGGTGGCGCGTTGTACATTGTCGGCAACCGCCACCTGGGGTACCACAGCAAGCTCGCCCGGCTGTTTCGCGGCGTAGAACAGGTAGGTGCAACACCGAAGTTCGTGATCCTCAAGGCACGTAAATAACCACCACCTCCCCTGTAGGAGTGAGCTTGCTCGCGATTCTTTGGGCCAGACGCCTCAGCGGTGTCGGGGCGTACGTATCGCGAGCAAGCTCACGCCTACAAGGGCCCTGGCGGGCCGACGACATCGCGTAAAAAAACCCGCCGAAGCGGGTTTTTTATTGGGTAAATACACTCAGTGTGACTTCATCCCCGCCGCGGTCATGAACATGCGCAACAGACTGGCGACGATGAACAGTGCAACCACGCTGCCCGTCCAGATGACCACCAGCCAACCGATCCGCTGCCACAGGGGCTTTTTCTGCGCTGGATCTTCGTCATGAAACGATTCTTTACCGGACATCACTGAACCCTCTTGCGTCAAACCCGGCCCCGCCCCTCGAACGAGCCTGGCGGGGCCGACATTCACTAGTGGTAACCGTCTTCGTGAGTCACCTTGCCGCGGAACACGTAATAGCTCCAGAAGGTGTAACCCAGGATCAACGGGATGATGAACAGCGTCCCCACCAGAATGAAGCCCTGGCTCTGCGGCGGCGAGGCCGCATCCCAGATCGAGATCGCCGGCGGGATGATATTCGGCCACAGGCTGATGCCCAGGCCGCTGTAGCCGAGGAATATCAACACCAGCGTCAACAGGAACGGCGTGTAGTGCGCATTGCGCTCCACGGCCTTGAACAACCCGTACATGGTCAGCAGCACCAGCGCCGGCACGGGCATGAACCAGAACAGGTTTGGCACGCTGAACCAGCGGTCGGCGATGTCTTGATGCGCCAGCGGCGTCCACAGACTGACGATCCCCATCACCACCAGCGTGACAATGGCCAACGGCCTTGCCAGATCATGCATGGCCTTCTGCAGACTGCCTTCGGTCTTCATGATCAGCCAGGTGCACCCGAGCAGGGCATACGCGACGATCAGCGCCAGCCCGCAAAACAGCGAGAACGGTGTCAGCCAGTCCAGCCCACCGCCGGCATAAGCGCGGTTGACCACCGGGATGCCATCGATGTACGCGCCCAGCGCCACGCCCTGGAAGAACGTCGCCACCAGCGAGCCGCCGATGAACGCCTTGTCCCACAGATGACGCTTCTCGTCGCTGGCCTTGAAGCGGAACTCGAACGCCACCCCTCGAAAGATCAGGCCGATGAGCATGAAGATCAGCGGCAGGTACAGCGCTTCGAGCACCACCGAGTAGGCCAGAGGGAATGCTCCGAAAAGACCGGCGCCGCCCAGTACCAGCCAGGTTTCGTTGCCGTCCCAGACGGGCGCGACGGTGTTCATCATCACGTCGCGGTCGGTCTTGTCTTTCATGAACGGGAAGAGAATGCCGATCCCGAGGTCGAAGCCGTCCATGATGACGTACATCATGATGCCGAAGATGATGATCACGGCCCAGATCAGTGGAAGATCAATACCCATGACTCAGTTCCCCTCTGTCAGGCGGTCGTGCTGGCCATCTTCGCTGCCTTCGTGTGCGGCAGAGAGCGGACGTGCCGGTGTGCGTTTCTGCCCCGGGCCACCGTGCGGCGTGTCGTCGCCTTCGTGGGTTTTCGGCCCCTTGCGCACCAGGCGCATCATGTAGCCGAAGCCGGTGCCGAACAGCATGAAGTAGACCACCACGAACAACACCAGGGTGAGCCCGACCTGCCCTGCACTGTGATTGGAAGACGCATTGGCGGTGCGCATCAGCCCGTACACCACCCACGGCTGACGGCCGATTTCAGTGGTGAACCAGCCGGCCAGCATGGCGATCAGACCCGCCGGTCCCATGCACATGACCAGGCGCAAGAACAGCCGATTGCTGTACAGCCCGCCGCGCCAGCGCAGCCAGGCACTCCACAGCCCGACGGCGATCATCAGCATGCCCAACGCCACCATGACCCGGAACGACCAGAAGATAATGGTCGAATTGGGGCGATCTTCAGGCGGGAAGGATTTAAGCGCCGGGATCTGTCTGTCCAGGCTGTGGGTCAGGATCAGGCTGCCCAGGTAGGGGATTTCAACCGCGTACTTGGTGCGTTCTTCTTTCATGTCGGGAATGCCGAACAGGATCAGCGGCGTCGGCTCGTCACCGACGTTTTCCCAGTGGCCCTCGATCGCGGCGATTTTTGCCGGTTGATGCTCCAGGGTGTTCAAGCCGTGGGCATCACCGACCACCGCCTGGATCGGCGCGACGATCAGCGCCATCCACATGGCCATCGACAGCATCCTGCGAATGGCCGGGTTATCGCGGCCGCGCAACAGGTGCCAGGCGGCGGAAGCGCCAACGAAGAACGCCGTGGCGACGAACGCGGCGATTGCCATGTGCGTCAGACGGTAAGGAAACGAGGGGTTGAAGATGACCGCCAGCCAGTCCACCGGGATCACCCGACCATCGACGATCTCGTAACCCTGGGGCGTCTGCATCCAGCTGTTGGAGGCCAGGATCCAGAACGTCGAGATCAGCGTACCGACGGCCACCATGACCGTGGCGAAGAAGTGCAGGCCACGGCCTACGCGGTTCCAGCCGAAGAGCATGACCCCAAGGAAACCTGCTTCGAGGAAGAACGCCGTGAGTACCTCGTACGTCAGCAGAGGCCCGGTAATGGCTCCGGCGAAGTCGGAGAAGCGACTCCAGTTGGTGCCGAACTCATAGGCCATGACCAGTCCGGAAACCACACCCATGCCGAAGTTCACGGCGAAGATCTTCGACCAGAAGTGGTAGAGGTCACGGTAGGTGTTGTCATGGGTCTTGAGCCACAAGCCTTCGAGCACCGCGAGAAAGCTCGCCAGACCGATGGTGATGGCAGGAAACAGGATGTGGAATGAAACAGTGAACGCAAACTGAATTCGGGCGAGATCGAGTGCCTCTAAACCGAACATAGGTCTTCCTCTATCAGGTGGTACTGGCTTCAGGCCCCGGGGCCTGCAGCTACTGCCCCCACGGTGTATTGAGTGCGACGGTTTGCGTTTGTTCTTTTTAGTTTCGCGCTCGGCGTCGGGACGCGGGAGTGGTGTCAAGTCGCCCGATCAATCAAAAGCGCTCTGAGATTTGATTCAGGTCAACCGACGCTAAAAGAGTAGTCCCATTTCGGCACATGAACCGCGTGGTCTTTTGTCGCGTGACGAGTTGTCTCACCCGTTGATGCATGCGTTACATCAACACGTGTAGGAGTGAGCTTGCTCGCGATTCTGTGTGTCAGGCACCCCGGTGGCGTCGGAATCAACAATGGCAAGCAAGCTCACGGCTACAAAGGGCCGCGCAAAAACCCCAGCAGGGCGGCAACCAGTCGCCGGTAAACCGCATCCACCTCCGGCACCAGCCCCTTGCCGCGCAGGCCGCCATGGACCAGGCCCAACCCTGGCTCGAACTCGGTGGCAACACCTGCCTCGCGCAGGGCCCGTTCGTAACTGACCCCGTCGTCGCGCAGCGGATCGAACTGGGCCACGGCGATGAACGCCGGTGCCAACCGTCGAAAATCCGTGGCGTTGAGGGGCATGGCATAAGGCGACTGCTCGCCCTGCTGCACATACAACTGCTCATAGAAACCAAGGTCGGCGGTGCTGAGCAACGGCGCATCGAAACATTCGCTGCGTGACGGCAGGTCGTCGGCGCCGCCCAGCCCCGGATACACCAGCGCCTGCCCCACCGGCTGCCGCTCGCCGGCTTCGCGCAAGGCCAGACACACTGCCGCGGCCAGATTGCCACCGGCACTGTCGCCGGCAATCGCTATCCGGTGTGGGTCGATGTCCAGTCGCGGCGCCTGAATCTGCAAGCCATGCCAGACCGCCAGGCAGTCGCCAAAGCCGGCCGGAAACGGATGTTCAGGCGCCAGCCGATAGTCGACCGCAATGACCACGGCGTTGAGATCCACCGCCAGGGCCGCGGTGAGAAAGTCGTGGGAGTCCAGATCCCCCACGACCCAGCCACCGCCGTGCAGATACACCACGCACGGGGCAGGATATTCGAGGGACAGACGATGCGGCCGGTAACTGCGCACGCGAACCCCGGACAGCAGGAAGTCCTTGACCTCCAGGTCCGGGGAGCGGATGGGGGTGAAAGCTTCGCACATGCGCGAATAGGAACGGCGTTGGTCACCTATCTCCAGCGACGGCACGCTGAAGCTCAAGGTCTTTTCGATGAAGCCGGCCATCTCTGGCGACAGGGGGTAGGTCATGCACATGCTCCGATCAACACGCGTCGCCTTGCGCATCAGAGGTCGACGATAAACGCCTGCAGCAGCCCGGCTTGCCGGCGGTAGCGACTTCAACAGCGCTACTGCCGGCAAGCCGGACCGCTACAGGCATCAGCGTGCGAGCGGTTATTTGTTCACCGCTAGCTGCACCGCCGCAGCCGCGTCCTTGCCGTCGAAGGTGGTCACGCCTTCGAGCCAGCGGCGGGTGTCTTCAGGGTGATCCTTGAGCCACTGTTTGGCGACAACGTTCGGCGCCTTGCGGTCCATGATCGGCACCATCATCTGGCTTTCCTGTGCCGCGGTGAATTTCAGGTTGCTCATCAGCTTGCTGACATTCGGGCAACGGCTGGCGTAATCGGGTGCGGTGACTACCGACACGGTCGCAGCCCCTTCGCCAGGACCGAACACGTCTTCACTGCCGGTCAGGTAGGCGATTTTCATGTTGATGTTCATCGGGTGCGGAGCCCAGCCCACGAACACCACCCACTCGTTACGCTTGATGGCCCGCTGTACCGCCGCGAGCATGCCCGCCTCGCCCGACTCCACCAACTGGAAGCCGCCAAGACCGAACTGGTTCTTGTCGATCATGCCCTTGATATTGGCATTGGCGCCGGTACCGGGCTCGATGCCGTAGATCTTGCCGCCCAGCTTGTCCTTGAACCTGGCGATGTCGCCGAAGGTTTTAAGCCCGCCCGCAGCCACGTAATCGGGCACCGCAAGGGTCGCCTGGGCATCGCTCATGCTCGGCGCATCAAGGACCTTGACCTGATTGGCGGCCACGAATGGTGCGATGTTCTTGTCCATCGCCGGTTTCCAGTAGCCCAGAAACACATCCAGACGATCATCACGCAAGCCGCCGAATACGATTTGCTGAGCGGCGCTGGTCTGCTTGACGTCATAACCCATATTTTGCAGCAACACTTCAGCAACCGCACTGGTGGCGACCACGTCAGTCCAGTTGACCACGCCCATCCGCACGCTCTGACACTTGGCAGGTTCGGCTGCCATCAACGCGGTGCTGCTCAGCAGCAACACACCGCAACTGATCTGACGGATAAATCTCTTCATGCGTGCTCCTCGGGTCGGCTCGTTATTTTATTCAGCTCTTTTCGGCAGTTTTTCAAGGCTTGAAGACCCACGGCAATCCGAATGCTGCCGCGTTGGTGCAAATTACGCAGCAGCCCCTTGCACGAAGCGCACCAGCGCGACCTGTGGTTGCACTGGGGCGACATTGGTAAAGACGGCGGACAGGCATCGCAAAGCGATGTCCGCATGTGGAAGTGAGCTTGCCCGCGATAGCTTTCATACAGCCCCTGCAGTTGCAACAGGACTCAGGCCATCGCGAGCAAGCTCACTCTTCAGCGCTGCGGCGGTCTAGAGGACCTTATCCAGGGTGATGGGAAACTCGCGCACTCGCTTGCCGGTTGCGTGATAGATCGCATTGGCGATGGCCGACGCCACTCCGACGATGCCTATCTCGCCCACGCCCTTGGAGCCTAGCTCATTGACGATCTCGTCGTTTTCCTCGACGAATATCACCTCAATGTCGCCAATGTCGGCGTTCACTGGAATGTGGTACTCGGCCAGACTGTGGTTCATGAAGCGACCCAGGTTGTGATCGGTCTGGGTTTCTTCCTGTAACGCTTGACTGATACCCCACACCACACCGCCCAGAATCTGGCTGCCTGCGGTCTTCGGGTTGACCACCCTGCCCGCCGCAATCGCGCTGACTACCCGATTGACCCGGATGCTGCCCAGATCCTCATCGACCAGCACTTCGACGAACACCGCCGAGTGCGTAGCGGTGGCGTAGCCTTCGCGTTTCTTGTCCGGTTCGGCATCGATCTGCACTTCCAGCACGTCATGGGAGGATTCGCGGACGATATCGCCATAGGCAAATCGCTGGTCTTCAATGTGCAGGTAGCCATCACCAAAGCCGACGTCCTGCATGTCCACGACCGCAAACTGCGGATGGGCCATGCGCACCGCGTCCAGCAGTTTTGCCCGCAGCGCCCGGCAGGCCTGTTGCACCGCCGTGCCCACCGAGGACACGGTAAATGAGCCGCCTTGCAACGGCGCGGTCGGCAGCGAGGAATCCCCCAGCACGAAGGTGACATCCTGGGGCGTGACGCCCGCCGCTTCGGCCGCGATCTGGGTCATGACCGTGTAGGTGCCGGTGCCGATGTCCGTGGTAGCGCTGCTGACTGTCAGTTTGCCGGTCGCATCGACACTGGCCTTGGCGCTGGCTTTCATCTGCATCGCTTCCCAGACGCCGCCCGCCATGCCCCAACCCACCAGTTGGCGGTCCTGACGCATGCTGCGCGGTTCCGGATTGCGCTTGCTCCAGCCAAACCGTTCGGCGCCTTGCTCATAGCAGGCGCGCAACTCCTTGCTCGAGTAGGGCTTGTCCTCGTTGCCATTGCGCGCTGCGAAGTTGATCACCCGCAATTGCACCGGATCGATGCCCAGTGCGCAGGCCAGTTCGTCCATGGCGCATTCCAGACCGACCATGCCCGACGTTGCCCCGGGCGCACGCATGTCCAGCGGGGTATAGACGTCCAGCGGCGCCAACTTGTAGGTCAATTGCACGTTGTCGCACTGGTAGAGCATGCCGCTCCACTCGACCACGTGTTCGGTGAAGTCTTCAAAGCGCGAGGTCTGGCCGATCACGTCATGGCCGACAGCCTGCAGCCGGCCATCGGCGGACGCCCCCAGCCGCAGCTGCTGCAAGGTGTTCGGGCGGTAGCCGAAGGTGAACATCTGCTGGCGGGTCAGGGTCACGCGCACCGAGCGCTTGAGTTGCAGCGCCGCCATTACCGCCAGCGGCAACTGATACTGCGGGCGCAGGCCCGAGCCGAATGCCCCGCCGACAAACGCCGCGAGGATGCGTATCCGGTCTTTTTCCAGGCCGAAAACCTTGTGCAGGTAGTCCTGACAGTTCTGCGTGCCCTGGGTCTTGTCGTGGATGTCCAGGCTGCCATCGTCGCGATACAACACGGTCGAGGCATGCGGCTCCATGGGGTTGTGATGCTCGTTGGGGGTGCTGTAATGGGCATCCACGGTCACCGCCGCAGCGGCAAACTGCGCGGCGAAATCGCCGCGAGGTTTCGGGGTTTCAGCCGGCGCGGGGTGGGCGCTGTCCTGCGCGAGAAGCAGATCGGTCTGGTGCGCCTGGGTTTCGTACTCGATGCGTACCAGCGACCCGGCGTGGCGCGCCAGCTCAAGGGTGTGCGCCACCACCAGGGCCAGCGGTTGCCCGCTATACAGCACCCGGTCGTTATACAGCGGACGAAACGGCGAGCCCGTGGCCGAATCCGCGTCTTCGTAATCCTTGTCGTAACTGGCCACGTGCGGCCGGTTGGTGTGGTCGATGACCGCCACCACGCCGGGCACCCGCAGCGCCTCTGAAGTATCGATGCTGACCACCCGGCCACAGGCAATGCTGCTGGACACCACGCTGCCATGCAGCAGACCACGCTCTGGGTATTCACCGGCATAGCGTGCCTGGCCGGTCACCTTGAGATGACCGTCGACCCGGTCCAGCGGCTGCCCGACGGGGGACGCTTTTCCGAAAGCTGGAGTGTTCGCGTTCATCAGACTTTCCCTCCCACGGCCGCGTCGCTCAGCGCGCGGACAATCGCGCGGCGTGCCAACTTGATCTTGAATGCATTGTGCGCAAGCGGCTGGGCGTCTCGCAGCATCGCATCGGCGGCCGCCACAAGGTTTTCCCGTGACACCTGCTTGCCGATCAGCGACTGCTCCACCGCCTTGTCGCGCCACGGTTTGTGCGCCACACCACCCAGCGCCAGACGCACGTCACTGATGACATCGCCATCGAGCTCCAGTGCTGCGGCCACGGAGACCAGGGCAAAGGCATAAGAGGCACGGTCGCGGATCTTCAGGTAATGGCTGTGCCCGGCAAAACGCGCAGGTGGCAGTTCGACAGCGGTGATCAGCTCATCGTCCGCCAGTTGATTGTCCCGCTCCGGGGAGTCCTCCGGCAGGCGATGAAAATCAGCGAATTCGATGCTGCGTTTACCGGCGCGGCCTTGCACATGCACCACCGCCTCAAGCGCGGCCAGGGCCACGCACATGTCCGAGGGATGGGTCGCCACGCATTGGTCACTGGCACCGAGAATGGCGTGAATCCGGTTCAGCCCGTCCTTGGCCGGGCAGCCGCTGCCCGGTTCGCGCTTGTTGCAGGGCACGTTCGAGTCATAGAAGTAGTAGCAACGGGTGCGCTGCAGAAGATTGCCACCGGTGCTGGCCATATTGCGCAGTTGCGGCGAAGCACCTGCCAGCACGGCTTGGGAGAGCAACGCATAGCGGCTCTCGATCAGCGGATGCCAGGCCAGGTCGGCGTTGCTCACCAGGGCGCCAATCATTACCCCGCCACTTTCGGTCTGGCGTACTTCTTTCAATGGCAGGCCGGTAATGTCGATCAGATGCTCGGGCCGGGCGACGTTTTCCTTCATCAGGTCGAGCAGATTGGTGCCCCCTGCAATGAAGCGACTGGCAGGGCCGGCCAGGTTGACCGCCTGTCCCACATCGAGCGGTTTGCTATAGCTGAAGGGATTCATGCGTTGCGCCCTCCCTGATCAGGTGCGCCGCTCATCTGTGGCAGGACTTCCACTACCGCCGCGCGAATATTGCTGTAAGCGCCGCAGCGGCACAGGTTGCCGCTCATCAGCTCCTTGATCTCGCCGTCGGTTTTCGCCCGGCCCTCATTGGCCAGCCCCACTGCGGAACAGATCTGCCCCGGGGTGCAGTAGCCGCACTGGAAGGCGTCATGTTTGATGAAGGCCTGCTGCATCGGATGCAGCACATCGCCTTCGGCCAGCCCTTCGATGGTGGTCAGGTCGGCACCGTCGCACATGATCGCCAGGGTCAGGCAGGCGTTGATCCGTTTGCCGTCGCGCAACACCGTGCACGCGCCGCACTGGCCATGATCACAGCCCTTCTTGGTTCCCACCAGATCCAGCTGCTCGCGCAGCAGGTCCAGCAAAGTCGTCCAGGGTTGTACATTCAACTGCCTGGGCTGGCCATTGAGTGTCAGAGCAATGGAATGCTCCGCAAAGGTGTTGGTGTTCGTCGCGCTCATGGGAAACCTCACGGTAGGTACTCGATCAGCGCAGTTGCTGTGGTGCTCGCTCTGCGTCTTCTGACATGTCCATCAAGAGGTACGACTTGCAGATTTCGGCAAACGTTCAGGCTTTGTGATGAGCGAGCCTCGCCAGGCCGTCAGCTGCAGGCCTGCCCTGGCCCCTCCAGCAGCACGGCTTGCCGGCGCTGGCAATCGCATGAGTGTCAGCGCCGGCAAGCCGGACGGCTACAGCGGTCACAATCGGCTGCGCAGCGGCCGATCAACGCCAGCAGCCTTTCCCCGGGGACGCTGGTATGATGCGCGGCTTTTTGTGACTGGCAGAATTTGTGCAGGCTGTTTCGGCTGGCTGTGCTTTGCTGTTTTAGTCGATTTCATTAATGGCGCGATGCGTCACCGGGGAGCCACACATGCTGGAGCGGCTGTTTCAACTCAAGGCACATGACACCAATGTGCGCACCGAAATCCTGGCCGGGGTCACCACGTTCCTGGCCATGGCCTACATCCTGTTCGTCAACCCGAGCATCCTCGGCGAGACCGGCATGGACAAAGGCGCAGTGTTCGTCGCGACCTGTCTGGCTGCCGCCATCGGCTCCACGGTCATGGGCCTGATCGCCAACTACCCGATCGCGCTGGCACCGGGCATGGGCCTGAACGCGTTCTTTACCTACACCGTGGTCCTGCACATGGGCCACACCTGGCAAGTGGCGCTGGGCGCGGTGTTCATCTCGGCGGTGATGTTCTTCCTGCTGTCGATCTTTCGCATTCGCGAGTGGATCATCAACAGCATCCCGCTGCCGCTGCGTTCGGCGATTGCCGCGGGTATCGGCCTGTTCCTGGCGCTGATCGCCCTGCATAACGCCGGAATCGTCGTCAGCAACCCGGCGACCATGGTCGGTCTGGGCGACCTGGCCAAACCGGCACCGGTGCTGGCGGCGCTCGGTTTTGCCCTGATCGTGGCACTGGAAGCCCTGAAAGTGCGCGGCGCGGTGCTGATCGGCATCCTGGCGGTGACCATCATCTCCATCGTGCTGGGCTTCTCGCCCTTCGGCGGCGTGGTGTCGATGCCGCCTTCGCTGGCTCCGACCTTCCTGCAACTGGACATCGTTGGCGCCCTGAACATCGGTCTGACCAGCGTGATCTTCTCGTTCCTGTTCGTCGATCTGTTCGACAACTCGGGCACCCTGATCGGCGTCGCCAAGCGCGCGGGCCTGATGGGCAAGGACGGCCACATGCCGAAAATGGGCCGTGCGCTGATCGCCGACAGCACCGCCGCCATGGCCGGTTCCCTGCTGGGCACCTCGACCACCACCAGCTACATCGAGTCGGCCGCAGGCGTCAGTGCTGGCGGCCGTACCGGTCTGACGGCCATCGTGGTTGCCGTGTTGTTCTTGCTGGCGCTGTTCTTCGCCCCCCTGGCAGGCAGCGTACCGGCATACGCCACTGCGCCTGCGCTGCTGTTCGTCGCGGTGCTGATGACCTCGGGGCTGGCGGAAATCAACTGGGACGACATCACCGAAGCGGCGCCTGTGGTGATCACCGCGCTGGCGATGCCGTTCACCTACTCCATCGCCAACGGCATCGCCTTCGGCTTCATTTCCTGGACAGTCATCAAGCTGTTGTCGGGACGCGGCCGTGAGCTGAATTCGGCACTGGTGGTGCTGTCGATCCTGTTCGTGATCAAGCTGGGCTTCTACCCATGAGTTCTACCTTCGACCCCGCAAGCTACAGCCGTCAGCTCGACGAAAAAGCCGATCGGCTGCGCGAGCTGCTGGCGCCGTTCGGTGCTCCCGAGCCACAGGTATTCGACTCACCGCGCGAGCATTACCGCCTGCGCGCCGAATTCCGTCTGTGGCGCGACGACGGCAAGCGTCATTACGCGATGTTCACCCCGGGCGACAAGCACACGCCGATCCTGATCAATGATTTCCCCATCGCCAGCCAGCAGATCAACGCGCTGATGCCGGTGCTGCGCGACCGTTGGGAAGCCAGCAAGACGCTCAATCACAAGCTGTTCCAGGTCGATTTTCTGACCACGCTGGCCGGTGACGGCATGATCACCCTGTGTTATCACCGCCCGCTGGACGACGCCTGGACGCTGGAAGCCGAGCAACTGGCAGCGGAGCTGAAGGTCAGTGTCATCGGTCGCTCCAAGGGCCAGCGCCTGGTGATCGGCCGTGACTACGTGACTGAACAACTGGACGTTGCCGGGCGTACCTTCAGCTATCGCCAGCCGGAAGGCGCATTCACCCAGCCCAACGGCACGGTGAATCAGAAGATGCTGAGCTGGGCCTATGAAGCGTTGGGCGAGCGTGACGACGACCTGCTGGAGCTGTACTGCGGCAACGGCAACTTCACCCTGCCGCTGGCGACCCGCGTGCGCAAGGTGCTGGCCACCGAGATCAGCAAGACCTCGGTCAACGCCGCCTTGAGCAACCTGGCGGACAACGCTGTGGATAACGTCTCGCTGGTGCGTCTGTCGGCTGAAGAACTGACCGAGGCGCTGAACGATATACGTCCATTCCGCCGTCTGGCCGGTGTCGACCTGAAAAGCTACGACTTCGGCAGTGTCTTCGTCGACCCGCCGCGCGCGGGCATGGACCCCGACACCTGCGAGCTGACCCGACGTTTCGAGCGCATCCTGTACATTTCCTGCAACCCGGAAACCCTGGCCGCCAACATCGCGCAACTGCACGACACCCACCGGGTGGAGCGCTGCGCGCTGTTCGACCAGTTCCCCTATACCCACCATATGGAGTCGGGCGTGTTGCTGGTCCGGCGCTGAGGCCTGCTTCCGGCCGATGATCGTTCGGCACGCAGAGCGTGGGAACGATCACACGCTGGTGCGGCGCTAACTGTAGGAGTGAGCTTGCTCGCGATCTCGTCGGTACATTCGACATATGGATGTCGCCTGAGATGGCCAATCGCGAGCAAGCTCACTCCTACAGGGTGGTGCAGCGCACGCGCGCGCCATGTCCAATCATCAATGCCTCATCACCGATGATTAAATTTCTGACAGTAAGAGGCATATACCTGCTTACAGGTGTATAACACTGGGCCGTCTTTCGCTTCGATGGATGTCCTGCCTTGAGTTCCGAATCGCCCGCATCACGTTCCGAATCCACCTCTGAGAGCGTGCTTCGGCAGCCCGGTTTCTTCGCCTTTCTGACCGCCCGCCTCGCCGCTGTGTTCGCCATGCAGATTCAGGCCGTGGTCGTGGCCTGGCAGGTCTACGACATGACCCGCAGCCCGATTTCCCTGGCGTATGTGGGGCTTGCGCAGTTCATCCCGATGTTGCTGTTGCTGATGCCCGCCGGCGATCTGATCGACCGCTACGACCGCAAACTGATCCTGACCATCAGTTGGTCGGTGCAAGCCGTGTGCAGCCTGATGCTGATGCTGTTTTCCGTCACCCATCATCAAGACACCCGCCTGATCTACGCCACGCTGGCGCTGTTCGGCTGTGCTCGCGCCTTCACCGGCCCTGCACTGCAAAGCCTGCTGCCCCAGGTAGTGCCTCGGGAAAAACTGGCCTCGGCGATTGCCACCAACAGCATGATCATGCGCATTGCCACCATCGCCGGGCCTCTGGTCGGTGGCGGTCTGTATGCGGCCGGCGGCGGTGGCCTGACCTATTCGGTGTGCATGGCCAGCTTCATCGCCGGCGTGCTGCTGCTGATCCGCGTCCCGGTGCTGTACGCCGGCAAGAAGCAGATTCTCGAATCCACTGCCTGGAAACGCTTCACCGCAGGCATTGCCTTCATCCGCTCGCGGCCAATCATCCTGGGCACCATCTCGCTGGACCTGTTCGCCGTGCTGCTCGGCGGCGTGGTGGCGTTGTTGCCGATCTACGCCCACGAAGTCCTGCACCTGGGTCCACAAGGGCTGGGCGCGTTGCGCAGCGCCATGAGCCTGGGCGAGGTCGGCACGGGGCTGTATCTAAGCGTGCGACCGTTCGACCGCAACGTCGGCCTGGTGATGTTCATCGCGGTGGCGGTATTTGGCCTGGCCAATCTGGTGTTCGCCCTGTCGACGCTGTTCTGGTTGTCGTTGCTGGCGCTGATGATTGCCGGTGCGGCGGACATGGTCAGCGTCTACATCCGCTCGACACTGGTGCAGTTCTCCACCCCGGACGACATGCGTGGGCGGGTCAACGCGGTGAACATGCTGTTCATCGGCTCATCCAACGAACTGGGCGAATTCCGCGCAGGCAGCAGCGCCGCGCTATGGGGCGCAGTGCCTGCCGCGATCATCGGCGGCCTGTGTACGCTGGGGGTGGTCGGCACCTGGATGTGGGGCTTCAAGGCGTTGCGTCAGGTGAACCACTTCGCCGACGCATCGCCGGCCGAAGTGACCGAAAAGCAGACAGCGCGGGTTTGATCGACCTCGGCTGATCAGCCCCCTGTAGGAGTGAGCTTGCTCGCGATTGACCGGTCCCACGCTCCCGGGTGCAGGCCATGACGTTCCACGTCACCACAGGCGACGCGGAGCGTCCGGCAAGCCGCTACCACGCAGAGCGTGGCAGCAATCAAGGTTCACAGCGACAGGCTCCGACCATCCTCGCCTTCCTACAGCGCTGAATCGGTGATATCCCCATCCACCAATCGCCGGATCTTCAGCGGGTTGGCGTTCTGCAGCGCTTCTGGCAACAGCGCATCCGGGTAATTCTGGAAGCACACCGGGCGCAGGAAACGGTCGATGGCCAGCGTACCCACCGAGGTGCCACGCGAGTCCGACGTCGCCGGATAAGGGCCACCGTGAACCATTGCGTCGCACACCTCGACGCCGGTCGGGTAACCGTTGAGCAGCACCCGTCCGACTTTTTCCTGTAGGGCGTTCATCAGCCAGGCATGGCTTGCCAGCTCATCGGCCTCACCGATCACGGTCGCCGTCAGTTGCCCGCGCAAACCTGCCAGCGCGGCCTTGAGCGTCGCCTGGTCTTGGACCTCGATGACGATGGTGGTCGGCCCGAACACCTCCTCCTGTAACAGCGCGTCGCCATTGAGCAGCAAACTGACATCGGCCTTGAACAACTGCGGCTGCGCCTGACTGCCATGTTGTGGGCTACCGGCAAGGTGGGACACACCGGCGTGCCCGTGCAAATGCTCCAGGCCCTTGCTGTAGCTGACCAATCCGCCGGCGTTGAGCATGGTCTGCGGCGCCTGATCGTTCATGTTGGCGCTCAGCTGCTCGAGAAAACGGCTGAACGCAGGCGAACGCAGACCGATCACCAAACCGGGGTTGGTGCAGAACTGCCCACAACCCAAGGTCACCGAAGCCGCCAGCTCCGAGGCAATCTTCTCACCACGCGCCTCAAGCGCCTGAGGCAATACGAACACCGGATTGATGCTCGACATCTCGGCAAACACCGGAATCGGCTGCGCCCGCTCGGACGCCATTTTCACCAACGCATTGCCGCCGCGCAGCGAGCCAGTAAAGCCCACCGCCTGTATCAGCGGATGCCTGACCAGCCATTCGCCCACGCCGTTGCCGAAGATCATGCTGAATACGCCCTTTGGCATACCGGTACGTTCGGCAGCGCGGCTCACGGCTTCGGCGACCCGTTCAGCCGTGGCCATATGGCCGCTGTGGGCCTTGACGATCACCGGGCAGCCGGCCGCCAGCGCCGAGGCGGTATCGCCACCAGCAGTGGAGAACGCTAAGGGGAAATTGCTGGCGCCGAACACCGCCACGGGACCCACGCCGATACGGCATTGACGCAAATCCGGACGCGGCAGCGGCTGACGATCGGGCAACGCTCGGTCGATGCGGGCACCGTGAAAGTCGCCACGTCGCAGCACCTTGGCGAACAGACGCATCTGCCCGCTGGTGCGCCCGCGCTCACCTTGGATACGCCCGGCTGGCAGCGCCGTCTCGCGGCAGACAGTGGCGACGAAATCATCACCCAGCGCATCCAGTTCATCGGCAATGGCATCGAGGAACTGCGCGCGTTGTTCGGCTGGCAGGTTGCGGTAGATCGGGAAAGCCGCCGCAGCTGCCTTGGCGGCCGCGTCGACTTCCGCTTCAGTCGCTTGCACGAAGGCATGCGGCAACGCTTCACCGGTGCTGGCATCGAGGCTGTGCAGCTGCACGGAGCCTTGCGCGCTGCGCTGGCCGCCGATGAAGTTGTGTCCGAGATTCGAAGACATCAGAGATTCCTTTAAAGCGCTTTGATCTGACCGATCGCCACAGGACGCGGCCCTTCACCGATACCGTTTTCCAGCGGCGCGCCAAAAGCGTCGAGACTGATCTCGAAGCGATCGCCGGGCTGGGTTTTCACGCCATCGGCAAACGACAGGGTCGCGGTGCCGAAGTAGTGAATGTGGACATCGCCGGGTCGCAGAAACTGCGCGTACTTGAAGTGGTGATATTCAAGGTTGGCCAGGCTGTGGCACATGTTGTCCTCGCCGCTGAGAAATTCCTTCTCCCAGATCACCTCGCCGTTGCGCTTGATCCGGCTCATGCCCGATAGATGACGCGGCAATTCGCCCACCCGCAGCTCCGGCCCGTAAGCGCAATAACGCAATTTAGAGTGAGCCAGGTACAGGTAATTGCGGCGTTCCATGACGTGGTCGGAGAACTCGTTGCCCAGTGCATAACCCAGACGGTAGGGCTGGCCATCGTCGCCGATGACGTAAAGCCCGGTCAGCTCCGGTTCCTCACCGGCGTCTTCGGCAAAGGCCGGCACCGGGAAGTCCGCACCGGGGCGCACGACAATGCTGCCGTCGCCCTTGTAGAACCACTCCGGTTGAGCACCGACCTGGCCTTGCGCAGGTTTGCCGCCTTCGATGCCCCATTTGAAGATCTTCATGGTGTCGGTCATGCCGGCTTCGACCTGGCCGTCGTGCTGATGCATCTTGTCGCGCGCAGAGGCGCTGCCAAGGTGCGTCAGACCGGTGCCGCTGATCAGGCAGTGGGCCGGGTCCTGATGGTCCAGCGGTGGCAGGATCTGACCGTTTTGCAACAGACCTGCGTACTCAGGGCCCGGCTCGCTGCCGCGGCTCTGAACTTCAGCTTCCAGGCTGTGCTGGCTGCGAATCGCCGCCAGGGCCAGTTCGCGGGTGCTTGCGGTATTGCGTACAACATTGACCTGCGAGCCCTCGACGACGCCGACCTGGCGTTGTCCCTGGCTGTTTTCGAATTGAATCAGGCGCATTGTTTCTCTCCGTAAATGGGCATGCGATCTGGCTTCTGTGCAGGGCGTGGGAACGCAGCTTGCTCGCGATCGGCTGCGCAGCAGTCGTGAATCCTGCGATCGAGTTTCGTCTGACACAACGCAATGACAGGTTTTACTGCCGCTTCGCGCCAGATCGCGAGCAAGCTTGCTCCTACGCCCTTCGGGCAGAACCAACAGCAGATCGCAGCATCAGACGACGCGCGATCTGCCGGGACATCACTCGATAATGTTGAACTCGCTCAGGTACTCATCGGAGATTTCCAGGCCCAGGCCCGGCTTGTTGTCGTCCAGCTGGATGTAGCCGTTGACCGGCGCAGGCTCGCCCTTGAACACGTAGTAGAACAATTCGTTGCCGACCTCGACGTCGAATACCGGGAAGAACTCGGCCATCGGCGAGGCGGTGGTGGACATGGTCAGGTGGTAGTTGTGCATCTGGCCGGCGTGGGGAATGACCGGCACCGACCAGGCTTCGGCCATCGCGTTGATCTTGCGCGCTGCGGTGATGCCGCCGACGCGGTTGGTGTCGTACTGGATCACGTCGACGGCGCGGCGCTCGAGCATGTCCTTGAAGCCATAGGAGGTGAACTCGTGCTCGCCGCCGGAGATCGGCATGATGCCCATCTTCTTGAGCTCCGCGTAGCCTTCAAGGTCATCGGCAATCACCGGCTCTTCCAGCCAGCGCGGCTCGAACTCGGCCAGTTTGGGCAGCATGCGGCGGGCGTATTCCAGGGTCCAGCCCATGTAGCACTCGAGCATGATGTCGACATCCGGGCCGGTCAGCTCACGCAGCGCGCGGACCTGCTCGATGTTCTTGCGCATGCCGGCAGGGCCATCTTTGGGACCGTAGCCGAAGCGCATTTTCATCGCCGTGAAACCCTGGCTCAGATAGCCCTGGGCTTCCTCAAGGAACAGGTCCAGGTTGTCGTTGGCGTAAAGCTTGGAGGCGTAGGTCCAGATTTTTTCCTTGGTGCGCCCGCCGAGCAGTTTGAACACCGGCTTGTTCACCGCCTTGCCCATGATGTCCCAGATGGCGATGTCGATCGCCGAAATGGCGGCCATGCCGATGCCCTTGCGGCCCCAGGCGTGGGTCTGACGGTACATTTTCTGCCAGATGTATTCGTTGTCGAACGGGTCTTCACCGATGGCGATCGGCGCCAGGTAGGTGTCGATGATTTCCTTGGCCACACGCGGTGCCAATGCGCAGTTACCAATGCCGACGATGCCGTTGTCGGTCTCGACTTCAACCACCAGCCAGCCGTGAAACCGGAAGGAGCCCATGGCATCGCCGCGCTCGAAAAGAATGTCGCTGGCGTTGGTGCAGAAGTGCGCCTGAGGTGGCACGACTTTGCCTTTCCATTCGAAGACGCGGGTACGGATTGCCTTGATTTTCATGAATACGATTCCTTTATAGCCACTGCTTGAATTGAGATCAGCCAACCTGCACAGGGGTCAGCGGAGTTGGAGAAGCCGGTGTGTCGTGTTGCTTCAAACGGGAAATCAGAATGGCGCCGAGGATGCCCACCGCTGCCAGGGCGAACATGCCGGCACGCGGGTCGCCGTAGCTCGCTTCCATGATGGTCTTCAGGTTCGGCGCGACGAAGCCGCCCAGGTTGCCGATCGAGTTGATCAAGGCAATGCCGCCCGCTGCCGCCGCGCCACTGAGGTAATTGGTGGGGATGGTCCAGAACAGCGGTTGCACGGAAACGAAGCCTGCTGCGGCAAAGCAGAACGCGATCACCACCGGCACCATGCTGGTGCCCATGGCCGAGGCGGCAATGCCCAGTGCTGCCATGGTCAACATGCACACGGCCAGACGCCGGTGCTGACCGGTGCGGTCGGCGTAGCGGGTGATCAGGCGGGTAACGATCAGCGCACAGATCCACGGGATGGCGGTGATCAGGCCGACGTTCAGGCCGACGTGGCCGTCCAGCAGACCGGCGATGCGGGTCGGCAGATAGAACACCACACCGTAGACGCTCATCTGGATCGTGAAATACGCCAGGCAGAACTTCAGCACTCGAGCATTGCGCAAGGCACCGAGGAAGCCATGCGGGCTGGCTTTCTTCCTTGCGTCTTCTTCTGTGAGCGCGCCAATCAGTGCAGTCTTTTCTTCGTCGCTCAACCAGCGAGCCTGTGCAGGGCGATTGACCAGGTAGAAGTAGGCGGCGATACCGATCACGGAAGCCATCAAGCCCTCGACCACGAACAGCCACTGCCAGTTGGTCAGGCCGAACACCCCGTGGAAGTCCAGCAGCCAGCCAGACAGCGGGCTGCCGAGCACCAGTGCCAGCGGCAGGCCGAAGTAGAACAGACCCAGCGCCTGACCCCGGCTTTTGGAGGGAAACCAATAGGTGAGGTAGAGAATGATGCCGGGGAAGAAACCGGCTTCGGCCACCCCCAGCAAAAAGCGCAGCACGTAGAAGGTCTGGGCGCTGTGGGCGAACATCATCGCCGCCGACACCAGGCCCCATGTGACCATGATCCGGCACAGCCAGACCTTGGCGCCGAGTTTGTGCAGCATGTAGTTGCTCGGCACCTCGAAGAAGGCATAACCAATGAAGAAGATGCTCGCACCGAAGGCGAATGCGGCATCGCCCAGCCCGGTGTCGGCGGCCAGCGCAGCCTTGGCAAAGCCGACGTTGGAGCGGTCGATGAAGGCCAGGATGTACATGAGAATCAGGAAAGGCAGCAGGCGGAGCCGGCTTTTGGAAATGGCCCGTTCAAGAGCCTGCGCAGAAACAGGAGCTGTCATCTGTGTGTTCCTCAGGTGCCAGTCATCCACATGGGGCGGGGCTGGCTTTTTGTAGTTGTTATTCGACGCGTCGGGCCTGGGCCATGGCAGCTCTGCGCCGCACATCGATGCAAGGAATTTAGCCAGCAGTGAGGGGCTTCGGCTAATCACTTATGCGTATCCAGTGATAGCCAGAGGTGATCGCTCGATTGGCTTATCTGGCGTAGGGGTTATAGGAGGGATAAGGCTGTAGCAGGCCGGCGCCCACGCCTTCGGCAGAAGCGGATCTGCAAACACCGGGCAATCGGCCGCCAACTCGCAGGCAAAAAAAACCGCAAGACGCTCATCAAAACGTCCTGCGGTCAAAACGTGGCTGTTTATGAAGCGTTAACCCTTCACCCCATCAGACGTTGCTCTGGCCCATGCGGCAGGCGATTTCGAAGGCCTGGCCGATGGCGCCGACATTGGCCTTGCCCTGCCCCGCGATGTCGAATGCGGTGCCGTGAGCCGGGGTGGTGATCGGGATCGGCAGGCCACCCTGCACCGTCACCCCGCGCGAGAATCCCATCAGCTTGATCGCGATCTGGCCCTGGTCGTGGTACATGGTCACCACCGCGTCGAATGCGCTGGCGTCGCCCTGCACCTTCAAGAAGATCGTGTCCCCCGGATACGGCCCTTCGGCCTGCATGCCCTGTGCCTGAGCGGTCTTGACCGCCGGGCCGATGATGTCGATTTCCTCGCGACCGAACGAGCCGTTGTCGCCGTTGTGCGGGTTCAAGCCGCACACGCCGATGCGCGGCGCCGCCAGGCCATTGCGCTTGAGCGCGGTATCGATCAACCGGATCGCCTCGATTACCCGTTGCTGGGTCAGCATGCCCGGCACCGCCGACAGCGCGACGTGAGAGGTCACGCGGGAGGTCCACAGTTTGTCCATCACGTTGAATTCGCAGAACGGCCCGTCGAAGCCCAGCAACTCGGCGAACCAGTGCAACTCGTCGTTATGCTCCATGCCGGCCATGTGCAGCGAGGTCTTGTTCAGCGGGCCGAACAACACCGCATTGGTGACCTTGGCGGCGGTCAGTTCGACCGCGATCTTCAAGGTGTCGAGGCAGTAGCGACCACCGATGGCGCTGGCTTCACTGCGCACGAATTCGCCCACGGTGTCGCCGCGAAAGTTGTAGAACAGCGGCGTGTCGTCGCTGAAGTCCAGGGTGTCCAGCGAGTCGATCTGCCGATAGGGAAACGACAGACCGGCGATGTCCATGCCGCGACGCATTTCTGCCTCGTCGGCGATCAGCAGCACGTGCGCCTGGCTGCGCACCTTGGCATCGCTGAGCAAGCGCGCGATCAGTTCCGGGCCAATGCCCGCAGGGTCACCCAATACCATCGCAATTCGGGTTTTGTTCATGCCTGACTCCTCATCTGTTCTTGCCACGGACGTGCCACGGCGCACGGTTCGCAACGGTAGACGCGTTGCGCGTTGCTGTAGAAAAGACGCTCCTGATCGGCACGCGGCAGATCACGAACGATGTGTTTGAAACCGCTGTAAATGTCATCGAACGAGCCACACAGGCTGTCGACCGGAAAATTGCTGGCGAACATCGCGCGCTCGGTGCCGAACATGGCAATGATCTCGCGCACGATCCAGGCGTTGTCCTCGACGCGCCACGGCTTGCCGTGCTGCCCCAGCCCGGAAATCTTCACCACCACGTTGGGCTGTTCGGCGAGTCTGGCCATGGCCGCATGCCAACCGGCAAGGCCTTCCTCACTGCGATCGGACGGTAGCCCGGCGTGGTTGAGGATCAGTGTGGTGGTGGGGAAATCCTGCGCCAGGCGCTCGGCTTCCGGCAGGTTCCACCAGGGGGTCTGCAGATCGAAGCGCAAGCCCAGGTCGTGCAGGGTCGCGTAGCTGCGGCGCCAGTGTTCATCGCTCATCAGCGTGCGTTGCTCGCCCACCTCTTGCGGCGAAGTCGGCCCGCCCGGCTTGTGCCGCACGCTGCGCACGCTGGTGAACAATGCCTGCTCGGCGAGCACCGCAATGGCATCCGGGTGATCGAGCCAGGCCTGCGCCACCACTGCATTGGGTACCCCATAGCGCGCGGCGATCTGTTCGATGAAACGCGTCTCGCCAATCGGATCGCTCGGGTCCCACTCAGTCTCGACGTAGACGGTCTGCACGACGTGATGCTCACCGGCGTCGGCGAAGTATTCCGGCGGCAGATAGCGGCGTTTGATCGCCGAGTAGTCTCCATAGCGAAACGGGATGTTGGCCCCCTCCGCGAGCCAAGGGTGATAGTTGGTCTGCGGGTCCCAGAAGTGATGATGGGCATCGACGATCGGCCCGCTGTACAGGTCAGCCATTGCTCACCTCACGCTGCCCGTCGAGGCTGATCAGCAAGGTGGCGAGGACGAACAACGCCGCGCAGATGGCGAAGAACCCCAGTACCGCGCCGAAACCGCCGAAGTATTGCAGGATCACGCCCACCAGGATCGGCACGAAGATCCCACCGATGCTGCCCGCCAGGTTCATCACCCCGCCGATCAGCCCCACCCGCGCCGGCGCCGCCAGCAATGCCGGGAAGCTCCAGTACAGGCTGCCCCACATCAGGAAGAACGCGGTCATGGCCAGTAGCGCAACGGCAGCAATCGGGTCGCTCAGATGCGGTAACAGCAGCAGCGCGCCCAGGGCGATGACACCGGAGAAGGTCAGCAGGCCTTTGACCGCAAGACCACGGCGCACGCCCTTGCGAATCAGGCCATCGCACAGGAAGCCGCCCGTCAGCGAGCCGAGCGAGCCGCAGATAAAGATCACGAAGGTGGCAAAACCGATGCCCTTGATATCGAAGCCGCGTGCCTGGGCCAGATAACTCGGGCCCCAGGTCAGCAAGCCGAAATAGACCATGGCCCATGTCGAGCGGCCGATCAGCAGGCCGGTCAGCGAGCGCGCGGCGATGCCCAGGCCCTTGACCTTGGCCCGTGCAGCTTCGGCGGCAGGGGTTTCGCGACCGGCGTTGATTTTCGCCAGCTCCGCTTCATTGACCTGTGGATGAACCGACGGATCGTCACGCAGATAGCGCCACGACAACAGGCCCAACAAGAGTGTCGCGACACCGGCGATGACAAAGGCCGAGCGCCAGGAATCCAGCGACACGATCAGGAAAGCGATGATCAAGCCACCCAGTGCCACGCCCAGCGGGCTGCCACTGTCCATCATCACCGCACCCCGGCTGCGCTCGCTGGGCGCCAGCCACAGCGAGATCAACTTGCCGCCGGACGGGAATAACGGTGCTTCGGCGGCACCCAGGAACATCCGTGCGAACAACAGCGACGCACCGCCGGTGGCAAAGCCTGCCAGCACCTGGAAAGTGCCCCACAAGCCAGTGGACCAGGTAATCACCCGGCGCGGACCAAAGCGGTCGATCATCCAGCCGCCGGGGATCTGCAACAGCGCATAGGCCCAGAAGAAGCTGCTGAGGATCAGGCCCTGCATGGCCGGAGAAAGGGTGAACTCCTTGGCGATGGTCGGCATGGCGATGGACAGCGAAACGCGGTCGATCAGGTTGACCATGGTCAGGACGAAGATGATTGCGAAGATGCGCCAGCGAACCGTACTGGCCTTGGTCGCACTGGCGACGCTGGAAACGGGAGGGGCATAGGGTTCACCTGTCGCGGACAGATGCACGTCGGCGCTGCTGCGAGCCATGGGTGCGTACCTCGGTGTTGTTGTTTTTATTGTTGGCGGTCTTCTGTGAGAACGCCGGTCTTGGCCGTCACTATCGAAGGCTTAGCGATAACCGTCTAATCAAAACTCAAGATAGGGTGATAGCTGGAGGGTATAGCAAACAGTGTTTCTGGTAATGGCTGCCTCCCCGCACTCCCCAAACCTGTAGGAGTGAGCTTGCTCGCGATTCGCGATGACCGATGAAACCCGTAGGAGGCTTGCTCGCGATTCGTAGAGTCACGCGCTGAACCTGTGGCGAATGCACCAACGTGATCGCGAGCAAGCTCACTCCTACAGGGTCAGTGGAGCCTCAGCTGCTATAACCCCAGGCTATCGGTGTATGTGATGTTTTGACTAGACGCGGCATAGCAACCTCCACACACTCAGCGCATGGCTGATCGACAAGACAGCCACTCATAACAACTACAACAAAGAGGATCACCATGCGAACCGCATCTTCCCGACGCGCGTCCCGTTTGCTGTTCGGCTGCACGCTGATGTGCGCCACGGCGCTCCCCACCCTCGCCCTCGCCGCATGGCAACCAGACAAGAATGTCGAGATCGTCGTGGCCGGTGGTCCTGGTGGTGGCACCGATCAACTCGGTCGGTTGATCCAGTCGATCATCAGCACCCACAAGCTGCTGGACGTCAACACTGTGGTTCTGAACAAGGGCGGCGGCAATGGCGCCGAAGCCTTCCTCGACATGAAGGTCTCCAAGGGCGACGCGGACAAACTGGTGATCGCCACCAACAACATCTATCTGCTGCCACTGGTGTCCAAGCTCGGCTATGAATGGCAGGAGCTGACCCCGGTCGCAGCCGTCGCCGAAGATGACTTCATCCTCTGGACTTATAAAGACGCACCGTGGAAAGACGCCAAAGGCTTCTACGAAGCGGTCAAGACCGACCCCTCGAAAATGCGCATGGGCGGCAGCCAGTCCAAGGACGTCGACCAGACCCTGACGCTGCTGCTCAACCAGACCAACGACACTAAGCTTGTGTACATCCCGTTCAAGAGCGGCAGCGAAGCAGCAACCCAACTGGCCGGCAAACACATCGCCGCCAACGTCAACAACCCCGCCGAAAGCATCAGCCAATGGCGCGGCGATCAGGTGCAGCCACTGTGCGTATTCAGTAAAGACCGCATGGGCTACACCGAAAAGGTCGCAGGCGACAAATCCTGGGCTGATGTACCTACGTGCCACGAAGCCGGTCTGGGTATCGATCAGTACCGTTTCCCACGCACCATCTTCATGCCTGGTGATGTCAGCGCCGAACAGCGTGCCTTCTACATCGAACTGATGCGCAAAGTGTCGCAGACCCCCGAATTCAAGGCCTATGTCACGCAGAACGCGCTGGTGCCAACCTTCCTTGAAGGCGATCAACTGACCGCTTACATCGAAAAAGACACCGCGCGCGTCACCCCGGTCTTCAAGGAAGCCGGCTGGCTGCGCAACTGATCCGCCCTGCTGCCGCGTGCCTGTGATCTCAGGCAGCGGCAGTCATTCGCTGGAGGTGTTTGATGTCCAATTCTTCTCATTCGACCCCGCTGGTCGCCACCCGCTGGGTGGAGCTGGGCCTTGGCCTGTTCACCCTGTTGATCGGGGCAGTGGTGATGTTCGGCAGCGTCGAACAAGGCATCGGTTGGGGCGACTCGGGCCCCGAGCCTGGTTATTTTCCGTTCTACATCGGCCTGCTGCTGGCAGCCGCCAGCCTGGGCAACGCCGTATTGACGGTTATTCGCTGGAAACCGCTGAGCATCAGCTTTGTCAGCCGCGGCGAGTTCAAGCAAGTGCTGTCGGTGTTCATCCCTATTGCCCTGTTCGTCTGCGCCATGCCGTTCACCGGCATCTACCTGGCCTCGGCGGCGTTCATTGCCTGGTTCATGTGGCGTGACAAGCTTCGCGCCAAGCCCTACGGCAAGCTGATGATTGGCTCGGTATCGGTGGGTGCGGTGCTCGCCAGCTATCTGATTTTCGCCCTGTGGTTCAAGGTGCCACTGGACGCAGGCCCCATGGGTGACCTGATCGCCATGGCCGGGAGATCGTTGAAATGAGCGAGTTCGATTCTCTGCTGCAAGGCATGAACCTGATTCTCACCCCTGGCCACATCGGCCTGATGGTGGTGGGTGTACTGCTGGGCATTCTGGTCGGGGTGCTGCCGGGTCTGGGCGCGCCGAACGGCGTTGCCCTGCTGCTGCCGATCACCTTCACCATGTCGCCGGTCTCGGCGATCATCCTGCTCTCGTGCATGTATTGGGGGGCGCTGTTCGGCGGGTCGATCACCTCGATCCTGTTCAACATCCCCGGCGAGCCGTCCTCGGTGGCAACCACCTTCGACGGCTATCCCATGGCCCGAGACGGCCGCGCTGCCGAGGCATTGACCGCGGCCTTCAGTTCCGCACTGATCGGCGCGCTGGCAGGCGTGCTGCTGCTGACGTTCCTGTCGACCCGCATCGCCGAATTCGCCATGACCTTCAGTTCACCGGAGTTCTTCGCGGTGTACCTGTTGGCGTTCTGCACCTTCATCGGCATGAGCAAGAACCCGCCGCTGAAAACCGTGGTCGCGATGATGATCGGCTTCGCCATGGCCGCCGTCGGCATGGACACAGTTTCCGGCAACCTGCGCCTGACGTTCGATCAACCGGCGCTGATGACCGGGATCAGTTTCGAAGTGGCGGTGATCGGCCTGTTCGGTATTGGCGAAATTCTCTGCACCGTCGAAGAGGGTCTGGTGTTTCGCGGCGAACATGCGCGCATTACGCCGATGATCATCCTGCGCACCTGGGCCAAGCTGCCCAAATACTGGTTTACCATTCTGCGCAGCACTATCGTCGGCTGCTGGATGGGCGTGACGCCTGGCGGACCGACCGCGGCGTCTTTCATGAGCTACAGCATTGCCCGACGTTTCTCGAAGAATCGCGACAACTTCGGCAAAGGCGAGATCGAAGGCGTCATCGCCCCCGAGACCGCCGACCATGCTGCGGGCACCAGCGCGCTCTTGCCGATGCTGACCCTGGGTATTCCGGGCTCGGCCACGGCGGCGGTGATGCTCGGCGGGTTGATGGTCTGGGGTCTGCACCCAGGCCCGACCTTGTTCGCCGAGCAGCATGATTTCGTCTGGGGCCTGATCGCCAGCATGTATCTGGGCAACGTGGTCAGCCTGCTGGTGGTGCTGGCGACCGTGCCGTTGTTCGCTTCGATCCTGCGCATCCCGTTCTCGATCATTGCCCCGATCATCATCATGATCTGCGCCATTGGTGCCTACTCGGTGCATAACTCGATGTTCGACGTGATGCTGATGCTGGGCTTCGGCGCGCTGGGCTACCTGTTCAAGAAACTCGGCTATCCGATTGCACCCCTGGTGCTGGCGGCGGTGCTGGGCGACAAGGCCGAAGACGCATTCCGCCAGTCGATGCTGTTTTCCGACGGGCAGCTGGGCATCTTCTGGTCCAATCCGCTGGTGGGCAGCCTGACCACCGCTGCGTTGCTGATGTTGTTCTGGCCGTTGATCTCAGGTGGCATTCAAGCCGCCTTCGGCTGGCGCAATCGTCACTCGATCAAGCCGAAAACCCTGTGATGACAAGCAATGCTGGAAATGCCCTGCAGTTCTTGTCAGGCTCGCCGCAACCTTTAGCGCGAGCCAATCACATGACCAGAATTCCTGAGGCCAATGTCATCCACAGTCGCCTGCGCTTGCGCCAGTTGCGGCTGATGCTGGCCCTGCAGGAATTCGGCTCCTTGCGCCGCGCTGCCGACAACATCGGCATGACTCAACCGGCGGCGACCAAAATGCTCCACGAGGCCGAGGATCTGCTGGGCGTGGAGCTGTTCGAGCGCCTGCCCCGTGGCATGCGCGCAACGCCGTTTGGTGACACGGTGATTTATTACGCACGCATGGTGTTCGCCGAACTGAGCGGCATGCGTGAGGAACTGGTGGCGCTGGAGTCCGGCAATCTGGGGCGCGTGGCGGTCGGCGCCATCCCGGCGCTGGCGTCCGGCCTGCTGACGCGCACCATCGCCAATCTCAAGCAGAGCCACCCGCGGCTGTCGATGAGCATTCAGGTCGACACCAGCGACGTGCTGGTGCAGGCCCTGCTGCAGGATCAGCTGGACGTGGTACTGGGGCGGATTCCCGGCGGTGCCCGGGCCGAAGAACTGTTGTTCGACAGCCTCGGCGAGGAAGCGCTGTGCGTGATTGCCGGTGCGCAGAACCCGCTGGTGCATGCCAAGGACCTGAGTTGGGCGGCACTGCAAAATGAAACCTGGGTCCTGCAGCAGCACCCCAGTCCTATGCGCGCGATCATCAATCAGGTGTTTCACAATGCACGGGTAGACATCCCCAACAGCATCGTCGAAACCACCTCGATCATGACCCTGCTGTCGCTGGTGCAGCAGACCGACATGCTCGGCGTCACCCCGGTGTCCGTGGTCGAGGACTACCCAGGTCGCGATCTCCTGGCCGTGCTGCCGATCAGCTTCGAAGCCCGTCTGCCGCCTTATGGATTGATCACCCGTCGGCATCGCATCCAGTCGTCTGCGATGCAGGCGTTTATTAATTCGGTGAAGGCTGAGCAGCCGGATCAGCAGGGTTGATGCCCGCATCCTGAACGGGCTGCATCGACCCGCTCAGGCCTCCAGCCTGCCTCGCCAGAAACTCACGGACTTTTTCCAGAAGCCGAGCCCGCGCGTACGCGGCCCTTCCATCACCTGCGGCACATCGCGCAAGCGCACCCAATATTCGCTTTGCCATTGCACCATCCCGACCTTGCTCTGTGGCCATTTCACGGTTTGGGGACGGGGCACATGGGGCTGGTTTTTTTCATGCAGCACCGGCAACACGTCGTGCGTCAGCCACTGGCGCAACGCGCGGTTTTCCGGGACATAGTGATGAACGAGCATGGCGTACAGGCCGGACTCACTGATGAGCAGCTGCTTACTCCATTGCCCGCTGCTGGTAAGCCGGGCAGTGCGGCGCTGGTCGGAGTCGAGTTTGTGGGTGGCGCGTTCGTCGAGGGCTTTGCCCATGAGGCGGGCGACGTCTTGAAGGCAGAACCAGGCCTGGTTCTCGAGTTTAAGGGCGCGGAGTTGGCGATTGTGGCGGATGAAGTGTTGCGGTTCGAAGCAGTCGGTCATCGCCTTGGTCCTCTTTGCTGCGTGAAGAACTTGGGCAATATTTTGAAAATACGCATTTCCTGCATTGATGAAGCTCCCCTGAATGGAGCTGCCGCCCAAGCAAACCGAAGATAGGGTGGCAGCTGTGCGAAGGTTGACGAACCGGCACCACAGCATATCCGGCAGACCTTGAGGCCTCCGACGCACAGCTGCCATAACACCTGCCTCAAACGTAACGTTCGAAACCTGTCAGGACGCTTGTGCTGTGGTAAGTCGGATCGTCAAATCCGGTCACTGATATCAGCGACGAAGCGAAGACTAGCGGCGGCTTTGCCACTGAACAACCCGCTGGCAGGAATTCAGAAAGGTCCTACAACCAAGCCCATTTCCTGCTCTCACTGACGAAAATGTGGGAAATGGCGCTTATGGGGCAATCCTGTACTACCCGATCAAAGCGTCCCAGTAACTCCCCTCTCCAGGGCGTGCCCGCAGAACACCAACGCACGCTCTGAACCAATCCCGCCTCACCCCCTCTTAAGTCCCAGCAGTCAGACGCCTGGCCTCCCCCGCCGTCTACACTTCCTACGAGACAAAAAGAGGAATCCCCCATGCTGTGGAAAAAAGGACGTCGCAGTGACAACGTCGTCGATGCACGCGACGACTCGGGTGGCGGCGGTGGCATGCGCATCGGTGGCAAGGGGTTGGGCATTGGCGGGATCGTGATCATTGTCGCGATCGGCCTGTTGACCGGGCAGGACCCGATGCAGATTCTCGGGCAGATCGCAGGCCAAGTGGGCACGCAGCAGACGACGGCCGTCAGTCCACAAACCCGTCAGGCACCGCCGGCCAATGATGAGCAGGCCGATTTCGTGCGGGCGATCCTGGGCGACACTGAAGACACTTGGGGCCAGATCTTCCAGCAGGGCGGACGACAGTACAAGAATCCGACGCTGATTCTGTTCCGTGGCCAGGTGCAGTCGGCGTGTGGCTTTGCGACCTCCGCCAGCGGGCCATTCTATTGCCCGGGTGATCAGAAGGTGTATCTGGACATGGATTTCTTCCGCGAGATGAGCCAGCGCTTCAAGGCGGCCGGAGATTTCGCCCAGGCTTACGTGATCGCGCATGAAGTTGGCCATCATGTGCAGACCTTGCTCGGGGTTTCGGCTAAAGTTGACGCCGCCCGTCAGCGTGGCATGCGCATGGAAGGCGACAGCGGCCTGCTGGTTCGCCAGGAACTGCAGGCGGACTGTCTTGCGGGGGTTTGGGCCAATAACGCACAAAAGCGTTTGAACTGGCTTGAACCTGGTGATATTGAAGAGGCGCTGAACGCTGCCAACGCCATCGGCGACGACCGTTTGCAGCAGCAGAGCCAAGGGCGTGTAGTACCGGACTCGTTCACCCACGGGACGTCTGCCCAGCGGGTTCGCTGGTTCAAGACAGGTTTTGCCCAGGGACAAATCAACCAATGCGATACATTCGCCGCCAAGAGCCTCTGATCACATGATGAAACCGCTTTCGATCCTGTTGTTGGGCACCCTGATGAGCGTGACGGCTCATGCTGCGGATCAGGCGGTCAAATCCATCAGCCCTGACCGGCTGCTGATCAACGGCACGTCCCAGGCGACGCTGGGGCTGAGCAAGAGCTGGGTACTTCCCAGCCCGCAGGTTCAGCGGGTGGTGATCGTTTTCCACGGTCGCCTGCGCAATGCGCAAACCTATCTGCGCAGTGTCGAGCGCGCTGCCAATCAGTCCAGGCAGCGCTCGAAAACGCTGTTGATCGCGCCGCAGTTCCTCGATGAGAAAGACATCGCTGCCCACCATTTGCCGGAAACCGTCCTGCGCTGGCACGCCAATGACTGGATGGCCGGCGACAAATCGATGGGCACCAAGCCGATCAGTTCGTTCGTGGTCATCGACCACATCCTCAAACGCCTGAGCGACAGCAAGCTGTTCCCCAACCTGAAGGAAATCGTGATCGCCGGTCACTCCGGTGGCGCCCAGGTGGTGCAGCGCTACGCGATGATCGGCGGCAAGGAAGACGTGCTGCTGAAGAAGGAAGGCATCAAGTTGCGCTACGTGATCGCCAACCCGTCGTCGTATGCGTATTTCGACGCGACCCGGCCGATGCCTGTGGATGCGACGAGCTGCCCGACTTTCGATACCTGGAAATACGGTCTGAACAAACTGCCAGCTTATGCCGGCAAGGAAACGCCTGCCGAGCTTGAAGCGGCGTACGTGAAGCGCGACATCACGTACTTGCTGGGCGAACTGGACACCGACCCGAATCATCCGGCGCTAGACAAGGATTGCGGCGCCCAAGCCCAAGGACCGTATCGTTTGCTGCGCGGGCACAACTTCTTCGACTACCTGAGCAAACGTCACCCCGAAGGCCTGAATCAGCGCCTGGTCGAGGTCAAGGGCGTCGGCCACAACGGCGATGCGATCTTCACCTCACCTGAAGGCCAGGCGGCGTTGTTCAAGGACAATTGAGGTCCCGAGCGGTATCGCCTTCATCTGTAGCAGTACGGCTTGCCGGCGGCAGCTTTCTTGTTATCACCACCGCCGGCAAGCCTTGCTGCAAAGGACGTAATGTTGATTCTGGCCGCAGGCCGTAGGAGCCGGCTTGCTGGCGAATGGGGTGTCAGTCGACATCGATGTATCTGACCCACCGCCTTCGCCAGCAAGCTGGCTCCTACAGGTTATGGGGGATGTCGAAGGCGGCGTTATGACGCAGAGCGTTGGGGCGATCGTCAAAGGGCGAGTGAGGTCTGGCTTCTGCCGCACGCGTGGGAGTCTGGCTTACCGACGATCTGCCGGGCACCGGCAGCGAACCTTGAGGATGCGATGCATCTGACAGTCCTGTGGCGTCTGGTTCTACTGCCGGTGCCCGGCAGATCGTCGGCAAGCCGAGCTCCCACGGCCTTCGGCCAGAATCAAAAGCCGAGCATCGCCCGCAGCGCTACACAATCATCGGCATGCCAGTCGTCATGGGAGGTGTGTCGAAGGCGGCGTTATGACGCAGAGCGTTGGGGCGATCATCAACGGGCGAGTGAGGTCTGGCGTCTGCCGCAGGCGTGGGAGTCTGGCTTGCCGACGATCTGCCGGGCACCGGCAGCGAACCTTGAGGATGCGATGCATCTGACAGTCCTGCGGCGTCTGGTTCTACTGCCGGCGCCCGGCAGATCGCTGGCAAGCCAAGCTCCCACGGCCTGCGGCCAGAATCAAAAGCCGAGCATCGCCCGCAGCGCTACACAATCATCGGCATGCCAGTCGGTCAGTTCCGGCCACGGGTTCTCGGGCAGGTTGACCAGCACGGTGTGCGTGCCCGCCGCTCGCCCGCAGGCCAGGTCGAACTGGTAGTCGCCGACCATGATCATCTGTGAAGGCTCGACGTTCCAGGCCCGCGCGAGTTTCAGCAAACCGCCGGGATCGGGTTTGGGCGGCGCCTCGTCACGTCCCAGCACATCGTTGACCTCGAAGCAGTCGGCGATGCCGATGGCTTCCAGGGTCACATGCGCCAGCTCCCGCGCATTGCGCGTGAGAATGCCCAGGCGGTAACCACGTCCGGCCAGTTCACGCACCAGTTCGATGGCCCCTGCCGCAGGCTTCGACGCCACCGCGAGTTCGCGCTCGTGCTCCAGCAACCAGGCGTGTTTCGCTGCGGCCACGTCGGCAGGTAACGCCGCCAGATGGCCCAGGATGTCTTCCTCCTGAGGAATACCCAGCGCGCGTTTGATGGCGGGAAAGTCATGCACGGCAATCGTCAGCGTGCCGTCCATGTCGAACACCCAGTGACGCAGCGCCGACAGGTTCACTCCCAGTCCTTGCGATGGCGGATCAGGCCTTCCTGGCTGACCGACGCCACCAGCTTGCCCGCCCGGTTGTAAACGCTGCCACGGGAGAACCCCCGGGAGTTGCCAGCCCATGGGCTGTCCATGGCGTAGAGCAGCCAGTCATCGGCGCGCAATTCCCCGTGGAACCACAGCGAATGGTCGAGGCTGGCGATCTGCATGTCTTTCTGCCAGACCGTCTTGCCATGGGGCTGCAACGAGGTGGTCAGCAGATTGAAGTCCGATGCGTACGCGAGCATGTATTTGTGCAGCGCCGGGATGTCCGGCAGCGTGCCGTCGGCGCGGAACCACACGTATTTGACCGGATCGGTCGGTTTCGGGTTGTAGGGGTCCGATTCGGTGACAGGGCGGAATTCGATCGGCTTGGGACACAGCAGCTTGTCTTTCATGTGCGCCGGGATCAGATGTTCGCGCTGACGCATCAGCTCAAGCTCCGATGGCAGATTTTCCGGCCCGACCACTTGCGGCATCTGAGTCTGGTGCTCAAAGCCTTCTTCGTCGTACTGGAAGGACGCACTGCAGGTGAAGATCGGGTTGCCTTTCTGAATGGCCGTCACGCGACGAGTACTGAAACTGCCACCATCGCGCACCCGATCCACCTGATAGACGACTGGCAGATGCGCATCGCCCGGGCGCAGAAAGTAGCCGTGCAGCGAATGGACATGACGCTCGTCCTCGACGGTCTTGCTGGCCGCTGAAAGCGACTGGCCCAGCACCTGCCCGCCAAACAGTTGGCGAAAACCAAGATCCTGGCTGCGGCCACGGAAGAGGTTTTCTTCGATCGGTTCCAGGCTCAACAGCGACACCAGATCATCCAGCACATGGCTCATTCGGGGCTCCTCACGCACAGTCATCTCACACCAGTCATCACACACAGGCCCCAAGTCGCTCAGTAGCGCACACTCCGGGGCTGGGCCAGATGATACAGATCTTTACCGCCCGGTTCCCGCCAATCACAAGGTCGCAAGCCACTGCTGCCGGTTGATGCGATACAGCACATGAGGCTGTAGCGGGTGACCCTCCGCCAGGCTTGGGTGATTGAAATCGTCGGCCGGCCTGTTGTGCATGCCGATGGCTTGCATCACTTTCTGCGAGGGCAGATTGCTCACCGCAGTGAACGAGACGATCTCGTCCAGCTCGACGTGCTCGAAGCCGCAGCCGAGCACCGTCCAGGCCGCCTCGCTGGCGTAACCCAGGCCCCAGTGCTCCCTGGCCAGACGCCAGCCAATCTCGACCGCCGGCGTGAACGGCGCATTGAAACCCACCACGCTCAGACCGGTGAAACCGATGAACTCGCCCGTGTCCTTGCGCTCCAGCGCCCACAGGCCAAATCCGTATTCAGCGAAATGCCCGCGCGCGCGTCCAATCATCTTGGCGCTTTCGAGCCGAGTCATGGGCCGCGGAAAATAACGCATCACTTGTGGATCGGCACACATTTGCGCAAAGGCCGGCAAATCATCATCGCGCCACTGACGCATCAACAAGCGTGCGCTGTTGAGCTCAACTATCGGCTCCATCGAACGTCTCTCCTGCCCCGCCCCTCGAATTGCCTGCCAGTGTACCGGCACCCGCGTGCTGGCTGAGCGCTGTGCGCGGGCGTTCATAACTGGCAAGATTGCCCTTCAAAAACGATGTGTATGCACTATGTCCCTGCCGCTTATCTACCACGAAGATTACAGCCCGGCGTTTGCGCCCGACCATCGCTTCCCGATGGACAAGTTTCGTCTGCTACACGATCACCTTATCGACAGCGGCCTGACCACAGATGCTCAGTTGTTTCGCCCGCAGGTATGTCCGCATGACATCCTCGCCCTGGCTCATGACCCCTCATATATCCGCCGTTACATGGACGGAGGCCTCTCGCGCGAGGATCAACGGCGTCTGGGCCTGCCCTGGAGCGAGGATCTTGCCCGACGTACGGTGCGTGCGGTAGGTGGCTCGCTGCTTACAGCACAAAAGGCGCTGCAGCATGGCCTGGCCTGTCATCTGGCCGGTGGCACTCACCACGCGCATTACGACTACCCGGCCGGGTTCTGCATTTTCAACGACCTGGCCATCATCAGCCATTACCTGCTGCAGAGCGGTCAGGTCGATCGGGTGCTGATTTTCGACTGCGACGTGCATCAAGGCGACGGCACGGCGCGCATTCTCGAACACACCGAGGACGCGATCACCGTCTCACTGCACTGCGAGAAAAACTTTCCGGCGCGCAAGGCCAACAGTGACTGGGACATACCGTTGCCAATGGGCATGGGTGACGAGGATTACCTGAAGGTGGTCGACGACACCCTCAATTACCTGCTGCCGCTCTATAAGCCCGACCTGGTGCTGTATGACGCCGGAGTGGACGTGCACAAGGATGACGCGCTGGGCTATCTGCAACTGACTGACCAAGGCGTCGCCCGCCGTGACGAAGCGGTGATGCGCCATTGCCTGGGCCGGGATATCCCGGTGATGGGCGTGATCGGTGGCGGGTACAGCAAGGACCGTGAAGCTTTGGCACGGCGCCACGGGATTCTGCACCACAGCGCGCAGCGGGTGTGGATCTCCGAGGGGTTGTAAGCGCAGCTCGGGTTTTGATCTGGGCGCAGGCCGGAAGCGGCAACGTGTTGCCTCTGAACGATTTACCCACATCCGCTGTGGAACGGCCTGTGGATAACCTGAGCGCAAGGCTGCAGACCCCCTATAACGCAAGGCCCGGAGAGGACTGTACGTTTTTTGCTCAATAGTTTTCCACAGGTCGCTCGTTTGCCATGGGCCTCGGGTAGAATGCGCGACCCACTTCATCGATCCGCAGTTTGCCCATGACTTCAGACACGCCCTGCTCAGCACACACAGTCACCATCATCGGCGGCGGCCCGGCCGGGCTGATGGCGGCTGAAGTCGTGAGCCAGGCAGGATTCAGGGTGGATCTCTACGACGCCATGCCCTCTGTGGGCCGCAAATTTCTGCTGGCGGGTGTCGGTGGCATGAACATCACCCACTCCGAAGCCTATCCGGCGTTTGTGTCGCGCTACGCCGAACGTGCGCCCCACGTTGCCCCGCTGCTGCGGGGTTTTGGTGCCCAGGCGTTGTGCGAGTGGATTCACGGTCTGGGCATCGAAACCTTCGTCGGCAGCTCCGGGCGGGTGTTTCCCACCGACATGAAGGCCGCGCCCCTGCTGCGCGCCTGGCTCAAGCGGCTGCGTGATGCCGGGGTAGTTATCCACACCCGCCACCGCTGGCTGGGCTGGAATCCCGACCACAGCCTGCGCATCGCCCATCCCGAAGGCGAGTTGGCAGTCGATTGCGCTGCCACATTACTGGCGCTGGGCGGCGCCAGTTGGGCACGCCTGGGCTCGGACGGTGGCTGGCTGCCGCTGCTTGAGCAGCATGGGGTGCAGGTCGCGGCACTCGAGGCGGCAAACTGCGGCTTTGAGGTGTCGGCCTGGAGCGAGCTGCTTGGCAGCAAGTTTGCAGGCGCGCCGCTGAAGAACGTCGCCATCGGCCTGCAAGGGCACACCCTGCGCTTGGGCGAATGCGTGATCACCCAGAGCGGTGTCGAGGGTAGCCTGATCTACGCGCTGTCGGCGCAGATACGCCAGGCGATCAATCAACAGGGCTGGGCGACGTTAGACATCGATCTGCTACCGGGCAAAAGCCTGGCAGACGTGCACAAAGCCCTGAGCAAACCCCGTGGCTCGCGCTCGATGTCCAAGCATCTGCACAGCCAGTTGGGGATCGATGGCGTCAAGGCGGCGTTGTTGCGTGAACTGGCTCCCGCCGAAGCGTTCGCCGATCCTGCCTTGCTGAGCAACGCCATCAAACGCCTGCCGCTGACACTGATCAAACCCAGGCCGCTGGACGAAGCGATCAGCACGGCCGGCGGTGTGACGTTCGAAGCGATGGACGAACGACTGATGCTCAAGGCGCTGCCAGGTGTGTTCTGCGCCGGCGAGATGCTTGACTGGGAAGCGCCCACCGGCGGCTATTTGCTCACCGCCTGCTTCGCCAGCGGCCGGGCAGCGGGGCTGGGTATGCTGCAGTGGTTGCGCACAGGGTCTGCCGCGTAGCGCTGCTGCCGATCGCTGGCCCGAACGGCCAGCGAAACAGGATGCCCTACTCCTCAAGCAGCACGGTCGATTCTTGCATTGGCCGGTAACTGCTCCGGCTTCTCGACCACCACTTTGGGCTTGGCCGAACCGCCAAGGAAGCGCTTGCCCAGTTCGTAGCCTTTGATCTCGATGTGCTTGTGAGCCAACGCCGCCGCGCCCACCGAGAGCACCGTGGCCGCGACCACATAGATGTTGTTGAGTAACACCGAACCGGTATCCATGAAACGCTGGCCCTCGACCATCGGCGCCAACTCCAGGCCGGTGAACTTCTGCGCCACGATAAACAGAGTCACCAGGCAGAACAGCACAGCCGCATGGGTCATGTAGATCGAGTACGACAGTTTGCCCAACAAGACGAACACACTGGTTTTGAGCAGCACCGATACCAGCCCGCCTTCAAAGGCAAACAACAGTACCAGTCCACAGAACGCCAGACTGCCAAGTGGCGAGCGATGGTCGAAGTCGTTCATTACGACCCAGTAGGTGGCGTACATCATGGCGCATTCCAGGACAGTCATGACCCACAGCCTTGGCACGAACCGGTCCCGAATCAGCAGGTAAACCAGATAAGTAATGTTGCCGGCAAAGAAGCATGAAAGCCCGAGCATTGCGCGCTCGACCAATGGCTCGTTTTCCGAAAAGATCAGTACGAACATCACCAGCGAAATCAACGCGGACATCAAAAAACGATTGCGCATGGAGAAGGTGCACAGCAGCCCGAACAGCATATAGATGTAAAACTCGATGCTGATGGTCCATGAGGGATAGTTGAACGACATGGTGTCGGTAAATGTTGTCCAGGCCTGTATCAGAAGCAGGTTGGGCAGGATTTCGCGGGGTGCGAAGTTACCGGTGAACGGCACGTTGTTCAGGGAGAAACCTTTCAGGTAAGCGAGCCAGCGCACCGTTTCGAAGGTGAGAAACAACGCCAGCATTGCCAAGTGCAGCGGGTACAGCCTGAAAAGCCGTGAGATAAAGAAGGATTTGAAAGAAAGGCTCGGCTTCATGCCGTAGGTGTGGGCCAGAACAAAACCACTGAGAACAAAGAAGAAGTTAAGCAAGACCTCGTCTCGTCGGAAGAATGGCAGCTGGATAAACGCGCCGACCACGTGCAAGTGGTAGAACACGACCAAGACTGCACAGACACCTCTGAAACTGTCGAGTGTGGTGAATCGCTGAACAGTTTTCATAACGCAACTTCCGTACTGAGTTAAGAAGAGACGCCGCCTATGGCGGAGGCTGGAGCCAGTACACGGTATTTTGTTCAGCCCCTGCTCGACAGTTGAAATATTTCATCCCTGATACACAGCACGGGGGGAAAGTTGACGCCAGCGTTTAACGGGCATGACCAACAAGTCATGCCGAGACCTTTTGGTCATCGACACGGATGCCAGCGACGATTTCCTGACGCGCTCGAAGTGTCTGTTACGTCAATAGCGCATGACCTATCCGGAGTGCTGCCAGTTTCGCGTGGTCACTCTGCTGCGCAGGCAAGCTGCGCGCTGATGGGCAGGTCTCTGCCAACTATCAACGGCAGCGATGATCGCTACCACTCGTATTGACTTCTTAATAATTCAGCGCCGCGTAACATTGCCTCCATACCGAGTGACTAACGACGACTTCTGGAGCAAACCTCATGAAAACCAACACACTGATTCTTGGCCTGGCCTTCTCCGTACTGGCAACCAGCGCTTTCGCACTGCCGGCTGTTAAAGCAAGTCAGCAGCTCAACGCCCCGGTAGTCGCCGAAAACGGCTCGTCGCATACCCACATCAACCGTGTGGCTGCCGATGGCTCCGATCACACAGGTGCCAACCGCGTTGCCGAGAACGGTTCGGACCACACCCACCTGGGCCGTATCGCTGCCGATGGCTCCGATCACACAGGTGCCAACCGCGTTGCCGAGAACGGTTCGGACCACACCAACCTGGGCCGCATCGCTGCCGATGGCTCCGACCACACAGGTGCCAACCGCGTTGCCGAGAACGGTTCGGACCATACCCACCTGGGCCGCATCGCTGCCGATGGCTCCGATCACACAGGTGCCAACCGCATTGCCGAGAACGGTTCGGACCATACCAACCTGGGCCGTATCGCTGCTGATGGCTCCGACCACGTCGGTGCAAGTCGCCTGAGCTGATCCCCGCATTGCCCCCCTCCCAGCCCGGCCTTCGCCGGGCTTGATTGTTTCTGATCTGCACAAAAGTTTTTTCTGACGACGCTGCGACCGATTTCCTGCAAAGGCTCGGCAGAAGTCTGACGCCGTTTTTCCGACATTTTTTTCAGATTTCCCGAATCCAGCCGATGTACTCGTACATTTGAATGTTTCGCTGGCTTTTACAAGAACAACTCTCCAGCTAACGACTTCGAAAAATGGACATTCTGGAGAATTGTGATGAAAAGCTGGTTTGCGAACATCAGCGTCAATATGAAACTGGCGCTTGGGTTCGGTGTTGTACTTGTTTTTACTGCCCTGCTCGCGCTCATTGGCTGGACCAGCCTGGGCAACATGACGTTTCGCAGCGACCGGGTCGCGGACATCGCCAAGCTGAGCGCCAAGCTGACCGACCTGCGAATCACCCGTCTGCAATACATGATCAGCAACGGTGACGAAGCGGTTGCGCAGAACGCACAGAACGCCTTGGACAGCTTCAAGGCGCAGCAACAATTTCTGCAGTCCACGTTCAGCAACCCGGTAAACGTCCCGCCGATAAAAGCCCTGGCCGATCAGGTCAGCGCTTATCAGAACTCGTTGAACAGAATGCGAGAGGGTTACAGAACCAGCGCCAAGGTCCGCGCCGACATGGGCGTGGACGCGGTCAAAGCAGCCGAACTGATCGCCGCTATCAACGACGACGTGATGAAACTGGAGCCGACCGACGAGCGACGCTTCGAGCAATACCAGGCGGTCATCAAGGCCAAGGAAGACGTGATGCTGGTGCGCTACGAAGTGCGCGGCTACACCGCCAATGTCACGGCCAAGACCGAAGAAGCGGCGGTCCGTCAGGTGTCCAGCGCCATCAGCGGCCTGGAGCAGCTCAATGCCATTTTCAGCGGCACGCAGGCTGATCGCCTCAAGCAGCTGGAGACCTCGCTGATCGGCTATCGCAACTCGGTGCAGAGCTTCAAGACTGCCAACGACAGCATCAACGGCGCCCGCGCCGAGATGACCGATGAGGGCGCTGCGATCGTCAAACTGGCTCAACAGCTGACCGACATTCAACAGACCCTTGGCGACAAGGACACCCAGCAGGCCCGTACCCTGCAAATCGCCGGCACCTTGCTGGCGCTGATCTTCGGCGCGTTGGCGGCGCTGCTCATCACCCGCCAGATCACCCGTCCGTTGCAGGAAACCCTGGCGGTGGTCGATCGCATCGCGTCGGGCGATCTGTCACATGACCTGATCGTGACCCGCAAGGACGAACTCGGCGTGCTGCAACACGGCATCCAGCGCATGGGCGCTACCCTGCGAGACCTGATCGGCGGGATTCGCGACAGCGTCACGCAGATCGCCAGCGCCGCCGAAGAACTGTCAGCCGTCACCGAACAGACCAGCGCAGGCGTCAACAGCCAGAAGGTCGAAACCGACCAGGTGGCCACCGCCATGCATGAAATGTCGGCCACCGTGCACGAAGTCGCACGCAATGCCGAACAGGCATCGGTCGCCGCGTCCACCGCCGACACTGAAGCTCGCGAAGGCGACAAGGTGGTCGGTCAAGCCATTGCCCAGATCGAAAAGCTGGCCAGCGAAGTGGTGCGTTCAACCGACGCCATGAACGTGCTGGAACAGGAAAGCGACAAGATCGGCAAGGTGATGGACGTGATCAAGGCGGTGGCCGAACAGACCAATCTGCTGGCCCTCAACGCAGCCATCGAAGCGGCCCGCGCCGGTGAGGCCGGACGCGGTTTTGCGGTGGTCGCCGATGAGGTCCGCGGCCTGGCGCAGCGTACCCAGCAATCGACCGAGGAAATCGAAGGCCTGGTCGCAGCCCTGCAGAACGGCACCCGCCAGGTGTCGGAGATCATGCTCAGCAGCCGCGGACTGACCGACAGCAGCGTCGCCCTGACGCGCAAGGCCGGTGTTTCGCTGGAAAGCATTACCAACACGGTGTCCAACATCCAGGCCATGAACCAGCAGATCGCCGCTGCGGCCGAACAGCAAAGCTCGGTCGCCGAAGAAATCAGCCGCAGCATCCTCAACGTGCGTGATGTGTCGGAGCAGACCGCCGCTGCCAGCGAAGAAACCGCCGCCTCCAGCGTCGAGCTGGCTCGCCTGGGCAATCAGCTGCAGATGCTGGTCAGCCATTTCAAGGTGTAGATAGACAAAAAGCCGCGCCGGGATAAACGTCCCGGCGCGGCTTTTTTAATGATTTTAAAGACGAAACAGCGTCTTCTAACGCACATGAAAACACCTCGAGAGTTTTCAGCGATGGCACTCGACAGCGAACTTGGCGGACTGCCCTCACGGAGCAGGCAAGCCGTTTGAACGCCCTTCCTCCCCTTCGCGATTACCCGATCCACTTTGCCCTGTCCGCTCAAGGCTTTGCCGCGCCTGCTGATCGCCGCTGACAGCAAATAAACGGCGTGCGTGAATGGGTGCCGGCAAGAAAGGGATTTACTCGTCGCGCAATTGCCACATACTGCCCGCGCTGTTTTTATTTCGTCAGAGCCACTTTTAATCACGTCAGGTTCATCTTCATGAAAAAAATTCTGCCCTATCTGCTGAGCGCCGCCATCACCTTCATTCCTGTGGCTTTCACCCACGCCGCAACGCCTGTAGCCCCCGTGCAACTGATCGTTTTGAGCTCCGGTGGCATCATGGGCGCGTTCAAGGCTGTCACCCCGGATTATGAACAGCGCGCAGGCGTCAAACTGCAGGGCGAGGTCGCGCCATCCATGGGCGCGACGCCGCAGTCCATCCCCAATCGCCTGGCGCGCCAGGAGCCTGCCGACGTGGTGCTGATGGTCGGTGCGGCGCTGGACAAGCTGATCAAGGATGGCCAGGTCGACCCCAAAAGCCGCGTCGATCTGGGCAAGTCCTACATCGCCATGGCTGTGCGTCACGGCGCACCGCACCCTGACATCAGCACCATGGACGCCTTCAAACAGACGCTGCTTGATGCCAAAAGCATTGCCTATTCCGACAGCGCCAGCGGCGTGTACCTGTCCCGCGTGTTGTTCAACCAGATGCACATCGCTGATCGCATCCAGAGCAAAAGCCACATGATTCCCGCCACCCCTGTGGGTGAAGCAGTCGCTCGCGGCGATGCCGAAATCGGCTTCCAGCAACTGAGCGAGTTGAAGCCGGTAGAAGGCATCGACATCATCGGCCTGATCCCCGATCAGGCACAGCAGATGACCTTGTATTCAGCGGGAGTTGTCGCCAAGAGCAAGCACCCTGAGCAGGCGCGGCAGTTCCTCGAATTCCTGAGCTCGTCGGCCGCAGCGCGGGCGATCAAGGACAGCGGCCTGGACCCGATTGCCAAGTAAGCCGGTCGATTCGAGTGGTCCTCGGCTGAATATCTGTAGCAACACGGCTTGCCGGCGAGCCCATGCCTCTGCCCGGAGGGCGTGGGAGCCTGGCTTGCCGGCGATCTGGCGCGAAGCGGCAGCAAACCCCGCCAGGCGAACACGGTGGGTCAGATACACCACCCTCGACTGACACACCCCATTCGCCAGCAAGCCGGCTCCTGCGGGCCTGCGGCCAGAATCAACAGTGTATTTTCTGTAGCAGCACGGCTTGCCAGCGGTGGCGATACCCATGACGCCACCGCCGGCAAGCCGGACTGTTACTGGAAACTTTGCCCGGCGCAAAGGACGCTCAGAGCTTCAACTCAATCAACTCGCCCCGCACGTCGAGCCCGTCGATGTGCAAGACGCCCACGGTCACCGGCAATCTGAAACGCCGTGGGCCGGCGCTGCCAGGGTTGATGAACAGCACGCCGTGACGGGTCTGCTGCAGGGGTTTGTGGGAATGCCCGGTGACCACCACGCTGACTTCCGGCGCCAGTGTTTCCGGCACGTCGGCCAGGATGTGGGTCACGTAGATGGCCAGCGCTCCAATGCGCAAAACCGCGTCGAACGGCACATCCGCAGCCCAGGCGTCGTCACTGTCGTTGTTGCCGCGTACCACCGTCAGCGGTGCGATTTGCTTCAGCGCATCGAGGATTTCCGGTTTGCCGATATCGCCGCCATGGATCAGATAATCACACCCGCGCAGCGCCTCCAGCGCCTGCGGGCGGAGCAGGCTGTGGGTGTCCGAGATGAGCCCGACTCTCACTGTCATCGATCAGCTCCCGCTGGACGAAACAGCAGCTTGCCTGGACTGCACTCGCCGCATGCTGATCATTGCCAGCAAGGCGACCAGCGCCACCAGTGAGGCAAAGAATTCACCGACATGGGGCAAGCCGAATACCTGAACGCTGAAGCCCACCGCCACCACCGGCACGGAAATCGAAACGTACAGCACCACGAAAAATGCCGAGGTCACCGCCGCCTTCTGATGCGCTGGGCTGTTCGCCGTCACCGCGCCCATGCCCGAACGCAGGATCATGCCCTGACCCACTCCGGCGACGAAGCCTGCGACCACCAGCAGCAACACTTGCGCGGTGGCAATGCTTAACCCCAGACAAATCATGCCGATGATCAAGCCCATGCAGCCAAGGCTCATGTGCAGCGCCTTGGGCAGCCACTGCAGCAACGCCTGACCGACGATCGACGCCACGAAAAACAGACCGATCACCGCTCCGATCACCAGCCCGCCACGCTGCTCCATGATGTGGATCATGACCGACGGCACCATGCTGGTGAACAACCCGGCAACGCTGAAGCCGGCGAGCCCGGCGATCGATGCGGAAATGAACACGCTGCGAACCGACGCCGGCACCGAGGGTTTCTGGATGCTCAGTTTGAGGGTCGGCGGGCGCTGCACGGTTTCGCGAATCAGCGCCACACCCACTGCCGCGAGCAACAGCAGCGCCAGGTGCACATAAAACACCAGGTGCAAGGGATCGGCCAGGTACTGCGAGGTAAACCCGGCCAGCAACGGCCCGAGCCCAAGCCCGAGCATGTTGGCTGCGGTCGCCATCAAGGTGGCGTTCTTCCAGGATTTGGGTGCCAGCTCGATCACCGCCACGGTCGCGGTGCCGGTCATGATACCGGCCGAAAAACCTGAGAACAGCCGACCGATCAGCAAGCCGCCAATCGAGTCGCTGAACAGAAAAATCAGCGCACTGATCGCGCCCATCAACAACCCGGCGAGCAGCATGGGTCGGCGGCCCAGCTGATCTGACCAGCTGCCCACCGCCAACAGGGCCGCGATCACCCCTGCGGCGTAGATCGAGAAGATGATCGTCAACCAGCTCGCGTCGAAACCCAGGCGTTGCTGATAGATCGCGTAGAGCGGCGTGGGCAGCGTGGTGCCGACCATGGCGATCAACAGCGCAGCGGAGGCGATGAAGAAGTCGCGTGAAGAAGATGAAGCGGGCAAGGTCATGAATCCTCCAGACCAGTTGGGACAGGCACGCATTATTGGCCGATTGCACGCAGGACGTCGGGAAAAATTGCGCTAGCGAATGGACCGCAGCGCTCGCCCCGGCGTTCGACTGGTTTTCAACAGCTGGGCGCAAAGCCACGGAATATGGTGATGAAAACGATAACATCGGGTGCGTTTGCCGCATCGCTTTTGCTGTTCAGCGTGCTAGCCTTGCGTACCCGCACACGCATGCCGCCGTCCTGCATGCTGTCCCGTTTCAGGCCGCCAGAAGTCCATGAGCAAAAAGACCCCCGTCACGATTTCCGATATCGCCCGCCGCGTAAACATGACCCCGGTCACGGTGTCCCGTGCGTTGAACAAGCCCGATCTGGTCAAGCCGGCAACCCTGGCGCGCATCCTGGAAGTGGCCCAGGAACTGGACTATGTACCCAACGCCTTTGCCCGCAGCCTCAAGCGCAGTGAGAGCATGATCATCGGTGTGATCACGGCCTCGGTGGATAACCCGTTTTACAGCGAGATGATCAAGGCCATTTCCCGAGAGGCGAAGAAGCACGGCTACACCATCATGCTGGTGGACACCGATGGCTCGGAGGAGCTGGAGCGCAAGGCGGTCGATACCCTGCTCAGCTATCGTGTGGCGGGCATCGTGCTCTCACCGGTATCGGACGAACCGGCGTATCAGCCCAACTACCTGAGCCGCTTGAGCAACGGTGACATCCCGGTGGTGCAGCTTGATCGCGCGTTGCACGACACCCCGTTCAGCCATGTGGTGCTGGACAACTTCCACAGCGGGCTCAAAGGCGCACGCTATCTGCTGGCCCAAAACCCGGCGATGCAGCGTCTGCTGGTGCTGACGGGGCCGGCGCATTCGCGGATTTCCCAGGAGCGGCTCAAGGGCGTGAAGGCGGCGCTGGAGGAAAGCGGCAAACAGGTGCAGCTGGACGTGTTCGCTGGCGACTACACACTGGAGCCGTCGTATCAAAGCACGCTGGATTACCTGCACGAACATTGCGTGCCGGATGCGATTTTCGGCTTCAACCAGTTGATCACCCTGGGCGCCATGAAAGCCCTGCGCGACCGTGGCATTGCCCATGAAAGCCTGCCCATCTGCGGCATCGACCGCCTGCCCTTCGCCGATATCTTCGGCATCCCGATTGCCTGCATCGCCCACGACGCATCGCTGGCCGGCAGCAGCGCGGTGACCCTGCTGCTGGAGCGGATTCAGAACCGGTATCTGCCCAAGGCCAGGGTGGTGATTGTCGGGGAACTGGAGAATGGGGCTGGCCCACACTGACATCGGTCACTGCAGGAGTGAGCTTGCTTGCGATGCGGTGTGCCAGGCCTCTGAGTAGTGTCTGAATTGGCGCATCGCGAGCAAGCTCACGCCTACTGGTCATCGTTCCATGCATCGCCATCCAAGGGGGACATTTCTACCGGCTGGTATACCCCCCATCGATCGGCAACGACACGCCACTGATCATCGACGCCGCGCCACTGAGCAAAAACAGAATCGGTGCCGCCACCTCCGCGGTTTCGGCAAAACGCCCCAGCGGAATCGCCGCCAGCGCCGGGTCGCGTTTGCTCGGCTCGCTCCAGGCCATCTGCGCCATGGGCGTGAGGGTCACGGTCGGGTTGACGCTGTTGACGCGAATCCCGTGCTTGCCCCATTCGCCGCACTGCACGCGGGTCATGGCGTCCATGGCCCCTTTGGATGCGCAGTAACTCAGGTGATCGTCCAGCGCCACCAACGATGCCTGACTCGACACGTTGACGATGCTGCCCTTCACCCCTGCTCCGATCATGGTTCTGGCCACACTACCCGCGACCATTGCCGCCGCGCGCACGTTGACTGCCATGACCTGATCCAAGGCATCGGCAGTGACCTGAGTAGCCGCCTCAAGAATGGAAATCCCCGCGCAGTTCACCAAGCCCTGCAGCACCGGCAACTCGGCGAGCACCGCAGACAGTTGCTGCGCATCGGCCATTTCCACCCGCAGCACCTGGCAACCCTGCGCGGCCAGCTTGTCCAGCGCCAGCGGGTCGCGGCCCATGGCAAACACCTCGGCGCCGCTGGCGAGCAACTGTTGAACGACTTCCCAACCGATACCGCTGCTGGCGCCGGTGACCAGCACGCGCTGACCGCTGAAATCAAAATGGGCGGTATTCACATTTACGCTCCCTGCAAGCGATGCATGATGGGTTTGAGCGCCGGATACAACGCCACATAGTCGGCGAACAGACGCGAGTACAACGCCACGTTTTCTGCCTGAGGCTCGGCCCGGCGTTGCAGTTCAACCCAGCCCTTGTGCACCTGCGCCTCATCCACCAGGCCCACCGCGTACGCCGCGAGCAGCGCTGCGCCCAAGGCCGCCTCGACCTCCTGGACGATGGTGTAGACCGGGAAGTTGGTGACGTCGGCGATGATCTGCATCCACAAATCCGAATGGCTCGCGCCGCCGACCACGATCAGCCGCGGGTCCAGGGATTGCGCGCCCTTGGTCCCGGCTTCGATGTTGTGACGCAGGGCGAAGGTGACGCCCTCCAGCACCGCGCGGTACAGGTGGATGCGAGTGTGATAGAGGCTCAGCCCGACGAAACTGCCGCTGGCCTTGGCGTCCCATATCGGGCTGCGCTCGCCCATCAGATAGGGCTGAAACAACACGCCGTCGCTGCCTGGCGGAATTTTCGTGGCGGCGCGCTCGAGAATGACGTGGCTGTCCTCGCCGCTATCGCTGGCTTGTTGTTCTTCAGCCTGACAGAACTGTTCGCGAAACCAGCTGACCGAAGCGCCTGCGGTGATCGCGCCGCCAAAAATGTACAGATCCTGGTCGCCGTTGAAGACATGGGGAAAGCTGACCAGGCCATGGCGGGCGTCGACCTGCTGATTCAAGTAGCCCCAGCACATGCTGGTGCCGATCATCGCCACGTGGTTGCCGGCCTGGGTCACGCCCGCTGCGAAGGTCGCCATCGCCGCATCCACGCCGCCGCCCAGTACCGGCGTGCCGGCTTGCAGCCCCAGACGCTCGGCCCATGGTGCAAGCAAGCCGCCGACCACATCACCGGAATGCACGAGCCGCTCTGGCATCATTGACGGGGGGATGCCCAGCGCATCGAGCATCTCTGCCGACCAGCCACGGGCCTGGACGTCATACACGCCGCCAATATTGCCAGCGGAGCTGTGGTCCACCGCCACCTCGCCGGTCAGGCAATAATTGATATAGCTGTTGGGCGGCAGCAGGTAACGGGTCTGGTCCCAGATCTGCGGCTGTTTGTCCTTGAGCCAGAGCATTTTGGTGAAGCCATAGTAGCTGTCCACCGAGTTGCCGGTGATGCCGTACAGGCGCTGCAGATCGACGTTCTGATTGACCCACTCGACCTGTTCTTCGGCGCGTCGGTCCATCCAGATCAGGCACGGGTACAGCGGTTTGATCTGCGCATCGACGGCAATTCCGGAGCCACCGTAGAGACTGCTGACACACATCGATTTGACGCTGTCTCTGGGCACAGCGCTTTTGCCCATGCAGGCGGCGACGCAGATTTCCACCGCGTCCAGCCAGACCTGCGGCCATTGCTCGGCCCAGCGCGGTTTCGGTGTGTCGACCTTGTAGCTGTGACTGTGCTGCGCGACGATGCGGCCCTGAGCATCGACCAGCAAGGCCTTGGTGCTCTGAGTGCCGATGTCGACCCCGATGACGTATTCCATCTTGGCGGGCTCTCTTGTTATTGGGTAGTTCCAGCGGTACAGCCCGATGCTCTCGATCGACTCAAACCACGGTAGGAGCTCACGAGCAGCGCGAGGCAGCGAAGCGCGGGTAACAAGGGCATCGGCGGCGTGCCTGATACACCTGGATCTCAGGCTTTGCGACTGCTTCGCAGTCGATCGCTGCCTCGCGCGGCTCGTGAGCTCCTACAGTTCGCGGCAGATCGCTGCCTTTGCGCTGCTCGTGAGCTTCTCCAGTGTCCGGGCCCTCAGCTGACAGGCTTGAGCAGCACCTTGATCGACTTGGTCGAATCGGCCAGGGCGAAGGCTTCGGCGTAGTCGTCCAGGCCGAAGTCATGGGTGACAATGCCTTCGGACGTCACCAGCCCGCGCTCGAACAGGTCGATGGCGATCGGGTAGCAATACGGCCCAAGGTGAGCGCCGCGAACGTCCAATTCCTTGCGGTCACCGATGATCGACCAGTCGGCGCTGGTTTCGGCGCCGAACACGCTGAACTCGACGAACCGCCCCAGTTTGCGGATCAGGTCCAGGCCTTGGGTCACGCCAATCGGCACACCGGTGGTTTCGATGTAGACGTCGCAGCCATAACCGTCAGTGAGGCCGTTGATGATCTCCCTGGCGTTGTCGCGGCTCGGGTTGATCACCACATCGGCACCGAATTTCTTTGCCAGCTCCAGACGCTCGTCGACCATGTCGATGACCACCAGCTTCTTCGGCGTTTTCAGGGCGGCAACCTGGACCATGCACAGCCCCAGCGTCCCGGCACCGGCGATCACCAGCACGTCGTCAAGCTGCACGTCGCCGCGGTTGACGGTGTGGATCGAGCAGGCCATCGGTTCGATCAGCGCCGAGTCTTCCAGCGAGACCGACTCGGGAATCTGGTGCACGATGGCGGTCTTGGGGATGCGCATGTACTGCGCCATGCCGCCTTCGGCGACGTCTTTCTGGAAGCCGAAGATGTTGTGCACTTCGCACATCCAGTACTTGCCGGACTTGCAGAATTTGCACTTTTCGCAAGGCACGATCTGTTCAGCGATGACCTTGTCGCCCAGCTTCACACCGAAGTGTTCGGCGGCGCCCTCGCCTATCGAATCGACATAACCGAAGAATTCGTGACCCGGCACCACCGGCGCCTTGACCCACGGGCTCTCTCCACCCCAGAACATCGCCGCGCCCGAATGGCATTTGCAGTCACTGGCGCAGATGCCGCAGGCGCCGATGCGAATCACCAGCTCATTGGCCCGGGCCACCGGCTTGCTGATAGCTTCGAGGCGGTAGTCCTTGGGCGCATGGCAGACGACGGCTTGCATGGTGGTTTTTGTATTTTGTTCCATGTCGATTTACCTGTTTGGGATGTTTGGGTGCTGGCTCAATGGCCACTTGTTTTCAAATCAGAATTAGCCGTTGTCCGTGCCGACGCCATCGCGACCAAGCCCAGACACCACATATCCTTTATTTATGCCGCTGCCGACTGATGAAAATCGCCAGCAAAATGATTGCGCCCTTGATCACGCTCTGCACGTAAGGCGATACGCCGAGCATGTTCAAACCGTTGTTCAACACGCCCAGCAGCATCGCGCCGACCAGTGTGCCGATGATCACGCCGCGACCGCCGGCAATCGATGCACCGCCCAGCACCACCGCCGCAATCGCATCCAGCTCGAAGCCGACACCGGCATTGGGCTGGCCACTCATCAGTCGCGATGACAGCACTAACCCGGCAATCGCTGCGGTCAGGCCGCTGATCGAGTACACCAGCAATTTGAAGCGCGAGGCGCGCACACCCGACAGGCGCACCGCTTCTTCATTGCCGCCGATGGCATAGACATAGCGCCCGATGCGCGTGTGCTGCAGCAACACCCAGGCGAAGAAATAGGTCAGCAGCATGATCAGGATCGGCACCTGGATACCGAACAGCGTGCCGCGGCCGAACCAGGCAAACCAGTCGGGCATGCCGGCAATCGGATACCCGTCGGTGTACATCAATCCCAGTCCGCGGGCGATGCCCATGGTCGCCAGGGTGACGATGATCGGCGGCATTTTCAGGTAGGCGACGAAGATCCCGTTGCCCACACCGAAGCCCACGCCGATCAGCAGACCGATGAGGATCGCGATCGGTGCCGGCACGCCTGCAACCATCAGCCCGGTGGTCAAGGTGCCGGACAGTGCCATCACCGGCCCTACCGACAAGTCGATGCCGCCGGTAAGGATCACGCAGGTCATGCCCACGGCGATGATGGCGTTGATCGACACCTGTCGGGCGATGTTTTCCAGATTCGCGCCAGTGAGGAATTTGTCGCTGGCGAAGATCATGAAGACCGTCACCACCACCAACCCGACGAAGGGATAGAAGGCAGGCGAGCGGATCAGCTGGGCGAAGTTGACCTTCATGCGGTTGGGTTGGGTGGTCATGGTTTTAATGGAGGTGTTCACTGTTCTGACTCCCGGTGGCATGGCGCATCACTTCTTGCGGATTGATCGCCGATGACTCCAGCACGTTGACGATGGCGCCCTTGTTGAAGACGGCCACGCGATCGCACATGCCGATGATTTCCGGCAGTTCCGAGGAGATCATGATGATCGCGAAGCCTTGTTCGGTGAGTTTGCGCATCAGGTTGTAGATCTCCGCCTTGGCGCCCACATCGATGCCTCGGGTGGGCTCGTCGAAGATCAGAATGTCGCAGTGGTGATTGATCCAGCGCGCGATCACCACCTTCTGCTGATTACCGCCGCTCAAGTTCAGTACTCGGCTTTCGCAGGTCGGCGCCTTGATCGACAGCTGCTTCATGAGCGCGGCGGTGGTGGTGTCTTCCTTGTGCCGATCGAGCAGATGCGCAGCGCTCTCGTACTTGCCCAGATTGTTCAGCGAGATGTTCTCGCGGATGCTGAAATCGACAATCAGGCCCTCGCTCTTGCGGCTTTCCGGCAACAGCCCGATGCCGTTGGCCAGCGCTTGCGCCGGGTCGTTCAGGTGCACCGCTTTGCCCCGCAGCAGCACATCCTTGCTGATCACCGGCAGCGCGCCGATGACGCCCAAGGCCAGCTCGGTACGACCGGAGCCGACCAGGCCAGCGAAGCCGAGGATCTCACCGCGGTGCAGGCTGAAATGGTTGTGCGGGCCATTGCGCACCAGCTGAATGTCGCGCACCTCGAGCACGACGTCACCGCGCGCCTGGGTCGGCTTGGGCGGAAAACTGGCCTCCAGACGTCGCCCGACCATCATTTCCACCAATGTGTCGATATCGCTGTCGGCCACCGTCAGCGCACCGACGTTGGCGCCATCGCGCAGCACACTGATCCGATCGCAGACTTGAAAGATTTCCTCCAGGTGGTGGGAGATGAAGATGACCGCCACGCCCTGGCTTTTCAGCTCGCGCATGATGTCGAACAGCAGCTCGGCCTCGGACGGCGTAAGGGTCGCAGTCGGCTCGTCGAGGATCAGCAGGCGCGCCTCAAGGGCCAGCGCCTTGGCGATTTCGACGAATTGCTGCTCGGCGACGCTCAGGTGCTCGACCGAGCAATCGAGATTGATCTTGACCCCCAGACGGTCGAACAGGGCGATGGCTTTTTCGCGCATCTGGTTTTTACGAAGCAGCCCCAGGCCGTTGACGATCTCGTGACCGAGGAAGATGTTCTCCACGGCATTGAGGTAAGGGATCAGGCTGAACTCCTGAAAGACGATACCGATGCCCGCGGCGATGGCTTCGTTGTAGGTCGCGAAATGCTGCTCCGCGCCATCGATACGAATACTGCCCAGATCCTGATGCTCGACGCCGGCGAGGATTTTCATCAGCGTGGATTTACCCGCACCGTTCTCACCCAGCAAGGCGTGAATTTCGCCGCGCTCGACGATCAGGTTTATCGACTTGAGCGCATGCACGCCGGGGTAGCTTTTACAGATGTTTTCCAATTGCAGAAGGCAGCTCATGCGCACCTCGTTGCGGCACAATCACAGCGCTGCTCCGGATGAAAACGGAGCAGCCTCGAACCGTGTGGCTCGCCCGGCCACAGAGGGTCAGGCGAGCGGCGACACGCCCGTTACCAGGAGAAGGTCTTGGCCTTGGCCTGATCCACCAGCAGGATGTCCACCGGAATGGTCGCCGGGACCTGCGAGCCCCACTTCTTGGCGAGCGCCAGCCCCAGCGCCAGACGGACCTGATCGCGCGGATATTGAGCGGAGGTGGCGATGAACTTGCTGCCCGGCTTCTGGATTTCCTTCACCGCTTCCGGCGCGCCGTCGACGCTGGTCAGCTTGACGTCCATGCCGCTGGACTCGATAGCCGCCAGGGCGCCGAGCGAGCCATTGTCGTTGACGCTGAACAAGCCCTTGAGGTTGGGTTGTGCCTGCAGCATGTTTTCGGTCACGGTCAGCGCCTGATCACGCTCTTGCTTGCCGTTCTGGATGCTGACGATCTTGATGTCCGGGTACTTGCCCAGCGCTTCCTTGCAACCGCGTACGCGTTCGAGGATCGGCACCACCGCAATGCCATCGAGAATGCCCACATCACCCTTGCCGCCGATGTTCTTGGCCAGGTAATCACAGGCCTGGACGCCGGCGTCGAAGTTCTTGGAGCCGACGAACGAATCCAGCGGGCCATTGGCCTGGGCGTCCACGGCGACCACCACCACGCCCTTGTCATGAGCTTGCTTGACGGCCGATTGCACACCCACCGAATCGGTCGGGTTGATGATCAGGATGTCGATGCCCTTTTGCAGCATGTCTTCGATATCACTGATCTGCTTGGAGACATCATGACGCGCGTCGGTGACCAACAGGGTCGCACCAATGCTGGCGGTGGCGTCCTGCAGGGCATCCTTCATGGTCACGAAATAGGGGTTGTTGATTTCCTGAAACGAGGCACCGATTTTCAGCGGGCCGGCCTTGGCGGCATCGGCAGCATGAACGGTCATGGAGCTGGCGCACGCTACAGCCACGGCGAGCGAACAAAGGGCGGCGGAAAAGCCCTTCTTGAGGCGGATTGTCATAGCGAAAAATCCCGTTGTTTTTATTGTTAAGGCGGAAATGTCATCGTTAACATTTTTGAAACTAGCAGAGAAAACCGGGGTTCGCAACCAACAGGGACGTCCGCGTTGACAACCCCGACGAGCGCTGTCGATAATCCCGCCATGTCATACGACAACATATGACCTTTATAACAACAACACCAGATCAGGGCTTCCCACGATGACTCAATCCAATGCCTACACGCCTTTCAACCGGATTTTGCTGACCGGCGCCGCTGGCGGTCTCGGCAAAGTGCTGCGCGAGAGCCTGCGACCGTTTGCCAAGGTACTGCGGCTATCCGATATCGCCGAAATGGCACCCGCTGCCGGCCCCCATGAAGAAGTGCAGCTGTGCGATCTGGCCGACAAGCAGGCAGTGCATCAACTGGTCGAAGGCGTGGACGCAATCGTGCATTTCGGCGGCGTGTCGGTTGAACGTTCTTTCGAAGAAATCCTGGGCCCGAACATCTGCGGGGTTTTCCACATTTATGAAGCGGCCCGTCGGCATGGCGTCAAGCGTGTGGTGTTTGCCAGTTCCAATCATGTGATCGGCTTTCACCGTCAGGACGAGACCATCGACGCCAGCGCCATGCGCCGTCCGGACAGTTACTACGGCCTGTCCAAATCTTATGGCGAAGATGTCGCCAGTTTCTATTTCGATCGGTACGGCATCGAAACCGTGAGCATCCGCATCGGCTCCTCTTTCCCCGAAGCGCAGAACCGCCGAATGCTCAGCAGCTGGCTGAGTTATGACGACCTGACGCAGTTGATCCAGCGTGGCCTGTTCACCTCGAACGTCGGCCATACCGTGGTGTACGGCGCCTCCGATAACAGCAAAGTCTGGTGGGACAATCGCCTGGCCAGTCATCTGGGCTATCAGCCCAAGGACAGTTCCGAGCAGTTCCGCGCCGCTGTCGAAACCCAACCGATGCCCGCCGCTGACGATCCGGCGATGGTCTATCAGGGCGGCGCATTCGTGGCGTCCGGGCCTTTCGGCGACGAATAAACGTCCATCCTGATGAGCCGGTCGCATGATCGGCGTGTGCCTCTCTACACCCGGAATGATCGCCATGCAGGCAGAATTGATTCTCGATGCACGCAACGCTACGGGCGAGTGCCCGGTCTGGAATGCGCAGGAACAGGCGCTGTACTGGGTCGACATTCCGGCCCGGCGCCTGAACCGCTGGAGCCCGGTGGACAGTCAATCGCACAGCTGGGAAGCAGCGCAGATGCTGGCATGTATCGCCAGCTACGGCGATGGCAGCTGGCTGGCCGCCATGCAAGACGGGCTGTTCCGGGTGCGCCCGCAAGACGACGGCACCCTCGCCTCGCAGCGCCTGATCGACGTTGAACATCCGCGGCCCGACATGCGCTTCAACGATGGCCGCTGCGACCGTCAGGGTCGGTTCTGGGCCGGCACCATGTTCATGGACATGGCCCAGGCGTGCGCGGTGGGTTCTCTCTATCGCTACGACGGCGGCCAGCAGGGGCCACTCGATCCCCACATCACCGACATGATCGTCCCCAACGGTCTGGGTTTCAGCCCGGACGGCAAGGTCATGTACCTCTCCGATTCGCATCCTACGGTGCAGAGGATCTGGGCGTTCGATTACGACACTGACACGGGCACGCCGCACAACCGGCGGCTTTTCGTGGATATGAAACAGTTCCCCGGCCGCCCGGACGGCGCGGCAGTCGACGCCGATGGCTGCTACTGGATCTGCGGCAACGACGAAGGTCTGATCCACCGCTTCACGCCAGAAGGCACGCTGGACCGCTCAGTGGCGGTGCCGGTAAAGAAGCCGTCCATGTGCGCGTTCGGCGGGCGTGATCTGGACACGTTGTTCGTCACTTCCATTCGTCCGGCTGGCGACCTGAGTGATCAGCCTCTGGCGGGCGGCGTGTTCGCCCTTCGGCTCGGCGTGCAGGGCATCGAGGAGCCTCGATTCAAAGCGTGACCCTCAAGGACCCAGGCGCATTCGGAAATGACTTGTGACACATGATCGTTACACCCCGCTCCCCAGGCAGGGTGGCGGTCATGCGCCGATCTGTATCAAAAACGGACAGAAAAACCCGCATTTCGGGGTGAAAAAACACAATTGGAAATATTTCTTCTTTGCACGTAAAAAAACCTGTGCTAGGTGCTAGTCTCTCGCTTCGCCCAGCTGAAACGGTACATCTCGAGTCGTAGGTCCGGGGGGCTAAACGCAACAAAGACCACGCACTGAGGTTACCCCGATGCCTTACTCGACATTCTCGGATGCTCAGGTTCTGAGCCTGATCAAGGCCATCGACAGTGACGGATACGCTGTCTTGCCGGGCTGGGCCAGCCCGTCTCAATTAAAGGATTTACAAGCACTGGTGTCCCGAACCGTGGCCGAAGCCGGCAACGATTATGTGGCCCTCTCCGGACGCCAGGCCGTGGCCGGATCGCACCTTCATGACTGGGGGGGCTCGCGGGAATTCGTCGACCTGTGCCGGCGCATCGTTGCCGGCGTTACCGGCGAACCTTCAGCGGACACCGGCATGACCCAGACGCTGCGCTGCCTGACCGGCAATGGCGGGCGCAGGGAATCGCTGATTTTCCACTACGACTCCTTCGTGCTGACCACCATCCTGCCGTTGTGCATGCCTGAAAGCGGCGAGCGCGGCGATTTGCTGATGATACCCAGCCGGCGCCCCATCAGGGGTAGCTACGCGCGCAACCTGCTGGACAAGGTGCTGGTGGATAACAAGTGGGCGCAGCGTTATCTGAAGAACAAGTTCAGCAACGAGAGTGACGCCTTCACCCGCATTTCCATGCAACCTGGCCACATGTATCTGTTCTGGGGCTACCGCTCGCTGCACACCAACCTGCCGGTGGCCGAAGACGCCCTGCGCGCTACCGCGGTGTTTCATTATCACAACGTCCATGGCAGCAGCTCACTGGCCAGTCGGTTGCGTAAATCGCTGGGGACACTCGAGGAGCAGGAGATGGGTGAGGACGTTCCGCAGACGTGAGGCGCGACGTGGGTAGCAGTCCGACCGGACGTGTCTGATTTGCCGGCAGTGGCGATTTCACGAACGCCACCGCTGGCAAGCCATGCTGCCACAGGGGATTTTTATCGCGCCTGGCCAGATAGCCACGATCTGGCGCGAAGCGCCAGCAAGTCCCGTAAATGCAGTATGTCCGACAGGCTAATGGCGCGGGTTTTACTGCCGGTGCCCGGCAACTCGCCGGGCAAGCCCGCCCCTATGGGCCTGCGGCCAGAATCAGAAGCAACACTCATCATTCGAACTATCCTTATGAAGTTTGGTTATCTTCATAAATCCCTCGCATAAACTCTTCTTCTATATTTATGACAAAAGGTGATTAGCGGACTGCTGATTTATATCTTTATGATCTGAGCCACAACAACCTAGACAGGAGTTCAGGACATGGCGATTCAGATCAAACCCGTGGCAGGCCGAATCGGCGCCGAGTTGAACGGCATCAAGCTGGGCGGTGATATCTCGGAGCAAGACTTCGACTTCATCAATCAGGCACTGTTGAAACACAAGGTGCTGTTCTTCCGTGAACAGTTCCTCAACGACGAGCAGCATGAAAGCTTCTCCCGCCGCTTCGGCGATCAGGTTCCCCATCCCACCGTGCGCTCGGCCGATCAGAGCAGTGCGATTCTCAATCTGGACTCCAGGGAAACCCGCGCCAACTCCTGGCACACCGACGTCACCTTCGTGGCCAACTACCCCAAGATTTCTATCCTGCGCGGCGTGGTGATCCCTCCCTATGGCGGCGATACGGTGTGGGCCAACACCGCAGCCGCGTACGCGGACTTGCCTGAGCCGCTCAAAGCGCTGGCCGACAACCTGCGGGCCCTGCACACCAATGTCTACGACTATGCGGCCCCTCGCGATACCGGCGAAGCCGGGGTCAAGCGCTACCGCGAGCAGTTCACCGCCGAGGTCTATGAAACCGAGCATCCGCTGGTGCGCGTGCATCCGGAAACCGGCGAGCGCAGCCTGCTGCTCGGGCATTTCGTCAAACAGATCCAGGGCGTCAGCAGCAACGATTCAAAACAGCTGATCCGCCTGTTCCATGAGCGCATCACGCAGATCGACAACACCGTGCGCTGGCGCTGGAGCGAGGGCGACGTGGTGATCTGGGACAACCGCGCCACCCAGCACATCGCGATCAACGACTACGGCCAGGCGCAGCGCATCGTGCGCCGCACCACCGTCGCAGGTGACATTCCGGTGGGCGTCGACGGACGTTCCAGCCAGGCGATCAAGCCGACGCCCGAAACCCTTTCGCCCAAGACAGAAGCCGACAAGAAACACCTGGCTGCCTGATCGCTCCTCTATCATTTTTCAAAGGAAGAAACCGTCATGGCAAAGGCCAAGCGAACATCAGTATTGAGCACAAAAAGCGTAGCTACCGCACTGGCGGCGCTGCTGATGATGCCCTTGGCCGAGGCCGACGTGTTACGCATCGGCGTAGCCAGCGCCGGTGGCGGCGATCCGGTGACGTTCAGTGGCTCGCCGCTGGGCATCGTGCGTAACCAGCAGCTGCTGGAAAAGGCCTTCGCCGGTACCGGCACCGAGATCCAGTGGTTCTTTTTCAAGGGCGCCGGGCCTGCGGTGAACGAGGCGCTGTCGAACAAGCAACTGGATTTCGCCTACGAAGGTGACCTGCCGCAAGTGGTGGGTCGCGCCAACGGCCTGGACACCAAGCTGCTGGCCGCAATCGGCGTGCGCTCCAACGTCTATCTGGCGGTGCCCAAAGGCTCGGACATCAAGTCCATCGAAGACCTCAAGGACAAGAAAGTCGCGGTATTCCGGGGCACCAATGCCCATTTGGTCTCGATCAATCTGCTGGCTGATCACGGCCTGACCGAACGCGACATGAAGGTGATCAACCTGGACAGCGGCAGCAGCCAGGCCGCACTGGCATCCAAGGGTGTCGATGCTGCATTCGGGGGTCGAGAATTGTTCAAGCTGCGTGATCAGGGCTTGATCGACATCATCTTCGACAACCCGAAAAACGAGGTGCGCTACACCCGCCAGTGCGCGCTGGTGGTCCGCGGCGATTATGAAAAGGAGCATTCGGACAACGTACAGAAAGTGGTCGATACCCTGGTCGACGCCGCCCGGTGGGAGTCCGAGGAAAGCAACCGCGATGCGGTGATCGGCGAGTGGGCCAAGACCAACGAGCCGGTGGCGTCACTGCAGGCGGATTTCGGGCACATCAGCCTGCGCGACAGCTCCTCGCCGCTGGTGGACGAGTTCCTGCGCTCGCGCTATCAAGCGGTGGCCGATCAGGCCAAGGAGGAAAAAATGATTCGTCGGCCGGTGAGCATCGATGGCTGGTTCGAGACCCGATACCTGGAAACGGCGCTCAAGGCCAAGGGGCTTGAGGGTTTCTGGACCGCTTATGGCGCGGATGGCAAGCAGCCGGCGGGTAACGCCACGGCCTCGACCAAACCGATCAGTAACGGAGGCTGATGCCATGGCCAGAGCCACTGCGACGGCACTCGACCAGCAACAGGCGCCGGCCAGGCACAAGGCCCCCGTCGAGCGCCTGCCCCATTTCCCGGCCCGGCCTGCGCGGCGGGTCTCGGTTGCCTCACCTCCTCGATCGGCCTGGCGTTCCCGCGCACTGAACGCCGCCCTGCCCTGGTTGTTGCCGCTGGCCCTTCTCGGCCTGTGGTACCTGGGCACTGAACGCGGCTGGCTGTCGGAGCAGGTGCTGCCACCGCCCGCCTTCGTTTATCAAACGCTCACTGATCTGATCAGCACTGGCGATCTGTGGCTCAACGCATCGGCCAGCCTGCAGCGGGTTCTGGTGGGTTTTATGATCGGCTCAGGGCTGGGCGTGAGCCTTGGCCTGGCGATGGGGCTGTCGAAAACCGTCGAGGACTATCTGCTGCCGACCTTCAACGCCCTGGTGCAGATCCCGGTGCTGGGCTGGATGCCCTTCGCCCTTTTGCTGTTCGGCATCGGCGAGCCGCTGAAATACGTGCTGATCGCCCACGCCGCGCTGGTGCCGGTGACGCTGTGCACATTGCAGGCGTTTCACCAGGTGCCCAAGCGTCTGGTGGAGGTCGGCCGCGCCTATGGCTTCAGTCAGCGCCAGATCGTCACCGATATCGTCCTGCCTGCGGCCGTCGCGCCGATCTTTACCGGTCTGCGCCTGGGCTTTACCAAGGCGTGGTTATCGCTGGTGGTGGTGGAGCTGCTGGCTTCCAGCGAAGGCCTTGGTTATCTGATCGCCTACGGGCGGCAACTGTTTCAGCTCGACCTGGTGATGGCGGCCGTGGTCGTGGTTGGCACCGTCGGTTTGTTGATCGATCGCGGCTTTGAATACATCGAACGGCGTTTGAACAAAGGTCGGGCGAGCACCCCGGGGAGGCTGGGATGAGCACATTGGCAGGCACTCACAACGCTGGACGACACCGTTATCGCGGCTGGGTCGTGCCCATTGCGGCCATCGCTGTGTGGTGGCTGGTGGCCAGTCAGGGCTGGAGCACGTCGGGCCTGCTGGTCTCGCCAGAAAAGGTCGCGATCACCGCATGGGAGCAGGTTTCGTCGGGGCAATTCTGGCGGGCCATTTCGTCGAGCCTGGCGCGAAATCTCAGCGGCTTTTTCATCGGCACCACCTTGGGTCTGGTGCTCGGTTGCCTGCTGGGCTTCTCGCGTCTGTTCGAGCGACTGGTCGGGCCGAGCTTCAACACGTTCAAACAGATTTCGCTGTTCGCCTGGATCCCGCTGATCTCGGTGTGGTTCGGCCTGGGGGACGTCGCCAAGGTGGTGTTTTTGTCGCTGGCGGCGCTGGTGCCGGTGGTGGTCAATACCTGCGACGGCCTGCGCAACGTGCCGCCGGCCTTTCTGGAGGTGGCGAAGGTGTACGGCTTCAGCCGCTGGCAGACCATCATCGGGGTGATGCTGCCTGCCGCGCTGCCGTCGATCTTCACCGGCATCTACCTGGGGCTGGTCTATTCGTGGCTGGCGACCATTGGCGCCGAATACCTGCTGGTATCGGGCGATGGCATCGGCAACACGCTGATCGACGGCAGCGAACATTTCATGATGGATCTGGTGCTGTTCGGCATGGTCATCATCGGCCTGGTCGGCTGGGCGCTGAACGTCCTGGCGCGCCAGCTTGAGCGGCGCATGCAGCGCCTGTACGGCATTGCCACTCGCTGATATCGCTTCCATCACACATTCAAAGGGAACATCGCATGTCCATCAGTCATCCTCTCGCAGCTCATTCTCTCAGTGCCCAGCAGGGCAACGGACTGCGCCTGGAGAACATCAGTAAACGTTTCTCCAGCGCCAGCAGCGACACGCAACTGCAAGTACTGGACAACGTCCAGCTGGACATCGCCCCCGGCGAGTTCATCACCATCGTCGGCGCCAGCGGCTGCGGAAAATCGACGCTGCTGCGGCTGATTCTTGGTCTTGATGAAGAGTTCGACGGGCGCATCCTGCTGGACGACCAACCCATCAAAGGCACCGGCCTTGAACGCGGCATCGTGTTTCAGGACCACCGCCTGTTCCCTTGGCTGACGGTGGAGCAGAACGTCGCCGTGGGCCTGAAGAACGCGCCACTGAGCCCCGCGCAGAAGCGCGAGACGGTACGCGAGCATATTCAGCTGGTCGGGCTGCAGGACTTCACCGAGTCGTATCCGCACCAGATTTCAGGCGGCATGGCGCAGCGTGTGGCCATTGCCCGCGGCCTGGTAAACCGACCCAGCGTGCTGTTGCTCGACGAGCCTTTCGGGGCCCTCGACGCCCTGACCCGCACGCGCTTGCAAAAAGAGCTGCAGCACATCTGGCAGCAGGAAAAAATCACCATGGTCCACGTCACCCACGACGTTGATGAGGCGGTGTACCTGGGGGACCGCGTGGTAGTGATGCAGCCGCACCCAGGCCGCATCAGGCGCATCGTCGACATCGACCTGCCACGCCCGCGCAATCGCAGCGACGCACGCTTCATTGCCCTGCGCGATGATGTGTTGAGTGACTTCGCCGAGTTGTCTTGAGGCCGGCCGGGGTAAGAATGCCTGCCAGCTTTGGTTCTGGCCGCAGGCCGTGGGAGCTCGGCTTGCCAGCGATCTGCCGGGCACCGGCAGTAAAATCCAACGCCTCGGTTGTGTCAGCCAGACCCTATTGGCAGAAACTACTGCCGGTGCCCGGCAGATCGTCGGCAAGCCGGACTCCCACGCCTTCGGCAGAATCAAAGACCGTTACAACATTCAGGTCCAGGCCTGACATCACCCCGCTTCGTGCAACGACACCTGATTGCGCCCATTTTTCTTCGAGGCATACAGCGCCTGATCCGCCCATTCGATCAGGGTCTTGTGCTCGCTTAACGGTACGTTCATGTCGGCCACGCCCAGGCTGATGGTGCAGCGGATGACTTCACCTTCGTGAATGATTTCCTGCGCCTCAATGGCCACGCGCAGTCGCTCGGCGAACATGCCGCCGCCGTATTTATCGGTGTCGGGCAGTAGCACCGCAAATTCTTCCCCTCCGTAACGCCCGGCGATGTCGGAATCGCGAATGTGCTCGCGGATCACGTCCGCCACGCGCTGGATCACCTTGTCACCGCATTGGTGGCCATAGGTGTCGTTGACTCGTTTGAAGTGATCGATGTCGAACATCACCAAAGCCGCCGAGGTGTCGTAACGCACATGCCGGGCATACTCCAGACGCAGGGCTTCCTCCCAGTGGCCCCGGTTGTACAGGCCGGTCAAGCGATCGGTGCTGGACAGCTTCTGCAGTTCGCGGTTGGCCGCCTGCAATTGCAGACGGTTGGTCGCGACATCCGTGACGTCGTAGATCACCAGACAGACATGGGTCACATCGCCCGTGGTCGAGCGCAGGGGAAACATCGTGGTGTTCTGGTACATGAAATCTTCTTGCCCGGTGATCGGCTGATAGCTCTTGAAGCGCACCAGGTACGGGCGCTGCTCCCAGATGGTGAACGCCGGGGTGCCCAGGGTGATCACGCTGTCGACCTTCTTTTTCAGCCAGTCGCGATTGACCTCGGGGAACAGCTCGAAAAACGAACGGTTCGCCGCTTCATAGGGCAGCACGCCGGAGCGGTTTTCCATGAAGGTATTCCACACCTGGACCCGATAGTCCTGATCGAGCACCACCACGCCGACGTCGATGCTCTGGGTGATGGTCAGCAGCCAATGCAGCTCTTTGATGTCGATACGATCGTTCATGACTCAGCTCATCAGGTAGGCGAGTTTTCGGGAAAGCCGCTCTACCGAGTCTTCGGTGAACAACATCAACAGGTCGAAATGAATGTTGTGACCTTCCAGGCTGTAACTGATCTCCACAGCCAGGGTCTTCTTCCAGCGTTGCTGATTGATGCGAATCAACTCCTCGATGCCACTGTGCGCGCCGAGCACCTGCGGGTGGCCTTGGGAAAACGCGATGTCGATCTGTTCGGCGATCCCGCTCAGGCAAGCACCGATGAGAATCGATGACAAGTCCAGCAGCATCTCCATATCGGAATAATCGCTGTCCGGAATCTTCATCAATTGCGCCATGTCGGCAATTTCCGAATCGTGAAACAGCAACAGCGCTTCGCCGGCGATGCCACCGCCGATGTAACCCTGACAGACCGCAGTCAGGCGATCGCTGCCCTGCGCATCGGCCAGTGCCATATGCAGCTCGCCGACCTCCAGCATGTTGACGTTGGGCACCGGCAACTGCACGAACACCCCCAGCACCCGCGCAAGCAAGGCGGCAGCGCGACCCATGGCGACGTTGACGGTTTCGCGGAAGGCGTCCTGGAAACTGATCGCCGCGTGGTCAGCTGTCGGCGAAACAGCGACGGCTTGGGCCGGTTGCCCCAGCAGACCGAGACGCTCCAGGGTCTGCTGCAACTCCTGTGGGTCGGCAGGTTTTTTCAGGAAAGCCAATGCACCGAGTTCCAGGGTGCGGCGCACGGCCTCTTCCTGAACGTCGCCGGAAACCACGATAACCTTGGCCTGCAGGTTTTCTGCGCGAATGGCAGCCAGTGCCTGATAGCCATCCATGTCCGGCATGGTCAGGTCCAGTAAAACCACCTGACCGAGCCCCTGACGGATGGCTTCAAGGCCCTCATGTCCATTGGTTGCTGTCGTGACCGACACCCCCCAATCGGAAGGCAAGGCCCTTATCAACTGTTTGCGAGCCATATTGGAGTCGTCGCAAATCAGCAAGGGAATCATGGGCATCGCTTTCAATCTCACTGCAAAAGAGTTTCAGGCATCGCCCGGAGTATCAGTGCATTTAGTTACTTTGCCACGTTAACCCACGCACGCCCTGACCTCTCAGGAAACCTGTCGGCACAAGTGGGTACATTCTTCACTCATCTAACTGCGGGCTGGGTGGTATGCAATATCTATGCTCAGTAGTTATATCCTTGATCCACATGATATTTAACGGCCGACCGCTTGTTTTGTGACGTCAATATTCCAACAGATCAACCTCCAACTGCGTGATAACAGTCAACTCCCCTGACATTTTAGCGAATTCAAGTTAACACTTAACTTAGTGAGCTCTGAACACCGGCCGGCGAACGTCCGACCTGTGTAATGGCTGGTAAACCGGACGCATGTTTAGGCAGGTCGGGTATGGCATCAACGGCCACAAAAGAGTGCACGCGGCAGATACAGCGCACCTCAAGCGCACCGTCTCGCTCGCGGGCTTGGGCGGCACATGGGTCTGAAGCGCGCATTCGCGGTACGCGTGGGGGCGATCAATTGCTCCCCGCTTGCCTGGCCTGGTGATGCAGCGGCAGGGCTGACGACTGTGAGCGGAACACTGCACAAACGTCGAATACATCCAATAATGGCGCAAAGCCATGTTTTCGTTGGATTTTTTATTATCCGTATTAAAATCTACATAAACATATTTGGACGGTTGCAGCGGGATTGCTGGGGTAGTCGCTGTCGTGGAATTAACAGCCGCACTGCAAGTGCATCGCTGAATATTCGCTACCGGCGAAGACATAATAGTTATGACACAACCGGCCGAGACCTCGACAGATTGCAATGAAGGGAAGTGAATACTTTATGACAGGTGATACGCACCCGGTGCAGTTTAAACATGCCGAGCACTGAGTGGTTTTGGGATTATCATTTGCCTGAATAGAACAAGCCCCGGCGAACGCCAGGGCTTGTAATGGCCACATCCATATGGCCTTCGCATGAACCTTCAATCGACCAACCAACGGCCTCCCTGGCCGTCAATCGTCTTTTCTCACGGTTCTTTGAAATCTGGTTACTCGGCTTTCAGGCCGTCAGCCGACACGGCTTTCACGCCTTTGATTTTCTTGGTGATGGCTACAGCTGTTTTTTTCTGAGCATCAGTGACGGCTACAGTCGACGACAGGGAAACCACGCCTTTGTTGGTTTCAACCTTGATGTCGGAGCCTGGGATGCCTTTTTCAGTCAGCAGGTCGGATTTGACCTTGGTGGTGATCCAGGTATCGGAAGTGCTTTCCTTGGCTTTGGTCATTTCACCAGCAGCTACGACCATCGGAGCTTGAGTAGAGGTCTGAGCCATGGCTACGTTTGCCAGGGTCAGGGTCAGAGCAGTGGCGGTAGCGGCAGCAATAGCGAACTTCTTCATACGAGTAACTCCTGTTTTTCTCAGAATCTGCGCCAACCTCGTTGGCCGCAGGGTTACAAGGTATATCGCAAGCGCTGTGCCAACCGGCAGAATCGTAGTTTATACATATAAATCAATGGGTTATGAATATAGCCATTCTCGTCCATCGTGCAGATTGCCCGTTTACGGAAAGTTCCAGTTGCAAGATGCATGTTCTGACTCATCCTCCAGCTGAAATCTCAGGCGTAACCCGTTAATTGCGCACGAAAAAAAAGAGCCCCGAGGGGCTCTTTTCAACAGCTGAGGCAGGGTGTGATTAAACGCCCGACGCCTTGGCTGCTGCGACGTCTTTGATCGACAGCTTGATACGGCCGCGGTTGTCCACGTCCAGTACCAGGACTTCGACTTCCTGACCTTCTTTCAGGATGTCGGTGACCTTCTCAACGCGAGCGTCGCTCAACATGGAGATGTGCACCAGGCCGTCCTTGCCAGGCAGAATGTTGACGAATGCGCCGAAGTCGACGATGCGCTCAACCTTACCGACGTAGATCTTGCCGATCTCGGCTTCTGCGGTGATACCCAGGACGCGCTGACGTGCTGCTTCAGCCGCTTCCTTGGTCTCGCCGAAGATCTTGATCGAGCCGTCGTCTTCGATGTCGATCGAAGCCTTGGTCTCTTCACAGATGGCACGAATGGTCGCGCCGCCTTTACCGATGACGTCACGGATCTTGTCGGTGTCGATCTTCATCGCGATCATGGTCGGAGCGTTTTCCGACAGCTCGGTACGCGACTGGCCAATGATCTGGTTCATCTGACCAAGGATGTTCAGGCGAGCTTCCAGGGCTTGGCCCAGGGCGATCTCCATGATTTCTTCGGTGATGCCCTTGATCTTGATGTCCATCTGCAGCGCGGTAACACCTTTGGCGGTACCGGCTACTTTGAAGTCCATGTCGCCCAGGTGGTCTTCGTCACCCAGGATGTCGGTCAGGATGGCGAATTTCTCGCCTTCTTTAACCAGACCCATGGCGATACCGGCAACCGGTGCCTTCATCGGAACGCCGGCATCCATCAGGGCCAGGGAAGCGCCGCAGACCGAAGCCATGGAGCTCGAACCGTTGGACTCGGTGATTTCCGAGACAACGCGAATGGTGTACGGGAACACGTCAGCGGCAGGCAGCATGGCTGCAATCGAACGACGGGCCAGACGGCCGTGACCGATTTCGCGACGACCAGCGCCACCCATGCGACCACACTCACCGACCGAGAACGGAGGGAAGTTGTAGTGCAGCATGAACGGGTCTTTTTTCTCGCCTTCCAGGGTGTCCAGCAGCTGTGCGTCACGGGCGGTACCCAGTGTTGCAACAACCAGAGCCTGGGTTTCGCCACGGGTGAACAGCGCCGAACCGTGGGTCTTGGGCAGAACGCCAACTTCGATGTTCAGCGGACGTACGGTGCGGGTGTCGCGGCCGTCGATACGTGGCTGGCCGTTGACGATGTTTTCGCGAACGGTGCGGTATTCGATTTCGCCGAACGCAGCTTTGACTTCGCTGGCGGACGGGCTGCCTTCTTCAACAGCCAGCTTGGCGACGATCTGATCCTTGAGCTCACCCAGGCGAGCGTAACGGTCGGCCTTGACGGTGATGGTGTAGGCCTGGGAGATCGCAGCGCCGAACTCGGAGCGGATGGCCCCCAGCAGTTCAGTGGCTTCGGCTTTCGGCGCCCAGGTCCAGGTTGGCTTGGCCGCTTCGGCCGCAAGCTCTGTGATCGCCTTGATCACCACCTGGAACTCATCGTGAGCAAACAGTACCGCGCCCAGCATCTGGTCTTCGGTCAGCTCTTTGGCTTCCGATTCAACCATCAACACAGCTTCGCAAGTACCGGCAACGACCATGTCCAGGCTCGAAGCTTTCTGTTGTTCGTAAGTCGGGTTCAGCAGGTAACCGGTGCTTTCGTGGAAAGCCACACGAGCGGCGCCGATCGGGCCGTCGAAAGGAATGCCGGAAATGGCCAGGGCAGCCGAGGTACCGATCATCGCAGCGATGTCCGGATCGGTTTTCTTGCTGGTGGAAACGACGGTGCAGACAACCTGCACTTCGTTCATGAAGCCTTCGGGAAACAGGGGGCGGATCGGACGGTCGATCAGACGCGAGGTCAGCGTTTCCTTCTCGGAAGGACGGCCTTCACGCTTGAAGAAGCCACCAGGGATCTTGCCGGCAGCGTAGGTTTTTTCCTGGTAGTGAACGGAGAGCGGGAAGAAGCCTTTGCCGGCGTCTGCTTGCTTGGCGCCGACCACAGTCACGAGCACGGTGACGTCGTCGTCAACGGTGACCAATACTGCACCAGAAGCTTGACGGGCGATGCGGCCTGTCTCCAGGGTTACGGTCGATTGACCGAATTGAAACTTCTTGATTACCGGGTTCACGGTGTCCTACCTTCTTTGTGGCTCTTGGGGAACTGGTTTCTTGCGAATTCTTGGGCAGCGAGGGGAATCGGACCCTTCGGCAGTCCAGATGTACGTGCGACGGATAAAACGTGTATCCAGATAAAACTTGAGGCTGGGAGCCCGCCATACGCCAGTGGGAAACCCACCAACGTACGACAGACAACCAACCTCTAGCGCAATCGCTGATTAGCGACGCAGACCCAGGCGAGCGATCAGAGCGCTGTAACGGCTCACGTCCTTGCCTTTCAGGTAGTCCAGCAGCTTGCGACGCTGGTTAACCATGCGGATCAGACCACGACGGGAGTG
>NZ_JBJDOA010000018.1:106010-122197 GCF_044900785.1 Pseudomonas sp. NPDC087358
CTTGAAGTGACCTTGCAGTTTGTTGATGTTGTGGGTCAGCAGTGCAACCTGCACTTCTGGCGAACCGGTGTCACCAACAGCTTGCTGGTAGTCAGCAACGATTTGAGCTTTTTCTTGAACGTCGAGAGCCATGAGGCAATCCTTTTATCAGGAAACTGTTTCAAAGAAACAGCTTCAACAGGCCAGGGACAAATCCCTGTATCTATAAGAGAGGAGCGACCATGCCTGTTAACAGCCGCCCTCTTACCGCCGCATCAGGAAAACCCTGACCCGACGGGTTCGGTCACTCTGACCGAATCAGTCGACGTGGCGCAATACGCCCGTCTTCACTCACTTCACCGATCCCGATGAAGCGTCCTTGATGATCCTGCACCCGAACCATGCCGAACTTCGGCGCATCCGGTGCTCGGACGGGTTGACCATGCAACCAGTAAAACGAACTATGCTCGGAAAACTGCAACAGCGGCCAGTCGAGCAAGCCACTGTCCGAAGGCATCAGGAAGCGATCCACCGCCTCGTTGCCACCTTCGGCATGTACCGCTTCAAGCTCTTCCAGGGTTACCGTCTGGGCCAGCGTGAAGGGTCCGGCCTGCGTGCGCCGCAGTTCGGCAACATACGCACCACAGCCAAGTTTCTCACCGATATCCTCCACCAGGGTACGGATATAGGTGCCTTTGCTGCAGTCGACGGCCAAGCGCGCGGTCTCGCCTTCACTGGCCAATAATTCCAGGCGCGCAATAGTAACAGAACGCGCCTCGCGCTCCACCACTTCCCCCGCTCGGGCCAGCTTGTACAGCGGCTGGCCATCGCGCTTGAGAGCGGAGTACATCGGCGGTATCTGTTTGATATTGCCACGGAATTCAGGCAGTGCCGCTTCGATATCCGGGCGACCAACGGTCACTGGCCGGGTTTGCAAAACCTCACCCTCGGCATCGGCCGTGGTGGTGGTCTTGCCCAGCTGCATCAGTGTTTCGTAAGCCTTGTCGGAATCGAGCAAGTACTGGGAAAACTTGGTCGCCTCACCGAAGCACAGCGGCAGTACGCCCGTCGCCAGCGGGTCGAGGCTGCCAGTGTGGCCGGCCTTTTCCGCATTGAGCAACCAACGAACCTTCTGCAAGGCTGCGTTGGAGGTAAAGCCCAGCGGCTTGTCGAGCAGGATGATACCGCTGACATTGCGGCGGATACGCTTGACCTGAGCCACGCCGTTATTCCTCCGCGCCGTCTTGCTTGGCAGCGGTGTCGTGCTGGCCATCTTCAGCCACTGCGCGTTCGATCAACGCCGACAGATGCGCGCCACGGGCAACGCTTTCGTCGTAGTGGAAATGCAACTGAGGCACGCTGCGCAGCTTCATCTCGCGAGCCAGCTGCATGCGCAGGAAGCCTGCTGCCGAGTTGAGCACCTTGATCGACTGCTTGATTTCCTCAGCGCTGTCCTCACCCATTACGGTGATGAAGATCTTGGCGTGGCCCACGTCACGGCTGACGTCGACTGCGGTGATGGTGACCAGGCCCACGCGTGGGTCCTTGATCTCGCGACGAATCAGTTGTGCCAGCTCGCGCTGCATCTGATCGCCGATACGTTGGGTACGGCTGTATTCTTTTGCCATGTCTTGTTACCTGTCACTGACCCACAGTTTGAAAAGCTGTGCGGTCTGAAAGCGGCAAACGCCCGGCCAGACAGAAGCCGGACCGGGCGTTGCGTTTAGAGTGCATGGCGCACGCCGGGCATTTGCATGCGACGACCGCCATGACTCCTGAAGCTCGCGAATTAGAGGCTGCGAGCCACTTGGACCTTCTCGAAGACTTCGATCTTGTCACCGACCTTGACGTCGTTGTAGCTCTTGACGCCGATACCGCATTCCATGCCGGCACGTACTTCGGAAGCGTCATCCTTGAAGCGGCGCAGGGATTCCAGCTCGCCTTCGAAGATAACGATGTCTTCGCGCAGTACACGGATCGGACGGTTACGGAACACAACACCTTCGATGACCATGCAACCGGCGATCGCGCCAAACTTCGGCGAACGGAACACATCGCGAACTTCGGCGATACCCAGGATGTTCTCCCGGACGTCGCTGCCAAGCATGCCGGTGAGGGCTTTCTTGACGTCTTCGATGATGTCGTAGATGACGTTGTAATAACGCATGTCCAGACCTTCCTGCTCGACGATCTTCCGTGCGCCAGCATCGGCACGCACGTTGAAGCCGAACAGTACAGCGTTGGAAGCCAGTGCCAGGTTGGCGTCGCTCTCGGTGATACCACCGACGCCGCCGCCCACTACACGCACTTGTACTTCGTCGTTGCCCAGGCCGTTCAGAGCGCCCTGCAAAGCTTCCAGAGAACCACGGACGTCGGATTTGAGGACGATGTTGAGCGTCTTCTTCTCTTCCTGACCCATGTTCTCGAAGATGTTTTCCAGCTTGCCGGCGTGAGCACGGGCCAGCTTGACTTCGCGGAACTTGCCTTGACGGAACAGAGCCACTTCACGGGCTTTCTTCTCGTCAGCCACAACGCTCATCTCGTCGCCAGCGTCCGGAGTACCGTCCAGGCCGAGAATCTCGACAGGGATGGATGGACCGGCTTCTTTGATTGGCTTGCCGTTCTCGTCGAGCATGGCGCGAACGCGGCCGTAGTTCGAACCGACCAGGACCATGTCGCCCTGACGCAGCGTACCGTCCTGAACCAGGACCGTGGCCACCGGACCGCGGCCCTTGTCCAGACGCGATTCGACCACGACACCACGGCCAGGAGCCGAAGGTGTTGCGACCAGCTCCAGAACTTCAGCCTGCAGCAATACGGCTTCAAGCAGTTCGTCGACACCGGTACCGACTTTGGCCGAGACCGAAACGAATGGTGTGTCGCCACCCCACTCTTCGGACGTAACGCCATGAACCGACAGTTCACTGCGGATACGGTCCAGGTCAGCGCCCGGCTTGTCGATCTTGTTCACCGCGACCACCAGCGGAACGCCAGCAGCAACAGCGTGCTGGACGGCTTCGATGGTTTGCGGCATCACGCCATCGTCAGCAGCAACGACCAGGATCACGATGTCGGTAGCCTTGGCACCACGGGCACGCATTGCGGTAAACGCGGCGTGACCAGGGGTGTCGAGGAACGTCACCATGCCACGTTCGGTTTCAACGTGGTACGCACCGATGTGCTGGGTGATGCCACCGGCTTCGCCAGCAGCCACCTTGGCACGACGGATATAGTCGAGCAGCGAGGTCTTACCGTGGTCAACGTGACCCATGACGGTTACGACCGGCGCACGGGAGAACGTCTCACCTTCGAACTTCAGGGACTCGGCCAGGGAATCTTCCAGGGCAGTGTCGCTGACCAGGATCACTTTGTGACCCAGTTCTTCGGCGACCAGCTGGGCAGTTTCCTGATCCAGTACCTGGTTGATGGTGGCCGGTGTACCCAGCTTGAACATGAACTTGATGATTTCAGCAGCCTTGACCGACATCTGCTGAGCGAGATCGCCCACAGTGATGGTCTCGCCGATCTTCACTTCACGAACAACAGGGCCGGTAGGGCTCTGAAAACCGTGAGCATTGCGTTTCTTCAGCTTGGCCTTGCCGCGACCACCGCGACGGAAGCCATCGCTTTCTTCGTCGGTGGTACGTGGAGCAACGCGTGGCGTCGGCGCCTTCTCTTTGACCGAAGCACGATGTGGCGCGTTCTTGCGATCGCCATCACCACCGCCGCTACGACGATTGTTATCGTCGTTACGTGGTTTGTCAGGACGACGCTGCTCGTCTTTCTTGCGAGCATCGGCGACCGGAGCAGGTGCTGCCACGGGAGCTTCCTGAGCGGCTTGAGCTGCAACCTGTGGAGCCGATGACGACTCCGGTGCGGCAGCTGCCGGAGCAGCTTGCGCTGCAGAAGCAGGCTGGCGGCGCGCTTCTTCGGCGGCACGCTGACGGGCTTCTTCCTCAGTCTTTTGACGAGCGGCATTTTCTACCGCACGACGCTCTTCCTGCTCACGCTTGCGCTCGGCTTCGATTTCTTCCGGGCTGCGCTGTACGAAGACTTTCTTTTTACGCACTTCAACGCTGATGCTTTTGCTGCCAGCAACGCGCAGGGTGCTGGTGGTTTTACGCTGCAAAGTGATCTTGCGCGGCTCTTCCACCTTGGCCTTGTGACCGCTTTTCAAATGCGTCAGCAGGGCTTGTTTCTCAATATCGGTCACATCTTGCTCGGCGGCGGTGTGCGGCAGACCTGCCTCACGCATCTGCTGCAACAGGCGCTCTACCGGTGTTTTGACCTCATCGGCCAGTTGTTTCACCGTGACTTGCGTCATGCACTTCTCTCCTCAGGCCGCGCCTAATTACTCGAACCAGTGGGCTCGGGCGGCCATGATCAACTTGCCGGCACGATCATCGTCAAAGCCGTCGATGTTGAGCATTTCTTCCAGCGGTACGTAGGCAATCTCTTCCAGGCTGGTAAAGCCTTCATCTACCAGTACCTGCGCCAGATCTTCGTCGACTTCCAGCTCGTCGATGAAGTTGCGCAGGATGTCACCGGTTTCTGCTTGCTGCTTAGCCTGGATGTCCGATTCGGTCATCACGTTCAAGGTCCAGCCAGTCAACTGGCTCGCCAGGCGCACGTTCTGGCCACCGCGGCCAATCGCCTGGGCCAGATTGTCTGCGCCTACGGCGATATCCATGGCGTGGGCGTCTTCATCAACGATGATCGCTGCCACTTCGGCAGGCGACATGGCGTTGATGACGAACTGTGCCGGGTTGTCGTCCCACAGCACGATATCCACACGTTCGCCGCCCAACTCGCCGGAAACCGCCTGGACACGCGAACCGCGCATGCCGATGCAAGCGCCTTGCGGGTCGATGCGTTTGTCCTTGGAGCGAACTGCGATCTTTGCACGCGAGCCAGGATCACGAGAGGCAGCCATCACCTCGATGAGACCTTCGGCGATTTCCGGAACTTCAATCCGGAACAGCTCGATCAGCATCTCTGGCGCGGTACGCGACAGGATCAGCTGAGGACCACGGTTTTCAGTGCGGATTTCTTTGAGCAATGCACGAACGCGGACACCTACACGGAAAGTCTCCCGCGAGATGATGTCTTCACGCGCCAGCAAAGCCTCGGCATTGTTACCCAAGTCGACGATGACATTGTCACGTGTAACTTTCTTAACAGTGCCGGAAATGATTTCGCCCAGACGCTCACGATAAGCGTCCACGACTTGAGCGCGCTCGGCTTCGCGGACTTTCTGCACAATGACTTGCTTGGCAGTCTGGGCAGCGATGCGGCCGAACTCGATGGATTCGATCTTTTCTTCAACGACGTCGCCGACGTTGGCGCCTGGATGAGTCTCGGCAACCTTGCTCGGCCAGGTTTCGATGGCCGGATCGTCAAGATCGTTTTCTTCGACGACAGTCCAGCGACGGAACGTCTCATAGACGCCCGTGTGGCGATTGATTTCCACACGTAGGTCAACTTCGTCTTCAAAACGCTTTTTGGTGGCCGTGGCCAGAGCTATTTCAAGCGCTTCAAAAATCACACTGGCCGGTACGCCTTTTTCATTGGATACCGACTCAACAACCAGCAGTACTTCTTTGCTCATCGTACGCCTCGCCTTTCGCAAGCCATTGGATCCGCGGGATCCGCGTCTCAGTCAAACGTGGGAATAATGTTGGCTTTGTCGATCAGATCGATCGGCAACAGGTATTCATGGTCTTCCACTTGCACCACGACATCCTGCTCCTCCACCCCGCGGAGAAGGCCTTGAAAGTTGCGTCGACCGTCGAAGGGCGAGCGCAGCTTTATCTTCACTTGTGCCCCGGCAAACAAGGCGAACTGCTCGATCGTGAACAGTGGGCGTTCCATGCCAGGAGACGAAACTTCGAGCGTGTATTCGGAGCTGATCGGATCTTCGACGTCCAGAACACCGCTGATCTGACGGCTGACGATGGCACAATCGTCCACCAGCACGCCGCCTTCTTTATCGATATAAACGCGCAACATTGAGTGACGACCCTGAGCCGAAAACTCGATACCCCAGCATTCATAGCCAAGGGCCACGATTACCGGGGCCAACAAGGCCTGCAACTGTTCTAGCTTGCTCGACACCTGAACCCCCTCGTGCATGCTGTGCAAATAAAAAATGGGCAAAGCGCCCATCATGAAAAACGCCGTCGAGAAACGGCGTAATAAAGTGTCCAGCTAACAAAAAGCCCCTGAAAAGGGGCTCCGCTAAAACTGGTTGCGGGGGCTGGATTTGAACCAACGACCTTCGGGTTATGAGCCCGACGAGCTACCAGACTGCTCCACCCCGCGACAAAGCTGGGGCGGAAGTATACGACTGATCCCGATTCGGGTCAATCCGACACATCCACCTACAAGAAAGCCCGCTTCTGCGGGCTGACTTGTTCAATTGGTACCGAGAAGGGGACTCGAACCCCTACACCCTATGGGCACAACCACCTCAAGGTTGCGTGTCTACCAATTCCACCACCTCGGCATTACAACTCTTTTTGCAGCCCCAATATCGACTGCGAATCCTGTGTTACTTCTGTTCTGGAGCGGCAGGAACATCAGCTGGAGCAGCGGCTGGTTTCTGTTGACCTTCCAGTACCGGGACATCATCTGCCGCCGGTTTCTGTTTAACTTCCAACACTGCTGGATTTGGCAAACCTACTTGAGTCAGCTGGTGAGCTTTCTCTTTAGCAAAGTAACCTAACCCCAAGCTGGTCATGAAGAAACAGGCGGCAAGTATAGCAGTAAACTTACTAAGAAAGGTAGAGGAACCTTGGCCTCCGAAGACAGTATTTGATGCACCTGCCCCGAACGACGCGCCAGCGTCCGCACCTTTACCCTGCTGCAGCAATACCAGGGCAACAACGCCCAATGCACCCAGCAGATGAAGAACGACTACGACTGTTTCCAGCATTTTTTCAGTTTCCCGCGGCGCGAACGATCGCACCGAACTCATCTGCATTCAGGGAAGCTCCACCAATGAGCCCCCCATCGATATCCGGCATGCCGAACAGTTCAGCCGCATTGGCCGCCTTCACGCTGCCGCCATATAGAAGCCGCACACCTTGCGCGACTTCAGAATTCTCTTTCGCCAACTGCGCACGAATGGCTGCGTGCACTTCCTGCGCCTGTTGAGGCGAGGCAGTCAATCCGGTACCAATGGCCCAGACCGGCTCGTAAGCAATTACCGCGTTTACAAAAGCACCGATCCCCAGCTCTTCGATGACGCTGTCGAGCTGCTGCCCGACAACTTCAAGCGTTTTACCGGCATCGCGCTGTTCAAGTGTTTCGCCGATGCACAGCACCGGGGTCAGACCACTTGCCTGGGCCGCCGCAAATTTGCGAACGAGGAGTTCATTGCTTTCGCCCATGATCTGACGACGCTCCGAATGCCCTACAAGCACCAGCTTGCAACCTGCATCCACCAACTGAGCCGGTGAAATCTCACCGGTCAGCGCACCCGGCCCTGCTTCGTGTGCGCAATTCTGCGCGCCAACGGAAACAGGCAGATCTTCCAGGCACTCAACCACGAAACCGAGATGCAGACTTGTCGGGAATACCGCGACATCAACACCGCTCGGGAAGACCTGATTAGCAAGGTCTTCGACCAGATCAGCGACGCTATCGCAGGTACCGTGCATCTTCCAGTTACCAGCTACCATAGGGCGACGCATGCTGTACCTCGTCGGTCAAAGTGGGCGCAGATGTTACCCAACAGTTTCAACACTGGCAAGCCGAAATCAGGCGCAAACTTCAGCAACCAGTTTTGCCAGTTCGTCGGCGTAGCCAGCAACCAATGTTTCGTCTTCACCTTCGACCATGACCCGCACCAGCGGCTCTGTACCGGACTTGCGCAGCAGGACGCGCCCACGACCGCCCATGGCGGCCGTGACGCGATCACACGCCTCCTTGACCGCCGGGTGCTGGACAGGGTCAACGGCGCCCCCTTCGAAGCGCACGTTGACCAATACTTGCGGGCACTTCTTCAGGCCCTGCCGCGATTCGGCGAGGCTCTGTCCAGTGCGCTTCAGCGCCAGCAGCACCTGCAGGGCGGCGATGATCGCATCCCCTGTGGTGGTGTGCTGGAAGCAGACGACGTGGCCGGAGTTCTCCCCGCCCACCTGCCAGTTACGCTCCAGCAGTTCGGCGATGACATACCGATCACCGACATTGGCTCGCACAAAGGGAATATTCAGATCTGCCAGTGCCAGCTCCAGACCCAGGTTACTCATCAGAGTCCCTACCACACCGCCTTGCAGCCGGCCGCGCTGATGCAGATCCCGGGCGATGATATAGAGCAACTCATCGCCATCGACGATCGCACCGGTGTGATCGACCATCAGGACCCGGTCACCATCACCATCGAAACCGATACCCAGATCAGCCTTCTCGGCCACCACTGCGGCCTGCAATGCGCCCATGTGCGTGGAGCCGCAGTCATCATTGATGTTCAGACCATTGGGGGCCGCGGACAAGACCGTGACCTTGGCGCCCAGCTCACGAAAGACATTCGGAGCCACTTTGTAGGTCGCGCCATGGGCGCAATCCACTACCAGCTTGAGGCCAGCAAAGTCGGTGCTGGTCGGCACGCTGCTTTTGCAAAACTCGATGTAGCGACCTGCGGCGTCGTTGATTCGAGAGACCTTGCCCAGTTTTTCCGACTCGGCAACCGTCATCGGCGCATCCAGAAGCTCCTCGATCATCATCTCGATCTCGTCCGGCAGTTTCGTGCCTTGCCCCGAGAAAAACTTGATGCCGTTATCGTGGTGCGGGTTATGCGAGGCACTGATGACGATGCCTGCCTCCGCATGGAAGGTGCGCGTCAGGTAGGCGATGGCAGGCGTCGGCATCGGCCCCAGCAACATGACATCGGCACCCGCGGCAGACAGGCCCGCCTCAAGCGCAGACTCGAACATGTAGCCGGAAATGCGCGTGTCCTTGCCCACGAGAATCCGGCATGCGCCCATCTTGCGGAAGGCCATGCCCGCCGCCCAACCCAGTTTGAGCATGAAATCCGGGGTGATCGGGAATTGACCCACACGACCGCGGATGCCGTCGGTGCCGAAGTATTTTTTACTGGTCATGGGTGCTCCAAAATTTCTTATTTTGCCGATTCAACAGCAGCAATCATCCGCACTACGTCAACGGTTTGCGCCACGTCGTGCACACGTAAAATTCTTGCGCCCTTGATCATGGCCATGGCGGCCAGGGCCAGCGCACCGTAGAGACGCTGATCAACGGGCTTGTCCAGCACCTTGCCGATCATGCTCTTGCGCGACACTCCGACCAACAGGGGCCGGCCGAGCGCATGGAGTGCCTCCATATGCTTGAACAGGCTCAGATTGTGTTCCAGCGTCTTGGCAAAGCCATAGCCGGGATCCAGCACGATCTTGTCAGCCGCGATACCGGCAGCGATACATTGATCCATCCGCTCACGAAGGAAGGAGGCCACTTCACCGACCAGATCCTCGTACTGCGGATCATCCTGCATGTCAGTGGGCTCGCCACGCATATGCATAAGGCATACAGGCAGACCGGTCGCGACGGCAGCATCGAGAGCGCCGTCGCGCCGCAATGAACGAACGTCGTTGATCAAACCGGCGCCCAGCCTTGCCGTCTCACGGATGACCGCTGGCGTCGAGGTGTCCACCGAGATGACCACATCAAGCTCGCGATTGATCGCCTCGACAATGGGCGCGACGCGCTCGATCTCCTCGACCGGAGACACTGCACGAGCACCAGGCCGGGTCGACTCGCCGCCAACGTCAATCAGGGTGGCCCCTGCTGCGACCATCTCCCCGGCATGCCGCAAGGCGAGGTCGCGCTGCGCGTAGCGGCCACCATCGGAGAAGGAATCGGGAGTGATATTGAGGATGCCCATGACGTGAGTCCGGGACAAATCAAGAACCCGGTTGCCGCAAGGCAACCGGGTTGGGTACAGCGCAGAAGTCATGTCAGGCCTTAGTGGTCAGCAGCAGGGCCGCCGATCGGGTTTTCCGGACGGGGACCGACCGGGGCAGTTGGGGTACCGGATGCACCCGAACCACCTTCCCAGTCGCGCGGCTCGCGAGGCGTACGGCCGGCCATGATGTCGTCAATCTGCTCGGCATCAATGGTTTCGTACTTCATCAGCGCATCCGCCATCGCATCCAGCTTGTCGCGATTATCGGTAAGGATCTGCTTCGCTGTGCCGTAGCACTGGTCGATGATGCTGCGTACTTCAGAGTCGATCAAGCGAGCAGTGTCAGCCGACAGGCTTGCATTCTGCCCACCACCACCGCGCCCCAGGTAACCGCCGTCTTCGTCTTCGGAGTACATCAGAGGACCAAGCTTCTCGGACAGACCCCATTTGGTAACCATGTTGCGAGCGATCTGGCTGGCTCGCATGATGTCGTTGGACGCGCCGGTCGTAACACCATCAAAGCCCAATGTCATCTCTTCAGCAATACGCCCACCATACAAGGAGCAGATCTGGCTGATCAGCGCACGCTTGGAAAGACTGTAGCGGTCTTCCTCAGGCAGAAACATGGTCACACCCAGTGCACGACCGCGAGGAATGATCGACACCTTGTAAACCGGGTCATGCTCAGGCACGACGCGACCGACGATTGCATGGCCAGCCTCGTGATAGGCAGTGTTGCGCTTCTCTTTCTCGGACATGACCATGGATTTGCGCTCAGCGCCCATCATGATCTTGTCCTTGGCCAGCTCGAATTCTTTCATTTCGACGATGCGCTTGCCGGTACGAGCGGCGAACAGCGACGCCTCGTTGACCAGGTTAGCAAGGTCAGCACCGGAGAAACCCGGAGTACCACGGGCAATGACCGCCGGATTGACGTCGTCACCCATAGGCACTTTGCGCATGTGAACCTTGAGGATCTGTTCGCGACCACGAATGTCCGGCAGACCAACGACCACCTGACGGTCGAAACGGCCCGGGCGCAGCAGCGCAGGGTCGAGCACATCCGGACGGTTGGTCGCAGCGATGACGATGATGCCGTCATTCATTTCGAAACCGTCCATCTCCACCAGCAACTGGTTGAGAGTTTGCTCGCGCTCATCATGACCGCCACCCATGCCAGCGCCACGATGGCGACCTACGGCATCGATTTCGTCGATGAAGATGATGCACGGCGCATGCTTCTTGGCTTGCTCGAACATGTCCCGGACGCGGCTTGCACCGACACCGACGAACATTTCGACAAAGTCGGAGCCGGAAATTGTGAAGAACGGAACCTTGGCTTCGCCTGCGATGGCCTTGGCGATCAAGGTCTTGCCGGTGCCCGGAGGGCCTACCATCAGCACGCCACGGGGAATACGGCCACCCAGGCGCTGGAACTTGCCCGGATCTCGCAGAAACTCAACGAGCTCGCCGACTTCTTCCTTGGCTTCGTCGCAACCGGCGACGTCCGCCAACGTGGTTTTGACCTGATCCTCGGAGAGCAGGCGTGCCTTGCTCTTGCCGAAACTCATCGGCCCGCCCTTGCCCCCTGCACCACCTTGCATCTGGCGCATGAAGAACATGAAGACCGCGATGATGACGAGGATCGGGAAGCTGGCGACCAGCAACTGAGTCCAGATGCTCTGCTGCTCAGGCTGCTTGCCTTCGATCACGACATTGTTGTCGACCAGATCACCGATCAGGCCGTTGTCCTGGATCGCTGGACGAATGGTCTTGAAGGTGTCGCCGTCGCTGCGTTTGCCCGTGATGACGTAACCGTCCACGGCAACTTTCTCGACCTTGCCATCCTTCACCTGCTGGATGAACTCAGAGTAGTTGAGGGTCTGCGGCTCGTTCGGGCTGGAGAAGTTGTTCATCACGGTCACCAGGACCGCAGCGATGATCAACCACAGGATCAAATTCTTTGCCATATCGTTCAATTAGCTACCCTCTGAAGCAAGCTCCACGCTGGAGCGTGCCTCGCATGATATTCACCGGCCTAACTTACTACAGATCCTGCAGGTGTGGCAGGCGGCGTCTGTAACCCTTTGTGAAACTTTGACTACAAGATGTTCGTTACGCTTCATGAATAAAGCCATTTAAAAAAAGCTATCGGCAGGCTTCAACCACGCTCTTCGCTCGCCGAACCCTCAATCCCGCGGAACCCACGACCCAGCAGATACTGCTCTCTGGAACGATCACGCGAGGACAGCGGCTTGCGCATCTGCACCTTGTCGAACAGCTTGCGAATGTCCTTGTGGTACACATCGAAGCCTTCACCCTGGAAGACCTTGATCAGAAAATCTCCACCTGGACGCAGAACCCGGCCTGCAAGGTCGAGCGCCAACTCGCAGAGGAACATGGCGCGTGGCATATCCACAGCGCTCAATCCACTCATATTGGGGGCCATATCGGAAATCACAAGGTCTACCTGCGTATTACCGACCGCCTCGAGGATTTGCGCGAGCACTGCATCTTCGGTGAAATCCCCCTGAATGAAGGTCACATCAGGGATGCTGTCCATTTCCAGGATGTCGGAAGCGATCAGGCGACCTTGACCACCAATCAGACGACTGGTCACCTGCGACCAGCCGCCCGGCGCCGCGCCGAGGTCGATGACGGTCATGCCGGGACGGATGATTTTGTCCTTCTCTTGAATCTCGAGAAGTTTATAGCTGGCACGGGAACGGTAGCCGTCCTTCTGTGCCATTTTGACGTACTTGTCGTCGAAATGTTCTCTCAGCCAGTTATGGCTGCTCTTGGAACGCTGCGCCACGGGGCACCTCGATGATATGCGTCGTGATTAACTGGGCGGAGCCATCGGCCCTCGGGTAAAATGGCCGCCAATTTTACAGAATCAGACGAAAAGGGTCAGATTATGCCGCTCACTAACGAGCAGAAGAAACAGTACAAATCCATTGGCCATGACCTGAAACCGGTCCTGATGGTTGCCGGCAACGGTCTGAGCGAAGGCGTGCTGGCCGAGCTGGACCGCGCTTTGGTCGATCATGAACTGATCAAGGTTCAGATCAAACTGGAAGACCGCGACGATCGTCGCGCCGTGATCGAAGAACTGTGCAAGAAAGGTCGCGCGGAACTGGTACAGACCATCGGCAAGATGGCGCTGATCTATCGCAAGAACCCGCAGCCTAACAAACAACTGTCCAACATTCACCGCTACAAATAAGCGTGCACAGCCAGGGGCTGCAAAACAGCGCCCTGGCCGTAGCCAGAACCCGGGATAGAGATCAGCGCAAGCCTTTGAAGAAATCTGCCTTCTCCCGCCTGCCAGCGAAGCCATCCACCAGGATGGCATCCGCCCCCAATCAGACGTGTTTGACCTCAACGATCTCGTACTCGACTACGCCGCTCGGCGTCTTCACCGCAACCACATCGCCTTCTTCCTTGCCAATCAACGCGCGCGCCAATGGCGAGCCCACCGATATCTTGCCGAGTTTGAAGTCAGCTTCATCCTCTCCGACGATATGGTAGGTCACGCGATCATCGGTCTCGACGTTGGCGATTTCAACGGTGGTGCCGAAGATCACCTTGCCGGTGTGAGCGATGCTCGTGACGTCGATGATGACCTGATTCTGGATGCGGCCTTCGATGTCGCGAATCCGCGCCTCGACCATACCCTGCTGCTCACGGGCAGCGTGGTACTCGGCGTTTTCCTTCAAGTCACCCAACTCGCGGGCCGTGCCAATGTCCTGGCTGAGCTTTGGACGGACGACCTTGGTCAGATGAGCGTGTTCCTCTTCCAGGGCTTTGGCGCCCTGGACGGTCATTGGGTACTTGATCATGCTTTCAATCCTGCATGTAGATCCTGCAAGCGGCGTACGGTCTTTTCAGGACCGAACTTCAGCGCTTCACAGATAGCCTCGCCTGCAGCAATGGTAGTGGTGCAGTAGATCTTGTGCTGCAAGGCATTGCGACGAATGGAGTAGGAATCGGCGATCGACTGGCGACCTTCGGTGGTGTTGATGATCAGCGTGACTTCGTCATTCTTGATCATGTCGACCACATGAGGACGACCCTCGGTCACCTTGTTGACGCGACGAACCTTGAGGCCCGCGGCTTCGATCACCCGAGCGGTACCGGCAGTGGCGACCACTTCGAAGCCCAGCTCGATCAGGCTGCGGGCAACGCCGGCCACCAGTGGCTTGTCGTCGTCGCGCACGCTGATGAACGCGGTACCGCCGGTTGGCAGCACTTCGCTGGCGCCCATCTGGGCCTTGGCGAATGCTTCACCGAAGGTATCGCCAACGCCCATCACTTCACCGGTCGACTTCATCTCTGGCCCGAGGATCGGGTCAACACCAGGGAACTTGGCGAACGGGAACACCGCCTCTTTCACACTGTAGAAGTTAGGGATGATTTCCTTGGTGAAGCCCAGCTCTTTCAGGGTTTTACCGGCCATGACGCGAGCTGCGATCATCGCCAGGGAAACACCGATGCACTTGGAGACGAACGGTACGGTACGCGATGCACGCGGATTCACTTCGATGACGTAGATATCTTCGCCCTGAAGCGCCAGCTGGACGTTCATCAGACCGACAACGCCCAACTCCAGGGCCATCTTCTTGACCTGCTCGCGCATCTCGTCCTGGATGTGCGCTGGCAGCGAATACGGCGGCAACGAACATGCAGAGTCACCGGAGTGAACGCCAGCCTGTTCGATGTGCTGCATGATCGCGCCAATCACCACATCAGTACCGTCGCAGACGGCATCCACGTCCATTTCAATGGCGCAGTTGAGGAAGTGATCCAGCAGCACCGGGCTGTCGTTGGACACTTGAACCGCTTCGCGCAGGTAGCGCTTGAGCTCTTCTTCCTCGTAGACGATTTCCATCGCACGACCGCCCAGTACATAGGACGGACGGACCACCAGCGGGTAGCCGATCTTGGCAGCGGCACGAATCGCTTCGTCTTCACTGCGCACGGTGGCGTTCGGCGGCTGACGCAGGTTCAGACGCTCGACCATCTGCTGGAAGCGCTCACGGTCTTCGGCACGGTCGATGGCGTCCGGGCTGGTGCCGATGATCGGCACGCCGGCGGCTTCAAGGGCGCGCGCCAGTTTCAACGGGGTCTGGCCGCCGTACTGCACGATCACGCCCTTTGGCTTCTCGACGCGAACGATTTCCAGCACGTCTTCCAGGGTCACTGGCTCGAAGTACAGACGATCGGAGGTGTCGTAGTCAGTCGATACGGTTTCCGGGTTGCAGTTGACCATGATGGTCTCGTACCCGTCTTCGCGCAGCGCCAGTGCCGCGTGCACGCAGCAGTAGTCGAACTCGATACCCTGGCCGATACGGTTGGGACCGCCACCCAGGATCATGATCTTGTCGCGGGTCGAAGGGTTGGCCTCGCACTCTTCTTCGTACGTGGAGTACATGTAAGCAGTGTCGGTGGCGAACTCGGCGGCACAGGTGTCGACGCGCTTGTAGACCGGCAGCACGTCGAGCTTGTGACGGTGCGTGCGCACGCTTTTCTCGGTAACGCCCAGCAGCTTGGCCAGGCGAATATCGGAGAAGCCCTTGCGCTTGAGACGGAACATCACGTCACGATCAATGGCCGACATGCCCATGGTCTTGACCTTTTCTTCTTCCTTGATCAGATCTTCGATCTGCACCAGGAACCAAGGGTCGATCATGTTCATGCCGAAGATCTGCTCGACGGTCATGCCTGCGCGGAAAGCGTCGGCCACATACCAGATGCGCTCGGCACCCGGCACGGTCAGCTCACGCTTGAGGATGCTCATGCTTTCCGGGTTGCTCAGATCCAGCTTCGGATCAAGACCGCTTACGCCTACTTCCAGGCCGCGCAGGGCTTTCTGCAGGGATTCCTGGAACGTCCGGCCGATCGCCATGACTTCACCGACAGACTTCATCTGAGTGGTCAGACGCGCGTCAGCCTTGGCGAATTTCTCGAAGGCAAACCGCGGCAGCTTGGTCACGACGTAGTCGATCGACGGCTCGAAGGACGCCGGGGTCTTGCCGCCAGTGATATCGTTTTGCAGCTCGTCGAGGGTGTAACCGACGGCCAGCTTGGCAGCGACCTTGGCGATCGGAAAGCCGGTAGCCTTGGAAGCCAGCGCCGAGGAACGCGATACGCGCGGGTTCATCTCGATCACGACCATGCGACCGGTGTCCGGGCAGATACCGAACTGCACGTTGGAACCACCGGTCTCGACGCCGATCTCGCGCAGCACCGCCAGAGAGGCGTTACGCAGGATCTGGTATTCCTT
>NZ_JBJDOA010000019.1:0-109188 GCF_044900785.1 Pseudomonas sp. NPDC087358
ACCAGAGAACCTGGCAGGAACGCACGGATGCCGTTAACGTCGACAGTGAAGCCGCCTTTAACCTTACCGTTGATAACGCCCTTGACCACTTCTTCAGCTGCGAAAGCCGCTTCCAGAACGATCCAGCACTCGGCACGCTTGGCTTTTTCGCGGGACAGTTTGGTTTCGCCAAAGCCGTCTTCGACCGCGTCCAGCGCAACGTGAACTTCGTCGCCGATGTTGATGGTCAGCTCGCCGGCGTCGTTGTGGAACTGCTCCAGCGGGATGAGGCCTTCAGACTTCAAGCCAGCGTGAACGGTGACCCAACCAGCCTGATAATCGATATCGACGATGATAGCGGTGATGATCGAACCGGCCTGCAGGTTGAGGGTCTTTAGGCTTTCTTCGAAAAGTTCAGCAAAGCTTTCGCTCATTTTAATTCCTGTTGATAAGGGCGAAGAATACGCCCATCTGCCACGCTCCAGACAACGTGGGTTTCGTTCATATGAAAGGAAGCCTGCGGGACTATGACTGGTCTCCCACATGGCTTCCTGGTCATCCAGCGAGATCGCGAAGCGCGACTTCACTCAGGATGCGTTCAAGCACCTGCTCGATGGACAATTCGGTGGAATCCAGCTGAATGGCGTCATGCGCCGGTTTGAGCGGGGCTACCGCTCGCTGGGTGTCGCGCTCGTCGCGGACACGTATCTCATCTAGCAGACTCGACAGACTAACATCGTCCCCCTTGGCCTTCAACTGCAAATATCGACGTCGGGCACGCTCCTCGGCGCTGGCCGTCAGAAAAACCTTCAGCGGCGCCGATGGAAACACCACTGTTCCCATGTCGCGACCATCTGCAATCAGCCCGGGAAACTCCTGAAACGCACGCTGGCGCTGCAGCAACGCCTCGCGCACTGCCGGCAGCGATGCGACCTGCGAAGCGCCACTGCCGATCTGCTCGTTGCGGATCGCCAGGGTGACATCTTCACCTTCGAGAATGATGCGCTGACCATGGTCGTCGGTTGCCGCCTCGAACTGCACATCCAGATGCGCCGCCAAAAGCTTCAGTGCCTCTTCATTGGTCAGGTCCACACCGTGGTTGCGGGCGGCGAATGCCAGCAGACGATACAGCGCGCCGGAGTCCAGCAGGCACCACCCCAGACGCTTGGCCAGTTGGCCTGCGACCGTTCCCTTTCCGGAACCGCTAGGTCCATCGATCGTAATGACCGGAGCTTGAGCTTTCACGATTGCCCCTCTTGCGCTACACGAATACCCACCTGGCCACACAGCGCCAGGAAATTGGGAAAAGAAGTCGCCACGTTGGCGCAGTCGCGAATACGGATCGGACCGGCTGCGCGCAACGACGCGATACTGAACGCCATGGCGATACGGTGATCACCATGCCCGTCGACTTCACCGCCACCGATGCTTCCACCTTCAATAATGAGGCCATCGGCGGTCGGTTCAACCTTTATGCCCAGCGTAGTCAGACCATCGGCCATGGCCTGGATACGGTCCGATTCCTTGACTCGCAACTCCTGCGCACCGCGCAGCACCGTCCGGCCCTCGGCGCAGGCCGCCGCGACGAACAGCACCGGGAACTCGTCGATGGCCAGCGAAACCAGCGCCTGGGGAATCTCGACGCCCTTGAGCCTGGCGTGACGCACCCGCAGATCGGCCACCGGCTCGCCGCCCGCCTCACGCAGGTTCTGGACAGCAATGTCCGCCCCCATGAGGCGCAAGATGTCGATCACCCCGGTGCGAGTCGGATTGACGCCGACGTGCTCGAGCAGCAATTGCGAACCCGGCGCGATGGAGGCTGCGACCAGAAAGAAGGCGGCCGAGGAAATGTCGGCGGGGACTTCGATGCGGGTTGCCGCCAGTTGCCCCCCCGCCCTGACCGTGGCCGTCGCGCCATTGCCCGCCACCGGATAGCCGAATCCACGCAGCATGCGCTCGGTATGATCGCGGGTTGGTGCAGGTTCGGTGACGGTCGTCGTCCCCTCGGCGTACAGCCCGGCCAGCAGCAGACAGGATTTGACCTGCGCGCTGGCCATCGGCATGACGTAGCTGATGCCCTTGAGAACCTGGCCGCCACGTATGGTCAATGGCGGTCGCCCGTCTGCGGCAGTCTCGATGACCGCGCCCATCTGTCGCAGAGGCCCGGCCACACGATCCATCGGGCGCTTGGACAAGGAGGCATCGCCGGTCAGCACGCTGTCGAAGCGTTGAGCGGCCAGCAATCCGCAAAGCAGGCGCATCGATGTGCCCGAATTGCCCAGGTAGATCGGCCCGGGAGCAGGCTTGAGCCCGTGCAAGCCGACACCGTGAATGGTCAAGCGGCCATGGTGCGGGCCTTCAATGACCACCCCCATGTCGCGAAACGCCTGCAACGTCGCGAGAGCGTCTTCGCCTTCCAGAAAGCCTTCGACCTGCGTCGTGCCCTCGGCCAGCGAACCGAGCATGATCGAACGATGGGAAATCGATTTATCCCCTGGCACACGAATTCGGCCACAGACACTGCCGCCCGGCTCGGCCAGGAATGCCAACTCTTGAGCAGCTGCTGCTTCAACGTAAGCGCGGCGGGCGAGGATCTTGCCGAAATGCTCGCGCGCGACCCGGGCGCGGGTAAACACGCCGAGCAGCTGATGGCCGTCACCGGCGTCCACGGCATCGCGCAACGTATCGAGATCGCTGCGAAAGGTGTCCAGGGTGCGCAATACCGCTTCGCGGTTGGCCAGGAAGATGTCATGCCACATGACCGGATCACTGCCGGCGATCCGGGTGAAGTCGCGGAAACCCCCAGCGGCGTAACGGAAGATATCCAGGTTTTCGTTGCGCTTGGCCAACGAATCCACCAGACCGAATGCCAGCAAGTGCGGCAAATGGCTGGTCGCCGCCAGCACCTCGTCATGGCGCTCGACCTGCATATGCTCGACATCGGCGCCCAGTTGCGACCACATGCGATCGACCAGCGCCAACGCAGCAGGGTCGGTCTCCGGCAACGGCGTGAGGATCACCTTGTGACGGCGGAACAGTTGCGCGTTGGATGCCTCTACCCCGCTCTGCTCGGAGCCGGCGATCGGGTGGCCCGGCACGAAGCGCGCCGGCATGACGCCGAACACCTCACGTGCCGCGCGCACGACATTGCCCTTGGCGCTGCCGACGTCCGTCAGCACGGCGGCCCCCAGGTCCAGCTTTGCCAGCACGCCCAGCAGCTTTTCCATCGCCAGGATCGGAACGGCCAGCTGGATGACGTCGGCGCCGACACAGGCCGCAGCCAGGTCTTCTTCACAGCGATCGACGACCCCAAGTTCGACGGCCAGCTGGCGCGACTGCGGGTCGAGATCGACACCGACCACCTCGCGGCACAGGCCACTTTCCTTCAAACCCTTGGCGAATGAACCTCCGATCAGGCCGAGACCGATCACCACCAGGCGACCGATCACAGGCACCGCCGCTCGCATCGGGAGAACATCAATCACGCGCCAGAACCTTGCTCAGTGCCTCGAGGAAACGACTGTTTTCAGCGGGCAAGCCAATGCTCACTCGCAGGTGGTTCGGCATGCCGTAACCCCCGACCGGGCGAACAATGACGCCTTCTCGCAGCAGACCCTCATAGATCGACGCTGCTTCACGCTCAAGATCGACGGCAATGAAGTTGGCCCTGGAAGCAATCCAGCGCAGCCCCAACTGACGCAGGCCCGCTTCCATTTGCTGCATACCGGCCTCGTTCAGTCGGCGGCTTTGGGCGACATAGGCGACATCGTCCAGCGCTGCACAGGCCGCAGCCAGCGCAAGGCTGTTGACGTTGAATGGTTGACGCACGCGGTTGAGCACGTCGGCCACCACAGGCGAGGACAGCGCGTAGCCGACCCGCAACGAGGCGAGGCCGTAAGCCTTGGAAAACGTCCGCGACACCAGCAGATTCGGATAATCCGCGAGGAAGTTCAGCCCATCAGGCAACTCGGCACCTTCGGCGTATTCGATGTAGGCCTCATCCAGCACCACGAGAACCTTTTCCGGCACCTTGGCCAGGAAGTCGGCCAGCGCGTCCGGCCCGAACCAGGTACCGGTCGGGTTGTTCGGATTGGCAATGAAGACCACCCGGGTCTGATTGTCGATGGCGGCCAACATGGCAGGCAAGTCGTGCCCCCAGTCTCTGGCTTTCGCCACGCGCGCGCTGGCACCCACGGCCTGAGTCACAATGGGATAGATGGCGAATGCGTGCTCGCTGAAAACGGCATTGAGCCCCGGGCCCAGATAGGCACGGGCAACGATTTCAAGAATGTCATTGGAGCCATTGCCCAACGTCACCTGGTTGGCGTTGACGCCACAGCGCGCCGACAGACGTTGCTTGAGTTCGAAACCGTTGCCGTCGGGGTAACGCGTCAGCTCGGCCAGGGCATCGCCGATCGCCTGCAACGCCTTGGGACTTGCGCCCATCGGATTTTCGTTGCTGGCCAGCTTGATGATGTGAGCCGGATCGATACCCAGTTCACGCGCCAGCTCGTCCACCGGCTTGCCGGGAACGTAAGGCGATAGTTTTTGCACGCCGGCCTGTGCCAGCGCGAGGAAGTCGCCGCTCATGTACCGCTTTACCTCTTATAAAACAACAATCGCGCAGGTTGCGCGGTGCATGACCTGCCGGAATGCAGACTGAGCCCTGTAGCAGTCCGGCTCGACGGCGGTAGCGATCTTGCGTCCGTCACCGCCGGTAAACCGCACCGCTACAGGGCTATTGCTCGATCAGTATCGAATCAGAGAACCGCCTTCGGGTAGGAACCCAGCACCTTGAGTGCTACGGCTTCCTGACTGATCCGCTCCAGCACTGCCTTGATCAGCGGGTCGCGGTGGTGACCGACGAAGTCGATAAAGAACACGTAGGTCCATTTACCGCTGCGTGAAGGCCGCGTCTCGATTCGAGTCAGGTCGATGCCATTCTCGTGGAAAGGCACCAGCAGCTCATGCAATGCGCCAGGTTTGTTGCTCATCGATACGATGATCGAGGTCTTGTCGTCACCGGTCGGCGGCACTTCCTGGCTGCCGATCATCAAGAAGCGCGTCGAGTTGTCCGGACGGTCTTCGATCTTCTCGGCAATGCGCGTCAGGCCATACAGGCCCGCGGCCATGTCACCGGCGATCGCCGCGGAGTTCCACTCACCCTTGACCCGCTTGGCGGCCTCGGCGTTGCTGGCGACGGCCACACGCTCGACGTTCGGATAGTGCGCATCCAGCCATTTGCGGCACTGCGCCAGCGACTGCGCGTGGGAGTAGATACGGCTGATGCTGTCGGTCTTGGTATTTTCGCCCACCAGCAGATGGTGGTGAATGCGCAATTCCACCTCCCCGCAGATGACCATGTCGTGTTCGAGGAAGCTGTCCAGCGTGTGATTGACCGCGCCTTCGGTGGAGTTTTCCACCGGAACCACGCCAAAATTGACCGCACCGGCGGCCACTTCGCGAAACACCTCGTCGATCGCCGCCATCGGCTTGCTGATCACCGCGTGTCCGAAGTGTTTCAGCGCCGCTGCTTGGGTAAAGGTGCCTTCAGGGCCGAGATAGGCGACCTTGAGCGGCTGCTCCAAGGCCAGACACGAGGACATGATTTCGCGAAACAGCCGCGCCATCTCTTCGTTGCTCAGCGGGCCACGATTGCGCTCCATGACGCGCTTGAGCACGGCAGCCTCACGCTCCGGGCGATAGAACACCGGTTCTTCACCCTCGGCCAGACTGGCCATCTTCACCCGCGCCACTTCCTGCGCGCAGCGTGCCCGCTCGCTGATCAACTCCAGGACCCTTTCGTCCAGGCTGTCGATGCGAACCCGCAGCGCCTTGAGCTCTTGTTCAGACATTAGCCGTGTTCCTTCTCGAATTCGGCCATGTAGGCCACCAGCGCTTCGACCGCATCCAGGCCCAGCGCATTGTAGATCGAGGCACGCATGCCGCCGACCGACCGGTGGCCCTTGAGGTTGAGCAGGTCACGCGCATCGGCACCGGCCAGGAACGCCTTGTCCAGTCGCTCGTCAGCCAGACGGAACGGCACGTTCATCCACGAACGGGCATTGTGGCTGATCGGATTGCTGTAGAAGGCGCTCTTGTCGATGAAGCCGTACAGGCGGTCCTTCTTGGCGCGGTTGCGCCGCTCCATTTCCTCCACCCCACCCTGCTCCTTGAGCCACTCGAAGACCAGCCCCGAGAGGTACCAGGAATACGTGGCCGGAGTGTTGTACATCGAGCCGTTGTCGGCGGACACCTTGTAGTCGAGCATGGTCGGGCAGCTGCTGCGCGCACGACCGAGCAGGTCTTCGCGAACGATCACCACCACCAGGCCACTCGGGCCGATGTTTTTCTGCGCGCCGGCGTAGATCAGGCCGAACTGCGAGACATCGATCGGGCGCGAAAGGATGTCGGAGGACATATCGACCACCAGCGGCACGTCGCCGGTCTGGGGCACCCAGTCGAACTGCAGACCACCGATGGTCTCGTTGGACGCGTAGTGGACGTAGGCAGCGTTGCTGCTCAGGTTCCATTCGTTCTGACCGGGAATAGCCAGGTAATCGAAAGGCTTGGCGCTGGCGGCAATATTGACGTTACCGAAGCGGCGCGCTTCCTCGATGGCCTTCTTCGACCAGATACCGGTCTCGATGTAGTCGGCAGTGCCGTTTTCCGGCAGCAGGTTCAGCGGAATCTCAGCGAATTGCTGGCTCGCGCCACCCTGCAGGAACAGGATTTTGTAGTTGGAGGGGACGGACAGCAGCTCGCGCAGATCCTGCTCGGCCTTTTCGGCGACAGCGGTGTAGTCATCGCTGCGATGGCTCATTTCCATGACGGACAGGCCTTTGCCATGCCAGTCCAGGAGCTCTGCCTGGGCGCGCAGCAGAACAGCTTCAGGAAGCGCAGCAGGACCCGCGCAGAAGTTAAAGGCTCGCTTGCTCATATCCACTCTCGTCATGTCACGTGTTGAATTCGATAACGCTACGGCAGTCCTGCTTGCCATGGGAAGGCGATCCAACCGCCGGCAAGCCGGACTGCTACGAATTTGGCCAGGGCCAAAAGGGGCCCAGGCAGGCCCCTGCTACAACGTCTGTCAGTCCTGCGGTTCTTCTTCGTCGGACGCTGCGTCAGCTTGCAGATCACCGGTCGATTCGTCGGAGTCGGAGAGATGTGCAACCTCGCCTTCCAGCGCCTGACCCTCGAACTCTTCGCCTTCAAGCTCGTCGCCTTCGACTTCAGACGGCTCTTGAACACGCTCCAGGCCGACCAGTTTCTCGTCCTTGGCCAGCTTGATCAGGGTCACACCCTGAGTGTTGCGGCCAAGACTTGAGACTTCACCGACGCGGGTGCGCACCAGTGTGCCCTGGTCGGAGATGAGCATGATCTCTTCGCCATCCTGCACCTGAACCGCGCCGACCAGACGGCCGTTACGCTCGTTGCTGACCATGGCGATAACGCCCTGACCGCCACGCTTGTATTCAGGGAACTCGGTGATTGCGGTGCGCTTGCCATAGCCACGTTCAGACGCGGTGAGAATCTGGCTGCCTTCTTCCGGAATCAGCATGGAGATCAGCTTCTGCCCTTCTGGCAGACGCATGCCACGCACACCACGGGCGGTACGGCCCATGGCACGAACTTCGGACTCCTTGAACCGGGTGACCTTGCCACCGTCGGAGAACAGCATGATTTCCTGTTCGCCATCGGTAACGGCTGCGGAGATCAGGATGTCGCCTTCGTCCAGTTCCAGTGCGATCAGACCGACGCTGCGCTGACGGCTGAAGGCCACCAGAGGCGTCTTCTTGACCGTACCGTTGGCAGTGGACATGAAGATGAACGGCGCCTTCTTCTTGTCTGCAGCCTTGATCCGCGCCTTGCGCTCTTCTTCGGTTTCGTTGGCGTTTTCGAGGTCTTCGATATCTGACTCGATGCCTTCGGCCTCTTCTTCGTCCGCCTGCTTGCGCATGGCTTCCAGATCGACCGGCAGCATGGTGGTGATGTATTCACCCTCGCTCAACGGCAACAGGTTGACCAACGGACGACCACGGGCAGCGCGGGACGCTTCCGGGATCTCGTAGGTCTTGAGCCAGTACACCTTGCCCTTGCTGGAGAACATCAGCAGCGTGGTGTGGCTGTTGGCGACCAGCAGGTGAGCGATGTAGTCCTCATCCTTGACGCCGGTGGCCGACTTGCCTTTGCCGCCGCGACGCTGAGCCTGATACACGGCCAGCGGTTGAGTCTTGGCATAACCGCCGTGGGAGATGGTCACCACGCGCTCTTCTTCCGGGATCATGTCGCCCAGGGTCAGATCCAGGCGCGCATCGAGGATCTCGGTGCGGCGCACGTCGCCGTATTCGGCGCGGATCAGCTCCAGCTCTTCGCGGATGACTTCCATCAGGCGCACGGAGCTGTTGAGGATGCGGATCAGCTCGCCGATCTGAGTCAGGATTTCCTGATACTCGGTCAGCAGCTTTTCGTGCTCCAGACCGGTCAGGCGATGCAGACGCAGTTCCAGAATGGCCTGGGCCTGTTCCGGCGACAGGAAATACTTGCCATCACGCAGGCCGTATCGCGCATCGAGGTTCTCCGGACGGGACGACTCGGCGCCTGCGCGCTCGACCATCTCGACCACGGCGCTCGATTCCCACGGCGTGTTGATCAGGCCTTCCTTGGCTTCGGCCGGGGTCGGCGATGCCTTGATCAGGGCGATGACCGGGTCGATGTTCGACAAGGCAACCGCTTGACCTTCGAGAATATGCCCACGCTCACGCGCCTTGCGCAGTTCGAAGACAGTACGGCGGGTGACGACTTCGCGACGGTGACGAATGAAAGCTTCCAGCAGATCCTTGAGGTTGAGGATCCGTGGGCGGCCGTCGATCAGCGCAACGATGTTGATGCCGAAAACGCTTTGCAGCTGGGTCTGGGCGTAGAGATTGTTGAGGATGACCTCAGGCACTTCGCCGCGGCGCAGCTCGATGACCACGCGCATGCCGTCCTTGTCGGACTCGTCGCGCAGCTCGGTGATGCCTTCGAGTTTCTTCTCCTTGACCAGCTCGGCGATCTTCTCGATCAGACGCGCCTTGTTCAGCTGGTACGGCAGCTCGGTGATGACGATCTGCTGACGGCCACCGACCTTGTCGATGTCTTCGACCATCGAACGGGCGCGCATGTAAATGCGCCCGCGACCGGTTTTGTAGGCTTCGACGATGCCGGCGCGGCCATTGATGATGGCTGCGGTCGGGAAGTCAGGACCGGGGATGTACTGCATCAACTCGTCGACGGTCAGGTCGCCGTTGTCGATCAGCGCCAGGCAACCGTCGATGACTTCACCGAGGTTGTGCGGCGGAATGTTGGTCGCCATGCCCACGGCAATACCGCTGGAACCGTTGACCAGCAGGTTGGGAATACGGGTCGGCATGACCGCCGGGATCTGCTCGGTGCCATCATAGTTGGGCACCCAGTCGACGGTTTCCTTGTGCAGGTCCGCCAGCAGCTCGTGGGCCAGCTTGGTCATGCGCACTTCGGTGTATCGCATGGCCGCGGCGTTGTCGCCGTCCACCGAACCGAAGTTGCCCTGGCCGTCTACCAGCAGGTAGCGCAGGGAAAAGGGTTGAGCCATACGCACGATGGTGTCGTAGACAGCTGTGTCGCCATGCGGGTGGTACTTACCGATGACGTCACCGACCACACGAGCGGATTTCTTGTACGGCTTGTTCCAGTCGTTACCCAGTTCGCTCATCGCAAACAGTACACGCCGGTGCACGGGCTTCAAGCCGTCGCGCGCATCGGGCAGAGCTCGTCCGACGATGACGCTCATCGCGTAGTCGAGGTAGGACTGCTTCAGCTCGTCTTCGATATTGACCGGGAGGATTTCTTTGGCCAGTTCGCCCATGAGAAGCCTGATTCCTTTTTCTGGTGAAACCTCGTACATCCATCCGGGATGAACGAAGCTCGCCGCCGCCGGCAATTGCCTGGCAACGACTTACGACAAATCAGCGAGTTAAGGCATGGATTTGCGCAGTAAAGAGGGCCGCAATGCGCCCTCTTGGAAACCGCCGGATGTTACCACAATCGCCGTCAGGCACGAAGCCTTTGAAGGCGCTGAAAATGAGCCATTTCGTCAGTAGGCCCCTGAGAAGCGCTTACAGGGCCTGTAGCGCCTCCCCGGACAGACGGTATACGTGACAACGCCGGGATCAATGCAGGCGCTTACGGCACATCAGCTGGGCCATTTTCGCCGTATCGGGACGCTCGACGATGCCCTTCTCGGTCACGATCGCATCGATGAGGTCAGCTGGCGTCACGTCGAAAACCGGATTGAAGGCGTCGACTTCGGCCCCCACCCTCTGGCCACCCACCTCCAGCAGTTCCTTGCCATCGCGCTCTTCGATGGGGATGTCGTCGCCACTGGCCAGGTTCATGTCGATGGTCGAGCTTGGCGCCACCACCATGAAACGCACGCCATGGTGCATGGCTGCGACCGCCAGTTGATAGGTGCCGATCTTGTTGGCGACATCGCCGTTGGCGGTGATGCGGTCGGCACCGACGATGACCCAGGTGATGCCCTTGGTTTTCATCAGGTGCGCGGCGGCGGAGTCCGCATTGAGGGTCACCGGAATGCCTTCATTGACCAGCTCCCATGCGGTGAGCCGCGAGCCCTGCAGCCAAGGGCGGGTCTCGTCGGCGTAGACGCGCTCGATCATGCCTTCAAGGTGCGCCGCGCGAATCACTCCCAGCGCGGTACCGAAACCGCCCGTGGCCAGCGCGCCGGTGTTGCAATGGGTCAAGACTGTCTGCAGGTTGCCCTGATGCTTGCGGATCAGTTCGGCACCCAGCTGCGCCATGGTCAGGTTGGCTTCGCGATCACTGAGGTGGATCGCCACGGCCTCGGCTTCCATGACCTTGCGCGGATCTTCATGATCCTTGAGCTTGTACAGACGCTCACGCATGCGGTTCAGCGCCCAGAACAGATTGACCGCTGTCGGCCTGGAGTTGCCCAGCAGCTCGAAATCCTCCTCCAGCGCCATCTGCCAGTCGCCGCCCTCGGCCAGGCGGTCGATCACTGCCAGGACAATGCCGTAGGCCGCGCTGATGCCGATCGCTGGCGCACCGCGCACGACCATGGTGCGAATTGCCTCTGCCACGCCGGCCGCGCTGTCGTAGGGATGCCAGGTTTCCTCGAACGGCAGGATTCGTTGATCGAGCAGATACAGCGTGCCATCCCGCCAATCGATGGCCTTCACCTTCTCCGCAGCCAGTAATCGATCGCGCATTGCACACCCCACATGATGAAATTTTGATGACCTTCGCAGTGCAGAGCGTTGACCCCTTTGCCCGGGTCGACGCTCGGCAATCGCGAGCAAGCTCACGCCTGCAGGTGCTGCACAGGCCACAGTCATACAGCCAGCGCCTGAAAAAGCCGCCGATTATAGCGAGCCGTCCGACAAGACGCTCGGGTATACTTCGCCGTCCCCGTAATAAGCCATTGGATGCCCGTACCATGCCCGACTCCGCTGCCCCGCTCGACCTTCTGCTCCTGCCGGACTGGCTGGTACCGGTCGAACCCGCTGGCGTCGTCCTGCAGCAACACGGTATCGGGATTCGTGACGGGCTGATCGTTTATATAGGTCCCAGGGCCGAAGCCCTGCGGCAGAACGCCAGCGAAGTGCGTGAACTGCCCGGCATGCTCCTGAGCCCCGGCCTGATCAACGCCCACGGGCACGCGGCGATGACCCTGTTCCGCGGCCTGGCCGACGATCTGCCACTGATGACCTGGCTGCAGGACCATATCTGGCCGGCCGAAAGCAAGTGGGTGGATGAGGACTTCGTGCGCGATGGCACCGATATCGCCATCGCCGAACAGTTGAAAGGCGGCATCACCTGCTTCTCGGACATGTACTTTTTCCCCAAGGTCGCCTGCGAGCGCGTACACAACAGTGGCATTCGTGCACAGATCACCGTGCCGGTGCTGGACTTCCCGATACCCGGCGCCCGCAATGCCGACGAATCGCTGCACATCGGCGTCGAACTGTTCAACGACCTGGCCCATCACGACCGCATCCGGATCGCCATGGGCCCACACGCGCCCTACACCGTCAGCGATGAGAACCTGGAAAAGATCCGGGTCATCGCCGATGAGCTGGACGCGATGATTCACATGCACGTTCACGAAACCGCCTTTGAAGTGCATGAAGCGCTGCAGCAGCGCCAGGAACGTCCGCTCGCCCGGCTGCAACGCCTGGGTTTGCTGGGCCCGCGCTTCCAGGCGGTACACATGACCCAGATCAGCGACGAAGACCTGGCGATGCTGGTAGAAAGCAACTCCAGCGTGATTCACTGCCCCGAGTCGAACCTGAAGCTGGCCAGCGGGTTCTGCCCGGTCGAACGCCTGTGGCAAGCAGGGGTCAATGTCGCGGTGGGCACCGACGGCGCGGCCAGCAACAACGACCTGGATCTGCTGGGCGAAACCCGCACCGCCGCACTGCTGGCCAAGGCCGTCGCCGGCTCCGCCACTGCGCTGGACGCCCACCGAGCCCTGCGTATGGCGACACTCAACGGCGCGCGCGCCATGGGCATCGAAGCGCACACCGGCTCGCTGGAGCTGGGCAAGGCCGCCGACATGGTCGCCTTCGACCTGTCAGGCCTGGCGCAACAGCCGATCTACGATCCGGTTTCACAGCTTATTTATGCCACCGGCCGCGACTGCGTCAGCCACGTCTGGGTCGCGGGCAAGCAACTGCTCGAGGACAAGCGCCTGACGCGCATGGATGAAGACGCGCTGATCAGGACCGCCAAAGCCTGGGGCAATCGGATCGCCGCCAAAGGCTGAACCATTGAGCGCGGTTGCGGCTGATTGACGCGACCGGTCACCGAATTTCAAGTTTCAGAGGGATTACACATGAGCAACGTCGACCACGCCGAAATCGCCAAATTCGAAGCCCTGGCCCATCGCTGGTGGGACCGCAACAGCGAGTTCAAGCCGCTGCACGACATCAATCCGCTGCGGGTGAACTGGATCGACGAACGCGTCAGTCTGGCCGGCAAGAAGGTGCTCGATGTCGGTTGTGGCGGCGGCATCCTCAGCGAGGCCATGGCGCTGCGTGGCGCGACCGTGACCGGCATCGACATGGGCGAGGCGCCTCTGGCCGTGGCCCAGTTGCACCAGCTGGAGTCGGGCGTCAGCGTCGAATACCGGCAGATCACCGCAGAAGCCCTGGCCGAAGAAATGCCCGAGCAGTTCGATGTGGTCACCTGCCTTGAGATGCTCGAGCACGTGCCTGATCCATCGTCGGTCATTCGCGCCTGCTACCGCATGGTCAAGCCGGGCGGTCAGGTGTTTTTCTCCACCATCAACCGCAACCCCAAGGCTTACCTGTTCGCCATCATCGGCGCTGAATACATCATGAATCTGCTGCCGCGTGGCACCCACGATTTCAAGAAATTCATTCGCCCTTCCGAACTGGGTGCCTGGAGCCGCAACGCCGGGCTCGAGGTCAAGGACATCATCGGCCTGACCTACAACCCGCTGACCAAGCATTACAAGCTGGCCAGCGACGTCGACGTCAACTACATGATCCAGACGCTGCGGGAGGCCTGAGCCATGCGGTTGAGAGCGGTTCTATTCGACATGGACGGCACCCTGCTCGACACCGCGCCGGACTTCATCGCCATCTGCCAGGCCATGCTGGCCGAACGCGGATTCGCGCCAGTGGCTGACAAACTGATTCGCGATGAGATCTCCGGCGGCGCCAAGGCCATGGTCTCGGCCGCATTTGCGATGTCGCCGAACGAGCCGCAGTTCGAGGCATTGCGCCTGGAATTCCTGGAGCGCTACCAGAAGGACTGCGCCGTTCACAGCAAACTGTTCGACGGCATGGCGCAGCTGCTGGCGGACATCGAGCAGGCGAAGCTGATCTGGGGCGTGGTGACCAACAAACCGGTCCGCTTTGCCCAGCCCATCATGGACCAGCTTGGCCTGGCCGAGCGCTCGGCCGTGCTGATCTGCCCCGATCACGTGACCAAAAGCAAACCCGATCCCGAGCCGCTGCTGCTGGCCTGCAAGATGCTCGACCTGGACCCGGCCAGTGTGTTGTTCGTCGGCGATGATCTGCGCGACATCGAGTCTGGTCGCGACGCAGGTACCCGCACCGCAGCCGTGCGTTATGGCTATATTCATCCCCACGACAACCCCGATCATTGGGGTGCGGATGTGGTAGTGGACCACCCGCTGGAGTTGCGGCGGGTGCTCGACAACGCGCTTTGCAGCTGCTGAGCGTCACCTCAGACCTGTAGGAGTGAGCTTGCTCGCGATTGCGCTGTGTCAGGCAACGCAGACGGTGCAGAAAAGTCACTATCGCGAGCAGCTCACTCCTACAGTGATCGCTGTTTATGCAAGAGACCGTCAGGCCCGGGACAGCGAAACTCACCAAGAATTGACGAGGCTCCCCATGTTCAACTACTCCGCTCGCCCCGAACTGCTCAAGGATCGGGTCATTCTCGTTACCGGCGCAGGGCGCGGGATTGGCGCTGCCGCAGCCCGGGCCTATGCGGCTCACGGCGCAACCGTCCTGTTGCTGGGCAAGACCGAATCCAGCCTTACCGCTTTGTACGACGAGATCGAGGCGGCCGGCCAGCCGCAGCCGGTGGTGATCCCCTTCAATCTGGAAACTGCCCTGCCCCACCAGTACGACGAACTGGCGGCGATGATCGAAGCCGAGTTCGGTCGCCTTGACGGTCTTCTGCACAATGCCTCGATCATTGGTCCGCGTACGCCGATCGAGCAACTGTCCGGCGAGCATTTCATGAGGGTCATGCACATCAACGTCAACGCGACGTTCATGTTGACCGCCAGCTTGCTGCCGCTGCTCAAGCTGTCTGCAGATGCCTCTGTGGTGTTTACCTCCAGCAGCGTCGGCCGCAAGGGTCGCGCATACTGGGGAGCCTACGGCGTATCCAAGTTCGCCACCGAAGGATTGATGCAAACCCTGGCTGATGAAGTCGACGGCCTGGCATCGGTGCGGGCCAACAGCATCAACCCCGGTGCCACACGCACCGATATGCGCGCCCAGGCATACCCGGCAGAAAACCCGCTGAACAATCCGACGCCCGAAGAGATCATGCCGGTGTACCTGTACCTGATGGGCGCGGACAGTACGGGCATCAACGGCCAGGCATTCGATGCGCAAATGAAGTAAGTGGCGGTTTAGCCCTCGGGCCTCGGCCCGAAGGGCGTAGGCGCTTGGCTTGCCAGCGATCTGGCGCGAAGCGGCAGCGAAATCAGGCGGCCCGGGTGGGTCAGATACACCTGGCTTACCGAAGCTGCCACCGGTGCCCGGCAGATCGCAAGCAAGCGTGCGCCCACGGCCTGCGGCCAGAATCAACATCAACCTGCCCCCATACCGATTGGTCAGGCGGCCTTCCGTCCCCTCGGCGGTTTTCCGTCGCCTGGTTGTAGTTCCTTCGCCTGTAAAGCGGTACGTTAGCCAATTCCAAGGCGCTGCCGTGCATTGCATTGCCCCTTATAAACGCTAACCCCATGATTTTCATGGAAATCCACTCAAGCGAACGAATTGGCACGAGTTTCGCTCTACTGATATCAAGCCCGATGAGAGGCGCAGGAGCGAAAACATGAGTTTTCCGACAAGAACCAACGCCATTGATTTCGACAGTGCCCGGCTGCAACGCTTCGGTTTTGCGCCTGCGCACGGCCCTGCGCAACAACCTCTGGATTACGAGCAGTTGCAGCGCCGGCTGGGCCTGCATTTGCAGACAAGCCTTGAAGCGGACAAGATTCTGGCGATGTTCTTCAACAGCGTTCAGCAGTTGATCCCGCTCAATGCGCTCAATTACAAGCACCTGGGCACGGATCTGCGGCTGGAGTTCGGCGAACCTTCGCGCCATCACGCCAGTTATTGCATGACCCACGAAGGCGAGCAGCTGGGGGACCTGGTGTTTCAGCGCGACAGGCGCTTCACCGAGCATGAACTGTCGCAACTCGAATCGCTGCTGACCTGCCTGCTCTACCCCCTGCGCAACGCCCTGCTTTACCGAAATGCCAGTCTGAGCGCGTTGCGCGACCCACTGACCGGTGCGGGCAATCGCATTGCGATGGAACAGTCGCTGACGCGTGAAGTTGAGATCGCCCGGCGCCAGCAGCAACCCTTATCGGTGCTGATGCTGGACATCGATCATTTCAAGGGAATCAACGACACCCACGGCCACGCCACGGGTGATGAAGTGCTCAGAGCGGTGGCCGATGCGATCAAGGATCATCTGCGCAACATCGATCAGGTGTTCAGGTTTGGCGGGGAGGAATTCCTGATCGTGCTGACCAACACCGGTCGTGAGCCAGCCGCGCTGGTAGGCGAACGCCTGCGGCACGCGGCACTGCAACTCACTTATCCGGTCAAGGGTCGTGCGGTGGAGTTGACCGTCAGCCTGGGCTGCTCGACGTTGCTGCCGGGAGAGTCCCCCGACAGCTTGTTGCGTCGCGCCGACAGCGCCCTGTATGCAGCCAAACGTCAGGGCCGTAATCGTCTCGAAATGGCGGGCTGAAACGCTCAGGCGCCGATCGCGAAACGTCGATCGCGCAGGGGCGAGTTTGCTTCTTGAGGTCGTTCCTGAGCCATACAGCGCTCAAGGAACAGGTACATGTACTCATAACTTTTGCACACCGCCATTCTCAGGTCCGCCTGCAACTGCTCGCCGGGATTGTTACCGGCCAGGGTGCAGATGATTTCCAGCGCCTCCCAAGGGTGGGAATCGTCGTATTGGGCGTGCATCTTCAGCCATTTCATGGCGCGCTTGCGCAGATCCGGCGGGAACATATCTGCGTATGTCTCTTGCGAGCAGACCACAGCAGACCATTCGCCGGTCGCCCCTTCAATGGCATAGTTGGTGGCAGCGATCGCAACGACCAGCGAGTCCGACGAACAACTATGCCAGCACCAGTGATTCAATGCGTGCAACTCGGACGGGACGCGCTGCGCTTGCAGATCTTCCAGCGTGACCCCGTGGGCCGCGCTCCAGTTTACCCAGTAATCGGCATGGTTGAGTTCAACCCGAATATTGCGCATCAGCCAGCGACGCGCCATGTCTTCGCCCGGATGCCGGGCAAAACGGGTCTTGGTCAGGTTATGGGCCATATAGACTGCGAACTGTTCGACTACAGGCCATCCACCAATCAAGTATTGGCGCATGGTCTTAGAACTGAGCCGCCCATCTCGCATACGTTGATAAAGTTCATGCCCTACCACGCGACTCTTGGCTTCACTGCAATCAAGGATCAATTGCTGTGCCCAGGCGGGGTAACTGCTGGCATCCATCAGCGGACCGGTTCTAATGAACATATCGATCACCGTGTAGCTCCTAATGTGGATTGCATCGGTTGGTTCAGCGAAAAGTCCCGGGGGCGCTGAACAACATGGGCGTCTGCCTCGCGGGCCGTGCGTGCAGACATTCACAGGTGAATAATCGCGGTCGCTCGATAACGTACCCCTGAGCGTAGTCCACACCGATTTCCATTAACGCCTGCTCAATCTGCGGGCTTTCGACGAACTCAGCGATCGTCTGTTTACCCATTACGTGCCCGATATGGTTGATCACTTCGACCATCGCCCGGTTAACCGGATCGTCGAGCATGTCTTTTACGAAACTGCCATCGATCTTCAGGAAATCCACAGGCAAATGTTTCAGATAAGCGAATGACGACATGCCTGCACAGAAGTCATCCAGAGAGAAACGGCATCCCAGACTTTTAAGTTCATTGATGAACCGGATAGCACTGCCCAGATTGGCGATTGCACTGGTTTCGGTGATTTCAAAACAGATAAGTTCAGGAGGTATCGCGTAGATCTGGAACTGCTGTCGCAAATATTCGAGAAAAGCATCATCGCCGATGCTGGTGCCCGACAGATTGATCGCGCACAGCGCCAGCGGCCCTTGGCGATGATCATCATTGAGACAGTCGGCGATGATCTTGAAGACGTTCTGCACCACCCAGCGATCGAGCGTGGTCATGATTCCGTAGCGCTCGGCGGCCGGAATGAAACTGTCCGGCAGAATCATCCGGCCGGACTCGTCGCGCAGCCGCAGAAGGATTTCCACGTGGCCGTGACCGTTGGCTGCATCGTCGCTCAGCGCGGCGATTTCCTGCGAGTACAGGCAGAAGCGGTTGTCTTCAAGGGCCATGTGCAGGCGCTGAATCCAGGCCATTTCACCAAACCGGGTGGACAGCTCCGAATCGTCGTCGTGATACACCTGAACCCGGTTGCGGCCTTTTTCCTTGGCCATGTAGCAGGCCATGTCGGCAGCACGCAGTGAGGCTTCGAGGGTGGTTGGCGTCTGGGAGACGTGCACCAGGCCGATGCTGACGGTGGTCATGAACGGCCGCCCTTTCCAGACAAAATGCAGGCTTTCGATCGTCTGGCGCAGGCCCTCGGCGATCTTCTCGGCCGATTCCAGCGAGCAATGTTCCAGCAGAATGCCGAACTCGTCCCCGCCCAAACGCGCCAGCGTGTCGCCTTCGCGCAGCCCTTGTTGCAGCAACGCGCAGATGTGGCGCAGCAGCTCATCACCGGCCGCGTGGCCACTGGTGTCGTTGACCAGCTTGAACTGATCCAGATCCAGGAACAGCACCGCATGCCGCGCTGGCTGATGGGTCAGGCCGTTCAAGGCCAGCTCCAGCCGGTACTCGAACTCACGACGGTTGGCCAGGCCGGTCAGGGCATCGTGGGTTGCCTGCCAGGAAAGATTGGCAATGTACTGGCGCTCCTGAGTCATGTCGTGCAGCACCAGCACCGCCCCGCTGACGTTGCCCTCAGTGCGAATGGGCGAACCCACCAACGCGACCGACACGGTGCTGCCGTCCAGACGCTGAATCAGCCTGGAGCCTTCGCTGCCGCCCCCCAGCTTGCCACTGAGGATGTGCTCGATCAGCGCCGAGCTGTCTTTCTGATCGTTCTCATCGAGCAGATTGAACAACGCCGCCAGCGGCAGCCCGCACGCCTGCTCGTTCTTCCAGTGCGTCATCTGCTCGGCCGCGGGGTTCATATAGCTGATGGAGCCGTCGACATCGGTGGTGATCACGCCATCACCAATGGACTCCAGGGTGATCTGCGCCCGTTCCTTCTCCATCTGCAAGGCAGTGGCGAATGCGTGGCGCTGCTCGAGCAATTTGTGCGTACGCAGCAGGGCCAGAATGATCAGAAAGATCGCGGTGGTCAGGTTCACGACCAACAGAATCCGCAGGATGACCCGCGAACCCTCACCCAGTGCGTCACTGAACGCCATGGCTGCCGGGGTCACGCCTTCGTTGATGTCATTGATCTGCCGACGCCAGGTCAGCACGTCGCCGTTGGTGGCGCTGCCGTCCAGCACGCGCGCATGCATTTCCCGCGCGACCTCATCAAGCTGCAGCAGATAGTTGTCGCCGATCTTCCACAGATCGATGGCTTTTTCCAGGTAGCTGAAGTGTCGGAAATTGAGGTAAAGCCAGATGATGCCCTGCGCATCGTCGGGATGGTTGCCGCCCTGCAGAATCCCCGCCGTGGCGCGGGCGATATCTGGATCCGGCTTATCCAGGGCGACGCGCAGATCGTGTCCGCCCTGCGGGATGGCAATGGCCTGCTGGTACTTCAGGAAGTTGATCTCATCGCGACTGTTGGCGTAGAGATTCAAATAGTAGATGGCGTCCTTCTGGCCCTTGGACCACAGGCTTTCCCCGGCAATATAACTGCGCACAGCCGACATCATGTAAAGGCTGACGCAACCAAGCAGCGCCTGCAGCAGTACCACGGCGATAAATGGCCAGACGATGCCCAGAAGACGGGGCTTCTCGAGAATCCGCTTTTGCTTCATGGTGTCCCTTTCATCAGCACTGCCAGATACTCACTCCCCCGGCTCAGGCGACCTTCCTGACCTTGAAGGGGACTCGGCTAATTTCCACGATGCAGCGGGTGTTGCTTGACCGTTCTACACGACTCCTCGCGGCCGACAGGAAAAGAAAAGACGTAAATATGACGCTTTTCACACTTTCCTGACGCACATCGCCCAAGCGTAGACCAAGAATTGACGGAATCCACTGGCGTTAAGCCATTTCGGATCCATGACGCAAAAAACCGACAGGCTGTATCAGAGTTGTTGAAGGTGGCCGTAAAGCCGGGCATAGAGGCCGCCCTCGGCGATGAGCTGCTGATGGTCGCCATCTTCGGCAACGCTGCCGCCATCAAACACCAGCACGCGGTCGGCTTGTTTCACTGCCGACAGGCGGTGGGCGATGATCAGCGTGGTCCGACCACTGAGGAAACGATTGAGGGCCTGATGCAGGTTGTATTCGGTGGCGGCATCCAGCGCCGAAGTCGCTTCGTCCAGAATGACCACTTTGGGATCGGCCAGGACCATCCGTGCAATCGCCAGGCGCTGGCGCTGGCCGCCTGACAAACGTACGCCCGAGCGCCCCACGACACTGTCCAGACCGTGAGGCAGCGCCCGGATGGTCGCGTCCAGCTGAGCAATTTCCAGGGCACGCCAGCAGGCCGGATCGCTGCGCTCGCGGCCCATCGTCAGATTGGCGCGCACCGTGTCGTTGAACAGCGCAGGATGTTGAAGCACCACGGCGACATGCTCGCGAACGGTCTCCAGACCGATGTCTTCAAGGCTCGCGCCGCCGAAACGAATGCTTCCGGACCGGGCGCTGTAAAGCCCCAGCAGCAGTTGCACCAAGGTACTTTTGCCACCGCCGCTGGCGCCGACAATCGCTACCTTTTCCCCCGGGGTGATCGACAGGTCCAGGTGATCGAGTACCAGTTCTTCGTTATAACCGAAGCACAGGCCGCGCACGTCGATGCTCACCGTGTCACGACCGATGAAGGGATTGATCCGCGCCGGGTACTGAGGCTCGTCGGCCCGCGCCAGCAGTTCATTGATCCGGGTAAGTGCGCCGCCGGCGGCATAAAACGCGTATTGCAGATTCAGCAACTGCTCCACCGGGCCGATCATGAACCACAGGTAGCTGAAGACCGCCAGCATATGGCCGATGGACAGGTCGGAGAACAGCACCGTGAGCATCGCCGCGGCACGGAAAATGTCGATACCGAACTGGAACAACAAACCGCTGGCACGTCCCGATGCGTCGCTTTTCCATTGCGACGACACCGCGTAATCGCGCACTTCCCGGGCGCGTAGCCCCAGCAGACCAAGAAAATAGCCCTGACGGTTACCGGCCCGAATTTCCTGGATCGCGTCCAGGGTTTCGGTCAGCGCCTGGGTAAAGCGCGCGGTGCTGTCGTTTTCCAGCTTCTTGAGGTGCTTGACGCGCTTGCCCAGCTTCACCGTGGCATAGACCACCAGCGGGTTGAACAGCAGGATCAACAGCGCCAGCTGCCAATGCATCCACATCAGAATCGCCGCGGTGCCCGTGAGGGTCAGCATCGCTACGAGAAATTTGCTCAAGGTCTCGCCGACGAACTTGTCCAGCGTGTCCAGATCGGTGACCAGGTGCGCTGTCACAGTCCCGCTGCCCAGGCTTTCGTACTCGCCCAGGGAAATCCGCTTGAGCCGCTCGATCAGACGGATGCGGATGCGATAGACAATGTCCTTGGCCAGCCCGGCGAACAGACGCGCCTGAATGACGTTGAACAGCAACGCCCCAAGACGCAGACACAGGGTGGTGACCAGCATCAGGCCGATGTAACCCAGCGGTTTGTGCAGGCTGACCGGTAAAAACCGGTTCATGAAAATCAGTGCTGAATCGCCCTTGCCCAGCAACACTTCATCAACCAGTAATGGCAACAGCAACGGGATGGGCACCGAACACAGCACCGCCAGCACCGCAATGCCGTTGGCGATCCACAGCGATTTTCGGTGATGCAGGGCCAAGCGTCGGACCTGCGCCCAACTGAGACGATCAATGTGCGCCGCGCCCGCCGTGGCTGGGGCGATGCCTTCAATGTCGACAGGGTCACGCACTGGCGGCGCGCTCCAGCCAACGGCTGAGCAAAGGCGCGATTTCTTCCAGAGGTTGATAGCCGTTGGTCAACAGGGCCAATTGCCCATTGCGCTCGGCAAGCAAGGTGGGAAAGCCGGCGATGCCCAGATCCTGAACCCAGGAGAAGTCGGACGCGGTGGCCGCCAGTTGCTCGGCACTGTCGAACGCTTCGGCGAACTCGATGCGTGGCAGCCCGGCCTTTTCAGCCAGTTGCGCCAGCACCGAGGCCTGGGTGACGTCCAGACCCTGCAGGTAAAAAGCCTGCTGTATTTCCTTGACCAGCTTCCAGGCGATGTCCGGGGCCAGACTGCGCGCCGCTACAACAGCACGGCAGGCAGGTTCGGTGTCGTAGACAAAACCGTCCGGCAAGGCCCCTTCGAACTGGAACGACTGCCCGGTCGTGTCATGCACCGCCTGCCAGTGCTCAAGAATATAGCGCCGGGTGTTCGGCTCAAGTGCCGCGCCACTGCCTGTGCGCAAGCCGCCTACCACCAGATGCAGCGGCAGCCCGGCTGCCCGCGCCTGCTCGACCAGTGCGTCGGCCACGGGCGCAAAGCCCCAGCACCATGAGCACATGGGGTCCATTACGTAGAGCAGACGGGCATGCATGGCTCAGGCCTCGTGGGTGTGTGTTTCGTCAGCCTCGGCATCCAGCTGACGATAATTGCGACCGATGGGGTGTGGCTGATTGCGCGCCTTGGCCAGGTCGATCTGCTTTTGCCGGTCGATGGCGCTGCGACGGGTTTTCTCGCTCAATGAATCCCAGCAATGCGGGCAGCTGACGCCGGGTGAATAGTGCTCGCTGGCCCGGTCTTGCGCGCTGATGGGTGTGCGGCACGCATGGCATTGATCGTAGTCGCCTTCGGTCAGGTCATGGCGTACGGTCACGCGATTGTCGAAGACGAAGCAGTCGCCGCGCCACTGAGTTTGTTCCTGCGGTACCTCTTCGAGGTATTTGAGGATGCCGCCCTTGAGGTGATAGACCTCTTCGAAGCCCTCGCCGAGCATGAAGCTGGAGGCCTTCTCACAGCGGATCCCGCCGGTGCAGAACATGGCGACTTTCTTGTGTCTGGCCGGATCGAAGTTGGCCTTGATGTACTCGGGAAACTCGCGAAACGTCGTGGTCTTGGGATCGATGGCACCTTCGAAGGTGCCGATGGACACTTCGTAATCGTTACGGGTGTCGATCAGCAGCACTTCAGGGTCGGCAATCAGGGCGTTCCAGTCCCGCGCCTCGACGTAGGTGCCGACCGCCTTGTTCGGGTCTACGCCCTCAACGCCCAGGGTGACGATTTCCTTCTTGAGCTTGACCTTGGTGCGGTAGAACGGCTGGTCGTCGCAGTACGACTCTTTATGGTCGATGTCGTCCATGCGCGGGTCGTTCTTGAGCCAGGCCATCAGCCCGTCGATGCCTTCGCGGCTGCCGGAAACCGTGCCGTTGATGCCTTCTTCGGCAATCAGCAAGGTGCCTTTGATGCCGTTGTCGACCATTGCCTTGAGCAACGGCTCGCGCATCTGTACGTAGTCGCTAAGGGTGACGAATTTATACAGCGCCGCGACGACGATGGGTGCGGTTTGGGTCATGTTGCATCTCCAGGTGGTGACCCTCGCAAAGGGCCTACCGGATGAATGATTCAGGTCAAGCGTGCCGTCCGGGCAACGCGGCGCGGATTCTAGCAAAAATCGGGGAAGTGCAGACAGAGGGGGTGATCAGCGGGGGATTGATCTGGATCTACAGACCCGTTTATTCCCGGATGAAATGCAATCGCGAGCAAGCTCACTCCTACAAGATTTTGCGATTGCCTGTAGGAGTGAGCTTGCTCGCGATAGGGCGCAAGCGGTCGAATCAACCTTGTAGCAACGACTCAGTCATGCCCACCGGCGCAGGTCGGCGAAGCGGGCGCGATGCCCAGCTGTGACCATTCCTGCGGGGTGTAGGTATGCAGGGCCAAGGCATGGAACTCGCCCATCAAGCCCCCCAGCAGGCCGTAGACCTTCTGGTGGCGCTTGACGGCATTGAGGCCAGCGAACTGCTCGCTGACCACGACCGCCTTGTAGTGCGTGTCCGAGCCACGGCTGTGCATGTGACTTTCATTGAGTACCTGTAGGTACTCAGGCTGAAAGACGGCCAGCGCGGATTCGATTCGCTGTTGCATGCTCATGTGGGGCTTCGCTTATGGCTTTTTGGCAGGGGCAGCTGGCGCCGCGCCTTTGGCACCGGCCGGAACCAGCTCATTGGTCATGTCGCTCAGCAGCTTCTCGACGGTAGGCACGGCCGGTTGCAGTTTTTCCTGAGTCATCTGGAACGACTGCTGGCTGATCTGAGGCATTTTCGCCTGGACCTTCTTGCCCAGCGGCGACTGATAGAACGCTACCAGGTCCTTGAGCTCCTGCTCGCTGAAGTTGTCGGTGTAGAGCTTGACCATGTCAGGCTGCAGCTTGTCCCAGCCGATGCTCTTGTCCAGCACGGCGTTGGTTTGGGCCTGGTACTTTTCCAGCACGGCCTTTTTGGAATCAGGGGCTTTGGTTTCAGCGAAACGCTGGGCGAACATTTGCTGCGCTTGCATGTAAATCGGCGCACCCAACTGGTCGGCGTGAGCCAGTTTGAGGAACGCTACGGCACTGGCCTCATGGCTGGCGGTGGCGGCGAGAACCTGGCCGCTGGCGCATACCAGAGCGACCGCAGCACAGATGGCACGAAGACGGGTCATCGAGTTTCCTTATCTAGCAGGCGAGGCTGAACCCCAAGACCGACCATTCTGCGCTCGTTTTTACCCTGCGCTCAACCCCCGGGCCTACGAGCGGTTGAATCGCCGCCGCACGGTGGCGGCCTGCAGCGAAGGTTTCACAGGACCTCGCCCGGCGTTTTGTCGCACACTGGCAGCCGATGTTCTTGCCGCCTAGCCACTACCGGGAACCGAACCGGCTTCCCAGGTACTAAACTGCGCTAGCCGATCTTAAGGAGTGAGTCCAGTGAGCCGTACCGAAACCGACAGCATAGGTCCGATTGAAGTCCCCGAAGACGCTTACTGGGGGGCGCAGACCCAGCGTTCTCTGATCAACTTTGCCATCGGTCAGGAGCGCATGCCCCTGCCGGTGCTGCACGCACTGGCCCTGATCAAGAAGGCGGCGGCGCGGGTCAACGACCGCAACGGCGATTTGCCAGCCGATATCGCCCGGCTGATCGAACAGTCGGCCGATGAAGTGCTCAGCGGCAAGCTCGACGAGCAGTTCCCTCTGGTGGTCTGGCAGACCGGCAGCGGCACCCAGAGCAACATGAACGTCAACGAAGTCATCGCCGGTCGTGGCAACGAGCTGGCGGGCAAGGGTCGCGGCGGCAAGTCCCCGGTGCACCCCAACGATCACGTCAACCGCTCACAAAGCTCCAACGATTGCTTTCCTACCGCGATGCACATTGCTGCGGCGCAAGCGGTCAAGGAACAACTGTTGCCTGCCATCGCCGAGCTGTCGGCCGGTATCGCCGAACAGTCGGCACGCCACATGAAGCTGGTGAAGACCGGGCGCACGCACATGATGGATGCCACGCCGATCACATTCGGCCAAGAGCTTTCGGCGTTCGTCGCGCAACTCGATTACGCTGAAAAGAGCATCCGCGCAGCCCTGCCCGCCGTGTATGAGCTGGCCCAGGGCGGCACAGCGGTGGGCACCGGCCTCAATTCGCCCCACGGTTTCGCTGAAGCGGTGGCCGCCGAACTGGCGGCGCTTTCCGGATTGCCGTTTGTCACCGCGCCCAACAAGTTCGCTGCACTGGCCGGTCATGAGCCACTGACGGCGCTTTCGGGCGCATTGAAGACCCTGGCCGTGACCCTGATGAAAATCGCCAACGATCTGCGCCTGCTAGGCTCCGGCCCCCGCGCCGGGATCGCCGAAGTCAGACTGCCGGCCAACGAGCCCGGCAGTTCGATCATGCCCGGCAAGGTCAACCCGACTCAGTGCGAGGCATTGTCGATGCTGGCGTGTCAGGTCATGGGCAATGACACCACCATCACCTTCGCGGCAAGCCAGGGCCATCTGCAACTGAACGTGTTCAAGCCGGTGATCATTCACAACCTGCTGCAATCGATTCGACTGCTCGGTGATGGCTGCCGCAACTTCAATGAACACTGTATCGCCGGGATGGAGCCGGATGCGGCGAAAATGGCCGAGCACCTTGAGCGTGGTTTGATGCTGGTGACGGCGCTGAACCCGCATATCGGTTATGACAAATCGGCGCAGATCGCCAAGAAGGCCTACAGCGAAGGCCTGACCCTGCGCGAAGCAGCCTTGCAGCTGGGCATGTTGACCGACGCCGAGTTCGATGCCTGGGTACGCCCTGAGAAAATGCTCGAGGCCGGCAGCAATGGCTGAGCCGATAAGTGGCGCCACGCCACTGGAAGGCTATGGCAAACGCATCCTGATGGTCATCGGCTCGCCCAAGACCATTAGCCTGTGTCATGCCCTGGGTGACGCTTACGCCCAGGGCGCGCGCAGTCAGGGGCATGTGGTACGGGTGCTGAAACTCGAGGAGCTGGCGTTCGACCCGGTGCTTCGCGGCGGCTACGAATCCAGCCAGACACTGGAGCACGACCTGTTGGAAGCCCAGCGCGAAATTCACTGGGCCCAGCATCTGGTGTTCGTCTATCCCGTCTGGTGGGGCGGACTGCCGAGCCTGCTCAGCGGCTTTTTCGACCGGGTATTCATGCCCGGTTTCGCCTTCAAGGCTCACGGTCGCCATCATCCGTCCAATGAACTGCTCAAGGGCCGTACCGCCGAGCTGCTGGTGACGCTGGACACCCCCTCACGCTATTTCCGCTGGGTGTTCAAGGCGCCGGCGCACTGGCAGATCAAGCGCACCATTCTGGAGTTCTGCGGCATCAAGACCAAACGCCTGACGGAGTTTTCCCCGGTCCGGACATCCACCGAAGAACAGCGCCAGCAATGGATTCGGCAGGCAGAGGAGCTGGGCAAGCGTTAATCTCCATTTGTGGTCCGGCCGCAGCCGGAAACTGATCCCGATCACACCGCAGAAGCTGTGGCAGACGTCGCAGGTTACGACGGCAGCGAATGCGGTGTGTCAATCTCCATTCAAGGCCGCTGACCCAACGCATTCGCCAGCAAACCGGCTCCCACCGGTGTGTGCAGCGGCCCGCTGTATTCACTCGTCTCAACGCGCAGCACTGCTTCAAACCGGCGCGGTTTGGAGTAAAGTATCGAACGTCCAGCCCGCTTTTCCGTCTCACGCTGTGGAAAGGCAATCGGCTTGGCAACTACAGGTTTAGCCGTCCTGAAACCATCTCCAACCCACCCTCCCGAGAACGGAGAAGGCTATGTTGAGCAAGCGTGATCAAGATCCCCAGACCGCCGTGCACTTTCGCAGCGACCGCGTTTCGCGCGTCAACGGCCTGTATTTCTTCAGCACCCGTGAAAACACCCTCGAAGGCCCCTTCTTCACTAAAGAGGATGCAGAGCGCGAAACCGAGGCTTATATCCGCCGCATGCAGGCCGGCAGGACGCCCGCGCCGCCCGCTTCGCTCAACGGCTGACCGTCATGAATGATTGCGCTTGAAGGTCTGCGGCCCCATCGCCGCAATCTGGCCCTCGATCAATGCATCGAATGGACGCAGCAATGCCTCGAACGAGCCGCTTGGTTCCAGCGTCTCCAGGGCATGCACAATCGCCTCCAGCGTAGATAACGCATCTGGCCCCGGCGCCTTGCGCAACCGGTAGCGCGAGCTCGGCGCATCTTGCAGGCTGACCCTGGGCAGGGCCGCCAACAGCGGATTAAGGTGCAACAGTTTGCGCGCCTTGCGCCAGGTGCCGTCGGGGACCACCAGCAACGTCGGCTCCTGCTCGACGCCTGAGGCACTCAGCGCGGTGGCGCCCTCCCCCGGAAACAACAGCCGCGGCCGGTACCCTGGCACGTCAAGCCATTGACCCAGATCCTCGAACACCTCTCCCACCAGCAACTGCGCGTTGTTCAAGCCCAGTGCCGCCAGCCGTGCGGTGTTGAGCGCATGCCTGACCTCGCTTGGATGTTGCAGGATCAGCACGCGAGTCCGGCTGTCCAGCCGAGGGATCAGCGCACACAGGCAGTGATCTTCCGGCCGCAGACAACGCTCACAACGGGCACGGGACATGAAAGGCCTCCTAAACCGGGTTGAGCTGGGCTTTGAGCAGATCGCGAAACGTCTGGATCAACGGTTCGCGACTGCGACCGCGGCGCAGGATCATGGAGAACGGCGCCTGATAGCCGAAAGTGGCTGGCAGCAGAACCCGCAGGTGGCCGGAGTCGACCCAGGATTGCGCGTAATGCTCAGGCAGATAGCCGATGTAAGCGCCGGAAAGCACCAGAATCAGCTGTGCCTCCATACTCTCCACCGTCGCCGCACTGTGCTTGAAGCCGTGGCGTGCCAGCTCCGCCTGGCTCCAGTAGCCCCGACCGACCATGCGCTGTTGGGTAATCACCGGCTCCGGAATGCGCCGCTCGGCAAACAACGGATGCCGATTGCTGCAGTACAGCCAGTGCTGCTCGCGGTAGAGCGGCTGATACAGCAGGCCGTTCATGCGCGTGGAAAACGAGCCGATGGCCAGGTCCAGGCGGTTGTCCAGCACCCCCAGTTGCAGCTCGTAGGGACTCATTACCGACAGGTGCAAATGCACGGCCGGGTGCTCTTCGCTATAGGCCCCGATCACTTCGGCGAACGGCAGCGCCCGATCGCTCACCGTCGAGTCCAGCACCCCGAGATTCAGGGTCCCGCGCAATTCGCCCTTGAGTGCCGCGGCATACAGTTCGAAACCTTCCAGCTCACCGAGCAGGCGCAGGGTTTCCTGATGAAACAACTCACCCTTGCTGGTCAGACTGAAACCGCCACGGCCACGGTGGCACAGGACAATGCCCAGGGCCGACTCCAACTGGCTCATGTAGGTACTGATCGCCGATGTCGACAGATTCAGCTCCTGCTGGGCGCTGGCGAAGCCTTGGTGACGGACCACGCAAACAAAGATGCGCAGCAGTTTCAGGTCAGGTAATGCGTTGGCCATGGAGACACCGGAAAGAACCATATGCGCGAATCAGACTGTCACCCTGTAGCAGCCCGGAGACAGGGATCGTAATGCGCGGCAGCTTAACCTGATTTTCACGATAGTTCAGAATTCTCTGAACTAAGTATTTTGCCTCAGCGATTGTTCCCAAGGCCTGTGGTTCGCAGAATCGGCGCACTGTTTATCCCAGCTTCCGACCATTATTGACAACCAACCGATGAGGCAATCCCGTGGACAAGATTTTCCACCAACCACTGGGCGGCAACGAAATGCCGCGCTTCGCCGGCATCGCCACCATGATGCGCCTGCCCCACCTGCAATCGGCCGAGGGCCTGGATGCCGCCTTCATCGGCGTGCCTCTGGACATCGGCACCTCGCTGCGCGCCGGTACCCGCTTCGGCCCTCGTGAGATCCGCGCCGAGTCGGTCATGATCCGCCCTTACAACATGGCCACGGGCGCCGCGCCTTTTGACTCGCTGTCGGTTGCCGACATCGGCGACGTCGCCATCAACACCTTCAACCTGTTGGATGCGGTGCGCATCATCGAAGAAGCCTACGACGGTTTTCTCGAACACGGCATTATCCCGCTGACCCTGGGCGGCGATCACACCATCACCCTGCCGATCCTGCGCGCCATCCACAAGAAACATGGCAAGGTCGGCCTGGTGCACATCGACGCCCACGCTGACGTCAACGACCACATGTTCGGCGAGAAAATCGCCCACGGCACCACCTTCCGCCGCGCTGTGGAAGAAGGTCTTCTGGACTGCGACCGTGTGGTGCAGATCGGTCTGCGCGCCCAGGGCTATACCGCCGAAGATTTCAACTGGAGCCGCAAGCAGGGCTTCCGCGTGGTCCAGGCCGAAGAGTGCTGGCACAAGTCGCTGGCGCCGCTGATGGCTGAAGTTCGCGAAAAAGTCGGCGGCGGCCCGGTGTACCTGAGCTTCGACATCGACGGCATCGACCCGGCCTGGGCGCCTGGCACCGGCACCCCGGAAATCGGCGGGCTGACCACTATCCAGGCCATCGAAATCATTCGCGGTTGCCAGGGCCTGGACCTGATCGGTTGCGATCTGGTAGAAGTCTCGCCGCCCTATGACACCACCGGCAATACCTCGTTGCTGGGTGCCAACCTGCTGTACGAAATGCTCTGCGTGTTGCCGGGTGTGGCACATCGCTGAACCCGATCTGACAACGCGGCTTTTCTGTAGCAGTCCGGCTTGCCGGCGGTAGCGGCTTCAAGGGCGCCACCGCCGGCAAGCCGTGCTGCAACAAAGGCGCACCTGTCGCCTCTGATACCGCTGCACCCTATAAAAAACCTTCACCGCTGACTGCCCACGCCGTCTCAGCCGGATGATGCGCGACTCACTATAAAAACAATGATTGGAGACACTTCCATGGCTTTAGATATTTTCGTCGTGCTGATTTACGCAGCCGGCATGTTGGTGTTGGGCTGGTATGGCATGCGCAAGGCCAAGACCCACGAAGACTACCTGGTTGCCGGTCGCAACCTCGGCCCGACCTTGTACATGGGCACCATGGCCGCAACCGTTCTGGGCGGCGCCTCCACTGTCGGCACCGTGCGCCTGGGCTATGTGCACGGTATTTCGGGTTTTTGGCTGTGTGCTGCATTGGGGCTGGGGATCATCGCGCTGAATCTGTTCCTGGCCAAGCCGCTACTCAAGCTGCGCATTTTCACCGTCACGCAAATCCTCGAAAAGCGCTATAACCCCATGGCCCGCCAGGCCAGCGCGGTGATCATGCTGGCCTACGCGCTGATGATTGGCGTGACCTCTATCCTGGCCATCGGCACTGTCATGCAAGTGCTGTTCGATCTGCCGTTCTGGATTTCGGTGCTGCTGGGCGGCGGCGTGGTTGTGGTCTATTCAACCATCGGTGGCATGTGGTCGCTGACCCTGACCGACATCGTCCAGTTCGTGATCAAGACGGTCGGGTTGATGTTCATCCTGCTACCGATCTGCCTGTATCGGGTGGGCGGCTGGGACGAACTGGTCGCCAAGCTGCCGGCGTCGAGTTTCAGCTGGACCACCATCGGCTGGGACACCATCATCACCTACTTCCTGATCTACTTCTTCGGCATTCTGATCGGCCAGGATATCTGGCAGCGCGTGTTTACTGCCCGCACCGACAAGGTCGCTCAGTACGCTGGCTCGATCGCCGGCATCTATTGCATCTTCTACGGCCTGGCGTGTGCCCTGATCGGTATGGCCGCGCATGTGCTGCTGCCTGATCTGGCCAACGTCAACACCGCCTTTGCGGCCATCGTCAAAGCCTCGTTGCCGGACGGTATCCGTGGCCTGGTCATCGCCGCAGCCCTGGCAGCCATGATGTCCACCGCCAGCGCCGGCCTGCTCGCCGCCTCCACCACCCTGACCGAAGACCTGCTGCCAAAACTGCGCGGTGGCAAACAGTCGAGCCTGGGTATCAACCGCCTGTTCACCGCCCTGACCGGTATCGTCGTGCTGGCCATCGCGCTGGTGGTCAACGATGTGATCAGCGCATTGACCCTGGCCTATAACCTGCTGGTCGGCGGGATGCTGATCCCACTGATCGGTGCGATCTTCTGGAAGCGCGCTACTACGGCTGGGGCCATCACCAGCATGGCGCTGGGTTTCCTCACTGCGCTGGTGTTCATGCTCAAGGATGGCCTGGATGCCAACACCCCGATCTATTACAGCCTGGCGATCGGCCTGGTGAGTTTTGTCGCGGTCAGCCTGGTCTCGCCACGGCCGTCGGTGGTCGCCCGCACGGCCTGACCGCGCCTTCCTGGCGCCGTGAAATATCAAGAGCGCCCTCGGGCGCTCTTTTTTATTTGCGGTTACAAAAAATCAGCACAAACGGTGCAGTCCCACCAGACAAAACTGGGCTAGCCTTCACTCATGGCCGCCAATGGGATGTCGCGTGAAACCGCGTTCAGGGAGAATCGAACACCACGGCGATCCAGCGCTAACCCTCTGTGTATGAAGTCAGGGTCACTTTCGAATTCGTCAATGCAGAGGCCCGTCATGGACCATAGCGACATCAAGCAACATGTCATCGATGCACTCGGAAAGATTCTCGTGGACAAATCCCTGATTCAGGAGCGCGACGACGCATTGCTGAGCGAACTGGTGCTGGATGAGGAGGACTTCGCCGACTTCTTCGCCAGCCTGCAGGAGGATTTCGATATCGTGCTGCCGCAGCGCATGAAGTCCGAGATCTCTCACCTGCCAGAGAACCCGGATTACAGTCAACTGACCCTGGAAGGTCTGAGCACATTGATTCAGGAGAAAATGAAGAGCCGCAAACCGGGGTAACGCTGATGCGTTCGATTCCGGTATGGCTGAGGGATACAAAAACAGTTCGCCGGCTGGAAACAGCGACGAAATGATGAGGACACATCAGCGGGCTATCGGGCGATAGCACCGCTTTTTTTCAGTCTCGTTACAGCCCTGTCCTAGCGGCGCGGGCGACGACGCTCATCGTCATCGGTACGGACAGGAATGGGCTGCAATTTCGGCCGCTCGATCAAACCCAATGCGACGCCCACATCGTGAAGCCATTCTTGCAATTTGCTGTTCATTTAACGCCCCCTTCAGGGAAATGCCGGCAGCCAACTTCTGGCCTGCTTAACGCAGATCATAGTGCTAAGGCCCACTTTACGCCTGCTACCGAGTGTCGCGGCAGGAAATTATTCCTTTCTTTGCGTTAAGACATTTCAAACCGGCAAATCCATTCCATCAAGCGACCAACGGTACACCAGTCACAGGATTGTCAACTCGCTACAGCAGGCACCAGGGTTGCACTTTCGTGGGCCTGACTGCGCCTGGCGAACACGAAAAACAATCCACCGCCCAGGAAACACCCGGTGAACCAGGCGAAGTTGGCCATTGGCTGCAACGCTGGAATGAAGGTGATTGCCACACCCGCCAGCGTCGCCACAATCAGCGCCTTGACGGCCGTGTAGTTGACCCCACCGGTGTACCAGTAGCGGCCTGTGGGGCCGTCATTGAATAGCGCGTCAACGTCGATCTGCTGCTTTTTGATGACGTAGTAATCCACCAGCAGGATGCCGAACAGCGGACCAATAAAGGCGGCCAGCACATCGAGGGTGTAGTGAATCACGGCCGGGTTGTTGAACAGGTTCCAGGGGGTGATAAAGATCGAAGCCACCGCGGCAATCATCCCGCCCACCCGCCAGCTGATCTTGCTTGGCGCGATGTTGGCGAAATCAAACGCCGGGGAGACGAAATTGGCGACGATATTGATGCCGATGGTGGCGGTCACGAAGGCGAAGGCGCCGAGCAGCACCGCCACGTCGTTGTCGATCCGGGCCACGGTGGCGATCGGGTCGTGGAGCATTTCACCGAACACCGGCAAGGTCCCAGAAACGATCACCACGGTCACCAGTGAGAAGGCGAGAAAATTGACCGGAAGCCCCCAGAAATTTCCACGACGTACTTCGGACATGCTCCTGCAGTACCGGCTGAAATCCCCAAAGTTAAGCGTAGGACCGGAGAAGTATGACACCACCAGCGCGGTCGCCATGATCACCTGAGAGACGCCTCCCAGCCGGTCAGGGATTTCTCTGACAGGGTGAAGCTGATATTGGCCCAGCCGGCCTTCCAGACGATCCACCCCGCCAGCATGAACATCACCGCGTAGACCACCGGGCCTGCCCAGTCGATGAAGCGCCGAATCGAGTCCATGCCGGTCCAGAACACGGCAGCCTGCACCACCCACAACGCCAGGAAACCAAACCAGCCCAGGTAGGACAGCCCGGCAAAATGCGGCTCTGCGTAAACCGCCATCTGTGGAAAGAATCGCAGCACGACGATGATCAGCGCGCTGGAAGCAAGATAAGTCTGCACCCCGTACCAGGCGACGGCGATCAGGCCGCGGATCACCGCCGGAATATTCGCGCCGAACACGCCAAAGGCCAACCGGCAGATCACCGGGTATGGCACAGCCGCCTGCTGGCTGGGCCTGGCGAGCAGATTGGCAATGACTTGGATGATGCAAATGCCCACCAGCAGCGCGATGAGCACCTGCCAGCTGGCCAGCCCCAATGCGAAAAGACTCGCGGCGAAAACATAACCGCCGACGCTGTGCACATCGCTCATCCAGAAAGCGAAAATGTTGTACCAGGTCCACTTCTGCGGCAGTGGTCCCAGGTCCGCATTGTACAAACGAGGGCTGTAGCCCTTGGGCATTGGCTCGGTCATCGCATTTCTCCCTGAGAGGACGAACGAGCTCCCGAAGCAGACCTGCCTGACACACTGCGTACGGGAGCGCGTGTGGGTTGTATACGAACTGATAGGCAGAATGCGTGCCACAGCGATTCAAGCAGCGCTCAAGCCAAGCTGTACAGCGGCTCGCGACGAACCCGCCAGGGCAATACTTGAGGGTGATTTTCCGTGAGATGCCCGCTCACAGTGCAGGAATGCCTGAAGTCGGTGCATTTTTTCGGGGAAGAAATACCGGCTGATAAGCTGTATACAAATTATCAACCGATTGAACCAGATCTTCTAGCAGTCCGGCGTGCTGGCGGTAGCGCCCGTACGATCGCCACTGCCGGCCAGCCGGACTGCTACAGGCTGACTAACCCGCCTTCACTCCGGCAGCTGGACCAACCCGTCTTCATCGGTCATGGCTCGCTCGAGCAGATCGGCAGGCAGATTCTTGCTCGCCCGCGCACCCAGCAGCTTGAGTTGCTCGCTACGGCTGACCAGGTTACCGCGACCCTCGACCAGTTTGTTACGGGCCGCGCCATAAGCCTTGTCGAGCTGCTGCAGACGGCTGCCGACCTCGTCCAGATCCTGGATGAACAGCACGAACTTGTCGTAAAGCCAGCCGGCGCGCTCGGCGATTTCCCGTGCGTTCTGACTCTGGCGCTCCTGCTTCCACAGACTGTCGATGACGCGCAGGGTGGCCAACAGCGTAGTCGGGCTGACAATCACGATATTGCGGTCGAATGCGTCCTGGAACATGTTCGGTTCAGCCTGCAGGGCTGCCGAGAAAGCCGCCTCGATGGGCACGAAGAGCAATACGAAATCCAGGCTGTGGAGGCCCTCCAGCCGTTTGTAATCCTTGCCGGACAAACCCTTGACGTGATTACGCAATGAAAGCACGTGCTGTTTCAGCGCCGCCTGAGCGATGACCTCATCATCAGCCGATACATACTGCTGATAAGCCGTGAGGCTGACCTTGGCATCCACCACCACCTGCTTGTCGCCCGGCAGCATGATCAGTACATCGGGCTGGAAGCGCTCGCCGTCCGGGCCTTTGAGGCTGACCTGGGTCTGATACTCGCGACCCTTTTCCAGCCCTGCGTGTTCGAGCACTCGCTCAAGGATCAACTCGCCCCAATTGCCTTGAGTCTTCTGGCCCTTCAGGGCGCGCGTCAGATTGGTTGCCTCATCACTGAGCCGTTGATTGAGCTGTTGCAGACGCTCCAGTTCCTTGCCCAACGAGAAACGCTCGCGAGCTTCCTGTTGGTAACTTTCCTCAACTCGCTTTTCGAACGACTGGATACGCTCTTTGAGCGGATTGAGCAGCTGACCCAGCTGTTGCTGACTGGTTTCAGCGAAGCGCTGCTCACGCTCGTCGAAGATCTTCCCCGCCAACTCGGCAAACTGCGCCCGCAGCTCATCGCGCGAGCCCTGAAGATCGTTCAGGCGTTGTTGATGGCTTTCCTGCTGTTCTCGCAATTCGGCATTAAGCGACGAGCACTGTGAATCCAGACGCCGCAGCTCCGCCTCTTTCAAAGCGCGCTCCTGGCTCCAGCCCTCTTGAGCCTGACGCGCCAGCTCCTGCTGTTGGCGCATCAGCTCGACTTCCCGGCGCAAGGCCGCCAGGTCCGCCAGCTTGACCGCATTGGCCTGCCCCAGGTCACTGATCTCGTCACGGCACGCATCAAGCTGCGCGTTCAGACCTTCCTGGGCCATCTGCGCATTGCTCAAGCGCTCGTCGAGCAAGGCCACCTCTGCTTCACGTTGCGCCGCCCGGCGCTGCAGTTGCCAAGCCAGCGCCAGCAACGGCAACGCCGCCGCCCCCAGTCCCAGCAACAGGCTGGTGAGGTCCAAAGCCATAAAATTCCCCAACTCCACGATCGATGCAGGCGGCATTATGCGCAGAACCTGCGACCGCGTCAGATTCAATTGAGGATCGCGAACAAGGGAATAAAGCGTAGCGCAAGCACGCAGAGGTGCGTACTAGAGCAAGCGCTTGGGACAATCCACAGAAGCTGTGGATAACTCAGTGGACAACATCCCTTTAACCCCCGCAAACGCAGACGGAACGGGGCCTGCGTTCAAACTGACGATTTTTTCACCAATGAAAAAATGCGATGCTTTTCATTGACTTAATAAATCGTTGCAGGAAATCAAGCTGTTAGGACTGTTTGTGACAGTGACATGGCAGCTAACTGCGCTAATGTGCACAACTCAAATTCCATTGGCTATAAGCCAGCGCTGCAAGGGTGATAACTCGCCTGAAGCCGCAGAAAAAGTATCAATTGGCCATCCTCGATAACCTCGGCGTGCCAATGCCCGCCGGCATCCTGCGCAATCAGGCCTGAACGCTGTGGAAGCTGCGACTTAAACAAACACTTGCAGCCCCCATCACGATCGAGTAGCATTGCCGCCGTTAGTACCAAGCTGAAAGTCAATTCTGATCGAACAAATTCCTCAATCCCGGTTTGCATATTGCGCAAACGGACTGAAAAAAGGGATCGATCACCTCGATGGTTTCCAGACATGAGCTCACACAACCTGGCGAAAAATCGCAGGTGTGGAGAATCCCTCACGATCTGCTCAAGCCAGCCTGCAAATTGATCAGGATCTTCACCCCGAGCATCGAACCTTTGCTCCTGTTGTGTTGCCTGCCCTCCGAAGTACCTACCAGTCAGCCCAGCGCCACATGATAACCGCGCTTCAACTGGCTGCTTTTGTTCCAGACAGGTTCTGCGCCCTGCCCTGACTCGCATTCGAGCATCGGCCCGCGTTTACTGGAACGTTTTTACTTTGCACGCCTCTATTGCGTGTCGATTCAGGAAACACCACTACATGACTACTCATACCCAGACTCAAGCGGCAATCCGCACCCTGACCAACGCCTTTGCACCGATGGACTGCCTGATCATGGCTGCTCGCAAAGGCTGCTTCAGCTTCACCATCGTCAATGAACACGGCATCGCCCGTCACAGCGAACGCCTTTACCCCGATCAGTACTCCAGCGCAGAACCGCTGCAGGCCGTGATCGACCGCACGCGCCAGGCACTGACCGCCTGATACCGTTCGTCGGCTGAATTAATCCGGACACCCAAGCCTCACCTTCAAACGGTGGGGCTTTTTTGTGCCTGTTTTTCCTATAAAAAGACTTCGCGGCCAAGCGCGGCGCGTCATATCGCGCGAGTGGGAAGAAGGGAAATATTTTAAAAACAGCCCTTTACACCGCAAATATGACACTACACTTCAACTCAAGCGGTCTGAGCCGCTTACGGTGGACCCCGATTCCATCCCCGCTGCCAAGCGTCAGGGTCCGCCGGCTCATCAGCCTTTAGAGGGTGTTATGGGAATCGCTGCCAGTGAACTGTGCCGTTATGTGATCCGCCCTACGCTGATCTACCTCGGCCGCCACAATCGCGAAGCGGAGTTGTTCCTGCTCGCAGTCGCCGCGAGCCAGTCGGCATTGGGTGACGAGCTCGACAGCCAGCGCGGGCACGGGCTCTACAGCATCCCCGACACGCTTCATCAAAAGGTCTGGGATGACTATCTGGCCAAAGACCCGGACCTTGCCAGCCTGGTCAGAGGCCTGGCCAGTCAGCATGCGTTTCTGACCGGGCCGGATCTGGAACTCACGGTCAACCTGCGTTACTCCACCGCGATTGCCTGGCTGATGGTCGAAGCCAGCCACCTGCCCATGCCCGCCGACGATGACCTGATGGGCATGGCGCGCATTTGGCGCCAGATATTTCAGCCCGAGGGCCGCCTGCAGGATTTCACCACGGCCTGGCAAACCTCGGTCCGCCCGCTGTTTCAGGCCGCATCAGCCATTTTGTGACCTGACGGTTTCGCCGCAGATCGCGGCACTTTTAACAGATTGTCCTACAAAAACAGCTCGAACTCGGGTGATCCAGCCTATAGCGCGTTATGAAAAATATTGGTAATTTCCGCGCGGTGATCAACAAGGAGTTCTAACAATGAAAAAAACAATGATCAAATCCAGCCTCAGTCTCGCCATTACACTTGCCTCCACCCAAATCTTCGCCTCCGGTTTTGCCCTCAACGAGCAAAGCATCAGCGGCATGGGCACCGGTTTCGCCGGCCGCTCCTCGTCCGCCGATGACGCCAGCATCGTCTATGGCAACCCGGCCGGCATGTCGCGCCTCAAACGCCAGCAAGTCACCGGTGGCGTGGCGGCGATCGACGCCAAGACCGACATTTCCGACACCAGCGGCCGAAGCGCCGGCAGCAACAAAGGCGACATGGTGCCGTTTACGGCCGTGCCGATGGGTTTTTACGTCAAGCCAATTGATGACCAATGGGCTTTCGGCCTGGGCGTCTATGCACCGTTCGGTCTGATCACCGATTACGAGAATGGCTTCCAGGGTCGTAACTTCGGCAGCAAGAGCCAGGTCAAGGTCATCACCTTCCAGCCGACGGTCAGCTATGCGTTCAACGACAAGGTATCGATCGGCTTCGGTCCGACCATCAACCGTATTTCCGGCGTGCTGGAATCGGCGCTGAATGTCAGCGGGCTGACCCTTCCGGCCACCGGCCGTGCCTCGGGCGATGGCCGCGTTCAAGTCAAAGGCGATGACGTCGGTTACGGCTTCAACGCAGGCATCCTGGTGCAAGCCACCGACTCTACCAGCGTGGGTCTGACCTACCACTCCAAAGTGACCTACAAGCTTGAAGGTCACACCGAAGTCACCCCCGGTGCCGGTGTGCCTGCGCAAATCCTCGGCGCTGGTCGCTATGACGCCAAGCTGAGTCTGGACACCCCGGAGTCGGTAGACTTCTCCGTCACTCAGAAGCTCAATGACGACTGGAAATTGTACGCCGGCACCACCTGGACGCGCTGGAGCCGTCTGCAGGACATCACCGTCAGAAACTCGGGTGTCACCCGTGCCGGTGGTGGCGCTGCACCCGCCCTGCTGGGCACCATCACCGAAGAACAGAACTGGCATGACACCTGGGCTTACGCCATTGGTACTTCTTACCAGTTGAACAAACAGTGGGTACTGCGTACCGGCCTGTCGCTCGATCAGTCGCCAACCAACAACGATAACCGCTCGCCACGCATTCCTACCGGCGATCGGACAATCTTCAGCCTGGGCGCCGGTTACAGCCCGACTGATGACATCACTATCGACGTGGCGTACTCCTACCTCAAGGAAGAGGACATCAAGGTTCGTGATGCCAACGCCCTGGGCCAGACGTACAACGCCAAGTATGAAAACAGCGCCAACGGTTTCGGCCTGGGCCTGACCTACCGCTTCTGATGCAGTTGGCGGGACGGGCTAATACCTGTCCGCCATACAGAAAAACCCCGCAGCCAGCGATGGCTGCGGGGTTTTTCTTTTTTCAGCTCATCATGGCTTGGACGCAATCGCCTTCTCGACCGCCGAAATCAGCTCAGGGTCATCCGGCGTGGTCTTGCTGGAGAAGCTGGCGATGACATTGCCTTTGCGGTCCACCACGTACTTGTAGAAATTCCAGCGCGGCGCATTGCTCTGCTCGGCCAGTACCCTGAACAGATTAATGGCGTCCGAGCCGCGCACCGGCTGGGGTTCGGTCATGGTGAACGTCACGCCGTAATTGACGTAGCAGACCTTGGCCGTTTCCGCGGCGTCGCTGGACTCTTGCTTGAAGTCATCGGAGGGCACGCCCAGCACTTCCAGGCCTTGGCCCTTGAACCGCTGATTGAGGGCTTCAAGACCTTTGAACTGCGGCGCGAAGCCACAGAAGCTGGCAGTGTTGACCACCACCATGGGCTTGCCGGCAAATTGTTTGCACAGGTCGATATCCTGTTTGGCACGCAGCCTGGGCAACTCGCCCTGCAACAGCGGCGGACAATCGGCAGCCAGAACCGCGCCGCTGACGGCGCATGACAGGACAGCAAGGCAGATCCAGCGACTTCTCATGGCAGCATCCAGGGCAGGCGGGAGGGCATCAGTGCCACACGCTACTCTCTGCCGCGCCCGATGCCTAGCCAGCCAGCCCGGCTAGCACGTCATGCCGAGCTGCAAGGCGCCGAGCCCGACACGCTGCCAGCCCCACCATGCCAACGTTAGCAGGGTCACCGCAAGGGCCATCCCGCCGAGCCAGGGCAACCAGCGGGTCACAGCGCCACCGTCTGCGCTTGCAGACGGGCCACCGGTCGTTCGCGCACGGGCCAGTTCAGGACCGCGGCCACCAGGCTCAGCGCAATCGATACGTGCCAGATCAAGTCGTAATTCCCCGTACGGTCATACACCACGCCGCCCAGCCAGCCGCCAAGGAACGCGCCCAGTTGGTGGAACAGGAAGACGATCCCGCCGAGCATCGACAAGTTGCGGACCCCGAACAGCGTTGCCACCGTACCGTTGGTCAGCGGCACCGTCGACAGCCAGAGCAGCCCCATGGAGATGCCGAACAGATAAGCCGTGGTCTGCGTCAGCGGCGCCCAGAGAAACACCACGATCACCACCGCGCGCAGCAGGTATAACCCGGTCAGCAGGCGCGGCTTGGACATCCGCCCGCCCAGCCAGCCGGCGATATAAGTGCCGAACACGTTGAACAGCCCGATCAGCGCCAGCACCGTGGTACCGACTGTGGCAGGCAAGTGCTGATCCACCAGATAGGCTGGCAGGTGTACGCCGATGAACACCACCTGAAAGCCACAGACAAAAAAGCCGAACGCCAACAACCAGAAGCCCGAATGCGTACATGCCTCATGCAAGGCCTCTCGCAGTGTCTGCTGCCCGGCGGTCACCGGTATCGGTTTGTCCTTGAGCATCGCCACCAACGGCAGAATCAATGCCACCAGCAGACCCAGGGCAACCAGCGCCATGGACCAGCCCAGCCAGCCGATCAGACCCAGCGTGCCGGGCAGCATCGCGAACTGGCCGAACGAGCCTGCCGCACTGGCCAGCCCCATGCCCATGCTGCGTTTTTCCGCTGGCAATGCGCGGCCCACCACGCCGAGGATGATCGAAAACGTGGTGCCGGACAGGCCCATGCCGATCAGCAAACCGGCACTGAGCGAAAGCGACGCCGGCGAGTCGGCCAGGCTCATCATGGCCAGCCCGACCGCATAAAGCACCCCGCCGACCAACACCACCTTGGCCGCGCCGAAGCGATCGGCCAGCGCGCCGGTAAAAGGTTGAGCCAAGCCCCAGACCAGATTCTGCAGGGCGATGGCAAAGGCGAACACTTCCCTGCCCCAGCCAAACTGCGCGCTCATCGGCGGCAGAAACAGACCGAAGCCATGCCGGGTGCCCAGCGAAAGAGCCAGAATCAAGGCACTGCCCAACAGAATCCAGCCACTGCTACGCCAGACCGACGTCATTTTTATTCTCCCAGTCATGCCGCGCAGAGATTAGGTGCATATACCACCAAATCAGAATGTGCGAACGCTACGCTGCGCATTTGGGGGTGTCAATCGACGTGACGGGGACTGACATGACTGATTCGCAATAAGTTGACATGACCGACTCTGGATTCTCGGAGGCCATACGCAGCAAGCCGGCCGGTGGCACTTCCACGCTTTTGATTCCGGCCGCAGGCCGTGGGAGTCCGGCTCGCCGACGATCTGCCGGGCACCGGCAGTAACAATCAGCCGACCGGGACGGGCCTGATGTACCGCATCCGGCAGGATCTGCTGCCGCTTCGCGACAGATCGCTGGCAAGCCGAGCTCCCACGGCCCCTGGCCAGAATCAAGAGCAAGCTGGCATTGGATCGGCGCCAAAAGCGAGCCGACTTCAAACCAGGGCCAGCGCCACCAGCACCAACACCTCAAGCAACTCCAGCATCGCCCCGGCGGTATCCCCGGTGCTCCCGCCCAGGCGCTGAATCATCAGTCGGCGCAAGCAGAAGAACCCCGCGCCGGCGATCAGCACCGAGCAGATGCCGGCCCAGCCTGCTATCAGCACGCAAGCGGCCGCAGTGATCGCCAGCACCTGAACGCCACGCGTGCGCGGCAGATGATCGGCCAGCGCCTGGCCCAACCCACCGGCACGCACATAGGGCGTATTGAGGAACAACCCCAGCATGGCGGCCCGGCCAATGACCGGCGCCAGCAGCAGACCAAGGCTGTGATGGGTCTCGATCAGCGCCAGCACTGCGCTGAACTTGAGCAGCAGAACGATCACCAGCGTGATCACTGCGATCGGACCGCTGCGCGGGTCTTTCATGATGGTCAGTGTGCGTTCGCGGTCGCCGAATCCGCCGAGCCAGGCGTCAGCACTGTCGGCCAGACCATCCAGGTGCAGACCGCCACTGAGCAGCACCCATGCGGCCAGCAACAAGGCAGCATGAAGCAACTGCGGCGCGCCTTCGAGCAACAGATTCAGCGCCATCAGCAGCGAGCCGAAGAGCACGCCCACCAACGGATAGAACAGTAGCGAACGGCCCAGCTGCTGTGGCGTGGGCATGCCGGGCAGGCGAACCGGCAGGCTGCTGAGAAATTGCAACGCGATCCAGAATGGCAGCATCTACACCTCCGTCAACTCGCACTGATCGTCGACCCTCAACCCAAACAACCCGCCGTGGCCGACGACCACTTGCAACAGTTGCGCACGCGGCAGGCCACGCGCCTGCGCCAGCAGCAAACGCATCACTCCGCCGTGACAGACGACAAGAATCCGCTCGCCGGCATGGGCCTGCCGCAACCGCCGAACAGCGCCCAGCACCCGCGCAGAGAACGCCTGGACCGGTTCACCGTTGGGCGGGGTGAACCCATAAGGGTCTTCCCAGAAGCGACCGAGCCCTTCGGCATCGGTTTCCATCAGCTGCGCGGTGCCGATGCCTTCCCAGTCACCGAAATGCAACTCCTGCAGGTCGGCGTCCAGGGACATGGGCAGTGAGCGTTGCGCCGCCAGCTCCTCGGCGAAGCGTGCGCAACGTTGCAGGGGCGAACTGACAATGCGATCCCAGGGTCCAGCTTCGATGACAGCTGCACGCATCTGCTGCCAGCCAGCGTCAGTCAGGGCATCGTCCAGACTGCCCCGCAACCCGCCACCCAACTCGGTTTCGCCATGACGCAACAGGTCCAGACGCAACGTCATGCCGGACGATCCGCCACCGCAGCTTCGGCGAACGTCGCCATACCGTTGTGCAGCTCGCAAGCCATGCGCAGTAACGGCACTGCCAACGCCGCGCCACTGCCCTCGCCCAGGCGCAAACCCAGCTCCAGCAACGGCTCGGCCTGCAAGGTCTGCAGCACATGCCGGTGCCCCGGCTCCGCACCCCGATGGCCGAACAGCAGCCACGGGCGGCAGGACGGATTGAGCTGCACGGCGACCAGCGCCGCCACCGTGCAGATGAACCCGTCCACCAGCGCCACGATGCCTTCCTGGGCACAGGCCATGTAAGCACCGACCAGCGCTGCCACTTCGAAGCCGCCCAATGCACGCAGGCTGCCCAACGCATCGCCGGACTGCTCGGCATGCAACTGCAGCGCTGCCTCGATGACTTGCGTCTTGTGGCTGATGCCCTGAGCATCCAGGCCAGTGCCGGGCCCGACCAGCAACGGCGGCGCACAGTTGAGCAGCGAGCAGGCGACTGCGCTGGCCACCGTGGTGTTGCCAATGCCCATTTCGCCGCCGATGAATAGCTCGGTGCCGGCATCCCTGGCCCGCAGCACGCTGTCGCGGCCCCCTTGCAGGGCACCTTGCAACTGCTGCTGCGTCATCGCCTCGGCCGTGGCGAAGTTGGCCGTGCCCGCACCAAGATTCAAATGACGCACGCCAGGCAGGTTCAGCGGCGACACAGTGCCCAGGTCGACCACATCCAGCTGCGCCGACAATTGTCGAGCCAGCACGCTGATCGCCGCACCACCCATGATGAAGTTGTGCAGCATCTGCCCGGTCACCTCCTGCGGGTAGGCCGACACGCCTTCAGCGACTACGCCATGATCGCCGGCGAAGATGGCGATCCAGACCTTGTCGACCCGGGGCCTGTCTCGACCTTGCAAGGCGGCCAGTTGCACCGCCAGCGTTTCCAGCTGGCCCAATGAGCCCGCAGGCTTGGTCAGCTGCTGCTGACGGGCCAACGCCTGCTCGCGGCTGGCTGGGTCGATTTCCCGTGCAGGCGCAAGCCACCAGGCATTATTCATAGTGCGGATCCTTTCAAGGTCATGGGCAGGCCGGCGACCGTGAACACCACGCGCTGGCAACGTTCGGCCAACGCCTGATGCAGCCAGCCGGCCTCATCGACGTAACGACGGGTCAGCTCACCGAGGGGCACGACGCCCAACCCGGTTTCATTGCTGACAAAAATGATTTCGCCGGGCAGTTCAGCCAGGCATTCGAGCAACGCCTGGCGCTCCTGGGTCAATCGTTGCGGATCTTCCAGCATCAGCAGATTGGTCAGCCACAAAGTCAGGCAGTCCACCAACAGACAGCGATCCTGCGCTGCGCTCTGCTTCAATACACGGGCCAGTTCAAGCGGCTCTTCGATGAGGCCCCAGCTGGCCGGGCGACGTTGACGGTGCAGCGTCACGCGCTGGTTCATCTCCCCGTCCAGTGGCTGACTGGTGGCGATATACACCACCTGCAGTGAGCTTTCGCTGGCCAGTCTTTCCGCCAGCCGACTTTTGCCGGAGCGTGCACCGCCGAGGATCAATTGCAGCATCAGGCTGGCTCCAGACCGCAGAGTTCACGGAGCAGCTTGCCGTCCAGATGCTGTTCCACCAGATCGGCCAGCCGTTCGATATCGCGCTCACGCAGGGCGTGATAGTCCACTGCTTGCACGTTCTGCAAGCCGGCCCAACGCAACAAGGCGCTGCTGGACGCAGGGTTTTCGAACAAGCCATGCAGGTAGGTCCCGGCCACTTGGCCATCGGCACTTTGAGCGCCGTCGCAACGGCCGTCACTGAGCAGCACCAACGGGTGTTCCAGCGCCGCGCCTGTGGTCACACCGGCATGAATCTCATAACCGCTGACCTCGGCGTCTTCCAGGGTCAGGCGGCCGTGCACGTTGCGCAGTTGTTTTTCCAGCTCCAGCACCGTGCTCATGGCCAGCAGACCGAGACCGGCACTGGAACCTGCCGCGCCCTCCAGTCCCAGCGGGTCATGCAATTGCTCGCCGAGCATCTGCAAGCCGCCGCAGATGCCGAGCAGCTTGCCGCCATAACGCAAATGCCGACTGATCGCCGTGTCCCAGCCATTAGCGCGCAGGTAGGCAAGATCGCTGCGCACGCTCTTGGAGCCGGGCAGGATGATCAGGTCGGCGGGGGGGATCGGCTGACCCGGCCCGACGAATTGCAGGTTGACCTGAGGGTGCAGGCGCAGCGGATCGAAATCGGTGTGATTGCTGATGCGCGGCAACACCGGCACCACCACGTTGAGCACCTGCTCGGCCTTGTCGGCCTGGCGCTGATCGAGACCGTCCTCGGCCTCCAGATGCAGGTCCATCACGAACGGCAGCACGCCCACCACCGGTTTGCCGGTGCGCTGTTCCAGCCAGTCGAGACCGGGCTGCAGCAGCGCGATGTCGCCCCGGAAGCGGTTGATGATGAAGCCTTTGACCCGCGCCTGCTCACTCGCCGAGAGCAACTCCAGGGTGCCGACCAGGTGCGCGAAGACGCCGCCGCGATTGATGTCGGCGATCAGCAGTACCGGGCAATCCACCGCCTCGGCAAAGCCCATGTTGGCAATGTCGCCGGCGCGCAGATTGATTTCAGCCGGCGACCCTGCACCCTCGACCATCACCACCGGCCAGCCTGCGCTCAGCCGTTGGTGTGAGGCCAGCACCGCTTGCATGGCGATGGCCTTGTAGTCGTGATAGGCCACGGCGTTCATGGTGGTCACCGCGCGGCCGTGAATGATCACCTGCGCACCGGTGTCGCTGTTGGGCTTGAGCAGCACCGGGTTCATGTCGGTGTGCGGCTGCAGATGACACGCCTGAGCCTGAACGGCCTGAGCCCGGCCGATCTCGCCGCCGTCGGCGGTGACGGCGCTGTTGAGCGCCATGTTCTGGGGCTTGAACGGCACGGTACGCACGCCCTGGCGGGTCAGCCAGCGGCACAGTGCAGTCACCAGCGTGCTTTTGCCAGCATCTGATGTGGTGCCCTGCACCATCAGGGTTTTGCCGGGCAGTGGAGGGTTCATGCACGCTCCTGGGAAAAGTCGCTCAAGGCCTGCTGCAGACGCTGCCAGTCGGCTTCATCGCGAGGCAGGCCCAGACGCAGGCTGCTGTTATGCGCGCCATTGTTGAGAAAGATGCGTAACAGGATGCCGCGCCGGGCACAGAACTCGTGCAGTTCGGCGGCCAACGGCGTAATCAGCCATTGAAACAGCGCGCAGCCACCCTGCGGGGCAAAACCGTGACGGCTCAGCAACTCGGCCAGACGCTGACTCGCCTGCTCGGTGCGCTGGCGTTGCAGACGATGACCTTCTACGTCGTCCAGGCAGGCCTGCCCGAGAATTCGTGTCGGGCCGCTGACCGACCAGGGGCCGATCTGCCTGGCCAGTACTTTGAGGAATCGCGACTCGGCAAGCACGAAGCCCAGTCGAACCCCCGCCAGGCCAAAGAACTTGCCGAACGAACGCAATACGATCAGGCCTGGACGCTGAGTCTGCGCAGCCAGACTCAGCTGCGGAGTGTTGTCCATGAAGGCCTCATCCACCACCAGCCAGGCACCGCGTTGTGCCAGGCGCGCATGCCACTCCAGCAGACGCCCGGGAGCCAGGCTCAGGCCGGTGGGGTTGTTGGGGTTGACCACCACCAGCACGTCGAGGGTGTCGATAAAGCGCTCTACCTCGTGCTCCAATACCTCGCGCACCAGAAACCCGTTACTGCGCCAGGCTTCGGCGTGCTCGGCATAACAGGGCGACAACACGCCGACCTTGCCCGTAGGACGCAGTCGCGGCAACGCTTGAATCGCCGCCTGCGAACCGGCCACGGGCAACAGATCCGGCGCGCCGTAATAGAGGCGCGCCGCGTTTTCCAGGCCGTCGTCGGTTTCAGGCAAGCGCGCCCACGCCGCTTCCGGAATCGACGGAATCGGCCACGACCACGGCGAAATGCCGCTGGACAGGTCGAGCCAGTGCGCCTCGTCGATGCCGTACTTCAATATTGCACCGCGTAACCGGCCGCCGTGCTCAAGCATAGAGTTCAGTTCCCAGGCAGAGGATCAACAGCCACAGCCAGACGCCGCGTTGCACCAGTTGCCAGCCGCGATCAATGGAGGTGGCGTCCGCAGGCAAGCCCTCGCCCAGTTGCGCACGTTGATGCACCTGGCCGTGATAAATCGCCGCCCCGCCCAATTCGACACCCAGCGCGCCTGCGCCCGATGCCATGACCGGGCCGGCATTGGGGCTGTCCCATTGCGGCGCCTGAGTCCGCCAGCAGCGCAGCGCCAGTCGGGTTTTGCCCAGCAGCGCGTAGGTCAACGCCACCAGTCGTGCAGGAATGTAGTTAAGCAGATCGTCGATCCTGGCCGCAGCCCAACCGAAACGCTCGAAGCGCTCGTTGCGATAGCCCCACATGGCATCCAGTGTGTTGCTCAGACGATAGAGCACGACACCCGGCGCGCCCAGCACCGCGAACCAGAAAATGGCAGCGAACACCGCATCGCTGCCGTTTTCAAGCACCGATTCGGTAGCGGCGCGCGCCACTTCGGTGGCATCCAGCTCGGTGGTTTGGCGACTGACCAGATAACCCACGCGGCGCCGGGCTTCTGGCAGATCGTCACTGCGCAGCGCCTGGGCCACCGGCTGGACATGTTCGCCCAGACTGCGCAGACCCAGCGCGCAGTAAAGCGCCGCCACTTCCACCAGCCAGCCGATGTAGGGCAACCAGCTGAGGACCGTGGCCAGCAGGGTCAGCGGGATCACTGCGATGAACCAGGCGCTGACACCGTGGCTGCGCCAGCCACGACCTGCGGCATTGAAACGCTGCTCGATACGCTCGGCATAGCGCCCGAACGCGACCAGCGGGTGGTTTCGTTCGGGCTCGCCCAGCAGCGCATCCAGCGCAACGCCGGCGACGCTCAACAACGCCACGCTCATGGACTCACTCCCCATTTGTTCTCATAGATCAGCTCTTGCAGCGGACGCGCCTGCGCCCAGCCTTCGAGTACCAGCATCGGCGCCGGATAGAATTGCTGAACCGGCCCCAGGCACAGAATCGCCAAGGGTTTTGAACCGCTTGGCATATCCAGCAACTGGCCCAGTGAAAGCGGGTCGAACAGCGACACCCAGCCCATCCCCAGGCCTTCGGCGCGCGCGGCCAGCCACAGGTTCTGGATCGCACAGGACAACGACGCCATGTCCATTTCCGGCAAGGTGCGACGCCCGAAAATATGCTTCTCGCGGTCATCCATCAGGGCCGCGACCAATACTTCGGCGCACTCTGTGATGCCTTCGACCTTGAGCTTCATGAAGTCATCGGAACGCTCGCCGAGCGCCTGAGCGGTGCGAACCCGTTCTTCTTCGACCTGCGCCTGAATCTGCGTGCGCAACTGGCGATCGCTTATGCGAATGAAGCGCCATGGCTGCATCAAGCCGACACTGGGTGCCTGGTGCGCGGCTTCCAGCAAGCGCGCCAGTAGTTTAGGGGCCACCGCCCCGCCACTGAAGTGACGCATGTCCCGGCGCTCGGCAATGGCCCGGTACACGGCCGCGCGCTCATCGGCGCTGAAGGCGTGGTCAGTCATGGCAACAACAGCGCCGCCATCGCCTGGGGGTTGGACGGGAAATAGAAATGCACGTAGGACGCGGTCATCCGACCGTCGCGATACACCGCCTCGGCGCCGCGACCGCCATTGGGGCTGATGCCACGGGCAATTGGCGTCAACTCGGTGCTGGTCAGCGAATGATGGTAGGTGTGCCCGCGCAAGGTGCCTTCCGGCAGTTCCACTGCCTGCAGGGCCAGGGCGGCCAGTCGCTTTTGCATCACCGCCTCGCCACTGAGCAACCCCACCAATTCGGCGCGTTGCCCGTCGACATCGGTCAAGGCATCGAGCAGGTAAAGCATGCCACCACACTCAGCCAGCAGTGGCTTGCCTGCCGCGTGGTGAGCACGAATCGCCTGCAGCATCGCCAGGTTTTGCCCCAGCGCTACGTGGTGCAGCTCCGGGTAGCCGCCGGGCAGGTACAGGCTGTCAGCTTCAGGCAGTTGGCTGTCGCGGATCGGCGAGAAAAACGCCAACTCGGCGCCCATGGCACGCAGCAGATCCAGGCTGGCGCCGTAGGTAAAGGCAAAGGCCTCGTCATGGGCGACGGCTATGCGCACGCCGCGAAGCAACGGCTCGGCGGGCAGGAAATCGGGCGCAGCGAAGGTCACCGCGGGCGGTAACGCGGCGTCGCAGGTGCTGGCCAGTGCCGCAGCGGCGGCATCCAGGCGCACGTCCAGGTCGTTCAGTTCACTGGCCTGAACCAGCCCCAGATGCCGGCTTGGCAGTTCGATCCCGGTTTCCCGCGACAGCGCGCCATACCAGCGCAAGCCTTCGGTCAGGCTACCTTCGAGCAACTGCGCATGCCGCACGGTACCGACGCGGTTGGCCAACACGCCGGCAAATGGCAGGTCAGGCTGATACCGCGCCAAGCCCAAGGCCAACGCACCGAAGGTCTGCGCCATGGCGGTGCCGTCGATCACGGCCAGCACCGGTACTCCAAAGTGCCGCGCCAGATCGGCGCTCGAAGGCGTGCCGTCAAACAGCCCCATGACCCCCTCGATGAGAATCAGATCGGCATCTGCGGCGGCTTCCCACAGCAGGCGACGGCTTTCTTGCTCACCGACCATCCACATATCCAGTTGATAGACCGGGTTGCCGCTGGCGCGCTCGAGGATCATCGGGTCGAGAAAGTCCGGCCCACACTTGAACACGCGCACGGTGCGCCCCTGATTACGATGCAGCCGCGCGAGCGCCGCAGTGACGGTGGTCTTGCCTTGACCGGACGCCGGGGCGGCGATCAACACCGCAGGGCATTGCCTTGGTAAACGTTGACTCACAATTCGATGCCTTTCTGCGCCTTGATGCCGGCCTGGAACGCATGCTTGACCACGGCAATTTCGGAAACGGTGTCGGACAGGTCGATCAGCTCCTGCCTGGCGCCACGGCCGGTCACTACCACGTGCTGCATCGGCGGGCGCGCCTGCAGATCGCTGAGCACCTGCTCAAGATCGAGGTAACCGTGTTTGAGGGCAATGTTCAGTTCATCAAGGATCACCAGCCCGATGGTCGGGTCCTTGAGCATGCCCTGGGTCACCGCCCAGGCCGCTTCGGCGGCGGCGATATCGCGCTGGCGGTCCTGGGTCTCCCAGGTGAACCCCTCGCCCATCACGTGGTAGCGCACTTGTTCGGGGAAACGACGAAAGAACAGTTCTTCGCCGGTCGCGTTGCGGCCCTTGATGAACTGCACCACGGCGCACTGCATGCCGTGGCCCATGGCCCGTGCCAACATGCCAAAGGCGGAACTGCTCTTGCCTTTGCCGTTGCCGGTGAGCACCAGCAACAGGCCGCATTCGTTCGGCGAGCTGGCAATGCGCTCGTCCATTACCGCCTTTTTGCGCAGCATGCGCGCCAGGTGGCGTTCGTCACGTTCGGGGGATTCGCTCATCCGGGCTCTCCGCTTGAGGGCAGCTGTGGCAAACGGAGGACGCAGGCAAAGACTGACAGCAGGCGCCGGGACCTGAATGCCCGAGCCTGCGCAGAGCATCGCCCTCCGTGATGCTGTTGATTGGATCAGGCCGGTCTCCGGACTCATGAGCGAACACAGACAGGCAATTGCCGTTTCTGCGCGGGCCGCGCGCCTTCCCATGTTCGATGAACACAGTGGCGGTGTGCGTGGCCTTGACTCATTTACCGTTGCGGAGGCAGCGCCGGGATTAAGCGCATGAGCGCTCGCACCGGCTTCCCTGTTTCACCCTGTTGATCGACCTTGGTCGCGGGCACCTGAAACAAGCCGCGAAGGTTAGTGGGTTGCCCCCGGAGCGTCAATCGAAGCTCGGCCCAATGGCGCAATTGATCACCGGTTGAACCCCTGCGCCAGGCCAGGCCTCTATTGCTAGACATGCCATTGCATGACTGCCAGCAAAGGGAGTTTCGACCATGTTCACGCTCAAACCCCAGATTGTGGTTTTACTGTTGGTCGCTGGGGGCCTCGCAGCATGCGGCGAGTCGTCCAGGCTGCAGGTCTCGGACGGCACCGGACCGTCGCCCCAGTTGCCTGAACCCAACAAGACGCTGATCCCCACGGTCAACATCGCCCCGGCCGTCGGCTGGCCCGCAGGCGGCAAACCCACCGCAGCCCCGGGCACGCAGGTCGCAGCCTTCGCCGAGAACCTCGATCATCCGCGCTGGCTTTACGTACTGCCCAATGGCGATGTGCTGGTGGCCGAAACCAACGAGCCGGCAAAACCGGACGACAGCAAAGGCATAAAGGGTTGGGTCATGAAAAAAGTCATGGGCCGCGCCGGTGCCGGGGTGCCGAGCGCAAACCGCATTACCCTGCTGCGCGACAAGGACCATGATGGCATCGCCGAAACCCGCACCGTCTTCATCGACCACCTCAACTCGCCGTTCGGCATGACACTGGTGGGCAACAATTTCTATGTGGCCGACACCGACCGCCTGCTGCGTTTCAACTACCAGCCGGGCGAAACGTCGATAAAGGGCGAGCCGCTGAAAGTCACCGACCTGCCCGGCGGCACCATCAATCACCACTGGACCAAGAACGTCATCGCCAGCAAGGACGGCAGCAAGCTGTATGTGACCGTCGGCTCCAACAGCAACGTCGCTGAAAACGGCCTGGAGGCGGAGAAGGATCGGGCGGCTATCTGGGAAGTGGACGCTGCCACCGGCAATCACCGGATCTTTGCCTCCGGCCTGCGCAACCCCAACGGCATGGACTGGGATCCACACACCGGCAAACTATGGGTGGCGGTCAACGAGCGCGACGAGATCGGCAGCGACCTGGTGCCCGACTACGTGACCTCCGTGCAGGACGGCGCCTTCTATGGCTGGCCGTTCAGCTATTACGGCCAGCACGTGGACATCAGGGTCTCGCCACAGAACGCGCAGATGGTGCAGAAGGCCATCGCGCCGGATTTCGCTGTCGGCCCGCATACCGCATCGCTGGGCCTGGCCTTTGCAGACGGCAAGTCGCTGCCAGCACCGTTCAATGAAGGGCTGTTGGTTGGCCAGCATGGCTCGTGGAACCGTAAACCGCACAGCGGCTACAAGGTCTTGTTCGTGCCCTTCAAGGACGGCAAACCGAGCGGCACGCCAGTGGACCTGCTGACCGGGTTCCTCAATGCCGATGACAAGGCGCAAGGTCGGCCGGTGGGCGTGGTCAATGACAACAAGGGCGGGGTGCTGGTGGCCGATGACGTCGGCAACAAAATCTGGCGAGTGACGGCGGCGCGGACGGCGGCGCGGACGGTCCAGGCTTCGACCAACAAGCCCTGATAGACCACCGGTCCTGATTACATTTTCGCTGCCAGTTACTGGCGAGCCAGATTCGACGGCGTAATCACGCGCTTGGCGTTCAACCAGGCTTTCTGCCAATAAGGCTTGTCGAGGCTGTCGAGCTTGACCGTCCCGCCGGTGGCTGGCGCATGCACGAAACGCCCTTCTCCGACGTAGATCCCCGCGTGGCTGACATTCGAGCCGCCACTGGTGGCAAAGAACACCAGGTCGCCGGTCTGCAGTTGAGTGCGATCGATATCCGGCCCACGCAGATTGATCATGTCCCGAGTCGAACGTGGCAGGGTGATGCCTGCCGCGCCCTGATAGACATAACCGATCAGACCACTGCAGTCGAAACCCGAATCAGGCGTGTTGCCGCCCCAGCGATAAGGCGTACCGACAAGCCCAATGGCGCGCAGCAGCACATCGTCAGCCAGAGGCGAAGAAAACTGGGAAGGAACGGAAACCACAGGTCTGGAAATGACCTTGGGCGGGGCTGGCCGAGGATTGCTGGAGCAGGCGGCCAGCAATAGAGCCAGTGAAGCGACAGCCAGACGAACCGTAAACGACATAGACACAACAACCTTTGCGGGATGCGGCTTACTCTGCCGGGAGCCGGGGCCGTGTGCAATCCGGGTTTCCCCGGTTGCACGGCCGGAATTAACGGTGTTGGCGCTTGATTGTAGTCGAAGTCATCGCAGTCGTTGTTTCAGGAACCTTGGAAGGTGCCATGGCCAGTGCGCGCTTGGCTTCGATGAAGGTGCGAGCCCAGTAGGCATCGTCGAGGCTGTCGACTCGGACACCACCGCTGCGGCGGCTGCTGGAGTGGATGAACTGATCATCACCCAGGTAGATGCCGGCATGGCTGACGCGACCGCGCCCTGCGGTGCTGAAAAACAGCAGGTCGCCAGGCTTGAGGTCATGACGCTTGACCAGCGGTGCATCGATGTTGATCATCTCGCGCGAAGAACGAGGCAGGCTCACGCCGGCTTCTTCACGAAACAGATAGCCGATGAAACCGCTGCAATCGAAACCGGAAGTGGTCGAGGTGCCGCCGAAACGGTAGCGGGTACCGATCAATGACTTGCCGCGTTCCAGGATGCTGTCGGCCAGAACCGGCAGCTGATAAGGCTTGCTGTCGGCAAACTGGGCCAGTTCATCTTCGGTGGCGATCTCGTCGTCCAGAACCGAAGTCGAATAATCGGCACGTTTGGCGGCGGCCTGAGCGGTGACAGAGTCCTTGAACTGGGGATTCTGCGACTGTTGTTGCGACGCTGGCATCTGGGCCGCGCAGCCGAACAGCAGTGAAACAAGTGCTAGAGGCACGAGGGGTGCGAAGCGATTTAGCATGGGCACGACCGTGGCTGATGTGTAAAGAAGCCGAGACTATGCCCTCTATCGTCGTCATTTGCAAATTCAATCGAATCAAATGTGACTTAACAGGTCTTCCATCACATCTAAGGCTCTACACCTCAGAAATACATCCATGTGAATGGAGTGATCGGTCGACGAGGGGTTTATCTCGGCAGTAAAGCCTCCCGCCACCCGCGTGCGCAGCATCGGCTCGTGGATATAAGGAAAGCTGGCGGTGGTACCGATACTGAGAACAGCATCAAAGCCTTTCGCCATCTCCTCATAAAGCACATTCAATGCCAGCTCTGGCAGCATCTCCTCGAACAACACCACCGGCGGTCGCAAAACTCCGTGACAGTCGGCGCATAAAGGCGGCAAGGGCCGTTGCAAATGCTCGCTCAGCTGCGGGTCTTCAGCGCCGCAGGACTGACAGTAGAGCGGTGCCAGTCGACCATGGATCTCGATCAGCCGCTCGGGCGGGCTGCCTGCCGCGCGATGATAGCCATCGACATTTTGCGTAAGCACCCAACATTCAGGTTTGCGCCGCTGCAATTGAGCGATGGCATAGTGCGCCGCATTGGGCTGCCCACCCAGGCAGGCGCTGCCTAATTGAGCAATATACTTCCAGCACAGCGCAGGGTCGCGGCGCAGCATCGGGCCGGATAACGCCATTTCGATCGGCAGCCCGTCATCGGTCTGACCGTTATAAAGGCCACCAACGCCACGGTAGGTCGGCAATCCGGAATCAGCCGAGAGCCCGGCACCGGTGATGATCAGGATACGTTTGGCGTGGCGCAAGGCTGCGGCGGTCTGCAGCACGAGGGCTGGATCGACGACGGATGGGTTTACCATGCGCCCTCGCTCACCAGCCCAGGGTTTCCTTGAGAAAAGGAATGGTCAGTTTGCGCTGGGCCTGTAGCGAGGCCTGATCCAGTTGTTCGAGCAGATCGAACAGGGCACTCATGCTGCGAGTGCCTCGAGTCAGGATGAAATGGCCGACTTCGTCGGTCAGGTGCAGGCCGCGACGCGAAGCGCGCAATTGCAGGGCACGGAGTTTTTCTTCGTCGGACAGCAGGCGCATCTGGAACACCAGCGCCATGGTCAGCCGCGACTTGAGGTCGGCCAGCTTGACGGGAAGCTCACGAGGCGAACAGGAGGCGGCAATCAGCAAGCGACGACCGCTGTCGCGCAGGCGGTTGAACAGGTGAAACAGCGCTTCTTCCCATTCCGGCTTGCCGACTACGGCCTGCAAGTCATCCAGGCACACCAGCTCGTACTGCTCCAGGTGATCGAACAGCTCGACGCCTTCATCGATGACCTCGGCCATGGGCAGGTAAACCGCAGGCTCGCCCATTTGCTCGAAACGCAGGCAGGCAGCTTGCAGAAGGTGCGTGCGCCCTACCCCGTGCTTGCCCCAGAGATAGATCAGGCTTTCGGTCCACCCGGCGTCGGCTTCGCACAGCCGCTCGACATAGCCGAGTGCAGCGGCATTGGCGCCTGGATAGTAATTGATGAAGGTGGCGTCATCACGCAGACGCACACTCAGGGGCAGCTGAACTGGTTTCATGCTGGCTGAGCGATTCAGTGACGAACCGCCAAGGGGCCTCTGTGTAAAGTGTGCAAAGTTTATACCCGCAGGGCTGACCGCACAATGCGCCCGACCGCCTGCAAAATCAAAGGCTTGCGCCTGATAGCAGCCAGGCCACGGAATACGGGCAAAACCCGGACACAAAAAAAGCGCCTGAATACGAAAGATTCAGGCGCCTTCATTAACTGTAGCAGTACGACTTGCCGGCAGTAGCGGTGTGTCAGCCACCTTTATAGTGCCCGATACACCCTGGCCCCCGGCACGTCGGACGGCCACAAGGGGTTTTGCGGGGATCGCGCCTTACAGATCCGGATCTTCCATGCCGCCGTAGATATCCGAATCCTTGTACAGATCGTGCACATGCCGCACCAGCACCATGATCACCGCAGCCACCGGCAACGCCAGCAAGATACCGGTGAAGCCAAACAGCTCGCCGCCGGCCAGGATGGCGAAGATCACCGCCACCGGGTGCAGGCCGATACGGTCACCGACCAGCAGCGGCGTGAGCACCATGCCCTCGAGCGCCTGGCCCACCATGAAGACCGCGATGATGCCCAGCATCGGGTACAGATCGCCGCCGAACTGGAAGAAGCCCGCCAGAATCGCCGAGCCAATCCCGATCACAAAGCCCATATAAGGCACGATCGCCGCCAGACCTGCGATCACGCCGATCAACAAGCCCAGCTCAAGCCCGACCAGCATCAGCCCGCCGGCATAGATCACACCCAGCGCCACCATCACCAGCAACTGGCCGCGAATGAACGCCCCCAGCACCTCGTGACACTCGTCGGCCAGGGCGACGATCTTTTTCTCGCGGTGACGCGGCAACAGGCTGCGCACCTTGGCCATCATCACGTCCCAGTCCCGTAGCAGATAGAAACAGACCACCGGGATCAGCACCAGATTGGTCAGCCAGCCGATCAGCGCCAGGGTCGAGGTCGTGGCTTGCGCCAGGACGATGCCGACGATGTCACCCGTCTGCCCCATGTGCTCGGAAATCGCCGCCTTGACCTTGTCGAACTTCCAGAAACCGTCCGCCAGACCGAGCTTGGCCTGAGTCCACGGCAGTGCCGTATGCTGCAACCAGTCAAGTATCTGCGGTGCCAGCTCATACAGACGGTACAGCTGCTTGGCCAGCATCGGCACCAGCACCAGCATCAGCCCCATGAAAATCAGGGTGAACAGCACGAAGACCGTGACCACGCTCCAGGTGCGCGACATCTTGAGTTTTTCCAGCCGGTCAGCCAGCGGATCACCCATGTACGCCAACAGCAGCGCCACCAGGAACGGCGTCAGGATAGCGTGCAGCAACCAGACAAACAGGCACAGCAGGACAACCCCGCCGAGCCAGAACCAACGACGCGTATCAGTCATTACAGCCCCTTGAAACCAGAATTGTTTGCGTCATGCAGCGTCGTTATGAACGCTTTCACCAACGGAAGTGCAGTGTTTGTGCAGAAGCTGCCTGTGGCTGCGGCGCAGGGGCTCCCTGAACCGGCACCTGTCCGGCATTGACCGGGACTGCAGCGACCTCACCGGCAGGCACTTCCTGCAACCGGGCCAGTGACAACTGCGAACGCAACTGGTCCGGGCTGCCGCTGACATCAAATACCACACGATCGGCGTCCACCGACTTCAGACGCCCGCCAAAGGGTTCGAGCAAACGCCCCAACTGCGCGTAGCGCTCAAGGTTCATGCCCTGAACCTCCAGCGCCATGCTCGACGATGCGCCCGGCTTGACCACGAACCGTGGCGCCAGACGCTGACTCACCGCCAGCAGCACGGCGTCGGCCAGGGCAGCCGAACTGGCCCCGGTCGCGCTGCCCTGCTCCGATTTGTCACCCAGCCAGAGGTGCCATTTGCCCTGCCATTGCCCACCGTTCTCCTGCGCGTGCACGGCAAGGATCGCGTCAGAACCATAACGCTCGGATGCCTGCTTCAACGGGGCGACATCATTACCGTCCAGAGTCTTGGCGTTGCCAATGCCCTGCTCGCCCAGATCGGCCAGCGGCAAGCGCAACGGCAGCCCGCGATGTTGCGCGGCACGGCGTAGCGGTTCAGCCGAGGCCTGACCGTCGCCTACCAGGTTAGCGCCGTCGGTGGCGTCATTGAGCCACCAGGCCATGATCACCGGGCGGTTGGAGCCCCACAACGACAGACCCGCCTGGCGCAACGCACGCTCGGTGCTCGCCGGATCGAAATCCACCTGTAACGACTCCGGCGGCCCTGCGTCATAACCGTACTGACTGATGATTTGCTGTGGATCCTTGCGCACCGCTTCAAGGCCCGGACCCTGCGCGGCCTTGGGGTCGCCGGTCAACCGGATGACCAGGGTTTCCAGCGCAGCCCGGGTCGCGCGGGTCTTCTCGTCCGGGGTCTGCCCGCTGACCGGCTCGCGCACCTGATAGAGATTGTTCACCGTCTCGGCCAGGGCCGGGAGGCTGATAAGCGACAGACAACCTACGAACAGGCAGTTTTTTAGGCGCATGAAAAATTCCCGAAGAACAAAAAAGCAGCGCTATAGACGGCTGCATGAACATGACTGGCACGATTCAGACCGCAGCGGGGCGCGAATCGCTCATTCAGACCACGACGTTACACCTTATATAGCCCCCGACGAACGGGCCAGCCTTGATACACGGGGTAATATTTTCTTCATCATGCCCCTGCCGTCGGCCCAAGGATGGCCGCTGGGGCCCAACCCTGATAAAATCGCGCGCCTTCGCTGACCGGCGATGACACGGCCACGAGCCGTTCCAACTCGGTCGTTACCCCGAATCCCCCCTAAAGGCCTGGATCATGAGCAAGCAACCCTCCCTGAGCTACAAAGACGCCGGTGTTGACATCGACGCCGGTGAAGCATTGGTCGAACGCATCAAGAGCGTTGCCAAGCGCACCAAGCGCCCGGAAGTGATGGGCGGCCTGGGGGGCTTCGGCGCTCTGTGCGAAATCCCGGCCGGTTACACCCAACCGGTACTGGTCAGCGGCACCGACGGCGTCGGCACCAAGCTGCGTCTGGCGCTGAACCTGAACAAACACGACAGCATCGGCATCGACCTGGTCGCCATGTGCGTCAATGACCTGGTGGTCTGCGGCGCCGAGCCGCTGTTCTTCCTGGACTACTACGCCACCGGCAAGCTCAACGTCGAAACCGCCACTCAGGTAGTGACCGGCATCGGCGCAGGCTGCGAACTGGCTGGCTGCTCGCTGGTCGGCGGCGAAACCGCTGAAATGCCTGGCATGTACGAAGGCGAAGACTACGACCTGGCTGGCTTCTGCGTCGGCGTCGTGGAAAAGGCCGAGATCATCGACGGCTCGAAAGTGGCCGCCGGCGACGCCCTGCTCGCCCTGCCGTCTTCCGGTCCGCACTCCAACGGCTACTCGCTGATCCGCAAGATCATCGAAGTGTCCGGTGCCGACATCGAAACCATCGAGCTGGACGGCAAACCACTGACCGACCTGCTGATGGCGCCGACCCGCATCTACGTCAAGCAGTTGCTCAAGCTGATCAAGGACACCGGCGCGGTCAAGGCCATGGCTCACATCACCGGCGGCGGCTTGCTGGACAACATCCCGCGCGTGCTGCCTGAAGGCGCACAAGCGGTGGTCGACGTCGCCAGCTGGACCCGCCCGGCGGTCTTCGACTGGCTGCAGGAAAAAGGCAACGTCGACGAGCACGAAATGCACCGCGTGCTGAACTGCGGCGTCGGCATGGTCATCTGCGTCGCCCAGGAACACGTCGAAGCCTCGCTCAACGCCCTGCGTGAAGCCGGCGAACAGCCTTGGGTCATCGGCCAGATCGGCGTTGCTGCCGAAGGCGCCGCGCAAGTCGAGCTGAAGAACGTCAAGGCACACTGATGTCCGAGGTAGCAACGCCTGAGGTAGTCATGTCCCAGCTGCCTCAACCTTGTGATGTAGTGGTCCTGCTTTCCGGCACCGGCGGTAACCTGCAAGCGATGATCGACAGCTTCCAGGACGGTGCCAGTGCGGCGCGCATTCGCGCGGTGATCTCCAACCGCGCCGATGCCTACGGACTGGAACGCGCCAGGAACGCGGGGATCGAGACCCGCGTTCTGGATCACAAAGCCTACGAAGGTCGCGAGGCCTTCGACACGGCTCTGATCGAGCTGATCGACTCCTTTGCGCCGAAGCTGGTGGTTCTGGCCGGCTTCATGCGCATTCTCACCCCTGGCTTCGTGCGCCACTATCACGGACGCCTGCTGAACATTCACCCCTCCCTGCTGCCGCTGTATAAAGGTTTACACACACATCAGCGAGTATTGGACGCCGGTGACGTCGCCCATGGCTGCAGCGTGCACTTCGTCACCGAGGAACTCGATGGGGGGCCTCTGGTCGTACAAGCTGTTATTTCGGTAGAGTTGCACGACACGCCTGCCACACTGGCGCAACGGGTTCATACCCAGGAACACCTGATCTACCCGCTGGCCATTCGCTGGTTCGCCGAGGGCCGACTGGTTCTGGGTGACAATGGTGCATCATTGAACGGCCTGCCACTGGGCCCCAGCGGCCATCTGATTCCGGCTATTTAATACAGCCCTTCAATTCAAAGACAGGAGATATTATGCGTCGCGCTTTGCTCTTCGCTTTCGCTCTGTTCGCACTCCCTGCGGTCAATGCGGCAGACCTTCAACCTTTCTCCGCCAGCTACACCGCTGACTGGAAACAGCTGCCCATGAGTGGCGGCAGCGCCACGCGCAGCCTGGAAAAAGACGCCAACGGCACCTGGACCCTGAGTTTCAAGGCGTCGATGATGATCGCCAGCCTGACGGAAGTCAGCACCATCAAGGTCGACAAGGATGCGTTGCTGCCCCAGACCTATCACTTCGAGCGTGGCGGTCTGGGCAAGAGCAAGACAGTGGATCTGGTATTCGACTGGCCAACCAAGTTCATCACCGGCACTGACCGTAAGGACCCGGTGAAGATCCCGCTGAACACCGGCGTGCTCGACAAGTCGACCTATCAGCTTGCCCTGCAGCATGACGTTGCCGCTGGCAAGAAGAGCATGACCTATCAGGTGGTCGACGGCGATGAGGTCGATACCTACGACTTCCGTGTGCTTGGCCCGGAAAAGGTCCAGACCAAAGTCGGCTCGGTCGACGCGATCAAGGTCGAGCGCGTGCGTGACCCGACGCAGAACAAGCGCATCACGGTGATGTGGTTCGCCAAGGATTACGACTACCTGCTGGTTCGCCTGCAACAAGTCGAAACCGACGGCAAGGAATACAACATCATGCTGCAAGACGGCACAGTGAACGGTAAGGCGGTCAAGGGCAGCTGATGCTGGTCTTGCTGTGAGCTGCATGGAACCCCGCCCGTTGGCGGGGTTTGTTTTATTGGCGTCGCGGCGCTGGATGAAGTATCCGAAATCCGTCAAATCCCGGGCATTTCATGTTCCCCAAGCCAACATGAAACTTTCTTCACCCCTTCAAACGAGTGCGACAAAACGCCGCAGCCCCTGCAAAAACAGGCAGTTAGGCATTATTGCCAAATCCGTAAATAACTCTTCCAGAAATCGGTCGTTTACTTAGCCTGCTACCAAAATCTATAAAGGAACCACTGCGACGTCCTGCCGTAGTTTTCAAAGAGTCAGGAGTTTTCAATATGACGGTAACTGTTACTGAACGCGACGACGCCCACATCTCCCACGAAGCCATCGCCGATGGCATTCAGATCTGGGATGTCCGCCAGCAAGACCAACTGGTAGGCATGTTTCATCATGAATCGGACGCACAGCGTTACGCAGCAGAGCTCGCGGAACTGGAAGCCAAGAAAGCAGCGAGCAATACGCAATAACGGAATCGCAAAAAAACAAAACCCGCCTAGGCGGGTTTTGTTGTTCTGGGGCTTACCACATCAGATCGTCAGGGATCTTGTACGCCGCGTACGGATCATCGCCTTCAGGCTCTTCGGTCGGCTCGCTGAGCAGCACGATGCGACGAGGATCGCGCTCCTGGATCTTCAGTGCCGACTCACGCGGGATCACCTCGTAACCGCCGCCGTGGTGCACGATTGCCAGTGAGCCACTGCTCAGTTTGCTGCGCATCAGCGTGTTGACCGACAGGCGCTTGACCTTCTTGTCGTCAACGAAGTTGTAATAATCCTCGGTGGTCAGCTTCGGCAAGCGGGTGGCTTCGATCAACTGCTTGACCTGCGCCGCACGGGCTTTCTGTTCAGCCTTCTCCTGCTGCTGACGGTTGAGTTCCTGATCACGCCTGGCCTTCTCGGCCATGGCTTCCTGGGCGGCGCGCTGATCGGTGTCGTCGGCGACAGCCTGGCCCTTGTGCACCAGACGCTGTTCTTTCTGCTTGCTCTTGGCGGCCTGCTTGGCCTGTTTTTCGTTGACCAGACCTGCCTTGAGCAGTTGGTCACGAAGGGAAATACCCGCCATTTATCTTCTCTCTCTGAATAATCAACTCAACCGCAGTTGGGCGTGTTCTTTTCCTGGCGCTTGGCTTCGCCCCAGAGCGCATCCATCTCTTGAAGGGTGCAATCTTCAATGGGGCGACCGGTATCGCGCAAGGCCTGTTCGATAAAACGAAAACGCCGTTCGAATTTGCCATTGGCAGCGCGCAAGGCGTTTTCAGGATCGACCTTCAGATGACGGGCCAGATTGACCACTACGAACAGCAGGTCGCCTATCTCTTCGCCGATTGCTTCCCCGTCATTGTCAGCCATGGCCTCAAGGACCTCGTCGAGCTCCTCGCGCACCTTGTCGATCACAGGCAGCGCTTCAGGCCAGTCAAACCCTACCTGAGCCGCCCGCTTCTGCAACTTGGCGGCCCGTGACAAGGCGGGCAGTACGGTCGGTACATCGTCGAGCAGCGATAACGGGTGCGCAACCTGGGCCTTCTCGGCACGCTCCTGGGCTTTGATCTCCTCCCAGCGCTGCTTGACCTGATCTTCACTCAGGCGTGGCGTTTCCAACGGCGCATACAGGTCGCCCGTGGGAAACACGTGAGGATGGCGACGAATCAGTTTGCGAGTAATGCCGTCGACCACGCCAGCGAACTCGAATCGCCCTTGCTCTTGCGCCAGCTGGCAGTAATACACCACCTGAAACAGCAGATCGCCCAGCTCCCCGCGCAGGTCGTCGAAATCGCCGCGCTCGATGGCGTCGGCGACCTCATAGGCCTCCTCAAGGGTGTGCGGCACGATGCTCGCGTAGTCCTGCTTCACATCCCACGGACAACCGTACTGCGGGTCGCGCAGACGGGCCATGAGGTTGATGAGGTCCTGAAGCTTATACATTGAGAGTCCTATCGATACTTCGGCTCAAGACATCCGGCGTCTGAGCCGAGGCTATCGCGAGCAAGCTCACGCCTACAGGGGAAATGCGATCACTTGTAGGAGTGAGCTTGCTCGCGATCAGCGTCGGTTCAGACAATACCCGATCATGGCGTTCGATTACGCCGCGTCTCGATGATGTTCGGCAACTGCGAGATGCGTCCCAACAGACGCCCCAGCGCATCGAGCCCGGGGATCTCGATGGTCAGCGACATCAGCGCGGTGTTGTCTTCCTTGTTCGAGCGGGTGTTGACCGCCAGCACGTTGATGCGCTCGTTGAGCAGCACCTGAGACACGTCACGCAGCAGCCCGGAACGGTCATAGGCGCGGATGATGATGTCCACCGGATAGGTGAGCACCGGCACCGGGCCCCAGCTGACCTGAATGATCCGCTCAGGCTCGCGTCCGCCCAGCTGCAACACCGAAGCGCAGTCCTGACGGTGAATGCTCACACCGCGCCCCTGCGTGATGTAGCCGACGATGGCATCGCCCGGCAGCGGCTGGCAGCAGCCGGCCATCTGGGTCATCAGGTTGCCGACGCCCTGGATCTGGATGTCGCCGCGTTTGCCCGGTTTGTACCCGGTGGCCTTGCGCGGAATCAGCTCCAGTTGCTCGTTGCCACGCTCGGGCTCGACCAGCTGTTGCGCCAGGTTGACCAGCTGCGCCAGACGCAGATCGCCGGCGCCCAGGGCGGCAAACATGTCTTCGGCGATCTTCATGTTGGCTTTTTCGGCCAGCTTGTCGAAGTCCACCTGCGGCAGCGCCAGACGCGCCAGTTCACGCTCGAGCAAGACCTTGCCGGCCGCCACGTTCTGATCGCGGGCCTGCAGCTTGAACCAGTGCACGATCTTCGCCCGCGCCCGCGAGGTGGTGATGTAGCCCAGGTTGGAGTTCAGCCAGTCGCGGCTTGGCGTGCCGTGTTTGCTGGTGATGATCTCGACCTGTTCACCGGTCTGCAGGCTGTAGTTGAGCGGCACGATACGGCCGTTGATCTTGGCGCCGCGGCAGTTGTGGCCGATCTCGGTGTGCACGCGGTAGGCGAAGTCCAGCGGCGTCGCGCCCTTGGGCAGGTCGATGGCATGACCGTCCGGGGTGAACACATACACCCGGTCCGGTTCTATATCGACGCGCAGCTGTTCGGCCAGGCCGCCGATATCGCCCAGCTCTTCATGCCATTCCAGCACCTGACGCAGCCAGGAGATCTTTTCTTCGTAGTGGTTGGACCCGGACTTGACGTCTGTGCCCTTGTATTTCCAGTGCGCGCAGACCCCAAGCTCGGCTTCTTCGTGCATGGCGTGGGTGCGGATCTGCACTTCCAGAACCTTGCCTTCCGGGCCGATCACTGCAGTGTGCAGCGAGCGATAGCCGTTCTCCTTGGGGTTGGCGATGTAGTCGTCGAACTCCTTGGGAATGTGCCGCCACAGGGTGTGGACGATCCCCAGCGCGGTGTAGCAATCGCGCATTTCCGGCACCAGCACACGCACGGCGCGAACGTCGTAGATCTGGCTGAATTCCAGACCCTTGCGCTGCATTTTGCGCCAGATCGAATAGATGTGTTTGGCCCGACCACTGATATCGGCCGTGACGCCGGTGGCCAGCAGTTCGTTTTCCAGCTGCGACATGACGTCGGTGATGAAACGCTCTCGATCGAGGCGACGCTCATGCAACAGCTTGGCGATCTGCTTGTATTGCTCGGGCTCGAGGTAGCGGAAGGACAGGTCTTCCAGCTCCCACTTGATATGACCGATGCCCAGGCGGTGGGCCAGCGGGGCATAGATGTCGAAGACTTCCCGGGCGACGCGGTTACGCTTCTCGTCGTCGGTGTTCTTCACGGCGCGGATGGCGCAGGTGCGCTCGGCCAGCTTGATCAGCGCGACACGCACGTCGTCGACCATCGCCACCAGCATCTTGCGCAGGTTTTCCACCTGCGCCTGCGTCCCCAGCACCAGCGATTGGCGCGGGCTGAGACTGGCACTGATCGCGGCCATGCGCAGCACGCCGTCGATCAGCTTGGCCACGGTCGGCCCGAACCGCTGGCTGACATCGGGCAAGGGAATCTTGCCTTCACGCACGCCGCGATAAATCACGGCGGCCACCAGAGAGTCCTGGTCGAGTTTGAGATCGGCGAGGATTTCCGCGATTTCCAGGCCCGCCTGAAAACTCGACGTGCCCTCCGCCCAGAGATTCTTGGCGGCGTTGTCCTGTTGCTCGGCCTGTCGGGCAAATTCACAGGCTTCCTTCAAAGCCTGTCGGTCCACTGCGAGGTCGACGCTGACCACGTGATCAAGCCATGCGTCGAGATTGATACTGCCGTCTGTGTTTATCGGCTGGTGTGCTCTCACCTGTACCATGTTGCTTACCTTCCCTACGGCGCGATGAAATGCGCCATCAGTCGCCAGCCTTCTTCAGCGCACGTGCCTTGCGGGCCATGCAAGGTTTCGCGTGCGCGGGCCAGTCGGATTAAACGAGATTCCCTGTAAGGCACTGACTCAGTTCCATGAGCCTGCCTCACTTACTCGCTTCAAATAACGCCATCGCCTCGACATGTGCTGTCTGCGGGAACATATCGAGGATTCCGGCACGTTTTAATTGGTAGCCCTGCTTGATCAATTCGACCGTGTCGCGCGCCAGAGTTGCCGGATTGCACGACACATAAAGTACCCGTTCGGCACCCAGAGACCTGAGTTTGCCGACCACTTCGAGTGCCCCGTCACGCGGGGGATCGAGCAGCACTGCGCGGAAACCTTCCGCCACCCAGGGCGCCTTGTCCAGCGGCTGCGACAGATCCGCCTGATAAAACTTCACATTGTGTAAATCGTTGCGTACTGCGTTACCGGCGGCACGCTGGACCATGGTCTCAACGCCCTCCACGGCCACCACCTCTTGGGCGATTTGCGCCAGCGGTAGAGCGAAGTTACCAAGCCCGCAGAACAAGTCCAGCACTCGTTCATCGGGACGTGGTGCAAGCCACACCAGCGCCTGCTCGATCATCGCGGTATTGACCTGTGCATTGACCTGCACGAAGTCACCGGGACGATAGGCCAGCTGCAGATTCCACGGCTGCAGGTGATAGCCCAGTTGCGCTGACGGATCGACCGGCTGGGGTTCTCCCTCGCCATGCAACCACAGTTGCGCCTCAAAGGTTGCGCAGAACGCCTGCAGGATCGCCAGGTCCTTGTCAGCCAGCGGCGCGGTATGGCGCAGCAACACGGCCTGGGCCGAGCCGCTGAACAATTCGACATGGCCAAGCGCCTGCGGCTTGCTCAAGCTTCTGAGCATCGACGGCAGTGCGCTCATGATCGGTTGCAAGGCCTGTACCAGCACCGGGCACTGCTCGATGCCAATGATGTCCTGACTGGACGCTGCTCGAAAGCCCACCTCCAGATGTTTGCCCCGGGCGTCCCAGCGCACGGCGATGCGAGCGCGCCGACGGTAGGCGTATTCGTCACCGGTCAGCGGCGCGGCCCATTCCTGGGGATCGACACCGGCGATGCGGCTCAACTGCTCGGCGAGCATGCGCTGTTTGAGGGCAAGCTGCTCTTCGCGGGGCATCTGCTGCACGCTGCAACCGCCGCAGCGACCAAAATGCGGGCAGGGTGCGGGGCGGCGCAACGGGCTGGCCTGGAACACCCGCTCGGTACGCGCCTCGACCACCTTGCCGTGCGCACCGAGCACCCGCGCTTCGACCTCCTCGCCCGCCAGACTGCCGGCGACGAACCAGGTGCGACCTTCGACAAAGCCGATGCCACGGCCGTCATTGGACAGCCGCTCGATCTTCAGACGTTGTTTTTTACCGGTGGGGACCTGCGTTGTCCGGGTGCCGCCGCTGGGCTGGAAACGCAGGCCTGTATCACGCTTGGCCATCAGTTGGGCGCATCGTAGACACCGGTCGACAGGTAACGGTCGCCACGGTCACAAATGATCGCGACCATGACCGCATTCTCGACTTCCCGGGACAGACGCAGCATGCCGGCCACGGCACCGCCGGACGACACACCGCAGAAGATGCCCTCTTCACGCGCCAGGCGGCGGGTGACGTCCTCGGCTTCGCTCTGGGCCATGTCGACGATCCGGTCAACGCGGTCGGCCTGATAGATCTTCGGCAGGTATTCCTGCGGCCAGCGACGGATGCCCGGAATCGCCGAACCGTCCATGGGCTGCAGACCAATGATCTGGATGTCAGGATTCTGCTCTTTCAGGTAACGCGAGGTGCCCATGATGGTACCGGTGGTGCCCATGGAGCTGATGAAATGGGTGATGGTGCCGCCGGTCTGCTGCCAGATTTCCGGGCCGGTGCCGACGTAATGGGCTTCAGGGTTGTCGCCATTGGCGAACTGATCCAGCACCTTGCCGCGACCTTCGGCCTGCATGCGCTCGGCCAGATCACGCGCGCCTTCCATGCCTTCTTCCTTGCTGACCAGAATCAGCTCGGCGCCATAGGCGGTCATGGCTGCCTTGCGTTCGGCACTGGAGTTGTCAGGCATGATCAGAATCATGCGATAGCCTTTGATCGCCGCAGCCATGGCCAGGGCGATACCGGTATTGCCGGAGGTTGCTTCGATCAGGGTATCGCCCTGGTGGATCTGCCCGCGCAATTCGGCACGGGTGATCATCGACAGCGCCGGGCGATCCTTCACGGAACCGGCCGGGTTATTGCCTTCGAGCTTGAGCAGCAACGTGTTGCTGGTGTTCCCGGCCATGCGTTGCAGACGCACCAGCGGGGTGTTGCCGACGCAATCGGCGATGGTTTGATACTGCAGGGTCATGGCGTGTTCGCGATCCAGACGTGCGGGGGTCGCCTATCATACCGGCAATCTTCGCAACCCCATATCACGCAAGGTGAGTTGCATATGGCGAAAAGGAATAAGCAGGCAGCCACGACACAAAACCCCCGTAGGAGTGAGCTTGCTCGCGATGGGCCATTACATCAGACGCAGGCCCGTCACGCTTACCCGCGAATCGCGAGCAAGCTCACTCCTATAAGCACGGTGGATAGCTAGGCGACTGCCTCTACCTCCCGCGCCGGCAAGCGCATGATCATCCGCAGGCCGTGAGCGGTGTTTTCCGCCCACAGGTCACCGCCCTGCAAACGCAGCGAATTGCGGGCGATGCTCAGCCCCAGACCGAAGCCGCCGTCGCCGGGGCGTGCGCCGTCCAGACGAATGAACGGGGCGAAGATACGCTCCAGGTCATTATCGTCGACGCCACCGCCCTGGTCTTCCAGCCACAGCAGCCAGTCGTCGCCATCCATCCGGCCACCGAGTTGCACGATGCCGTCAGGCGCAGAGTGGCGGATAGCGTTGCGCAAGATGTTCTCCAGCGCCTGCGCCAACGTGTTCAGATGGCCGCGCACCCAGCAGTCGCTGTCCAGGTCACAGCGTAACTGGCGGGACGGCCTGCAGCTTTCGAAACAGGCGTTGTCCACCAGCATGTCCCATAACGCCAATACCTGGATGTCTTCGGCAGGCAGTTTTTCTCGCTCGGCGTCGAGCCAGGCCAGATGCAGGGTGTCGTCCACCAACCGGCGCATGCCATCGACCTCCCGACTCAACCGTTCACGCAGCTCGGGCAGGCTTTGTTCGCTGTCGCAGGCCACCCGCAGCCGGCTCAAGGGCGTACGCAGCTCGTGGGACAGATCACGCAACAGCTGCTGCTGGATCTGCACCGTGGACTGCAAGCGGGCAGCCATATGGTCGAAGGCGCGGTTAAGGTCGCCCAGTTCGTCCTGGCGCGAGGTCATCTGCGGCGACAGACGGCTGGACAATCGATCGGCGCGCCAGGCGTTGGCCTGCTCACGCAACTGGTTGAGCGGAAGAATCAGCAAGCGATAGAGACCGGCGCACAGCAGCAACGTGAACAAGGCAGGGATCACGCCGTTGGTCAGCATCTGCCAGACCAGCGCATAACGTCCAGGCTTGAAGCGTTCTGGCAGTTCAATCACCAGACTGCCGGCAGCTGGATCATCGGGAAACGGAATTTTCAGCCAGGGCACGGTTTTCTGCCGTCGGCTCATGGGCCAGTCGACCCCGCGCATGAACGTCAGACGCTGCATCTGGTGGTCATCGAGCGCCAGACTGCCGAGCGATTGCAGATCGCTGCCAATCACCGCGACCCAGCTTTGTTCATGGCTGCGCATTTGCCGCAGCCAGTCATCGACCCCTCGCTCGCCGCCGGCCTTCCAGGCTTGTTCGGCCTGGGCAGCGTAGCCATTGAGTACGCCCTTGGCCTGGGGCGTGAGGTACGCGTTCTGCGTTTCGACGTAACGCCCCCAATACCAGCTGAGCCAGACCATCAGCAGGCAGAAACCCACCAGCAGCACGGCCAGCTTCCAGAACAATGAGTGCCTGCCCGGCAAACGGCAGCGTCGCTCACCCATCCAGGTCGGCTGCCGTCAGAACGTAGCCCTTGCCCCATACCGTGCGCACCTGATGAGCCTCGTAGCCGATGGCCTTGAGCTTGCGACGGATCTGGCTGATGTGCATGTCCAGGCTTCGATCATGCTGGGAATAGCCGCGCTGCAGTACGTGCTGATAAAGGAAAGGCTTGCTGAGGACGTCTTCAGGATTGCGCCACAGGGTTTCCAGCAGCCGGTATTCGCTGCGGGTCAATTGCGCCGTCCTCCCGGCAAAGCTGACGTCGCACAGGCTCTCGTCGAACAGCAGTTGGCCCACGCTCGCCGCTGCCTGGGCCGGCACCGGCGCCTGAAAGCGTCGCTCCAGCTGCACCCGCCGCAGGATGGCCTCGATTCGCACCCGCAACTCATCGACGCTGAATGGCTTGGGCAGGTAGTCGTCGGCGCCGTTGCGAAAACCGGTAATACGGTCGGCTTCGGCACCCAGGGCGGACATCAGGATGACCGGCATCGAATGCTGACGGCGTAGATGGATGAGGATGTCCAGGCCGTTCATGCCCGGCAGCAGGATGTCCATCAGCACCACGTCGAACGGTTGCTGCTGCGCACGTTCAAGCCCCTCGGCGCCGTTCTGGCACCAGGTCACGTGGAATCCACAGCGATCCAGTTGATCGTGTACAAATGCACCGAGCACAGGATCATCCTCGATGGCGAGTATGCTGGGGCGGTGAATGATTGCGGGATTCATTGGCGTCTGCGACTGATTCTCAGGAGCGCGATTATTCAAGATTGCGCAACATTGGGCAATGCCAACCGCCCGACACAGGCTGTGGGAGTGTTCGCTGATCGCCTGATTTGCCGGGATTACCGGCGCGCAACTGTCTACACTGCGCAATCATCGAACGCTACAGGCTGCCACGGCGCAGTTTTTCCTGAAGCAATGCCGGGCTTGTTGGAGAGAGAGTGTGCTGACCAAACTGGGCATCAAAGGCCGCGTATTACTGCTGACCCTGCTGCCGGCCTGCCTGATGGCGGCGTTTCTGGGCGGTTATTTCACCTGGATGCAGCTGTCGGAATTACAGACCCAGTTGCTCAAGCGTGGCGAGATGATCGCCAACGAACTGGCCCCGCTGTCTGCCACCGCGCTGGCCAATAACGACAAATCCATGCTCGAGCGCATCGCCGGCCAGGTACTGGAACAGGCCGATGTGCGAGCCGTGTCGTTCCTGGACCCGGACCACAATCTGCTGGCCCACGCCGGCCCGAGCATGATCAACCAGGCGCCGGTCGGTAACAGCACGCACATCCTGCAGCGCTCCGACAACGACGCCACGCGTTACCTGATGCCGGTGTTCGGCCGCAATCGGCACCTGACCGGTGAGGTGGTGCCCGCAGAAGCCGATCGCTTGCTGGGCTGGGTCGAACTGGAGCTGTCGCACAGCGGCACGCTGCTGCGCGGTTACCGCAGCCTGTTCGCCAGCCTGCTGCTGATCGTTGCAGGGCTTGGCCTGACCGCGATGCTGGCGCTGCGCATGAGCCGCACTATCAACGGCCCGATCACCCAGATCAAACATGTGGTCGCCCAACTGAAGGACGGCAACCTTGAAGCGCGCCTGCCGCCGATGGGCAGCAACGAGCTTGACCAGCTCGGTTCGGGCATCAACCGCATGGCCGCCACCCTGCAGAACGCCCAGGAAGAATTGCAGCACAGCATCGAACAGGCCACCGAAGACGTGCGCCAGAACCTGGAAACCATCGAGATCCAGAACATCGAACTGGACCTGGCGCGCAAGGAAGCACTGGAGGCCAGCCGGATCAAGTCCGAGTTCCTGGCCAACATGAGCCACGAGATCCGCACCCCGCTCAACGGCATCCTGGGCTTTACCCACCTGTTGCAAAAGAGCGAGCTGACGCCACGACAGCATGACTATCTGGGCACCATCGAGAAGTCCGCCGACAACCTGCTGAGCATCATCAACGAGATTCTCGATTTCTCGAAGATCGAAGCCGGCAAACTGGTCCTCGATTCGATCCCGTTCAACCTGCGCGACCTGCTGCAGGACACCCTGACCATCCTTGCCCCCGCCGCCCATGCCAAACAGCTGGAGCTGGTGAGTCTGGTGTACCGCGACACCCCGTTGTCGCTGGTGGGAGACCCGTTGCGGCTCAAGCAGATCCTTACCAACCTGGTCAGCAACGCTATCAAGTTCACGCGCGAAGGGACCATCGTCGCCCGCGCCATGCTCGAAGATGAACAGGACGACAGGGTGCAACTGCGCATCAGCGTTCAGGACACCGGCATCGGTTTGTCCAGCCAAGACGTGCGCGCGCTGTTCCAGGCCTTCAGCCAGGCCGATAACTCATTGTCGCGACACACCGGCGGCACCGGTCTGGGGCTGGTGATCTCCAAGCGTCTGATCGAACAGATGGGCGGCGAGATCGGCGTCGAAAGCACGCCCGGCGAGGGTTCGGAATTCTGGATCAGCCTGACCCTGCCCAAGACCCGCGACGACCTCGAAGACCTGCCCGCGCCGCCGCTGATAGGTCGCCGGGTGGCGGTACTGGAGCACCACGACCTGGCACGCCAGGCGCTGGAACATCAGTTGGAAGACTGTGGCCTGCAACCGATGGTGTTCAACAATCTGGAAAACCTCATCAATGGCGTCACCGTGGTCCATCAGACGCCACACGCCATTGACATGGCCGTGCTGGGGGTGACCGCTCACGAGTTGCCGCCCGAGCGTCTGCGCCAGCAGATCTGGGATCTGGAAAACCTCGATTGCAAGGTGCTGGTGCTGTGCCCGACCACCGAGCAGGCGCTGTATCAGCTGTCCGTGCCCGATGCCTACCGCCAGTTGCAGGCAAAGCCTGCGTGCACTCGTAAATTGCGCCGCAGCCTGTCGGAGCTGATCAACCCCAAACAGCTGCGCAACGAGGCGCCGGAGCCCCTCTCCAGCCGCCCGCCGCGCATCCTTTGCGTGGACGACAACCCGGCCAATCTGCTGCTGGTGCAAACGCTGCTCGAAGACATGGGCGCCAAGGTCCTGGCAGTGGACAGTGGCTATGCGGCGGTGCAAGCGGTGCAGGATGAAACCTTCGACCTGGTGTTGATGGACGTGCAGATGCCGGGCATGGACGGTCGTCAGGCCACCGAAGCGATCCGCGGCTGGGAAAGCGAACGCCAGGCCACTTCACTGCCCATCGTCGCCTTGACCGCCCACGCCATGGCCAATGAAAAACGCGCGCTGCTGCAAAGCGGCATGGACGACTACCTGACCAAGCCGATCAGCGAGCGGCAACTGGCGCAGGTGGTGCTCAAATGGACCGGGCTTGCCTTGCGTAATCAGGCACCGGAGCGGCATCAGGAAATCAGCCAGGGCGGGGTCAACCTGCAGGTGCTGGACCATGAGGAGGGCTTGCGCCTGGCCGCAGGCAAGGCCGATCTGGCGGCGGACATGCTGGCCATGCTGCTGGCGTCCCTGGGCACGGACCGTGAAGCGATCCGCTGCGCCCGCGAAGCCAGCGATCACGTCGCGCTGATCGAACGCGTCCACCGCCTGCACGGCGCCACCCGCTATTGCGGCGTGCCGCAACTGCGCGCAGCCTGTCAGCGCAGCGAGACCCTGCTCAAGCAGGATTCCCCGGACAGCGAAAAAGCGCTGGATGACCTGGAGACGGCGATTACCCGCCTTGAGATCGAAGCGCGGGTCAGTGCTTGATGTGGGTCAAGGGCCGTTTTCCTTGAATATGCATGATCACCTTTAGCAGACCGGCGTGCCGGCGGTTGCGCCCTTGATATCGCCACCGCCGGCACGCCAGTCTGCTACAGACGCCATGCAAGGCCCACAAAGGTTCTGCATTGCTCGCCAGATCCTTATATTAGGAACAACCATGCGCACCCTCCTCTACAGCAGCCAGACCTACGACCGGGAAAGCTTCCTCGCCGCGCGCATCACGCCCGGGATCGAGCTGCACTTCCAGCCCGCGAGACTGACGCTGGACACCGTGGCGCTGGCCGATCAATACCCGGTGGTGTGCGCGTTCATCAATGATGACCTGAGCGCAGCGGTGCTCGAGCGCCTGGCCGCAGGCGGCACCCGCCTCATTGCTCTGCGCTCGGCTGGCTTCAACCACGTGGACCTGCCGAGCGCCAAGCGCCTGGGCATCAGCGTGGTCAGGGTCCCGGCCTATTCTCCGCATGCGGTCGCCGAACATGCCGTGGCATTGGTCCTGTCGCTCAACCGCCATCTGCACCGCGCCTACAACCGCACCCGTGACGGCGACTTCAGCCTGCACGGCCTGACCGGTTTCGACCTGGTCGGCAAGACGGTGGGGGTCGTCGGTACCGGGCAGATCGGTGCCACGTTTGCGCGGATCATGGCCGGATTCGGCTGTGAGTTGCTGGCCTATGACCCCTACCCCGATCCGCAGGTCGAGGCCCTGGGTGCGCGTTATCTGCCACTTGATCAGCTGCTGGCGCAGGCGCAGATCATCAGCCTGCACTGCCCGCTCAACGAACACACGCGGCATATGATCAATATGGATTCGCTTTACCGTATGCAGCGCGGGGCGATGCTGATCAACACCGGCCGCGGCGCGCTGGTCGACACGCCAGCGCTGATCGAGGCGCTCAAGAGCGGGCAACTGGGCTATCTGGGTCTTGATGTGTACGAGGAAGAAGCGCAACTGTTCTTCGAGGATCGCTCGGACCTGCCGTTGCAGGACGACGTGCTGGCGCGGCTGTTGACCTTCCCCAACGTGGTGGTGACCGCGCACCAGGCGTTCCTGACCCGTGAAGCATTGGCGGCGATTGCTCAGACGACCCTGGATAACATCGCGGGTTGGGCGGCAGGGACGCCGCAGAACATCGTGTGAACACCCCACAGCTTCTGCCCGGAGGGCGTAGGAGGCTGCTTGCCAACGATCGGCCGGGAACCGGTTGTGAAACCTTGGAACTCGGTTGCTCTGGCACACCCAGTCGTCCGTTTTTGCTGTCGCTTCGCAACAGACCGCTGGCAAGCCGGCTTCCACGCCCTCCGGGCAGAATCAAACAGCAGCCGCCGCCGACCGGCTGCGCGAATCTGCGCTTTAAGGTGTTAGCATGCGCGCCTATTTGGAGACCCCCATGGCCGAACACGATTTTCGCTACAGCATGCTCACCCCGCAACACACCCTGATCGAATGCCGCAGCCTGGCCGTTGGCCGCTATCAAGTGACCGGCAACGGTGGCTCGATCAAGAACGAAGACGTCCTGCTGGTCACGGTCAAAGGCAGCAAAGAGCTGTACATGCGCCTGAACGTGGAGAAGGTGCGGCACCTGATCAACCCGACCGGTCAGTGGGTCGCGGTGGCCAACGGCCCGGCGTTCACCGAGCTTGCGATTCACCAGTGGAAGGTCAACTGCAACGGCTGCGGCAAGGAGCGGGACATCGAGTTCATGGTCGATGGCAAGGAAGGCAAGAAGGCCCTCAAGCCCGCCGCCACCGCGCGCATTGCCGAGCTTGGCTGGAAAGTCGTCGGCGAGCACCACCTGTGCCCCGCTTGCGCGAAAAAAGCCGCATGAAACGGTCTGTGCTGACACTGATTGCCGGCACATTGCTGACGGCTTGCGCATCGCACACCGACACCCTCAAGCGTGATCACGGGTATGTGCTCGAATGGATCGGCGAACGTCCGTTGATCGATAACAGCCACCTGAGCCTGACCCTGGGCAAGGACGGCCGCGCCTATGGCAACGCTGGCTGCAACCACTGGTTCGCGTCCTACACCCTGGACGGTGACACCATCAGCTTCGGCCCGCTCGGCAGCACCCGCAAAATGTGCGCCCCGGCGTTGATGGAGCAGGAACACCGGTTCCTCGAAGCCATGGGCAAGGTCGAGCACTGGGATGTCTCAGAGGTCGATCAGCTGCAGCTATGGCCGGCCCAGGGATTGCCGCTGCGGTTCTGGCTGGAGGAAGGTTGAGAGTCAATGCAGAGTGCTTCTGCCGAAGGCGTGGGAGTCCGGCTTGCCGACGATCGGCCGGGAACCGGTGGTAAAAGCCGGATACCTGGGTAAGCCTGGCTCACCGCGTTCAACAGGTTCTACTGTCGCTACGCAACAGATCGCCAGCCGGCTGCACGCCCTCCGGGCAGAATCAGAACCTGCCATCACCCCTTGGCTTTCAACTCTGCCAGCTTCTGTGCCACGCCCGCCGCGGTCTGCTCACCCATCAGCTGTTCACGCACCTTGCCCTTGTCGTCGATGATGTAAGTCACCGGTAACGCCTCGCTCCTGGGCAGGTCGTACTGGTCGGCCGGGTCCTGGGCCAGCACGGTGAACTTGATCCCCAGCGCGTTGCTGGCAGCTTTGAGGTCTTCGCCTTGCAGGTTGTCGAAGTTGACCCCGAACACGCTGACCTTCTGCCCGCTCATCTGCTCGGACAAGCGGTTCAGTTCCGGAATCTCGGTGCGGCACGGGCCACACCATTCGGCCCAGTAATTGACCACCAGCCAATGTTTGTCGATACGCTCACTGGCAACCTTCTGACCGTTCTGGTCGGTGCCCAGATCGACCCCGCATCCGCTGAGCAACACACTACCGATAAGCGCTACCGCTGCTGCCAACCGCCTTGCCATGATGCTTGTTCCTTCTAGAAAACCCGACGTGACGGCGGCCGTTGACCGCTGGATGTTCGTCTTCGTCGTCACGCAGGTAGAATAGCCGCCACCTCACGCAATATGCGACCTGCAAATGACCGATCTGACGCTTTATCACAACCCGCGCTGCTCCAAATCACGTGGCGCGCTGGAATTGCTCGAAGCCCGCGGCCTGACGCCAAAGGTGGTCCGCTATCTGGAAACGCCGCCGGATGCCAGCCAGCTGCGCGAGCTGCTCGGCAAGCTCGGCATCGGTGCCCGTCAGTTGCTGCGCAGCGGCGAAGACGAATACAAGACGCTGAACCTGGCCGACGGCGCTTTGAGCGATGAGCAACTGATCACCGCCATGGCTGCCCACCCCAAACTGATCGAGCGGCCGATCCTGATCGCCGGCAACAAGGCGGTGATCGGCCGTCCGCCGGAGAAAATCCTGGAGATCCTGCCGTGAGCGCGCCTTACATTCTGGTGTTGTTCTATAGCCGCAATGGCTCGACCAGCGAGATGGCCAGGCAGATTGCCCGCGGCATCGAAATGGGCGGCATGGAAGCGCGACTGCGCACGGTACCGGCGATTTCCACCGAATGCGAAGCGGTGGCGCCGAGCATCCCGCAGACCGGCTCGCTGTACGCCACCCTCGACGACCTGAAGAACTGCGCAGGCCTGGCGCTGGGCAGCCCGACGCGCTTCGGCAACATGGCCGCGCCGCTGAAGTACTTTCTCGACGGCACCAGCAACCTGTGGCTGACCGGTGCGCTGGTCGGCAAACCTGCCAGCGTGTTCACCTCCACCGCCAGTCTGCACGGCGGTCAGGAAACCACGCTGATGTCGATGCTGCTGCCCTTGCTGCACCACGGCATGCTGGTCACCGGCCTGCCCTACAGCGAAGCGGCGCTGATCGAAACCACTGGCGGCGGCACGCCATACGGTGCCAGTCACCACGCCGGCGCCGATGGCAAGCGCCCGCTCGACCAGCACGAAACCACCCTGTGCCGCGCGCTGGGTGAGCGTCTGGCGAAAACCGCACTGCTGCTGGAGCCTTCGCGTGGCTAAAAAGCCCAAGGCACTGCCCGCGCTTGAATGGCTGGAACCCCGGGTTCGCTGGAGCCGGGTCGCTGCCTTGTTGTGCTTTTTCGGGCTGGTCGCACTGCTGTGCATTTACTACCTGGTTTTCGCCGACCTGCATGGTGCACGGCCCTGGGTCATTCTTGCGATTGAACTGGTGCCGCTGTTGATGCTCTCACCGGGGATGCTCATGGGCAGCGCGCGGGGGCATTCCTGGACCTGTTTCGTGGTGAACCTGTATTTCATCAAAGGCGCCCTGGCCGCCTACGACCCGGGCCGCTCGCTGTTTGGCGTGCTGGAGATGCTGGCCAGTCTGGCGGTGTTTACCAGTGCCTTGCTGTATGTACGCTGGCGGTTTCAGTACAACCGCAAAGTGGCGGGTGAAGGGAGCAACTGACGCCGCTGTTTCAGATTCGCTGCAGATCCTGCGTAGCAGTCCGGCTTGCCGGCGGTGACACACTCAAGACCGCTACCGCCGGGAAGCAGGCCTGCCACAGGAGCAGTGCCCGTGCACGACAACGCTCATTTTTTGGAGAGGGCATGCAAGACTACAAATGGCTCAATGAATACTGCCTCAACCGCTTTGGTTCCGCCGCCGCCCTCGAGGCGCATCTGTCTACCCCCGCCACGCCCGGCCAACTGAAGGCCATCAGCGACGACCGCTACCTGTCGACCATGGCCCTGCGGGTGTTTCGCGCAGGCTTGAAGCACAGTCTGGTGGACGCGAAGTGGCCGGCTTTCGAGCAGGTATTCTTTGGCTTCGATCCGGAGAAAGTCGTACTGATGGGCGCTGATCATCTGGAGCGCCTGATGCAGGACGCCCGCATCATCCGCCATCTGGGCAAGCTCAAGAGCGTGCCGCGCAACGCCCAGCTGATCCTCGACATCGCCCATGAGCATGGCAGTTTCGGCAAGTTCATCGCCGACTGGCCGGTGACCGATATCGTCGGTCTGTGGCGTTACCTGTTCAAACACGGCAACCAGATGGGCGGCCTCTCGGCGCCGCGCTTTCTGCGCATGGTGGGCAAGGACACGTTTATCCCCAGCTACGACGTGGTCGCCGCACTCAATGCGCAAAACATCGTCGACAAGGTCCCCAGCAGCCAGCGCGATCAGGCTGCGGTGCAGGCTGCATTCAACCAGTGGCATGCCGAAAGCGGGCGGCCGTTGTGTCAGCTGTCGATGATGCTGGCCTACACCGTGAACCATTGATCTTATTTTGCCCCGGCAGCCGCGACACAGCGCGTAACAAATCGAAGGTCGTATACAATATCCAACATCCGTTCACTGCCTGAGTCGCTCGCGTGCCCTTTCTTCTTCCAGACGCTCCCAACCTCGGTGTCGCGCCGTCGGCATCCGAGGTGATTTCAAAATACCTGCGCGAATCGATCATCTCCGGCCAGTTTGCCGAAGACGAGCCTATCCGCCAGGACGACATCGCCCGCGTCTTCAACGTCAGCAAGATCCCCGTACGTGAAGCCCTCAAACGGCTGGAGGCCGAAGGGCTGGTGCAATTCCAGCGCAACAAGGGCGCGGTCGTGACGCGGATCTCCGAGCCCGAGCTTGCGCAGATTTTCGAGGTGCGGGTGTTGCTGGAGGTCCAGGCCATCCGCCTGGCCGTGCCGAGGCTGACCCCGGCGCAGATAGATCGGGCGACCGCCATCTGCGACGAGTTTGTCGGCGATGACGACATTGGTCGCTGGGCGGAACTCAACTGGGCTTTCCATACCTGCCTGTATGAAGCGGCGCAACGGCCCTTTCTGCTGAACATGATTCGCTCGATCCATGACAAGGTCGAACGTTACCTGCGCGTGCAGATGAGCTTTGAGGAAGGCAAGGAGCGCGCCGACCAGGAGCATCGGGAAATCCTCAAGGCCTGTGCCGATCGTGACGTGGACAAGGCCGCCGAGTTGATTGAGCACCACATCATCGGCGTCTGCCGCGCGCTCTACGCCCACCTCCCCAACGCCGCCATCAGCGAAATCTGAAGGCGCTGCGACTGTGCCGATTTCGTCATTTCCAGGCACGAAATCGGTCAAGACCCCTCCCCTCATTCCCGCCACTCTGATGCCAGTGCTCGTCCATCGCCGCTGATTCGACGACTCACGCATACCCTGTAGGAGTGAGCTTGCCCGCGATGCGTCAGGTCAGACATTGAAGGAGTGACTGACATAAGGCTTTCGCAAGCAAGCTCACTCCTACAGGGTTCCAGTGTCTGGGCGATAGCGTGAACGCCAGACCAAGGGCAATCTTCATACCGCTAGGGGGTAAACAATGAAACGCATCCAGATCCTCGATTCGCACACCGGCGGCGAGCCTACGCGGCTGGTGCTCGACGGTTTCCCCGAGCTAGGCCAGGGCAGCATGGCCCAGCGGCGCCAACGTCTGGCGAGTGAATTCGATGACTGGCGCGCAGCCACCGTGCTGGAACCTCGCGGCAATGACGTACTGGTCGGCGCTCTGCTCTGCACGCCCGTAGACCCTGAGGCCTGTGCCGGGGTGATCTTCTTCAACAACACCGGCTATCTGGGCATGTGCGGCCACGGCACCATCGGCCTGGTGGTGTCGCTGGCGCATCTGGGCAAGATCGGTCCGGGAGTGCATCGCATCGAAACGCCGGTCGGCACTGTGCAGGCGACCCTGCATGAAGACCGCTCGGTGAGCGTCGATAACGTGCCCTCGTACCGTTACCGCAAGAACTTCATCGTCGATGTGCCGGGGCTGGGCAGCGTCACCGGCGATATCGCCTGGGGCGGCAACTGGTTCTTTCTGATTGCCGGGCACGGCCTGAGTGTCAGTGCCGACAACCTCGATGCCCTCACCGACTACACCTGGAAGGTGCGCCAGGCGCTGGAGAGCCAAGGGATACGCGGTGAAGACGGCGGGGTGATCGATCACATCGAATTGTTCGCTGACGATGATCAGGCCGACAGCCGCAATTTCGTACTGTGTCCGGGCAAAGCCTACGACCGTTCGCCCTGTGGCACCGGCACCAGCGCCAAGCTGGCGTGTCTGGCGGCCGACGGCAAACTGCAACCGGGCACTGTGTGGCGGCAGGCCAGTGTGATCGGCAGTCAGTTCGAAGGCAGTTTTCAATGGCAGCACGGCGAACGTCAGATGGGTGACCGCATCGTGCCGACCATTCGCGGTCGCGCCTACATCAGCGCCGAAACCACCCTGCTACTGGACGACGAAGATCCGTTCGCCTGGGGCATTCGCCCGTGATTCAAGGCAACGCGGCCGATGTGATCATCATCGGCGGCGGGATCGTCGGTGCCGCCTGCGCCGATGAGCTGGCCAGCCATGGTCTGCAGGTCTTGGTGCTCGACTGCCAGCGCCCGGCCGCCACCGCTGCGGGCATGGGCCATCTGGTGGTGCTGGACCACAGCCCGGCCGAACTGGCGCTGGGTGATTACTCGGTACGCCTGTGGCGCGAGCTGGCGCCGCAAATGCCCGAGCACTGCGCCATGCGCAACAACGGCACGCTTTGGCTGGCCTGCAACGAAGAAGAAATGGCCGAAGCCGAGCGCAAGCATGCCGCCCTGAGTGACTTCGGCCTGGACTGCGAGCTGATGTCCAGCGCAGCGTTGGCCGAGACTGAACCGGCCTTACGCCGCGATCTGTTCGGTGCCTTGAAAGTCACAGGTGACGGCATTCTCTACGCGCCCAATGCGGCGCGCTGGCTGCTTGAACGCCAGCCCGGGCGGGTGCGTCAGCAGCAGGCGCAAGTGGTCGAGGTGGCGGGCAATCGCCTGCGCCTGGCGGACGGTCAGTGGTTGCAGGCCACAGCGGTGGTGCTGGCCAACGGAATCTACGCGCGCGAGTTATGCCCGCAGTTGCCACTGCAAGCCAAGAAAGGCCATTTGCTGATCACCGATCGCTATCCAATGCAGATCACGCATACGCTGGTCGAACTGGGCTATGTGACCAGTGCCCACAAAGGCAACGGCCCCTCTGTGGCGTTCAATCTGCAACAACGCCCTACCGGGCAACTGTTTATCGGCTCCTCGCGCCAGTTTGATAATCATGACCCGGCCATCGATGCCGCCATGCTCGGCCGCATGTTGCGCAGGGCGATGGACTTCATCCCCGAGCTGGGACAGCTGAACGGGATTCGCAGCTGGACCGGGTTTCGCGCAGCGAGTCCCGATGGCCAGCCGCTGATTGGCGAGCATCCTGACCAACCCGGCCTCTGGCTGGCCGTGGGACACGAGGGGCTGGGCGTGACCACCGCGCCCGGCACCGCCAAACTGCTGGCCGCGCAACTGCTGCGCCATGCGCCACCGCCGGCACTGCATGCGCACCTGGATGCCTATCTGCCGCAACGTTTTCTCGGAGCTCACACCCATGCCTGAATTGAGCATTGACGGTCAGCCATTTCGCTTCGCCCAGGGCACCACCGTTGCCGCGGCGTTGATGTCCTGCGGCGATCGTTGCAGCCGCACCTCGGTCAGCGGCCAGCGTCGAGCGCCACTGTGCGGCATGGGCATCTGCCAGGAATGCCGGGTGAACATCGATGGCCTGCGGCGCCTGGCGTGCCAGACGATCTGCCGTGACGGCATGCGGGTGGAGACGCGTCCATGAGCGGTCAGGTCGATCTGCTGATCCTCGGCGCCGGACCTGCCGGCATGGCCGCAGCCCTGGCGGCGGCGCCCAGTGGCATGCGCATCGCCATTGTCGACGACAACCCGTTGCCCGGCGGGCAGATCTGGCGTGACGGCCCGCAGGCTCGGTTGCCGACGCTGGCCAGTGACATGCGCGCGCAGTTGCAACGCCACCGCCATATCGAGCTGTACAGCAGCTGCAAAGTGGTGGCGCTGGCGGGTCCGAAACGACTGCTGCTCGAAGACCCGCAACGTGGCTGGGTGCTGGGCTACGACAAACTGATTGTGTGCACCGGCGCGCGCGAGTTGCTGCTGCCTTTCCCCGGCTGGACGCTGCCCGGCGTCACCGGCGCGGGCGGCTTGCAGGCGCTGATCAAGGGCGGCTTGCCGGTGGCGGGCGAACGGATGGTGATCGCCGGAAGCGGCCCGCTGTTGCTCGCCTCGGCATCCACCGCCAGTAAAGCCGGAGCCGATGTTGTGCGCATCGCCGAGCAGGCGGCGCTGGCTGCGGTCGCCGGTTTTGCTGCGCGCTTGTGGCGCTGGCCGGGCAAGGCGGCTCAGGCGTTCACCCTCGCCAGCCCGGTCTACCGCACCTCGGCGCAGGTGCTCGCCGCGCTGGGTTCCGATCGCCTCGAAGCGGTTCGAGTGCAGGTCGGTCGGCGCGTCGAGGAGATTGCCTGTGACCGGTTGGCCTGCGGTTTCAGTCTGGTGCCCAACATCGAGATCGCACGCGCCTTGGGCTGTGGGATTGGCAATCAAGCGATAGTCGTCGATCAATGGCAAGCCAGCACCTTGGCCGACCATTACGCAGCCGGTGAATGCACCGGCTTTGGCGGCAGCGAACTGGCACTGCTCGAAGGCAGGATCGCCGGGCTTGTGGCTATCGGCCAACAGGATCAGGCCCATGCGCTGTGGCCTGCGCGTCAACGCTGGCAGCGCTTCGCCGACCACTTGAACCAGGCGTTTGCCTTGAACCCTGCGCTCAAGCACTTCGCCGAACCGAGCACACTGGTCTGTCGTTGTGAAGACGTGTCCTACGCAGCACTGGCCGAACACGACAACTGGACCGCCGCCAAACTGGCCACGCGCTGCGGCATGGGCGCCTGCCAGGGACGCATCTGCGCCACGGCCGCACAGACCCTGTTCGGCTGGGAACCACCGCGGCTACGCCCGCCGTTCAGCCCGGCGCGGATCGCGACCCTCGCGTGTCTGGATGAAGCAGCAGACAACCTGTAACGGTTTGCCGATGCAGCGATACCTGTCGCAGTCCGGCTCGCCGGCGGTGGCGCCAGTGCCATCGCTGCCGCCGGCAAGCCGGACTGCGACAGGGTATCGCGGCGGGATCGGCCCCTGGGTTGCGGCATTGCGAGCCAAGGTTGGATGCCCCATCATCGACCCCGTCCTTGCCTCCGGTCATCGCCTCCGTGAACATGATTGACCTGATACCCGCCTCGCCCCTGCACGACCTTGACCAGCTGCTGACCAGCCTGGAAATGGTCGCGCCGCTGTTCGATGCGATTCCGGGCGTGGTGTTTTTCGTCAAGGACGCCCAGGCACGCTATGCGCTGGTCAATCAGACGCTGGTGCAGCGCTGCGGCTGCAAGGACAAAAGCCAGCTGGTCGGGCACACGGCCGAGGACGTGTTTCCGGCGCGCTTCGGGCCGTTGTACACCGCTCAGGACCGGCGGGTGCTGGCCGACGGCGGACGGCTCAGTGATCAGCTGGAGTTGCACCTTTATTACGGCAACCAGCCGATCTGGTGCCTGACCCACAAAATCGCCCTGCGTGACTGCCAAGGCGCGATCATCGGCCTTGCCGGCATTTCCCGAGACCTGCACGTGCTGCAAGCGCATCCGGCGTATCAGAAGCTGGTCGAAGTCGATGCCCACATCCGCGAACACTTCGCACGCCCCATCCCGCTGGGCGAGCTGACGGCCATCGCCGGATTGTCGATTGCCCAACTGGAACGACACTGCAAGCGCATCTTCCAGCTCACGCCAAGGCAGATGATCCACAAGGCACGCCTGGGTGAAGCATCGCGGTTGCTGCGAGAGGATCTGTCGATCACCGAAATCGCCCTGCGCTGCGGATACACCGACCACAGCGCCTTCAGCCGACAGTTCCGCGCACTAACCGGGGTTTCGCCAAGTGAGTTCCGCGAGTCGCAGGGGTAGGATCAGTTGCCATTCCCCGTGGGAGCAGGCTTGCTGGGTCCTTCCGAGCAGAATCATTACGTGCATCTATGAAGCACCACTCGCGTTTCTGCTCCTTTATGTAACACCACACGTCCCGCACAAAACGCGAAAAACTCTACAACCCGCCGATCCAAGGCCCTGCAGCGATAGTGGCAAAACGGGCACGCAGCGTGCATAGCAAATATCGTATACGAAATTACTTATCCGGCCGTTCCATGACTTGCACCTTCCGAGGCTTCTATGAAAAAGCACGCTGTTGCCGTAGCCCTCCTCGCCGTAATGAGCTCCTCTGTCATCAATGTGGCGCTGGCCGACAAGCTCGATGACATCATCGACTCCGGCAAGCTGCGCTGCGCCGTGACCCTGGACTTCCCGCCCATGGGCTCGCGTGACGACAAGAACAACCCGGTCGGATTTGACGTCGATTACTGCAACGACCTGGCGAAAGTGCTGGGAGTGACCGCCGAAGTGGTCGAGACGCCGTTCCCGGATCGTATTCCGGCGCTGGTGTCCGGGCGTGCCGACGTGATTGTCGCTTCTACCTCCGACACCCTGGAACGGGCCAAGACCGTGGCCATGACGATTCCCTATTTCGCCTTCCAGATGGTGGTGCTGACCCGCGACAACACCGGCATCAGCAAATACGAAGACCTCAAGGGCAAGAATGTCGGCAACACCAGCGGCACCTATGAAGCCATTGCCCTGGAGAAAGACCAGAAGGCCTGGGCCAGCGGCACCTTCCGCGCCTACCAGACCCAGAACGACACCATCCTGGCCGTCGCCCAAGGGCATATCGACGCGACGGTAGTCACCAACACCGTGGCCGCCGCAACGCTCAAATCCGGCAAATACAAGGGCCTGAAAGTCGCCGGCAACGCGCCTTACGTCATCGATTACGTGTCCCTGGCGGCCAAACGAAACGAGTATGGCCTGATCCATTACCTGAACCTGTTCGTCAACCAACAGGTGCGCACCGGTCGCTATGACGAGCTGTGGAAAAAATGGGTAGGCGACGAGATCAAACCCGCCAACCTGACCGTGCCGGGGGTTTATTACTGACATCGCTGTCCGCTTGTGGCAGCACGCTTGCCGGCGGCAACGATCTTGAGCTCGCCACCACCGGCAAGCCGGACGGCTACAGCGGGTGGCGGCAAACATGGCATTCGCGCCAGACACAGAACCTGTAGGAGTGAGTTTGCTCGCGATGAGTTTTTTACATTCGACACGTCAATGTCGCCAGGAAAATCGATCGCGAGCAAGCTCACTCCTACAGTGGGCGGTATTCGGTGTTGGGCCGATTTCCAATGCCATTACCAGGCCCTCATCTTCAGGAGCCCACGATGTCTGAAGTTTCGTTGAACGGGCGGTGTCTGGTTGCAGGCAGTGCCCAGGGCGAGTTGTTGTACGCCGATGTGCCCTTGAGTTTCTGGGGCGGGGTGGAGCCGTTTAGCGGCGAAGTGATCGACCGTCATCATCCGCTCAGCGGCCAGATCATCAGCGGACGGGTGCTGGCAATTCCCAGCGGACGCGGTTCGTGCACCGGCAGCAGCGTATTGCTGGAACTGATCCTCAACGGCCATGCGCCCGCCGCGTTGGTGTTCGAACGGGTCGAAGACATTCTTACCCTTGGGGTGATGATCGCCGAGCAAATGTTCGGTCAATCGATCCCGGTCATCAGCCTCGGCGAAGCGGGTTTCGCCGCCCTGCGCCAAGTGAAATTCGCCCGGGTCGAAGATGCTCGCATCAGCACCTTCGACTACGCGCCCGCCGCTCTTCCCGCCCGTCGCGCGGTGCCCGTTGCCAACCACGTCAGTAGCAAGATCTCCCTGAGCGAAATGGACCAGGGGTTTCTCGACGGCGCCTACGGCAAGGCCGCTCAAGTGGCCATGGGCATTATCCTGCGCATGGCCGAACTGCAAGGCGCGACCGAGCTGCTGGACATCACCCAGGCACACATCGATGGCTGCATTTATACCGGCCCGGCAAGCCTGCGCTTTGCCCGGCAACTGGTGGACTGGGACGCCAAGGTCCGCGTGCCGACCACGCTCAACTCTATCTCGGTGGACAAACGCCGCTGGCGCGAACTGGGGGTCGACCCGGCGCTGGGCGAGCCGGCCAGCCAATTGGGCGACGCTTACCTGGACATGGGCGCGCGGGTCAGTTTCACCTGCGCGCCGTACCTGCTCGACAGTGCCCCGGAGTTGGGCGAGCAGATCGTCTGGGCCGAATCCAATGCGGTGGTCTACGCCAACAGTGTGATCGGTGCTCGCACGCTGAAATATCCCGATTACCTGGATATCTGCATCGCCCTTACCGGCCGCGCGCCGAAAATCGGCTGTCACCTGACCCAGCAGCGCCTGGCCACATTGCGCATTGACGTTGCCGAACTGGGGGCACTGGACGACAGCTTCTATCCGCTGCTGGGCTATCACGTGGGCCTGCTCTGCGGCGCCGACATACCGGTGGTCTGCGGTCTGGAACACAAGGCGCCGACCCTCGATGACTTGAAAGCCTTCGGCGCCGCATTTGCCACCACCTCTGCCGCGCCGATGTTCCATATCGCCGGTGTGACCCCCGAAGCCGCCACGGCGGAACTGGCCCTTGGCGGACATCCGCCAGCCAGGAGTCTGAGCATCACCCAGGTGGATCTGCTGCACAGCTGGCGCGAACTGAACAGCGCGCAAACGCCCGAAGTTGACGCCGTGACCCTGGGCAACCCGCATTTCTCGGTGAGTGAATGCGCCACCCTGGCGCGCCTGTGTCATGGCCTGCGCAAACTCGCCAGCGTGGCCATCGTCATCACCTGCGGTCGCGCCACCCTTGAACGCGCGCAGCAGGCAGGCCACGTCACCACCCTGGAAAACTTCGGCGTGCAGTTCGTCACCGACACCTGCTGGTGCATGCTCGGCGAGCCGGTGATCCCTCCGGCCGCGCGCAATCTGATGACCAACTCGGGCAAATACGCGCATTACGCCCCCGGCCTGGTGGGCCGCCGCGTGCACTTCGCAAGCCTGGCCGAATGCGTTGAAAGCGCCTGCACGGGCCTTGCCAGCGGGCGTCTGCCGCTGTGGCTGCAGGCCGCCGGGCGAGCGGAGGCGGTCGTCCATGTTTGATTACAACTTTCATTGGCGCGCCGCTTTCAAGGCTTTGCCGGACATGCTCGACGGCGCAGTGGTCACCTTTCAGACCGCTGCCCTGTCGATGATCCTCGGGGTCACCATCGCGCTGTTTCTGGTGTTCATGCGCCAAGGCAAGAATCGCCTGTTTCGAGGCTTCGCCGCGACCTGGATTTCCATCGCGCGCAATACGCCTTCGTTGTTCCAAGTGTACATCCTGTATTTCGGCCTGGGTTCGTTCGGGCTGCACATCAGCTCGTGGGCGGCACTGCTGGCGGGGATCACCATCAACAACGCCGGCTACCTGGCGGAAAACTTCCGAGGCGGCCTCAAGGCCGTGCCCGATACCCAACTGCGCGCCGCGCGCTCGCTGGGCATGAGCGCGCCGCAGGCGTATCGACTGATCGTCATTCCGCAGCTGCTGCGCATTGTTTTTTATCCGCTGACCAACCAGATGGTCTGGGCCGTGCTGATGACCTCCATGGGTGTGATCGTGGGCCTTAACAATGACCTCACCGGCGTGACCCAGGACTACAACGTCAAGACCTTCCGCACCTTTGAGTTCTTCGCCATTGCGGCAGTGCTCTATTACCTGATCGCCAAACTGATCGTGGCCCTGGCGCGGCTGCTGTCCTGGCGCCTGTTCCGCTATTGAACATCAACGGTTGAAGAAGTCGGGAGCTGATCATGTTCGATAGCAGTTTCAGCTGGAATGACCTGCAATTCATGCTGCAGGGCGCATGGGTGACCATTCTGCTGACCGTGGTGTCGATGCTTATCGGCACACTGGCCGGCGTGGTCTGCGGTATGAGCCGGGCCCTGCTGCCGCGCAGCACGATTCCCCTGGCCTGGGTGCTGGATGTCTTTCGCAGCGTGCCGTTGCTGATCCAGTTCGTGCTGTTCAACGCGCTGAAGAGCATCGCCGGTCTGAACTGCAGCGCCTTCGTCGTGGCCTGCGTGGTGCTTGGGCTGTACGTCACCGCCTACTGCACGGAGATCGTGCGCAGCGGCGTGCTCTCGGTGCCGCTGACCCTGCGCCGGGCCAGCCGCTCGCTGGGCCTGAGCTACTGGCAGGACCTGCGCCAGATCGTCATGCCGATAGCCACCCGGGTCGCGTTCCCGGGCTGGGTCAATCTGCTGCTATCGGTCATGAAGGACACCGCGCTGGTGATGTGGATCGGCATTGTCGAACTGCTGCGGGCCTCGCAGACCATCGTCACGCGCATTCAGGAACCGCTGCTGGTGCTGTGCATCGCAGGCCTCATTTACTACGTCATGAGCTTGGTGATCGCCCGTCTGGGCGCCCGCCTGGAAACAAGGTGGCAGGAAAATGATTGAGATCGACAACGTACACAAATCATTCGGCGAGCTTGAAGTGATCAAGGGCGTGAGCCTGCAGGTGCAGAAAGGCGAAGTGGTGTCGATCATCGGTGGCTCGGGCTCGGGCAAGTCGACGCTGCTGATGTGCATCAACGGCCTGGAGTCGATCAAGAGCGGCAGCATCCGGGTCGATGGCACCGAAGTGCACGCCAGGAGCACCGACATCAACAAGCTGCGCCAGCGCATCGGCATCGTTTTCCAGCAGTGGAACGCTTTCCCGCATCTGACGGTGCTGGAGAACGTGATGCTGGCCCCGCGCACCGTGCTCGGCAAAAGCAAGGCCGAAGCCGAGGCGCTGGCGGTCAAGCAGCTGACCCATGTGGGCCTGGGCGACAAGCTCAAGGTGTTCCCCGGCAAGCTGTCCGGCGGGCAGCAACAGCGCATGGCGATTGCCCGGGCGCTGGCCATGTCGCCGGATTACATGCTGTTCGACGAGGCGACATCGGCGCTGGATCCACAGCTGGTGGGCGAGGTGCTGGACACCATGCGCATGCTCGCCGAAGACGGCATGACCATGATTCTGGTGACCCACGAGATTCGTTTTGCCCGTGATGTGTCGGACCGGGTGGCATTTTTCCGTAACGGCCTGGTGCATGAGATCGGCACCCCGGATCAGGTCATCGGTAACCCGCAGCGGCCCGAGACGGCGGATTTTCTGCGCTCGATCAATTAGACGCAAATCAACACTGTCGGAGCCGGTTTGCTGGCGAATGCGCCAAGGTCAGTCACCACAACATTGAATGACAGACCCTATTCGCCAGCAAGCCGGCTCCTACAGATCCCATCAGATTCGCCGGATTCATCAGGAGGGCCTTGAGTCATGCGCTCATCGAAAGTGATTCACGTAGTCAGTTGTCACGCCGAAGGCGAAGTCGGCGATGTGATCGTCGGCGGTGTCGCGCCGCCGCCGGGGGATACCATCTGGGAGCAGTCGCGCTGGATCGAGCAGGACAACGTGCTGCGCAACTTCATGCTCAACGAGCCACGCGGCGGGGTGTTCCGTCACGTCAACCTGCTGGTGCCGGCGAAGAACCCCAAGGCGCAGATGGGCTGGATCATCATGGAACCGGCCGACGTGCCGCCCATGTCCGGTTCCAACTCGCTGTGCGTGGCCACGGTGCTGCTCGACAGCGGCATCCTGCCGATGACCGAGCCGCAAACCCGGCTGATACTGGAAGCCCCCGGCGGTCTGATCGAAGCCATCGCCCAGTGTCGCGACGGCAAGGTGCAGAGCGTCGAGGTGCATAACCATCCCTCGTTCGCCGATCAGCTGGAGGTGTGGATCGAGGTGCCGGGGCTGGGCTCCATTCAGGTCGACACCGCGTACGGTGGCGACAGTTTCGCCATTGTCGATTCGGTAAAGCTGGGCTTCTCGCTGACCGCCGACGAGGCCAGGGATCTGGTGGAAACCGGACTGAAGATCACCAAGGCGGCGAACGAGCAACTGGGCTTCAGTCACCCGACCAACAAGGACTGGAACCACATTTCCTTCTGCCAGATTGCAGCGCCGCTGAACTTCGACGGTGGGGTGGCCAATGCCGCCAACGCCGTGGTCATCCGCCCTGGCAAGATCGACCGCTCACCTTGCGGCACGGGCTGTTCGGCGCGGCTGGCGGTGTTGCATGCCAAGGGCACATTGAAGGTGGGCGACCGCTTCATCGGGCGCTCGATCATCGGCTCGGAATTTCACTGCAAGATTCAGAGCGAGACCCAAATCGCCGGACGCAAGGCCATCGTGCCAAGCCTGTCGGGCCGCGCCTGGATCACCGGCACCCATCAACACATGCTCGACCCCGGCGATCCATGGCCTGAGGGGTACAAATTGACCGATACCTGGCCGGCTGGGTTGCAGCTTTAACGGCCGCATCCGAGTCGTCGGGAGAAACACAAAACCCTGTAGGAGTGAGCTTGCTCGCGATTTGCGCTGTGTCAGGCAACACATCCATTCCGGACAGATTGCTATCGCGAGCAAGCTCACTCCTACAGGGGGCACCGGAGATTTTTACAAGGATTTACCGGGCATTCCACGCCCAAACCAAAACGTATACGAAATACCCTTAACTCTAAAAGGAGTCACTCATGAGCAATTCCGTATCCTGGAGCGGCGTTTTTCCCGCGGTCACCACTCAATTCAACGCAGACTTCTCGGTCAACCTTGAAGCCACGCACAAGGTCATTTCCAACCTGGTGCGCGACGGCGTGTCGGGGTTGGTGATCTGCGGCACCGTGGGCGAAAACACCTCGCTGAGCGTGGCCGAGAAAATCAGTCTGGTGGAGGTCGCCAAGGATGCCTCGGCCGGTCGCGTGCCGGTGATTTCCGGGATCGCCGAATTCACCAGTGCCAACGCCAGCGCCGTGGCCAGGGATGTCCAGAGGGCCGGTGCCGACGGGATCATGCTGATGCCGGCGCTGGTGTATTCGTCCAAGCCCTTCGAGACCGCCGCGCATTTTCGCAGCGTGGCTGCGGCGACCGATTTGCCGATGATGGTTTACAACAACCCGCCTATCTACAAGAACGACGTCACCCCGGACATCCTCATATCCCTGGCCGACTGCGACACCATCGTCTGCTTCAAGGACTCCTCGGGTAACACCAACCGCTTCATCGACGTGCGCAATGAAGTCGGCGAGCGCTTTGTGCTGTTCGCAGGGCTCGATGACGTGTTGGTGGAAAGCGTGGCGGTCGGTGCGGTGGGATGGGTGTCGGGCATGTCCAACGCCTTCCCGAAAGAGGGCGAGACCCTGTTCCGCCTGGCCAGGGCCGGTCGTTTTGCCGAGGCGATGGCGCTTTACGAGTGGTTCATGCCGTTACTGCACTTGGATGCGCGTGCGGACCTGGTGCAGTGCATCAAGCTGTGCGAAGCGATCATGGAACGCGGTAGCGCCCTCACCCGCCCACCGCGCCTGGCGCTGCCTGACAGTGACCGGGAATTTGTCGAAGGGCTGATGAAGACTGCGCTGGCGAACATGCCGGTGCTGCCGGATGTCGGGTTGTAAGCTCGGTGCAATCCCCTGTAAGAGTGAGCTTGCTCGCGATTGCGGTGTGTCAGATACCACTATTTATCCGACAGGACCCTCTCGCGAGCAAGCTCACTGCTACAGGGATCCGCGTAGACCTTAGAGATTCAGCACATTCACGAACCGCGACGCGGCGGCTTCATCGATGCGCAGGTTGGTGAAGTCGAACAGGTTGCGGTCGGCCAGTTGCGACGGGATCACGTTCTGCAGGCTGCGGAAGATCATGTCGGAACGGCCCGGAGTCTTGCGGTCCCACTCCTGCAGCATGTCCTTGACCACCTGGCGCTGCAGGTTCTCCTGCGAGCCGCAGAGATTGCACGGGATGATCGGGAATTGCTTCATGTCCGAATAGGCCTGGATGTCCTTCTCGGCGCAGTACGCCAGCGGGCGAATCACCACGTTGCGACCATCGTCGGCGCGCAACTTGGGCGGCATGGCCTTGATCGTGCCGTTGAAGAACATATTCAGGAAAAAGGTCTCGACGATGTCGTCCCGGTGGTGACCCAGGGCCATCTTGGTCGCGCCGATTTCGTCGGCGAAGGTGTAAAGCGTGCCTCGGCGCAGGCGTGAACACAGCGAGCAGGTGGTCTTGCCTTGCGGAATCAACTCCTTGACCACCGAGTAGGTGTCTTTCTCGACGATGTGGTATTCCACGCCCTGCGCTTGCAGATACGCCGGCAACACGTGCTCGGGAAAGCCCGGTTGCTTCTGGTCCATGTTCACCGCGACGATCTGGAATTTGATCGGCGCCACCTTCTGCAGGTGCATCAGCACATCAAGCATGGTGTAACTGTCCTTGCCCCCGGACAGGCAGACCATCACCTTGTCCCCGTCCTCAATCATGTTGAAATCGGCCACCGCCTCGCCCGCAAGCCTGCGCAGACGTTTCTGCAGTTTGTTCTGATTGACTGAAAGGGTGCCCATGGCGCTGATATCCGCTCGCTCTGACTCTGGAAAAGCCCGGTATTTTACGCATAAACGCGAGGCCGGGTAATCCACAACCGCTTGCTGATCACCATCGGCTATTAGCAGCTGGCTTGAACGCCCCAATCGCTCTAAAGCCCACGGTTTTCGGGGGCTTGAGCTTTCTATACTGGCAATGAGGTCGCAGCCGTTCCCCCTTTGAGATTGTGGCCTCGCCCTGGCGGCATGTGGCCGGTCAGGCGCGACGGCGTACATCATCAGGAGTAACGGGCATGATCCATCACGTTTTGGGGCTGTTCACCCACCCCGATCAGGAATGGCAACAGATACGTGGCGAGAAGGAAGAAAGCATCAGCCACATGTACCTCACTCACACCTTGATCCTGGCAGCGATTCCGGCCGTGTCAGCGTACATCGGCACGACGCAGGTCGGCTGGGTCATCGGCAGCCGTGCGCCGGTGATGTTGACCAGCCAGAGCGCGGTGTGGATGACCATCATGTCGTACATTGCGATGCTGGCCGGGGTGGCGGTCATGGGCGGCTTCATTCACTGGATGGCTCGCACCTACGACGCCAGCCCGAGTCTGGCGCGCTGCGTGGCGTTTGCCACCTACACCGCCACGCCGTTGTTCATCGGCGGGCTGTCGGCGCTGTACCCGCACATGTGGCTGGGCATGATGGTGGGGCTGGCGGCCGTCTGCTATACGGTCTATCTGCTGTATGTGGGGCTGCCGGTGTTCATGAACATCGATCCGGACGAAGGCTTCATGTTCTCAAGCTCGGTACTGGCCGTAGGCCTGGTGGTGTTGGTGGCGATCATGGCCTTCACCGTGGTGCTGTGGGGTGTCGGGGTGGGGCCTGAGTACACCAACTAGATGCCTGGCCCCGGTCGCGTAAGCCGCACGGCCATAGATCGTGTAGGAGTGAGCTTGCTCGCGACAGCGATCCGTCTGCCATGCAGATATTGACCGATGCATCGCTATCGCGAGCGAGCTCACTCCTACAAGAACCCGCCGTCTGCGGACGACCATTCGGCGCCTTGGGTTTTCGACAAGCATGACCTTTGCGGCATACTCGCCTCCTCTGGAGACCGATGAAGCATGCTCGAGCCACTCAATACCCGCGTCGAATCCTGTTACCAACTCGCCGAAGACTTTTTCAAACGCCCTTTCAAACGCCCGGTCGTCAGCCTCAAGCTGCGCGGCCAGAAAGCCGGTGTGGCGCATCTGCACGAGAATCTGCTGCGCTTCAACCCGCAACTGTACCGGGACAACAGCGAGGATTTCCTGCGCCAGACCGTGGCCCACGAAGTGGCGCATCTGGTCGCCCACCAGTTGTTCGGCGACACCATTGCGCCCCATGGCGAGGAATGGCAGCTGATCATGCGCGGCGTCTACGAACTGCCGCCCAACCGTTGCCATACCTATGAAATTCAACGCCGCAGCGTGACCCGCTATATCTATCGCTGCCCGTGTCCACAGAGCGACTTTCCGTTTTCCGGGCAGCGACACAAGCTGGTGCGCAAGGGGCGACGCTACGTGTGCCGCAGCTGTCGGGAGATTCTGGTGTTCAGTGGCGAGACGCGGGTGGAATAGGCACGCCTGTCGCATCACGGCTGGCCGGCGGTGGCGGCCCGAGGGGTGACGCCGCCGGCAAACGCGACGCCGCCGGGCCGTGCGGCTACCTGAGCGGGTTCTGTCACCGAGTCAGATGAAGACCCCGGCGTTGCGCATCGACTCGATCTGCTGCGAATCGAACCCCGCTTCGTTCAACACCTGCTCGCTGTGCGCCCCCACCGCCACACCCATGTGCCGTGGCTCTGGCAGGCCATCGGAGAACTTCAACGGGCAAGCCATCTGCGGTTGCAGGCTGCCGTCGCCCCTTGGCACCTGTGTCACGACCTGCCGCGCTTGCAGCTGAGGGTGTTGCACGGCCTGGGTGAAGCTCAAGACCGGCTCGACACAGGCATCCGTAGCGGCGAAAAGAGCATCCAGCTCATCGAAGCTGCGCCTTTGGAATTCAATCTGCAGCTCGCGCTTGAGTGCCATCTGCGCTGGGTGTTGCAGTGACGCGCCAAGGGTGGCGAGGTCCGGCCGGCCCAACGCCTCGCACAGCGCCTGCATGAATACCGGCTCCAGGCTCCCCACCGAAAACCATCGGCCATCGCGGCTGCGGTAGTAATCATAAAAGCTGCCGCCGTTGAGCGTGTGCTCCTCAGGGCCTGGCTCGACTCCTGATGCCAGCGCTCCAGCGCCCGCCAGGGCGTTCAGGCTGAACGCGCAATCGGTCATGCTCACATCGACCAACTGCCCCAGCCCTGTCTGCTGCCGCGCCACCACCGCTGCCAGCAGCCCAATCACTCCGTGCAGCGAGCCCCCGGCGACATCGGCCACCTGCATGCCCAGCGGCAGCGGGCCGCTGTCCTTGCGTCCGGTGTGACTGGCCAGCCCTGCCAGCGCCAGGTAGTTGATGTCATGCCCGGCGCGCTCTCGATAAGGGCCGGTCTGGCCGTAGCCGGTGATCGCCACGTAAATCAGCCGCGGGTTGATCGCCTTGAGGACGTCATAGCCGATCCCCAGCCGATCCATCACCCCCGGGCGAAACTGCTCCAGGACGATGTCGTAGTCGGCCACCAGCCGTTTCACCACCTCCAGCGCCTGAGGTTGTTTGAGGTCCAGCGCCAGACTGCGCTTGTTGCGGTTGAGGTAGGCATGAGCGGCCGAAACGCCATGGTCATGGGGCGGCAACACCCGCAGCAGGTCCAGACGGGTCGGGGATTCGATGCGCAACACCTCGGCGCCCATGTCCGCCAGCAGCAAAGAGGCAAAGGGCCCGGGCAGCAGCGTCGAGAAATCCAGGACTTTGAGCGAAGACAGCGGACCTTGCATGTGGGGCTTCCCTGATGACCGATGGATGCAGGTCAGGGTAGGTGCGAGCCGTCCAATGGGCAATGACACAACCTGTCATCGAACTTGACCACTGTCGCTTCCTCCCGGAGGGCATGGGAGATTCTATGGTTTCAAACAAGCTCCTCAAGCAGCCTTGGACTATTGCGCCGCCTGCTTTTGATTCTGGCCGCAGGCCGTGGGAGCTTGGCTTGCCAGCGATCTGCCGGGCACTGGCAGTAGGGTGAGACGGCGCGGCGGGTCAGGTGCATCGCGTGAACAGGCTTTGCTGGCGCTTCGCGCCATATCGTCGGCAAGCCAACTCCCACGTCCTCCGGGCAGAAGCGGGTGAACATCTGCGGGCCTCCGGGCAGAAGCGGGTGGACATCTGAGGGCCTGCGCGCAGAAGCAATCGACCCCTGTTGCGCCGCCTGCTTTTGATTCTGGCCAGAGGCCGTGGGAGCCGGCTTGCTGGCGAATGCGGCGGGTCAGTTTCCTGATGTTTATACGACAGACCGCTTTCGCTGCCGGCGTAACCCGCGACGTCTGCTACAGGATTACGGTATAGCCGGGATTCGCTTCTGGCCCAAGAAATTCAGGGTCAACCCGGATGTTGCGGCAATAACCGAGCGCGCATGAAAAAGCCCGTCCGAAGACGGGCTTTTCAACACGGCGAAACTGACGCGTATTACGAACGACCCACAGTAGCCGGGCCTTCGGCCACGCCCAGGTCGTCATGCGGACGGTTTTCGTCGATGGCACGACCGCCGGAAGCCAGCTCGGCCTGCATTTGCGGCACGTCCAGTTCCTTGACCCACTTGGCCACGACCAGCGTCGCGACAGCGTTACCGACCAGGTTGGTCAGTGCGCGGGCTTCGGACATGAAGCGGTCGATACCCAGGATCAGCGCCAGACCGGCTACCGGCAGGTGACCGACGGCCGACAGCGTGGCCGCCAGCACGATGAAGCCCGAACCGGTCACGCCCGCAGCGCCTTTGGAGGACAGCAGCAGCACGGCCAGCAGGGTGATCTGATGGGTGATGTCCATGTGCGTGTCGGTCGCCTGAGCGATGAACACAGCGGCCATGGTCAGGTAGATCGAAGTACCGTCCAGGTTGAACGAGTAACCGGTCGGGATCACCAGACCCACGACGGATTTTTTCGCGCCCAGACGCTCCATCTTGATCAGCATGCGTGGCAGTGCCGACTCGGAGGAGGAAGTACCCAGCACGATCAGCAGTTCTTCACGGATGTACTTGATCAGCTTCAACACGCTGAAACCGTGGGCGCGAGCGATGCTGCCCAGTACCACCAGCACAAACAACAGGCAGGTGATGTAGAAGCACAGCATCAGCTGGCCCAACTGCACCAGCGAGCTCACGCCGTAGGCACCGATGGTGAACGCCATGGCGCCCAGAGCACCCAGGGGCGCCAGCTTCATGATCATGTTGATGATGTTGAACATCACGTGGGCGAAGCGATCGATGAAGTCCAGGACCGGTTTGCCGTAGGCACCCAGGCGGTGCAGGGCGAAACCGAAGATCACCGAGAACATCAGCACTTGCAGGATGTCACCGTTGGCGAACGCGCCGACGATGGTGCCCGGGATGACGTTGAGCAGGAAGTTGACGATAGTCTGGTCTTTACTCGCGGTCACATAGGAAGCGATTTTCGACGCGTCCAGGGTGCTCGGGTCGATGTGCATGCCGGCGCCTGGCTGAACCACGTTGACCACGACCAGGCCGATCAGCAGCGAAATGGTCGAGACGATTTCGAAGTAGAGCAGCGCGTAACCACCGGTCTTGCCCACCGACTTCATGCTCTGCATGCCAGCGATACCGCTGACGACGGTGCAGAAGATGATCGGAGCAATGACCATTTTGATCAGTTTGATGAACGCGTCACCCAGCGGCTTGAGCGAGACGGCGGTGTCTGGATACCAGTGACCGAGGGCAATACCGATGATGATTGCGACGATCACCTGAAGGTACAGGGATTTGTAGAATGGCTGACGAGTCGTCATTGCAGTTTCCTCAAGAGCATCGGCCGCATCATTCCTGATACAACGACGCCTAAAGTGCGAACCCTCCTGCTCGGAGAGATTTTGTTTTTGTCGAGCTGCGCGCGGCAGACCTCTGTGCCCTCTATCGCAAGCACCGTGCCATTATCTGCAAATTCCCTGAAAGCCCCGAGCGGCATGGGCCACTCGGTTAACACTAGTCAAAAAAGCACGGTGCCGGTGGCGGATTTCCGCCCATTGCCGCCAAATTATCCCGTCCATTGGCGGGTATCCGCCTTGTCGACCTCGGTCGCGGCCGCCTACCATCGACTTACGCATCCGCATCGAAGAACAACAACGAGCCCGCCATGCGCCATCGAACCATCGCCAGCCACTTCGCCCGCGCCGTGCTGCAGGGCGCACGCCGATATGATCTGGACTGCCGACCGATACTCGAGCAGGTCGGCATCGCACCTGAATGGCTGAACGAGCCCAGAGCGCGCATCGCTCCCGAGCAGTTCGCGCTGCTGATTCAGTTGTTGTGGCGCTCGCTGGACGACGAGTACCTGGGATTTGCCCTGGCGCCGAGCAAACGCGGCAGCTTCGCCATGATGTGCCATGCGTTGATTCACTGCCGCACCCTGGACAAGGCCTTGCAGCGCGGCTTCATGTTTTATGGGCTGTTTGCCGATTCGCCACGCCTGAGTCTGCAGCGTGACGGCGAGTGGGTACGTTTGTGCCTGGACGACTCGAGCCTGCGCGACCCGGAGCATTTTCTCAGCGAGTCGTTGCTGGTGATCTGGCATCGCCTGGCCAGCTGGCTGATCGGTCAGCGTATTCGCCTGGAGCAGGCAACCTTCGCCTATCCCAAGCCGTCCCACAGTGCTGAGTACGATCTGCTGTTCTATTGCCCGATGCAGTTCGACGCCGGGCAGACCGCCCTGACCTTTCATGTGCGCTATCTGAACCTGCCGCTGCTGCAGGATGAGCGCACCCTCAAGCGCTTCCTCGAACGCTCCCCCGCCGATCTGCTGGCCCGCCCGGATGACGGCGACAGCCTCAGCAGTCAGCTGCGCCGCTTGCTCAGCCGCGACTGCAACCGATGGCCTGATCTGGACGGGGTGGCCGATCATCTGCACATCAGCCCGCAAACCCTGCGCCGTCACCTGCGTGACGAGGGCACCAGTTTTCAGGGACTCAAGGATGAGCTGCGGCGCGACATGGCGATTTATCACCTGAGCCAGGCCGACCTGTCACTGCAACAGATTGCCGAGCAGCTGGGCTTTTCCGAACCCTCGGCGTTTCACCGGGCATTCAAGAAATGGACGGGGCTGACCCCGGGGGCGTATCGGGCGCAGGAGGTGTGAAACTGTCGGGCTTCTGGCCAACCGGCTTGCTGGCGAAGGCGGGTTTCCAGTCAGCATCGTCGTTGATGACCCACCGCGTTCGCCAGCAAGCCGGCTCCTACAGTTGAGTTTCGGTCGTCCCCATGCGACCTATCGCCTGTTGGCTGACGCAGAGCGTCATGGGCTGCATTCCCACGCGGAGCGTGGGAACGATCATCATCAATTTAGCGATCGTGCTGGCGGCGATACCCTGTAGCAGTCCGACAATGGGTTCCTACAGCCTTCGCGGCATGCAGTGCCCAGCGAATCATCAAATCGCGAACTGAATCCTGAACGCGGCACCACCCAGTTGCGAATCTCCAAGGGTCAGCTGCGCGCCGTAGCTTTCGATGATGTCCTTGACCACCGCCAGCCCGATGCCCTGACCCGGGTTCTGCCGGTCCAGGCGTTCGCCGCGCTCGAGAATCCGCGCACGCTGGCTTTGCGGCACGCCGGGGCCGTCGTCTTCGATGCACAGCTCATCGCCCATCATCGAGGGCTTCCAGCTCACCCGCACCTCGCCCAGACACAAGCGGTAGGCGTTTTCCAGCAGGTTGCCGAGCATCTCCAGCAGAGCACCCTCCTCCATCTGCACCTGACAATCGTCCGGCAGGTCGAGCACCACCTGGACGCGCTTGTCGCGGTAGACCTTTTCCAAGGTGTTGCACAGGCTCTCGACCACCGGCTTGAGGGCCACATGATGGCGCACCAGGCCGCTCTTACGCAGGCTGGCGCGCTGCAACTGATAGCTGATCTGCTGACTCATGCGCTCGATCTGCGATTGCAGGATGCGCGCCTGTTCGAGGTCTTCCGGGCGCTTGGCGATCTGCTCGCTGACGCCTTGCAGCACCGCCAGAGGCGTTTTCAGGCTGTGCGCCAGATCGCCCAGCGAATCGCGGTAGCGAATGCGCTGCTCGCGCTCGCTGCGCAGCAGACGGTTGAGCGAACCGGTCAGGCGCAACAGCTCGCTGGGGTGCTCTTCACTCAGACCTTCGCGCGAGCCGGCCTCCACCTGGTCCAGCTCCTGGCTCATGCCCTTGAGCGCGCGCAGGCCCCAGGTCAGGCCGACCCACAACAGCGTCAGCAACACCAGTAAGGCGCCGCCGAAGCCCAGGTAGAGCTTCTCGCGCAGACCGGAAATGGTTTCCTGATACTCGCGCACTGGCTGCAAGGCGACGATGCTGTACGCCGCGTTGCGCCCGCCGAGTAGTTTGATTTCGACGTCGTAGACGAAAAACTCCTCGCCGTTGGGCTGGCGGATCTTGGCGAACTCGGTGCCGCGCCCGTCGTAGCGAGGCTGGTAGTCGATGGATTCGTCCTCGGTGGCCCGAGAGCGCCATACCAGCTTGCCAGCGCGGTTATAGATGTAGCCGAGCAGGCGACTGTCGGGCAGGCTGAATTGCTCGCCGGGCAACAGGGTCGGCATCAGCAGCCGATCGTCTTCGACCCGCGCCGCGGAAATCAAGGTGGTCACGTCCGAGGCCAGACGTTTTTCGATGGAGCTTTCCAGCGCGAGGCTGAAGGCACTTTGCAATGCGGGCAACATCAGCAGCATGAAAATGACCGCCAGGGTGGCAGCGGCCAGCATCAAACGCACGCGAAGCGAACGAATCATCGACAGCGCTCGGTGAACAGATAGCCCAGGCCGCGCACGGTATCGATAGGCTTGAACCCCGCCGGGCCTTCGAGCTTGCGGCGCAAACGCCCGACCAGTACTTCGATCACGTTCGGATCGCGCTCGTCGTCATCGGGATACAACTGCTCCATCAGGCGTTCCTTAGGCACCACCTGCTGATGATGGCGCATGAGGTATTCGAGAATCCGGTACTCGTAGGCCGTCAGCGCCAGCGGTTGTTCGTCCAGCGATGCCTGCTTGCGGTTGAGGTCCAGCAACAGCGGGCCGGCGGTGATGGTCGACTGGGTGAAGCCGCTGGAGCGGCGCAGCAGCGCGTTCATCCGCGCTTCAAGCTCCTCGAACTGAAACGGCTTGACCACATAGTCGTCGGCCCCGGCCGCCAGCCCCTCGACCTTGTCCTGCCAGTTGCCGCGGGCGGTGAGAATCAGAATCGGAAAAGCCTTGTTCTGAGCGCGCAGCTGACGAATCAGGTCCAGCCCGCCCATGCCCGGCAGCCCCAGATCAATCACCGCCAGATCGTGGTTGAACTGGCCCGCCTGATACAACGCTTCCTCGGCATTGCCCACTGCCTCGACCACATGGCCGCTTTCGGTCAGGCGAGTCTGCAAATGATGACGCAACAGGGCTTCATCTTCGACAACCAGCAGTTTCATGCACGTTCCCCTCAACGTTCCGTCGCTTTGGACAGGACCTGAAAAATAGTCTGCCGGATTCACGCAGTGCGTAAACCCGGCAGTGTTCCAGTCAGCCACTGATCAGAAATGATAGTTGGCTGCCAGATACGTCTGAGCGCTGCTGTCAAGCTTCAGTGAGCCGACCTTTGCAGCATTGTGTGGCGAAACCTCGGTGCTGGCGTTGCTGCGCAGGTAACGATACCCCAACTCCAGCGAAGCATTTTGTGCAACTTGTTGCAGCACACCGGCCTGAACGCCAGCGGCGTAGCCCATCCCTGTATCCCGGCTAGCACCGCGAGACTCCTGTGTCAGCTTGGTCAGCCCCAGCGTGCCGCCGCCGAACAGCTTGGTGGTGGCCGTGATCGGCATGAAAACATCGTAGCTGCCAAGCAGGTTTTCCTGGCGCATTTTCAACCCGTTATGGGAGCCGGAAACGTTGTCGTAGGTCGCGTAATAGCGGTTATCCAGGTTTTGCTGACCCAGACGGACACCCCAGGTGCTGTCCTTGCCGATGATCCCGTCGGCATTGGGGCTATTGAGATTACGGTTCAAATTGTTGGACTTGGAAAACTTGTCGCTGGTACTGCCGAAGGTGACACCAGCAAATGTACTGCTACCCTCAGAGGCTTGAGCGACAGCACTGCCACCGATGAAAGCCAGGGCCAGAATCAATCGATTGAACTTGAGCATGGATATGTCCTTATAGCGTCACGCGCTTGTTGTGGGTACGGGAGCCAAGGTAATCGCTCATCGCTGAACTCCCACTGAACGTCCACTGAACCTGCGCTGAACAGTTGCCGATGGACAATGCCGGTGTTTTATCAGTCAACCCTGCACGCGATGTCGCCCATCCCGGATGAATAAAGGAGAGAACAACATGCGTTTGCTGATTGCCCTGACCCTGATGTGCCTGGCCGGCCTCGCCCAGGCAGAGGTGAAAACCCGCACCATCGATTACCAGAGCGCCGACGGCACCCGACTGGTCGGTTACTACGCCTACGACGACGCAATCAAGGGACCACGCCCCGGGATTGTCGTGGTGCATGAATGGTGGGGGCTCAACGACTACGCCAAGCGCCGCGCCCGCGATCTGGCCGTGCTCGGCTACAGCGCCATGGCCATCGACATGTATGGCGAAGGCAAGAACACCGAACACCCCAAAGACGCCATGGCCTTCATGCAGGCAGCCACCGCCGACGCCAGCGCATCGAGCAAACGCTTCGACGCCGGGATCGAGCAATTGAAAAAACAACCCGAGACAGACCCGAAAAAGATCGCCGCCATCGGTTACTGCTTCGGCGGCGGGGTGGTGCTGGATGCGGCACGGCGCGGCGAGCCATTGGCGGCGGTCGTCAGTTTTCACGGCGCACTGACCACCAAGACCCCGGCCAAAGAAGGCGTGACCAGAACCCCCATGCTGATCGAGCACGGCAACGGCGACACCATGGTCACCGGGCAGAACGTTGCCGATTTCAAGAAGGAAATGGACGCGGCCAAGGCTGACTACAAGTTCGTCGGCATCGACGGCGCCAAACACGGCTTCACCAACCCCGACGCCGACAAGCTGAGTCATGGCGATCACGGCGGCCCGGACATCGGTTACAACAAGGCCGCGGACATGAGCTCCTGGGCAGACATGAAGGCGTTCTTGAAAGAGCAGTTCGCGAAGAATTCGACGTTGTAATCGAGCCTGATCGTTGCCCTGTAGCCGTCCTGCTTGGCGGCGGTGGCGTCTTTGAAATCGCCACCGCCAGCAAGCCGGGCTGCTACAGAGCAGGCATCGCTCGCTTTTGATTCTGGCCGCAGGCCGTGGGAGCCCGGCTTGCCGATCTGCCGGGGACCGGTAGCAAAACCAGACGTCTTGGTCGTGCCAGGTACAGCGCAGTGGCAGGAGTCGCTGCCGCTTCGCGCCAGATCGCCGGCAAGCCGGGCTCCCACGCCCTCCGGGCAGACGCGGGTTTGCTGGACGTAGAGTGTGGGAACGTTCAAATGCACGCCACCCGCCGGACGCATAACCCGTAGCCGTCCGGCTTGCCGGCCCCTACAGAGTCCCCAGGTAGGGTGGCGTCTGACGATACGATTGCGGCAAAATGCCGCCCATGAAGCCACTTGCGACCCTCCCCACCTGCTGCCCAAGTCTCACCACTCATTGGCCCCTGCCCCAAGCCATGCCCAATGTGGTGCTGGTCAGCAGCCCGTTCGATCCACAACAACTGTTGGAAGGTGACTTTCAGCGTTGCCTGATCGAACCGCCCGCCAGCATCCAGCGCTCGGTCGCCAAGCGTCAGACTGAATTCCTGGCCGGGCGCCTGTGTGCGCGCGAAGCCATGCGTCAACTCGACGGCCGCCTGCATGTCCCGCTGATCGGTGACGACCGCGCGCCGGTCTGGCCGCAAGACCTGTGCGGCTCGATCACCCACAGCACCGGCTGGGCGGCGGCCATTGTGGCCAGCAAACAGCATTGGCGCGGATTGGGCATGGATGTGGAGCAATTGCTGAGCAGCGAACGTGCGGCAAGGCTGGCCGCAGAAATCCTCACCGACAATGAAATGCAGCGCATGGCCGCAGGACCCGAGCATCAAGCGGCGCTGCTAGTGACCCTGACCTTTTCGCTCAAGGAAAGCCTGTTCAAGGCGCTCTACCCGCTGGTGCTCAAACGCTTCTACTTTGAACACGCCGAGCTGCTGCAATGGTCGCAAACCGGCAGCGCGCGCCTGCGCTTGAAGATCGATCTGTCGGATGAGTGGCACAGCGGCAGAGAGCTTGAAGCGCAGTTTGCGGTGATGCAGGGGCAGTTGTTGAGTCTGGTGGCGATTCCAGCTTGAACCCAGTCACTTGTAGGAGTGAGCTTGCTCGCGATCGCAATATGTCTGCGATGCAGGTGTTGAATGACACACCACCATCGCGAGCAAGCTCACTCCTACGGGGTGTCCGCCCCATGCAACGGGCAATGCTCACAGCGGCCCACCCATTGCACCTGATAACTCAGGCAACAACTGCGTCGCTGCCGTACTGACTGTCCTTGCGACCCTTCTATATACGTAATGGCATTGAACAGCGGATTGCGCGTGCCATCCGGGCGCAGCTTTTCGCGCAGCAACCCATAGCCCGCATCCAGCGGCACATCGCTGACCGCCGCCAGCTGCCCCAGGCAGGTCTCCAAATAATCCCCGGCGTTGCCCCACAACACTCCCGGCGCCACCTTGCCATAGCCGCTCAACCGGTCGATCACCTGCTGCAGGTTCTCGAGCAATGCTGCGAACCGCTGGAACGGCGCATCCGAGCGCAAGGCGTCAACCATCGGTTCGCCGAACCTCACGCCATCAAGCATCCCACGTTGATGCAGGGCAAAACCAAGATGATCGAGCTGCAATGGCCAACTCATCCCATGCACCAGACTCACCACCAGTACGGGCGGCATCAGCTGCATCGCGTAGTACTTGAACCACTGCGAGACCAGCACCGGCAGCTTGTCCGGCATCAACGCCGGGCCATACACCTGCAGCAACAACCGGTCCAGCGTTTCGTCGCGCAGCAGCTCGGGCAATGCCACAACCGGTCGGGCGTCATCGAGCACCAGCGTTCTGGCAAAGACGGCCAACGGCCCTGCAAACAATCGGCTGCTCACGCGTCACCCTGGCGGCGCGGCCAGGCCAGGCTGAAACAAGCACCCCCCAGTTGCTGGCTGCGCCCGATCAATGCGCGCCCGGCGTGCCAATGAATGATCCGTCGCACGATCGACAGTCCCAGACCATGTCCACCCGACGCCCGCGTGCGGCTGTCGTCAAGGCGCATGAACGGCGTGAAGATCCGCTCCCAGGCGCTTTCCGGGACCCCCGGGCCGTCGTCCTCGACATCGATGCGGCAGCGATCCTGACTCAGTTGATAACCCACCCGCACCTCGGATTCGGCATGGCGCATGGCGTTGCTCACCAGGTTCTGCAGCGCCCGATGCAAGTAGCGCGGCTCGGCCTCGACCCAGGCCTGCCCCGCATCGCAGGCATCGTCACTGACGCTGATGCATTGCCCGCGACTGACTCGCACGTTGGCCCGCAGGGGCGCAAGTTCGGCGATGACCTGATTGATCAAGGCGTCGAGGTCGATGCGCTGGAAATTCAGGGTTGGCGAGCCCTGCTCAAGACGAGCGTAGGTCAGCATCTCGTCCACCAGTTTGTCCAGATCCTGAATGTCGTTGTCCATGCCGACCATGTATTTGTGCCGCGCCTCGGGGGTGCTGGCGTCGCCGATCATCTCCAGCCCGAAGCGCAGGCGCGCAACCGGGGTGCGCAGTTCGTGGGACACCGCGCGCACCAGTTCACGCTGGATGGTCAGCGAGCGCTGCAAATGCTCGGCCATGCCGTTGAACGCCGAGGCCAGCCGCCCCACGGAATCGGCACCGGCGGCGGGCACCCGGGTGTCCAGACTGCCCTGGGCGATCTGCGTGGCCGCAGCCTCCAGCCCGCGCAGGCGGTGTTCCAGACGACGCACCAGCAGGTAAACCACCAGGCCGATCAGGCACAGCCCGAGACAGGCGATGAGGATCAGCAGCTCCGGCGGATAAGGGTTCATCTGGTACAGCGGGCCGATCTCCAGCACCCACGGGGTCTTGCCGACGCCGGAAAGCACACGGATCGAGTCGCCGCCCTTGCCCAGCGCCATCACCGTGTCACCTTCATCGATGCGCCGGCGCTGATCGTCATCGACATCCACCTGTTCGAGTCTGATCAGGTGCATGTCGAAGCCGAAACCCTTGCTCAGGCGCAAGGTCTCCAGACGAATCGGCTGCTCATCGACGGGGAAGCGCACCAGTTCGTCGAGCAATAGAAAAATCGTCGCCCGGGCCAGTTGCTCGCTGATCTGCTGCACCTCGCCGGTCAGCAACAGCGCGCTGCCGGGCTTGCCGGAGAGGTTCGGCTCGACTTCACGAAACACCCGCGCCGCGTGGGGCCCGGTCTGCTCGACCACCACCTGGCCGCGACTCAGGCGATTGCGCGAGCCTCCATCCAGATGCGCCTGCTCGGCGGTTTCCAGGGTCAACGGGATACCCAGTAGCCGCTCCCACACCGCCAGCGATCGCGTGCGCTCGATGCTGTCCATGGGTTTGAGGTTATCGGCCATCAGGGTGAAGGTGCCGTGGGCCAGGTGCTCGCGGTATTGCTCGCTGCGCACCTTGTTGGCCAGGTGCAGGGTCAGCACGCCGAGCAACGCCACCAGCACCAGCACGCCGAGCATGCCGCCATAGATACGCAGGAAAATGGAGTTCATCGGTCAGCCATTGAGCATGAAGTTGTTCATGTCCCTGGCCGCTTCCGGGACGAACAGATAGCCCTTGCTGCGCACGGTCTTGATCAGCCTCGGATGGATTGGATCGTCGCCGATCCTGGGGCGAATTTTCGAGATCCGCACATCAATGGAGCGGTCCTGGCCGTCGTAGCCGACGCCGCGCAAGGCGGTGAAGATTTCCTCGCGGGAGAGGATCCGCCCGGCATTGGCCACCAGCAGCCACAACAGGTCGAACTCGGCGCTGGTCAGGTCGATGCTGCGCTCGTTGAGCCAGGCCTCGCGCAGGGCGTTGTCTACCACCAGCGGGCCGAACACCAGGCGACGCTGTTCCTGAGTCGGCGCATCCACCGCTTCGCTGCGTCTGAGCAAGGCATGAATCCGTGCCAGCAACACGCGAGGATGCACCGGCTTGCCGACATAGTCGTCAGCGCCCATGTCCAGGCCCTGGATCTGGTCGCTGTCGTCGGTGCGCGCGGTGAGCATGAGGATCGGCCCGTCGTACCGGTCACGGACCTTGCGACAGATGCTCAAGCCATCCTCGCCGGGCAACATGAGGTCCAGGATCACCAGGTCCGGCTGCTCCTCGATGATCCGCTGCGCCGCCCGCGCCCCATCGCCTTCCACATCCACGCGCAGGCCGTTGCTTTGCAGGTAGTCGCGGGTCAGTTCGGCCAGGCGCTGATCATCCTCGACGATCAGTATCTGCCAGGGTTCTTGCTGCACGGTCCGAGTCTCCTTGGGTTGTTCTTATTAGTAGGAGTGAGCTTGCTCGCGATGCGCTGGATCAGGGTATCTACGTTGCCTGACACAAAGCTATCGCGAAGCTCACTCCTGCAAAGGCAGCGTCTGCCTGCACTTGGCAGCGATCACTTGCGGCGCGATTGTAGCAACGGCCCCAACATGACACACGACATCCCAAAACGCCCCGCCGTCGCCCTTGCCAAGCAGTTTTTTTGTGATAGGGTTCGCGCCCGCAAAAACCGGACGACTGTTTTCCAACGCTGAAAAAACAGTCATCGGCGGCCCATCCCAGTGGTTATGCGGGCTACACGCAATTTCCCCGATTCGCGCACAAATTACACACAGGTTTATCCACAGGTCATGCGTTGCAATTGGTGTCCAAAACGCATTATCTTGTAGCCCGTCGCCAGTGGAGACCCTACATGTAGGGGTTCACGCAAAAGACCAAACACAAGTGACCGAGAGATTTCAAGCATTTTTCTCGTGCCCAACGGGGTGAATTATCCCCGGTTTCAACGCCTGACCGCTCACACGCGAATGGCAGACACCCAAGCGTCATGATCTGCGCGTTACGGTACAAGTGTTGCAACATGAATCCAGCATTCTGCACCAGATTTTTCAGGGCGACGGGCCACAAGACCCGCGCCCTTTTCGACTTCAAGGCCAGGGATGGCGCTCATCAAGCCATTCCCATCCGTTTTGAAGTCCTTGGACTGACACCTGTCGGTCAACTGCCTCAAGACGGAACGGTGGACGCAAAAAGCGTCCAATAAACATAGAGAACGTGGAGACACCCATGCAAACAGACACAACTCGCGAGAATCCGCAGGCCATCGCGCCGCAGACAGGTGTGACCCAGCAGGACCTGTCCGCCACCGCTCCGGGTCAGCTGCGTGTGATCAAGCGTAACGGCACCGTTGTCCCGTACACCGATGACAAGATCACCGTCGCCATCACCAAGGCCTTCCTCGCAGTTGAAGGCGGTACCGCCGCCGCGTCGTCGCGTATCCACGACACCGTTGCCCGTCTGACCGAACAGGTCACCGCGACCTTCAAGCGTCGCATGCCTTCGGGCGGCACCATCCACATCGAAGAAATTCAGGATCAGGTAGAACTGGCGTTGATGCGCGCTGGCGAGCAAAAAGTGGCTCGCGACTACGTGATTTATCGCAACGACCGCTCCAAGGAGCGTGCAGGCCGTACCGCCGAAGCGCCGGTGCAGGCTCACCCGTCGATCCGCATCAGCCTGAACGACGGCTCCTTTGCGCCCCTGGACATGGGCCGCCTGAACACCATCATCACTGAAGCGTGCGAAGGTCTGGCCGAGGTTGACGCCAACCTGATCCAGAACGAAACCCTGAAAAACCTGTACGACGGCGTGGCGATGAAAGACGTCAACACCGCTCTGGTGATGACCGCGCGTACGCTGGTCGAGCGTGAGCCGAACTACTCGTTCGTCACCGCGCGCCTGCTGATGGACACGCTGCGTGCCGAAGGCCTGGGTTTCCTGGGTGTCGCCGAGAGCGCCACTCACCACGAAATGGTCGACCTGTACGCCAAGGCGCTGCCGGCTTACGTCGCCAAAGGTATCGAGTTCGAACTGCTGAACCCTGTGCTGGCCGAATTCGACCTGGAAAAACTGGGCAAGGCGATCAACCACGAGCGCGACCAGCAGTTCACGTACCTGGGCCTGCAAACCCTGTACGACCGTTACTTCATCCACAAGGATGGCGTGCGTTTCGAACTGCCGCAGATCTTCTTCATGCGTGTGGCCATGGGCCTGGCAATCGAAGAGAAAGCCCGTGAAGACCGCGCCATCGAGTTCTACAACCTGTTGTCGTCCTTCGACTACATGTCCTCGACGCCGACCCTGTTCAACGCCGGTACCCTGCGTCCACAGCTGTCGAGCTGCTACCTGACCACCGTTCCGGATGACCTGTCGGGCATTTACCACGCCATCCACGACAACGCCATGCTGTCCAAATTCGCAGGCGGTCTGGGCAACGACTGGACGCCGGTTCGTGCGCTGGGCTCCTACATCAAGGGCACCAACGGCAAATCGCAAGGCGTCGTGCCATTCCTGAAGGTCGTCAACGACACCGCCGTAGCGGTCAACCAGGGTGGCAAGCGCAAGGGCGCTGTCTGTGCCTACCTGGAAACCTGGCACATGGACATCGAAGAGTTCATCGAGCTGCGCAAGAACACCGGTGATGATCGTCGTCGTACCCAGGAGTTGAACAAGGACAACTGGATCCCTGACCTGTTCATGAAGCGTGTCTTCGATGACGGCAAATGGACCCTGTTCTCGCCATCCGAAGTCCCGGACCTGCACGACCTGACGGGCAAGGCCTTCGAGGAGCGCTACGAGTACTACGAAGCGCTGACCGAATACCCAGGCAAGGTCAAGCTGTTCAAGACCATCCAGGCC
>NZ_JBJDOA010000020.1:0-53055 GCF_044900785.1 Pseudomonas sp. NPDC087358
CTTGCTGTCAACTCCTTTCTCACCGCTGTCGATTCAAGCATCTGAACCGAAGCGCTTCCTCGCTGCTTACTTCGTCCAACTCTTTGATTCTCAAGAAGTTTTTCGTTTCGTCTGCGCCGGAAGTGGGGCGAATTATAGACAGATCCGGAGGGGCGTCAAGCACTTATTTAAACTTTTGTTACAGCGCCCGCTTTGCGACTTGTGAAGCGAGGGATCCGCCGAGCAATCGCGGGGATCCTTAACAGCAGCAGGAAAACGCCGACGCCTGCATAGTAAGCCCACTCCTTGAGGTCGGCCCTGACAATCCACAACATATGCAAAAGGCCCAGCCCCAAAATCACATATATAAGCCGGTGCAGCTTCTTCCACCGCCTACCCAACCGCCGCTGACTAAAGCGATTGGACGTCACCGCCAACGCCAGTAAACACAGAAAAGCCAGGCTGCCGACGATGATATATGGACGCTTGACCAGCTCGACGCCCAATTGAGCCCAATCGAACCCCAGGATGAAAAAGCCGTACGCCGACATATGCACCACTACGCAAGCAAAGCACCACAAGCCTAGCTGCCGCCGAACCGCAATCCACCCCGGCCAACCAGTGACCCGCTGCAAGGGCGTCATGGCCAATGTGATGAGCAGCAGCACCAATGTGCCCAGCCCGAATCGATCCACCAGCACCTTCCCGGGGTCTGGCCCCAGATCGAGGATCCATGCCTGACGGAGCCAGAACACAGGTGGAACGCAGATCGCGATAAAGACCGCCAGGCGCCATAACCGGTAACGCATCAATAATCCTTGCGCAGGTCCATGCCCGCATATAAAGAAGCGACTTGCTCTGCGTAGCCGTTGAACATTTCCGTAGGCCGGATATTGGGGCTGAACAGGCCGCTGGGCAGCCGCCGTTCGCGCGCCTGAGTCCAGCGCGGATGATCGACGCTGGGGTTCACGTTGGCGTAGAACCCATACTCATTGGCCGCGATGCTCTGCCAGGTGGTTTTTGGCTGCTCGCTGACCAGACTGATGCGCACGATCGACTTTACGCTCTTGAAGCCGTACTTCCATGGCACCACCAGACGCAATGGCGCGCCGTTCTGATTGGCCAGTTCTCGTCCGTACATGCCTACCGCCAGAATCGCCAACGGGTTCATCGCCTCGTCCAGGCGCAGCCCCTCGACATAGGGCCAGTCGATCAGTGCAAAGCCTGAGCGCTGTCCCGGCATGGTCTTGGGGTCCTGCAGGGTTTCGAAGCGGATGTACCGGGCCTTGGCGGTGGGCTCGACTTGCTTGAGCAATGCCGAAATGGGAAAGCCTATCCATGGAATGACCATCGACCACGCTTCGACGCAGCGCAAGCGGTAGATACGCTCCTCCAGCTGATAGGGCTTGATGAAGTCCTCTAGCGCATAGCGGCCCGGCTTACCGACCTCCCCATCAATCACCACACTCCAGGGTTCAGTCTTCAAGGAACCTGCGTTTTGCGCCGGGTCGCCCTTGTCGGTGCCGAACTCATAGAAGTTGTTGTAGTGCGTGGCGTCCTTGAAGGGGGTGATGGCCTCATCCTTCACGGTCACGGCCTGCCACTGAGTCGAAGAGAGTTTGTTCTGGAACCAGTCCGGCGCGCTACCCGCCTCCACCCCCGCATATTGCGAAGGTTCGGCCGCCTGCGCCCATGAGGGCAAGGCGCTGATGGTCAGCCCGGCCAGCGAGGCGCCCAACAGTGAACGGCGAGAGAGGTAGATTGATTCAGGCGTGACATCCGACTCGTTGCAGGCGGATGCGGCGGGGATCTTGATAAGCATGACAACTCCACAGTCAGCAGGATTGATGCACCTTACTAGCCTGTGGAGTATGCGGGGAAACGGATCTGTAGTTCTATTTGTGACGACGAAGCCGCAACAGGTACTGAACCGGGCCCGAGGCTGCGTAGCCGAGGAAGATCAGCAGCAGGATGCGGGGCGGATCGCTGAATACCACCGCAAACACCAGAACCACGGCCAGGATTGCAACAAAAGGTACGCGGCCCTTCAGATCCAGCTCCTTGAAGCTGTTGTACTTGATGTTGCTGACCATCAGCATGCCGGCCGCCGCCACCAGCAGCGCCACCAGGAATGACAGTTTTGAACCCTGAATACCGTAATCGCTGAACGCCCAGACAGTCCCCGCCACCACGCCGGCGGCCGCAGGACTGGCCAGACCGATGAAATAACGCTTGTCCGCCTTGCCCACCTGCGTGTTGAAGCGCGCCAGGCGCAACGCCGCACCCGCGACGTAAATGAAGGCGACCATCCAGCCAACCTTGCCCATGTCGCCCAGCGCCCAACCGAAGGCCAGCAACGCCGGTGCGACACCGAAGGCGACCATATCCGACAGCGAATCGTACTCGGCGCCGAACGCACTCTGAGTGTTCGTCATACGCGCAACACGACCGTCCAGGCCATCGAGCACCATGGCCACGAATATGGCGATGGCGGCGAACGCAAAGTACTTGCTCGCCCCGACCAGGTCACCAGCGCTCAAGGCACTCTGCGCACTCATGGAACTGATGATCGAGTAGAACCCCGCAAACAGGTTCGCCGTGGTGAAAAGGTTGGGCAGCAGATAAATGCCGCGATGCCGGACCTTGCGCCCTTCAGCGTCATGGCCCTCTTCTATATGCTCATCGATCGGTAGCAGGCTTTCGGCGTCAGAAGCCTTGTTTGGCTCATCGGGACGTTCGCTCATGGACAATACCTTGCAGCTATGAATTTTCGACAGATGCTCACGGCGCCTTGGCGCCAGCGAACGATGCAGCTTTATACCAGATGAGCCCCCATAACGAAAAAACGCGACCCTGAGGTCGCGTTTTTCATTAACCGGAACTGGATTCAGACAATCTTAGTTCTTGGTCTGGTCGACGATCTTGTTCTTCGCGATCCAAGGCATCATCGAACGCAGCTGCTCGCCGATGATTTCGATGCCGTGAGCCTTGTTGTTACGACGCTTGGCGGTCATCGAAGGGTAGCCGCTTGCGCCCTCGGCGATGAACATCTTGGCGTATTCGCCGTCCTGGATGCGCTTGAGTGCATTGCGCATGGCCTGACGGGATTCGGCGTTGATGACTTCCGGACCGGTCACGTACTCGCCGTATTCGGCGTTGTTGGAGATCGAGTAGTTCATGTTGGCGATACCGCCTTCGTACATGAGGTCAACGATCAGCTTCAGTTCGTGCAGGCACTCGAAGTAGGCCATTTCTGGCGCGTAGCCAGCTTCAACCAGCGTTTCGAAACCGGCTTTGACCAGTTCGACGGTACCACCGCACAGGACGGCTTGTTCGCCGAACAGGTCGGTTTCGGTCTCGTCCTTGAAGGTAGTTTCGATGATACCGGTACGGCCGCCGCCAACGCCCGAAGCGTAGGACAGCGCAACGTTCTTGGCGTTGCCCGAGGCATCCTGGTAAACAGCGATCAGGTCAGGGATACCGCCGCCTTTGACGAATTCGGTACGCACGGTGTGACCTGGCGCTTTTGGCGCGATCATGATCACGTCCAGGTCAGCGCGTGGCAGAACCTGGTTGTAGTGAATGGCGAAACCGTGGGAGAAGGCCAGGGTGGCGCCTTTCTTGATGTTTGGCTCGACTTCGTTCTTGTACAGCTGGGACTGGAATTCGTCCGGGGTCAGGATCATGACCAGGTCGGCACCGGCAACGGCGGTGGCAACGTCGGCCACTTTCAGGCCGTGAGCTTCAGCCTTGGCGACAGTCGCCGAACCTTTACGCAGACCAACGGTGACATCAACGCCGGAGTCTTTCAGGTTGCACGCCTGGGCGTGGCCTTGGGAACCGTAACCGATGATGGCAACTTTTTTGCCCTGGATGATCGAAAGGTCGCAGTCTTTGTCGTAATAAACTTTCATGAAATTCCCCTGTTATCTTGGCCATCAAGGCCATTCGCAAAATTTAGGTTAAATGCTCAGCACTTTGTCGCCGCGGGCGATGCCCGTGACGCCGCTGCGTACGGTTTCCAGGATGGCGGTTGTGCCAATGGCCTGAATAAAACTATCCAGTTTGTCGCTCGTCCCTGTCAGCTGCACGGTGTAGACACTGCTGGAAACATCAACGATCTGGCCGCGGAAGATGTCCGTGGTGCGCTTGATTTCGGCGCGCTGGGCGCCAGTGGCCTTGACCTTGATCAGCATCAGCTCGCGCTCGATGTGAGCACTTTCCGACAGATCGACCAGCTTGACCACTTCGACCAGCTTGTTGAGGTTCTTGGTGATCTGCTCGATCACCTCATCATGGCCGACAGTCGTGAGCGTCAGACGCGACAGGGTCGGGTCTTCGGTGGGCGCCACGGTCAGGCTTTCGATGTTGTAGTTGCGCTGCGAAAACAGACCCACGACGCGGGACAAGGCACCCGGTTCGTTTTCCAGCAATAGCGAAATGATGTGCCGCATGATTAAGTCCGCTCCGTCTTGCTCAGCCACATATCGCGCATCGAGCCGTCTCTGATCTGCATCGGATAAACGTGCTCGGCAACATCGACCTGGATGTCGAGGAACACCAGGCGATCTTTCATGGCGAACGCTTCTTCCATCTTCGGCTTGAGGTCTTTCAGGTCGGTGATCTTCATACCGACGTGGCCGTAGGCTTCGACCAGCTTGACGAAGTCAGGCAATGATTCCATGTAGGAATGCGAGTGGCGACCGCTATAGCTCATGTCCTGCCACTGACGGACCATACCGAGCACGCCGTTGTTGAGCAGGATGATCTTCACCGGCAGGTTGTACTGCAGGCAGGTCGACAGTTCCTGAATGTTCATCTGGATGCTGCCTTCGCCGGTCACACAGGCAACCTGAGCATCCGGAAAGCTCAGTGCAACGCCCATGGCCGCCGGAAGACCGAAGCCCATGGTGCCCAGGCCACCGGAGTTGATCCAGCGATTGGGCTTGTTGAAGCGATAGTACTGGGCCGCAAACATCTGGTGTTGACCGACGTCGGAGGTCACGTAGGCATCGCCCTTGGTCACTTCGCACAGGGTCTCGATGACTGCCTGAGGCTTGATGAGGCTGCCATCGCCGCGGTTGTAGGGGAACAGGTCGCCATCGCCACGCCATTCGTCGATCTGCTTCCACCAGGTCGCAACCGACTCCTTGCTGGGCGTCTCGCCGATTTCCTTGAGGGTCGCGACCATTTCGGTCAGCACACTCTCGACCGGCCCGACGATAGGAACGTCGGCCTTGATGGTCTTGGAGATCGAAGCCGGGTCGATATCGATGTGGATGATTTTCGCGCCAGGGCAGAAGCGCGCCGGGCCGTTGATCACCCGATCATCGAAACGCGCACCGACCGCCAGGATAACGTCCGCGTGGTGCATGGCCAGGTTGGCGGTGTAGCTGCCGTGCATACCCAGCATGCCGACGAACTGACGGTCGGTGCCAGGATACGAACCCAGCCCCATCAGCGTATTGGTCACTGGAGTGTTCAGCAGTCGCGCAAGCTCGGTCAACGGTGCAGAGCCGTTGCCCATGATCACACCGCCGCCGGCGTAGATGATCGGACGCTTGGCCGCCAGGAGCATTTCCACAGCCTTGCGGATCTGCCCCGAGTGGCCACGTACGGCCGGGCTGTAGGAGCGCAGCTTGGCTTTCTTGGGAAAGACGTATTCGAATTTCTCGGCCGGGTTGGTCATGTCTTTCGGGATGTCGACCACGACAGGACCAGGACGACCGGACTGCGCCAGGTAGAAGGCCTTTTTCAGGACTTCAGGGATTTCCGACGGATGCTTGATCATGAAGCTGTGCTTCACGATAGGCCGGGAGATACCGATCATGTCGGTTTCCTGGAAGGCATCGGTACCTACCATGTTGCTCGGTACCTGACCCGACAGGACAACCATCGGAATCGAATCCATGTAGGCCGTTGCGATGCCGGTGATGGCGTTGGTGGCGCCGGGACCTGAAGTCACCAGTACTACGCCAGCCTTGCCGGTGGCGCGGGCATAACCGTCGGCCATGTGAGTGGCAGCCTGCTCGTGACGAACAAGGATGTGGCTCACAGCCGGTTCTTGGAACAGCGCGTCGTAAATATGCAGGAGGGCACCGCCGGGGTACCCATAGATATGCTCAACGCCTTCGTCACGCAAAAAGCGGACGACCATTTCAGCGCCAGATAAAAGCTCCACGTTGTTCACCTCTAAAACGCCAGAAAACCGTCCAGTGCAGCCGGGGACGGGTCTTAATAGGTTTACTGCAAAGCAGAGCATGAGCGACGGTGGTCGCCGACTACGTCAGCACTGACTGAGCAAGTATTGGGAGCTCCCCTGAGTGTTTCGGGGTCTTCCCACCCAGCGCGAGGTAACGCGTTGCGGGTGTAACAGGTCGACGCGGGTGTGCGCCTCATGATCTACCGAGACGGTCTGCTTCTGGCAGTCCCTCTACAGCGAACTTTGGATTGTTCTGATTCGTCCGTCTCAAGTCAAGTCATCGATGCGCTTTCTTCATCCACCGCACACGAAAAAGCACCGAATGAGGTCGTTGCGACCCGCTTGTGATAGGTTTCACCCGCACAGCAGACGAAGTTAAGGAAGCAGTATGCGCTGGATGATTCTTGCAGCCACGCTAACGTTGACGGTCGGTTCAGCGACCGGTCAGGCGGCGCAGATCTACAAGTGGGTCGATACCCAGGGCGTTACCCATTTTGACGCCCAGCCACCCGCCGGGCAGTCGGCCCAGGAAGTCGACGTGCAGAAGCCGGTCACGCCCCCACCTGCCGCCCCCGCTACCCGCGCCGGGCCGGATCAGGAACAACAGGCCGCCGATGCCAAGGTAAAAAGACAGGTCGCCGCGCAAGAGGCCAAGCGCAAGGAGTACTGCGAGACCCAACGCACCAACCTCGCACAGTTGCAGAACAACCCGCGAGTGCGCGAAGAGGTGAACGGGGAGTTCAGGCGCTTTACCGAAGAAGAGCGTCAGGCACGCATCGCCGAGGTCAGAAAGTCCATCGACGATACTTGCAACTGAATTTCAGCTCGAGGCGGTGATCAGGCGATCGAATTGCGCAAGCAGGTCCTGCAGATGGCGGGTTTCCTGGGCGCGACTGGCGTAGACCATCTGCGCCATCTCCAGAATGCCAGAGGCGTTGGGCAACGCCAGATCCTGCTCGAGTATGGTTTTCATGCGGGGCAGGAAAATCCACTGTAACCACTGATCGAAATCCAGCGTATCGACGCAGAAAGGCTCGCGACTCGACAGATCCTCGTCGCTTGGCGGCACGTCTTTCCACCAGCCCAGTACACGAAGCTCACGCTCGATCAGCAGCAGTTGGTCGGCGATCTTCGGAAAACGTTTATCCATTGGCCTTCTGCCGAGCCAGTGCAGCACCCGCCGCATCACCCTGTTTCTCCCGCGCCTGAGCAATCAGCCCCCACAGGCTCGCTTGCAGGCTGGCACGACCGTTGGCATACGTCAGACCCCGACGTGCCAGCTGTTCGGCTTGTGGGGCATCACCCTGAGCCAGGCGAACCTGCGCCAACTTGTACAGCACCTGAGGTTCACGCGGTGCAACGCGCTGCGCGCGCTCCAGGCTGGACGACGCACCATTGAGGTCGCCGCTGCTCTGCTGTTGCTGGGCGGTCGTCAGCAAGGCGAGAACCGGGCCGTCGAGTTGCTCGTCAGCCGACAGGCCACCACTGGATGCCGACGGGATACCGGTGGGTGCCGACGAAGGCATGTTGTAAGTGTTGCTCACCGCAGGCGGCGTGTAGGTGTTGTTGACCGGCGCCTGACTGACCGGCGAGGTATCGATCGGTGCAGTGCTGATCGGCGCGGTATTGCTCGGCGCAACGAAGGTCGAAATGGGCGCGGCACTGGTAGTCGCCCCGCCCGGAATCATGACCGTGACGCCAGAATCTTCCTGGATCGCTCGCGATTGCGTCTGTGCCTGCACCGGCGCGCGGTAAGTACCGTTACGCGTTGCCGACACTCGCTCGCCGTTGGACACGCGAGACCCGGAATCGACAACCGGAATGTTGCTGCGCGTCTGACTCGCGCAACCATTGAGCAAAGCCAGAGCCGTTAAAGCCGGAATCCACCACTTGTTCACTTCACACCCTCTTCGCTTAATTCAACCAGCCCTTGACCCAGTCCATCACCGAATCGGCAGGCGCTGTCGGCCCACCGCACGTCGGCCCTGGTTGCGGCTCACTGCCGCGAATATACGGCATCTGCACGGCCCCCGGGCAACTGGCGTCGGTGCCCTGGCCGGTCGAGGCATTGACCCAGGCCTGCACAACGTTATCGGGCATGGCCATGTCCAGCGGCAGCGGATCGGCCTTCTTCATGAAGCTGGTCCACACCTGCAGCGCACCGGTGGCGCCGGTGAACGGGGTCTTGCCGTTGTCGTCACGACCCATCCACACCACGGCCAGCAAGTCCTGACTGAAACCTGCGAACCAGCTGTCCCGCGAGTCATTGGTGGTGCCCGACTTGCCGGCCAGATTCAGCGTGCTCGGCAAGACGTTGTACACCGACTTGCCGGTGCCTTCGCGCATCACGCGCTGCATGGCGTTCTGCAGCAGATAAATGGAGCCGGGATCGAAACGCTGCTGGATCTGGAACGGGTAACGCTTGAGCGGTTCGCCCTCGGCGGTCAGCACACTGCGGATCCCGCGTAATGGCGTGTTGAATCCGCCACTGGCAATGGTCTGATACATGGTCGCCACTTCGATCGGGCTCAGCGCACCGGCTCCCAGCAGCATCGACGGGAACGCTGGCCAGTCACGCGTCACGCCAAGCTTGGTCAGCGTCTTGAACACATTCGGCACGCCAAGATCCAGACCGAGTTTGGCACTGGACAGGTTGTAGGAATGCGCCAGGCCCTGATACAGGAAGATATTGCCGTGGGCCTTGTGATCGAAGTTCTGCGGTTTCCAGATCTGACCGTCCGCACCCTTGACCTGGAATGGCTCGTCCGGCACCCAGCTGGTCAGCGTGTATTGCTGCGGACGCTCGAGCGCGGTCAGGTAGATCGCCGGTTTGACCAACGAGCCAATCGGCCGCACCGCATCCAGCGCGCGGTTGAAGCCGGCAAAGCCTGCCTGACGACTGCCGATCAGGGCCTGCACTTCTCCGGTTTCCGGGTTGGTCACGACCATCGCCGTTTCCATCTCGTCGGCGCCCTTGCGTCCTGAAATCCTGGCAAAGCTCTCACGCACCGCCGCTTCTGACTTCATCTGCAGAATCGGATCGAAGCTGGTGAAGATGCGCAGCCCTTCTTCGGTCAAGTCTTCGTCACGGTAGTCCTGACGCAACTGACGTTTGACCAGATCAAGGAAATCAGGGAACGAACTGTCGGCCAGCGAGCCGGTCCTGGTCACGCCCAGCGGCATTTTCTTCGCCGCTGCGACGACTTCCGGCGTGGCGACCCCTTGCTGCTCAAGCAGGTCCAGCACCAGGTTGCGGCGCTCCAGCGCCCGGTCCGGATTGCGCCGCGGATTGTAGTAGGAAGGGCCCTTGACCAGCCCGACCAGCAGCGCCACCTGATGCAACTTGAGCTCGGATAGCGGCTGACTGAAGAAATACTGGCTGGCCAGGCCGAATCCGTGCACCGCACGTTGACCATCCTGACCGACGAACACCTCGTTGAGATAGGCCTCGAGGATTTCCTGCTTGCTGTAGTGAATCTCCAGCAGGATGGCCATCATCGCTTCGGTCAGCTTGCGCGTGATGCTGCGCTCGTTGGTCAGGTAGAAGTTCTTGACCAGCTGCTGGGTCAGCGTCGAGCCGCCCTGACGCATCTGGCCTGCCGAGGCATTGACCCAGAAGGCACGTGCGATGGACTTGGGCGACACGCCGAAGTGATGATAGAAATCCCGGTCTTCCACCGTCACCAGAGTATCGAGCAGATACGGAGGCGCCTGATCGAGCTTGATCAGGATGCGGTCCTCGAGGTTTTTCGGATACAGACCGCCGATCATCAGAGGCTCGAGGCGGGCCACGGCCAGCTTGGAGCCATTGGCTGCGGTCAGATCAGCGACGGAGTCGCCGGAAAAACGCACGTGAATCTGCTGCGCAGGATCCGCGCCTTCGTAGAACTGAAAGCCACGGGTATTCAGATCGACGCTATTGCCGTTGACCGCCGCTGCGCCCGGGCCATTGGCGATGCTTTCGCGGCGGTAACCCAAAGCATCGAGCTCGATCAGGAAGTCGTCGCGCGACAGTTTCTGCCCGACGAACAATTCGAGCGGTCGAGCGTAGACCTTGGCGGGAATGGTCCAGCGTTTGCCGGAGAATTTTTCCTGAACGATGGAATCCAGGTACACGGCGAAGCAGGCGAGGATCACCAGGCCCACGAGACTGAGTTTCAGAGCCCAGCCCAACAGGCTGCGAAGGCGGCTGTTGGCAGGTTTGGGGGATTTTTTCTTAGCGCGGGATCGAGTCATGGCGGCGGATTATACGCACTTTCAAGGTCATCGGCAGACTGCCCTCGCGGCGGTTTGCAGCGATGCGCCGAGCGGCCATAATGGCCACCTTTAGTCACTTCAAAATCGACTTCGCCTCTTTCAAGGATCGTCCGTGAGCCAGACACTGTTAGCCGCGCTGCAAAATCCTGCCCTGTTTCCCCATCCGGTGGAGCAGTTCCAGGTCATCGAGACGCACATTTCCTGGGTCCTGCTGACCGGCCCCTACGCCTACAAGATCAAGAAACCGGTCAACTTCGGCTTTCTGGATTTCACCGCCCTCGCGGCGCGCGAGCACTTCTGCCAGCAGGAATTGAAGCTCAACCAGCGTCTGACCGAAGATTTGTATCTGGAAGTATTGCCGGTGACCGGCAGCGCCGAGGCTCCGCAACTGGGCGGCAATGGCGAGGCAATCGAATACGTACTCAAAATGCGCCAATTCCCGCAGGACGGGCTGCTCAGCACCCTGCAGAGCAAGGGCGAACTGACCACTGCACACATCGACGAAATGGCGCGTCAGATTGCCGGGTTCCACGACAAGGCTCCTCGCGTCCTGTCCGAGAACGAACTGGGCTCCCCCGACAGCGTAATGGCGCCGGTCACCCAGAACTTCGAGCAGATTCTGCCCTTCTTGAGTGAAAAGGCAGACCTGATCCAGCTTCAGGCCCTGGAAGCCTGGGCCAGGACCAGTTTCGACCGGCTGAAACCTCTGCTCGCCCAGCGCAAGGCTCAGGGGTTTGTCCGTGAATGCCACGGTGATATCCACTTGGGCAACATCACCCTGATCGATGGCCGCGTGGTGATTTTCGACTGCATCGAATTCAACGAACCGTTCCGCATGACCGACGTCTACGCCGACATCGGCTTTCTGGCCATGGACCTTGAAGATCGCGGCCTGAAAAGCCTGTCGCGGCGCTTGATCAGCCAGTATCTGGAACACACCGGCGACTATGCAGGCCTTGAGCTGCTCAACTTCTATAAGGCCTACCGCGCGCTGGTTCGCGCCAAGGTCGCATTGTTCAGCCTGTCGGCCGATGCCGATCATGTGCAGCGCGCCACTACCCTGCGCCAGTACCGCAACTACGCCAATCTGGCGGAGAGCTATAGCGCCATCCCTTCGAAATTCCTGGCCATTACCCACGGTGTCTCTGCCGTCGGCAAAAGTCATGTCGCCATGCGGCTGGTCGAGGCGCTGGGTGCGATTCGTCTGCGTTCGGATGTAGAGCGCAAGCGCTTGTTCAGTGCCGACAAGGACCTGTACGCCGAGGACGCCAGCGTGGCCACCTACAAGCGTCTGAACGAACTGGCCGCGGTGGTATTGCACGCCGGCTTCCCGGTAGTGATCGACGCCACCTTCCTCAAACATGAGCAGCGCATGGTCACCGCGCAGATCGCCGAAGCCGCCGGGGATCCTTTCCTGATCCTTGATTGCGCAGCCCCCAAAGCGGTAATCGAAGGCTGGCTGGCGCAACGTCAGACGAAAAATGAAGACCCGTCTGACGCAACCATGGAGGTCATCGAAGCGCAACTGGCCAACCGTGAACCGCTGACTGCAGACGAAATGCTGCGCAGCAGGCACGTAGAGACCAACATCAGCAGCGACCTGGACAAGCTCGTCACGGATATTCGCCAGTATCTGCCGGGCCTTTGAGCATCGCCCACCGGTCATCGAGTCGTGAGAACTGCCCCTTCACGGCTTGATGATAGTGGCATTATAATGGCGTCATAATTCCAACATGGTGACGCCAGATGAACCAGCCCAAGCAGCTCGATTCGCCGCTCTTTGCCTTGCTGCGCAGCGACGACGTGAATGCCTTCAATCTCCAGCGCCCCAGAAGCGGCCCCGTTGACCTCGCTGGCGGTGACTTCCGCGGCCTGGATCTGCGTGAGCTGAATGCTGAGGGTATCGACTTCACCGACGCGTATTTTCGCTCAGCGGATCTGCGCGGCCTGGACTTGCGCACAGCATCACTGGAAGGCGCAAGCATTGCCCACGCGCAGATTTCCGGCGCCTATTTCCCGCCTGAGTTGAGCGCAGACGAGATTCTCATGTCCGTCAACTTCGGCACCCGCTTACGGTATCGCACCCGCTGAACTCGAGCGCAACGATGCAGCTCCAAGCCTCTTTTGACCCTGCATGCAACGCCATGCAGGGCTGGGTCTGCCGTTCGGCATTCCTCCGCCCACTACCGTTCGGCGCCTAAATCGGAAATTTCCTGCCGCTCCCACGCCAGTCTTCCGATAGACAACTACGCTCATTCCATGGCTCGCACCTTCAGTTTGTGTGGGCGCGAGAGGTTGTTCACACGGAGCTACACCATGCACGGAGGCATCATGGAAGACGAACTGCTGCAGATGAAGAATCTGGGCAAGACATCGGCCCAATGGCTGCACGCGGCGGGCATTCACAACGCTGCGGACCTGCGCCGACTAGGCGCCATTCATGCATACAGGGCCGTCAGGACCCGCGGTTTTCGGACCTCGAAGGTCTTGCTGTATGCGATCGAGGGGGCGTTGCTGAATCAACATTGGTGTGACCTGTCCCACGATCGCAAAGCATCGTTGAACCGCCAACTGACCAAGCTTGATAAGGAGCCTGGTCGGCATCCTGAGACCCGTCAGGAAAAATAGTTCGAGATTGCCTGTTGACATACAAATGAGAATCACTATGATTATCACATCCAGTCGCGAGACTGGCCGGTAACCTGAAAGGCTCCTTGGTTCGGACTCTCAGATTATCTCCTCATCAGGCTAATCACGGTTTTTGACCCGGCTTTTTGCCGGGTCTTTTTTTGCCGGTCTTTTTTTGCCTGAGCTTCGGTTGCGGTCAATCACGGACCAACGCCCAGCTCCACCAAAAGGTCGTCCAGCAGGCTCGAAGCGCCCAGACGCAGCCTTCCCGGCTCCAGCCAGAACGAGCCAAATCTCGCCTGAGCCATGTCGAGGTAAATACGCGCCTCGCTCAGTGTCCGGACATTCCCCGAGGCCTTGAGCCCGACCTGTGAGCCAAGCTCGGCAATCGCCTCGATCAGGATTCGCGCTGCCTGCGGCGTCGCGCTGACAATCTGTTTGCCGGTACTGGTCTTGACGAACGCTGCACCTTCGCGAATAGCCGTGCGGCAAGCATCGTGAATGATCTGCGAGTCTCGCAGCACGCCCGTCTCAAGCGTCACAGTCAACAGACCGCGCCGTGCGCACTTGGCTTTGCAGGCAGCAATCATTTCGCCGCCGATCCGTTTATCACCCGCCAGATGCGCGTGAAATGGATACACCAGATCGATTTCGTCGGCCCCGGTGAGCATCGCGGCATGAGTTTCAGATTCCACCATGGCAATGGAAGCGCCGCCATTGGGGAAATTCACCGCCGCCACGACCCTGACCTCCCGGGCATGGAGGCTATCGAGCGTACGCCTGGCCAGTCCGGCAAACCGGGGTAACACACAGACCGCAGCGACATTTCCCACCGGCGTCAGCGCCCGCTCGCACAAGGCGATGATGCGCTCTGATGTGTCGTCAGCATTCAGCGACGTCAGCTCCAGCAGCCCTAGGGCCTTTTGAGCCAATTGTTCGTCGCTTTCAATCACCCTGCTCATGCTGCACTCCTCATCGCCTATGACATTCAGGGGAGCGACGATAATCCAGCCGGAGCAGGCGTGAACGGCCATGCGAGGTGCAAAGAGCCGGCCTACGCAATTATCAGAAACGTCTTAAGGAGCTTGCCTTCAAACAGGTGCTGCACGGGCTGACTAGCGGGCGATGATCAGGGGGTGACCCCGCTCGGGATGACGTTGCACCAGCACTTCAAGCCCGAACACGGCTTTGAGCGCTTCCGGCACCAGCACTGCATCCGGGGTGCCCAAGGCGAAAGGACGACCCGATTCCAGCAACAGCAGACGGTCGCAATAGCGGGCGGCGAGATTGAGATCATGCAAGATCACCAGCACTGCCCCACCGCGATCGGCGAACTCACGCACAGCCTGCAGCGTAGTGTGCTGATGCAGCGGATCGAGCATGGAGGTCGGCTCGTCAAGCAACAGCGTCTGCCCGCCCTCTCCTGGCCACAACTGCGCCAGGACCCTGGCCAGGTGCACCCGCTGGCGTTCCCCGCCAGACAACGCCAGGTAGCTGCGGTCCTGCAAATGCAAGGCGTCAGCCGCAGCAAGGGCGGCCTGAATGATCTCGGCATCGCGATGCTGACCGCTGTCGTGGGGTAAGCGACCCATCGCCACAACCTCCTGCACCTTGAAAGCGAAGCTCAGCGTCGATGTTTGCGGCAGAACCGCCAGCCGCCTCGCTCGTTGCTGACCGGTCCAGTGCGACAGAGGCTGATCATCAAGCCAGAGCTGCCCTTGCGTGGTTTTCAACTCACCACACAATGCGCCCAGCAACGTGCTCTTGCCGGCACCGTTGGGACCCAGCACACCCAGCACCTGGCCTGGCTCGAGCGTCAGATCGATATCCGCCAGCACGCATTTACCGTCCCGATAGACGCTCACCTGCTCGGCTTTGATCATCAGGTGCGCCCTCGAACCAGCAGAAACAGAAAGAACGGTGCGCCAATGAAGGCGGTAACGATGCCAATCGGCAGCTCTGCCGGGGCCAGCACCATTCGCGCGAACACGTCCGCGAACAGCAGCAGGCTCGCCCCGGCCAACGCTGAGGCCGGCAATACTACGCGGTGATCGGGACCGGCAATCAGCCGAACCAGATGCGGCACGATCAGTCCGACGAAACCAATCAGCCCTGCGGCAGCCACTGCTGCCCCGACGCCCAGCGCGATGCACAGAATCAGCTCGCGCTTGAGCCGCTCGACTTCGATGCCCAGGTGACGGGCTTCCGATTCCCCCAGCAACAGCGCGTTCAACGCTTTGGCCCGACGCGGCAGCCAGAGGATCACCAACACGCACACCAAGAGCAGCGGCCAAAGTCTCGCGTAGCTGGCGCCATTGAGGGTGCCCAGGTTCCAGAACGTCAGGGTACGCAGTGCAGCGTCATCGGCCAGATAGCTGAACAAACCAATGATCGAACCGGCCAGCGCGGTCATCGCGACCCCGGCCAGCAGCATGATGCCGACGCTGGTCTGACCGCCTCGACTTCCCAACCGGTACACGATGCCGGTCACCAGCAGGCCCCCGGCAAACGCACAGATCGACAGCAGATAAGGTTGCAGATATTCGGGCAGACCGCCCAACGCTGCGCCGGCAACAATCGCCACCGCCGCGCCCAAGGCCGCGCCGCTGGAAACCCCCACCAGACCGGGATCGGCCAACGGATTACGAAACAGACCCTGCATCGCCACACCCGACAGGGCCAGCACTGCGCCCACCGCCAGCCCGAGCAAGGTACGGGGCACGCGGATCTGCCCGAGAATCAGCTGCGCCTGTTGCAGGTTGTCCCCCGCCACAGGCACGCCCATCAAGCGCAGACCGGCGCGCAGAGTGTCCATGAGCGGCAGGCTGACCGGTCCAAGCGCCAGCGACAGCCAGATCGCCAGCAGACAGGCGATGCCCAGGACGATGAACAGCGTGCGCGGTTGCAGGATGGCCCTCATTGAGCGGGCGAAGCCTTGGCCTCAAGCGGGCCATTTGGCGGATAGAAGGCTTTGCTCAGTGTCTTCAGCGCGTCCGGCAGCCGCGGACCCAGGCCGCCGACCAGCAGCGTTGGGTCAACTTCGAACAAACGGTTGTTGCGTGCGGCCTCGGTTTGCGCCAGCAGCGGGTTCTCGCGCAGCAGCGCCTGGCGCGAAGAAGCGCCGCTCTGCGCCCGATCAGTGAAGACCAGCACCTCAGGGTTCAACCCGGCCATGGCCTCGGTGGAGAAGATCTTGTAGCCCGCGTGGGTCGCCAGGTTGCGCCCGCCAGCCTGCTTGATCAGCCAGTCACCGACGGTGCCCGCCCCGGCAACCATCGGCGCGGAGCCCGCATGACTGACCAGCAGCAAAACGCCCGGCGCCGATTGATGTTGCTGCACCTGCGCGAGCCATTGGCGCTGAGTGTCCAGCTGATGCACGTATTGCTCGCTTGACCGGCGCGCCTGAGCTTCATCGCCCAACAACGCGCCGAGTTGCTGCAGATTGCGCTCCAGCGAAGCCACATCGGCCCCGGCGGAGAACACTTCGACCTTCACCCCTGCCGCGCGCAGTTGCTCCAGAACCGGCGGCGGCCCCATTTCCTCGGTGCCGACCAGAATATTCGGACGCAGACTCAGGATGCCTTCCGACGACAACTGGCGCTGATAGCCGATGCTGGGTAACGATTTGATTGATTCAGGATGCTGACTGGTGGTGTCGATGCCGACCAGATGCGACTCACCCCCCAATGCCACCACCCATTCGGTCAACGCGCCACCGGCACTGACCCAACGCTGCGGCGCTTGCTCATCAGCCATCACCAGAGGTGGAAGTGAAAGCCCGAGCAGGATGATGGTCAGCTTGGCGATGAAGCGCATGGGGGCAATGTCCTTGATAGGGGGAGAACGCGTCTGCTGGCTGTCTTGGGGATAAGATCCACAGCCGGTCTGGATCGACGCGCTGATTGCAGAACTGTCAGACTATGCCGCTGCCGACAGCCGGGCAATTTGATAATTATTTGCATTTGCGCGTCAAGCGCGAAGGGGGCTCTGCTGAAATACTTGTGTAACGCAAATGGTCTGGCCGAAGGTTCAAGCCGAGGGTTCGACGTCGATGGCTTGAGGCTGCTGGCGGTTCGCAGGGCCGGGCGGGTCTATGTCTATCAGAACCGTTGCCCGCATCGTGGCGTGCCGCTGGAGTGGCATCCCGATCAGTTTCTCGATCCCAGCGCCAGCCTGATCCAGTGCGCGACCCATGGCGCGCTGTTTCTGATCGAAAGCGGAGAATGCGTTGCCGGGCCCTGTGAGGGAAAATCCCTGAGCGCGCTCGCCTGTGGCGAAGACGCTCAAGGCATATGGGTCAACCCGCCAAGACAGGACTGAGCGGGCGAGTCTCGGTCAGATGCACCTCCAGGCGACGATCCACCCGCACTTGATCAGGTGTCAGTTGCACGCCGTAGGCGAGCACTTCTACCCCAGCCGCCACTGCGTCCCTGAGCGCCGCCGCGTAAGCCGCGTCAATTTCTTCGGCCGGGCGCACCGCCTCGATACCGGTCAAGTTCACGCAATACAGCAAGACGGCACGTACCCCTTCACGGGCCAACGCCGCCAGTTCACGCAGGTGCTTGGCGCCGCGCTGGGTGACCGCGTCGGGAAAGGCCGCCACGTTGCTGTCAGCAAAGCCCAGAGTCACGCTTTTCACTTCCAGAAACAGCGCGCCATCGGGGTAATCCAGCCGGAAATCCACGCGACTGTTCTCCTGCCCGTAGGCCACTTCACGCTTGAGCGCGGTAAACCCGTTGAGCTCGGTGATGACCCCGGCCAACAGCGCTTCCTCGACCAACCTGTTGGCGCGCCCGGTGTTGACGCAGGCCAGACGGCCCTGGGGCGTTTCACTGATCTCCCAGGTTCCGGGCAGCTTGCGCTTGGGGTCGTTGGAGCGGCTGAACCAGACCCGTCCGCCGGGCATCATGCAATTGAACATCGAGCCGGTATTGGGGCAGTGGATGGTCAGGCGTTCGCCGCTGGGGGTTTCGATATCCGCCAGAAACCGCTTGTAGCGTTGCAGCAGGCGCCCCTCTTCGAGCTCGGGAGAAAAGCGCATCAGCCTTGCCAGCTCCCCAGCCCACGCCCGATACGCTCCACGGCTTCCTGCAGCCGCGGCAGACTTTGGGTATAGGCAAAACGCACGTGATGGCCGGCTTGATAGCGCCCGAAGTCCAGCCCCGGGGTGAAAGCCACGTGTTGGGTTTCCAGAAAATGCCGGCAGAACGCAAAGGCATCGCCGCCAAATTCGCTGATATCGGCATAAAGATAGAAGGCGCCTTCTGGCTCGACGGCGATCCTGAAGCCCAGTTCACGCAACGCGGGTAGCAGAAAATCCCGGCGCTTGCCGAATTCGGCCCGGCGCTGCTCGAGGATTTCCAGTGTCTGCGGTTCGAAACACGCCAGCGCCGCGCTTTGCGCCATGCTCGGCGCACTGATATAGAGGTTCTGCGCCAGCTTCTCAAGATCGCCGACCGCCGCCTCAGGCGCCACCAGCCAGCCCAGACGCCAGCCGGTCATGCCGAAATACTTTGAAAAACTGTTCAGCACGAAAGCGTCGTTATCTACCTCCAGCACACTGGCGGCATCGGTGCCGTAGGTCAGGCCGTGATAAATCTCGTCCACCACCAGATGACCATCACGGGCCTTGAGCGATGCCGACAGGGCGGCTAGCTCCTCACGGTGCAGCAATGTGCCGGTCGGGTTGGCCGGCGAAGCCACCAGCGCGCCAACGCTGTCCTGATTCCAGTGTTGTTCGACCAGCTCCGGCGTCAGTTGATAACGCACCTGGGGGCCCACCGGGACCAGTTGTGCCGCGCCCTCCACAAGCCGCAGGAAATGTCGGTTGCAGGGGTATCCCGGATCAGCCAGCAGCCAGTGTTTGCCGGGGTCGACCAGCAGGCTGGTTGCCAGCAGCAGCGCACCGGAACCACCCGGGGTGATCAGAATCCGCCCTGGATCGATGTCCACGCTGTAGCGTTGTTGATAGAAGCCGGAAATCGCCTGGCGCAGCTCCGGCAGCCCACGGGCAGCGGTGTAACGGGTCTTGCCGGCGGCCAGAGCGGCCTGCCCTGCCTTGACGATTGGCTCGGCGGTGGTGAAGTCCGGCTCGCCGATTTCCAGATGGATGACGTCATGTCCCGCCGCCTGCAGTTCATTGGCACGCGCCAGCAGCGCCATGACATGAAAGGGTTCGATGGCGCGGCTGCGCGCACTGTAGGGCTTGGGCATTGGCCTTCCTTTTGATCTCGGGTATCGGAAACGATCGAGCGATTCTACCCAACCGCCTGACGCGCTACAGGATTTATCGGGAATCACCCTGCCCGACGTCGCCGACGATCCACAAATGGCGATGTTATTGCCGCAGGGGGCTAGACTGATGGCACTGCAAAATAATATAAAACCCGGCGCTTTGGCCGTGGTCATAGTTCACGGGCGCGTTGTAGAGCTACGCTCGACAACCGGGAGTAGCGCGCTCCGATTCGATCTGGTAAGTTCGCCCGCTTGCAGCCGCAGGGCCGGCGGGTGTCGGCGATGGATCATTACCCTGCGCAATGGCTTAGAAGAGTGAGAGGCGGTCCGTTCATGCCCACCGAAGAAAAGCAAAAGAGCAATCAAACGATCAGTGGTTTCGAACCTTACGTTCAAGCCAAGGGTGAAGAGTACATGGGCGAGCCCATGCGCAAACACTTCACCAAGATCCTGCAGAAGTGGAAACAGGATCTGATGCAGGAAGTCGACCGTACGGTCGATCACATGAAGGATGAAGCGGCCAACTTTCCTGACCCTGCTGACCGTGCAAGCCAGGAAGAAGAGTTCTCTCTTGAGCTGCGCGCACGTGATCGTGAACGCAAGTTGATCAAGAAGATCGACAAGACGCTGCAACTGATCGAAGACGAAGAGTATGGCTGGTGCGAATCCTGTGGCGTCGAGATCGGCTTGCGCCGTCTGGAAGCCCGTCCAACCGCCGACATGTGCGTCGACTGCAAGACCCTGGCTGAAATCAAGGAAAAACAGGTCGGTAAATGACCTGCTGATTTGCCAGACAAAGGACGCTTCGGCGTCCTTTGTTGTTTGCGGCCGTCGCACCTGTCGCATTCCGGCTTGCCGGCGGTGACGCACGGGGGATCGCTACCGCCGGCAAGCGGGACTGCTACAACGAGACCGGCGCTCCAACCTTTGCGCGCCGGCAACAGACGGCAGGCGGTTCTGCGGTTTTTCGGCCCACCGAATTCCAGTACCATCAGCGCCCATGACATCCCCTTCTTATATAGGGCGCTTTGCGCCAACCCCCAGCGGTTATCTGCACTTCGGCTCTCTGGTCGCGGCGCTGGCCTCTTATCTGGATGCCCGCGCAGTCGGCGGCAAATGGCTGATGCGCATGGAAGACCTGGACCCGCCCCGTGAACAGCCCGGGGCGCAGACGGCCATCCTCAATACCCTGGAAAGCTATGGCTTCGAATGGGACGGCGAACTGGTCAGGCAAAGCGACCGTCACGAGGCCTATCAGGCAATCATCCAGCGCTGGTTCAGCCACGGGCTGGCCTATGCTTGCACCTGCTCACGCAAGCAGCTGGAAGATTTCCAGGGCGTGTATCCCGGTTTGTGCCGTAACGCCGGGCATTCGCCCGACAACGCGGCGATCCGTATCCGCGTGCCGGAACTGCAATACCGCTTCGACGACCGGGTCCAGGGCCGGTTTGCTCAGCATCTGGGGCGCGATGTCGGCGATTTCGTGATCCGCCGCCGCGACGGGCTCTATGCCTATCAACTGGCGGTGGTACTCGATGACGGCTGGCAGGGTGTCACCGACATCGTCCGCGGCGCCGACCTGCTGGACTCCACGCCGCGCCAGCTCTACCTGCAAGAGTTACTGGGCCTGCCGCAACCGCGCTACCTGCACGTGCCGTTGATCACCCAGCCGGACGGTCACAAGCTGGGCAAGTCCTATCGCTCCCCGCCGCTGCCCGCCGATCAGGCCACGCCTCTGCTGCTGCGGGCATTACGCGCACTGGGTCAGGCCGCGCCGAGCGAGCTGTCTTTCGCCACGCCACGGGAGGTGCTCGACTGGGGAATCGGCCACTGGAACGCCGATTTGATTCCACGGCTCGGCAGTCTCGAAGAAGCTCGAATAGACTGAGCCAGAGCGCTTGCCCGCCACTTCACCATAAAGCTGGCCGAAACGTCGCTTGCAGCCTGATAGCCATCCGTTACCATGCCGCTCCTTCGGCTCCACGTCTGCATCATTTATCTGGGAGGCCAAATGTACATCTATCGATTGGTCCTGCTCCTGGTGGTAGGCATCTATCTGTTCTCCCCGGCCATCATGGATTGGTGGATCGACGCGACAGGTGCCTGGTACCGACCGTATATGTTGTGGCTGATCCTGATCGTGGTGACCTTTATCCTGCAGAGCCAACGAGATGCCGATGAGCTTTAGCCTGACGCAGATGATCCTGGTCAGTGCCGCCTACTTGCTGGCGCTGTTCAGCGTTGCCTGGGTCAGCGAGCGCGGTCTGATCCCGCGCTGGATCATTCGCCACCCGCTGACCTACACCCTGTCGCTGGGCGTTTATGCCAGCGCGTGGGCGTTCTACGGCACCGTCGGCCTGGCCTACGAATACGGCTACGGCTTTCTCTCCAGTTACCTGGGCGTGTCGGGGGCTTTTCTGTTGGCACCGGTGCTGCTCTACCCCATTCTGAAAATCACCCGCACCTATCAGCTGTCATCGCTGGCCGACCTGTTCGCCTTCCGTTTTCGCAGCACCTGGGCGGGCGCGCTGACGACGGTGTTCATGCTGATCGGCGTGCTGCCGCTGCTGGCGTTGCAGATTCAGGCAGTTGCCGACTCGATCGGCATCCTGACCCGCGAGCCGGTGCGCAACTACGTCGCCCTGGCGTTCTGCATACTGATCACGCTGTTCACCATCTTCTTTGGCTCGCGCCACATCGCCACCCGGGAAAAACACGAGGGTCTGGTGTTTGCCATCGCCTTCGAGTCGGTGGTCAAGCTGGCCGCGATAGGCTGCATCGGCCTGTACGCACTGTATGGTGTGTTCGACGGCCCGCAGAGCCTCGAACAGTGGTTGTTGCAAAACCAGAGTGCACTGGCCGCGCTGCACACCCCTTTGCAGGAAGGGCCGTGGCGGACCCTGTTGCTGGTGTTTTTTGCTTCGGCCATCGTGATGCCGCACATGTATCACATGACCTTTACCGAGAACCTCAACCCTCGCTCGCTGGTCAGCGCCAGCTGGGGCTTGCCGCTGTTCCTGCTGCTCATGAGCCTGGCCGTGCCGCTAGTGCTGTGGGCCGGACTGAAACTGGGGGCCACCACCAGCCCCGAATATTTCACCCTGGGCATCGGCATCGCCGCGCATAACCCGACGCTGGCGCTGATTGGCTATGTCGGCGGCCTGTCCTCAGCCAGCGGGCTGATCATCGTCACCACCCTGGCCTTGTCCGGCATGGCGCTCAACCATCTGGTACTGCCGCTCTATCAGCCACCGGCTGAAGGCAATATCTACCGCTGGCTGAAGTGGACACGTCGCGGCCTGATCGTGGCGATCATCATGGCCGGTTACGGCTTCTATCTGCTGTTGGGCGCCAAGCAAGACCTGGCCAACCTGGGCATCGTCGCCTTCGTCGCCACCCTGCAGTTCCTGCCGGGTGTGCTGTCAGTCCTGTATTGGCCCGCAGCCAACCGTCGAGGCTTCATGGCCGGGCTGATCGCCGGGATCGCGGTGTGGCTGGTGAGCATGCTGTTCCCGTTGATCGGCAACTTCCAGGGCTTCTATATCCCGTTGCTGAACATGATTTACGTGCTCGACGACACCAGCTGGCACATGGCAGCGATCGCCTCACTGGCCGCCAACGTACTGGTCTTCACCCTGATCTCACTGTTCAGCAACCCGAGTCCCGAAGAAGCCAGCGCCGCCGAAGCCTGCGCCGTGGACAACGTCCGTCGCCCGCAGCGCCGAGAGTTGCACGCCGTGTCACCGCAGGAATTCGCCACCCAACTGGCCAAGCCACTGGGCGCCAAAGCCGCCCAGAAGGAAGTCGAGCAGGCGCTGCGCGACCTCTACCTGCCATTCGACGAGCGCCGACCCTATGCCCTGCGCCGCCTGCGTGACCGCATCGAGGCCAATCTGTCAGGGCTGATGGGCCCAAGCGTGGCCCAGGACATGGTTGAAACGTTCCTGCCCTATAAGTCAGGCAGCGAAAACTATGTCACCGAGGACATTCACTTCATCGAAAGCCGGCTCGAGGACTACCACTCGCGCCTCACCGGCCTTGCCGCCGAACTCGATGCCCTGCGCCGCTATCACCGCCAGACCCTGCAAGAGCTGCCGATGGGCGTGTGCTCACTGGCCAAGGATCAGGAGATCCTGATGTGGAACAAGGCCATGGAAGAACTGACCGGCATCGGCGCCCAGCGCGTGGTGGGCTCACGCCTGGAGACCATCGCAGACCCTTGGCGCCAATTACTGCTGGGGTTCATCAACGTGCCGGACGAACACTTGCACAAGCAGCGCCTTGGCCTGGACGGGCAGACACGCTGGCTGAACCTGCACAAGGCCGCCATCGACGAACCGCTGGCACCGGGCAACAGCGGCCTGGTGATCCTGGTCGAAGACCTCACCGATACTCAGATGCTCGAAGACAAGCTGGTCCACTCCGAGCGCCTGGCCAGCATCGGTCGTCTGGCCGCCGGGGTGGCCCATGAAATCGGCAACCCGATCACCGGCATCGCCTGCCTGGCGCAGAACCTGCGCGAAGAACGCGAGGACGACGGCGAGCTGACCGAGATCAGCAGCCAGATCATCGAACAGACCAAACGCGTTTCGCGGATCGTGCAATCGCTGATGAGCTTCGCCCACGCCGGCGGCCATCAACATGCCGACGAAGCGGTGTGCCTGGCCGAGGTCGCGCAGGATGCCATTGGTCTGCTGGCGCTCAACCGGCGCAATTTCGAAGTGCAGTTCTATAACCTGTGCAATCCCAACCATTGGGTCGATGGCGATCCGCAGCGCCTTGCCCAGGTGCTGATCAACCTGCTCTCCAACGCCCGTGACGCATCGCCTGCAGGCAGCGCGGTACGGGTCAAGAGTGAAGCCTCGGAACACACGGTCGACCTGATCGTCGAAGACGAAGGCACCGGAATTCCCAAAGCAATCATGGACCGCTTGTTCGAACCGTTCTTCACCACCAAGGATCCGGGGGAAGGGACAGGGCTTGGGCTCGCACTGGTCTATTCCATCGTTGAAGAGCATTATGGACAAATCACCATCGACAGCCCGGCTGACCCCGAGCAACAACGCGGAACCCGTATTCGGGTGACATTACCGCGACATGTCGAAGCGACGTCCGCTGTGAACTGAGACCGTCGAGAGAATCGAATCAATGCCTCACATTTTGATCGTCGAAGACGAAACCATCATCCGCTCTGCCTTGCGTCGCCTGCTGGAACGTAATCAGTATCAGGTCAGCGAAGCAGGATCCGTGCAGGAAGCTCAGGAACGTTTCAGCATCCCCTCGTTCGATCTGATCGTCAGCGATCTGCGCCTGCCTGGCGCGCCTGGCACCGAGCTGATCAAACTGGGCCAGGGCAAGCCGGTGCTGATCATGACCAGCTACGCCAGCCTGCGCTCGGCCGTGGACTCGATGAAAATGGGCGCGGTCGATTACATCGCCAAACCCTTCGACCACGACGAAATGCTCCAGGCCGTCTCACGCATCCTGCGCGACCGACAAACGGTGCAGAGCATGCAGGCCGAGCGCGTGGCTGCCGGCAAGGCATCACCTGCCGACAAGGCCGGCGCCGACAACAGCAATGGCGAGATCGGCATCATCGGCTCCTGCCCACCCATGCAGGATCTGTACAGCAAGATCCGCAAGGTCGCGCCGACCGATTCCAACGTGTTGATCCAGGGTGAGTCCGGCACCGGCAAGGAACTGGTTGCCCGTGCCCTGCACAACCTGTCGCGCCGAGCCAAGGCGCCGATGATCTCGGTCAACTGTGCAGCCATCCCGGAAACGCTGATCGAATCCGAGTTGTTCGGCCACGAGAAAGGCGCGTTTACCGGCGCCAGCGCCGGCCGTGCCGGTCTGGTGGAGGCGGCGGATGGCGGCACGCTGTTCCTCGACGAAATCGGCGAGCTGCCCCTCGAAGCCCAGGCCCGCCTGTTGCGCGTGCTTCAGGAAGGCGAAATCCGTCGGGTCGGCTCGGTGCAGTCGCAGAAGGTCGATGTGCGCCTGATCGCAGCCACCCACCGCGACCTGAAAAGCCTGGCCAAGGTCGGGCAGTTCCGTGAAGACCTTTACTACCGCCTGCACGTAATCGCGCTGAAGCTTCCCGCCCTGCGCGAGCGTGGCGCCGACGTCAATGAAATCGCCAACGCCTTTCTCGCCCGGCAGAGCGCCAAGGCCGGACGCAACGATCTGAGATTCGCCGCCGATGCCGAGCAGGCCATTCGTCACTACTCATGGCCTGGCAACGTGCGCGAGCTGGAAAACGCGGTGGAGCGGGCGGTGATTCTGTGTGAAAGCCCGGACATCTCGGCCGAGCTGCTGGGCATCGACATCGAACTCAGCGACCTGGATGTCGACGAGTTCATCGGCCTGGCGCCGCAACAGGCGGCAGCCAGCTCGACCGCCCACGAGCCGACTGAAGACCTGTCACTGGAAGACTACTTCCAGCACTTCGTACTCGAGCATCAGGACCACATGACCGAGACCGAACTGGCACGCAAGCTGGGCGTGAGCCGCAAGTGCCTGTGGGAACGCCGCCAGCGGCTGGGTATCCCGCGGCGCAAGACCGGGGTGGCCAGCGAAACCTGAAGCAACAGTTCGCGCGAGGCTCTGGCACGCAGTGCACAGCGGTCGTGAAAAAACTGTTACCTCATTTACCAGCACGTAACAAAAGCCGGGGCGTACGGTAACGTAACCCCGGTTTTTTTTCGGCCGCAGAAAATAGCGTCATTTTGCCACACCCCCGATTTTCAAGGGCTGCAGCATGTTTTGAAAAAGTTGGCACGCGTCCTGCTATATCTATTCGTACAAGAACAACAAAAATCAGTCACCCGCAAAACCAACATAATAAAAACAAGACGAATCGACTCACGCATAACAAGAACAACACGGCGGAGGCGCAGCTAACTGATTCTTTTGGAGAGGCGTTGCATTTGGGACTTGTCCCGCAACCAGGCCGAGAACAACAAAAAACTACCCTAAGGTAGAGCCTGAACTGGTTGGATCGATAGATCACTGCTGCACAGCGACCAAAGCAATCCGTTTGCTCTTGACTCCCGATTGGGAGGTTTCACAGGCGAAAGCCGTGAATTGGGCACTTAACAAAAACAAAAAGCCCAACAGACAATAAAAATAAGAGCACACACTTTGGGGGAGCTTCGGCTCCCCCAGTAGCTTCCGGCAAAAAATCCCGGACACAAAAACACCCGCAATAACCGTTCAAGCCCCGTACTACCTGCCCCCACGCGGCCATCGCGCAGCGTCCTACACCATCCCTCGACTAAATGCTAGAATCCCCGCCCATCATGCGGTCATTCTTCGTAATTGGCCGAATATTCCTTCAAACAGTGCATCCCATGCTGAAGAAGCTGTTCCAGTCATTCCGTTCCCCTCTGCGCAAGCCGCAGCAACACGTGCGCACGACGCCTGAAGTGCTCAGCAACAGCCAGCACTCGCTGCAGCGCAATCAATTCAGCCGCTATGCGGTCAACATCGTCGAGCGCCTGCAAAATGCCGGCTACCAGGCCTACCTGGTCGGTGGCTGCGTACGCGACCTGATGCTCGGCATCACTCCGAAAGACTTCGACGTTGCCACCAGCGCCACGCCTGAGCAGATCCGCGCAGAATTTCGCAATGCCCGCATCATCGGTCGCCGCTTCAAGCTGGTTCACATTCACTTCGGTCGCGAGATCATCGAGGTGGCAACCTTCCGCGCCAATCATCCGCAGGATGAAGACGAAGAAGACAGCAACCAGTCGTCGCGCAACGAAAGTGGCCGGATTCTGCGGGACAACGTCTACGGCACCCTGGAAGACGACGCCCAACGCCGCGACTTCACGATCAACGCCCTGTATTACGATCCGGTGACTGAGCGCGTGCTCGATTACGCCAATGGCGTACACGACATCCGCAATCGCCTGATCCGCCTGATCGGCGACCCGCAGCAACGCTACAAGGAAGACCCGGTGCGGATGCTGCGCGCCGTGCGCTTTGCCGCCAAGCTGGACTTCGGCATCGAGAAACACAGCGCCACACCGATTCGTCCGCTGGCACCGATGCTGCGCGATATCCCGGCCGCGCGGCTGTTCGAGGAAGTGCTCAAACTGTTTCTCTCCGGTTACGCCGAAGCGACCTTCGAGATGTTGGTCGATCTGGAGCTGTTCGAGCCCTTGTTCCCGGCCAGCTCCAAGGCACTGGAACACAATCCCACCTACACCCACACCCTGATCAGCGATGCGCTGGCCAACACGGATCTGCGCATCAAGCAGAACAAACCGGTGACTCCGGCGTTCCTGTTTGCCGCCCTGCTCTGGCCTGCCCTGCCCGCCCGTGTGCTGCGCTTGCAGGAACGCGGCATGCCGCCGATCCAGGCGATGCAGGAAGGTGCTCACGAACTGATCGCCGAACAATGCCAGCGCATCGCCATTCCCAAGCGCTTCACCATGCCGATCCGCGAGATCTGGGACATGCAGGAGCGTTTGCCCCGCCGGTCCGGCAAACGCGCCGACCTGTTGCTGGAGAACCCGCGCTTCCGTGCCGGTTACGACTTCCTGCTGCTGCGTGAAATGGCCGGTGAAGAAACCGACGGCCTGGGCGACTGGTGGACCGAATATCAGGACGCCAACGATGCCGGACGTCGCGACATGATCCGTGATCTGGGCAACAAGTCCGAAGCCACTGGCCAAGGCCCGCGCAAGCGTCGCCGCAGCGGTGGCGGCAAGCGTAAACGCGCTGGCGCCGACGCCTCGGAATGACCTCGGGGCAATCAGCCATGGAACGTGTTTATGTCGGCATGGGCAGCAACCTGGCCGATCCCGCCGAGCAATTGCGTGAAGCCATCCAGGCCTTGGCGCACTTGCCGCAGACTCGCCTGTCGGGTGTTTCTGCCTTTTATCTGAGCGACTCGCTGTTACCCGGTCAACCGCGTTACACCAACGCGGTGGCGGCGCTGGATACCGCCCTGGAGCCGCTGGCATTGCTCGACGCCTTGCAAGCCGTCGAGAACGGCCAGGGCCGCGAGCGCCTGGAGCGCTGGGGCCCGCGCACTCTGGATCTGGACATCCTGCTGTTTGGCGATCATCTGATCGACGTGCCGCGCCTGAAGGTGCCGCACTATCACATGCAGGCCCGAGCCTTTGTGCTGTACCCCCTCGCCGAACTGGCGCCGGGGATCACCCTGGCCGACGGCCGCAAGCTGGATGACTTGCTCGCCCAATGCCCGTTCCAAGGGCTGGAACGACTCGCTGGGTAGCCACAGGCCTGTAGGCGTAAGCTTGCTCGCGATGGTGATCGTTGCCACGTGAATCCGGCGACTGACGTACCGCAATCGCGAGCAAGCTCACGCCTACAGACGGATCCGTTCGATCGCGCGCAGGTAACACCCTCACCAAACCGGTAACACCCGGAATTGACTTCCCGCCCCCTCCTCACGAAGATAAGCGTCCCGAAGCCGGACTACCGGTCACAAGGCGCGGAACAGGCCTTTGCAAACATCGCGAAACGACGATGTGCCTGAGTCTCAAGAATGAATCACGCGTTGCTCGCCGTCGTATTCACAGCGCCTGAATGAGGACTTTTTTCATGCCAGATATCACCGTTACGTCTTTGCTGGGCCTGAAGCAAAAAGGTGAAAAGATCACCATGCTCACCTGCTACGACGCAACCTTCGCCCACACCGCCAGTCAGGCCGGGGTCGAAGTCCTGCTGGTCGGCGACTCGCTGGGCATGGTCCTCCAGGGTCATGACAGCACCCTGCCGGTGACCACCACCGAAATGGCCTACCACGTGGCCTGCGTCAAACGCGGCAACCACGGGGCGCTGATCCTCGCCGACCTGCCGTTCATGGCCTATGCCACCGCTGACCAGACCTTCGCCAACAGCGCGATGCTGATGCAGGCCGGTGCGCACATGATCAAGGTCGAGGGCGCGGCGTGGCTGGGCGAATCCATTCGCCTGCTGGCCGAGCGTGGCATCCCGGTGTGCGCGCACATGGGTCTGACGCCGCAGGCAGTCAATGTGCTGGGCGGCTATAAGGTACAGGGTCGTCAGGAGTCCCAAGCCCGGCAGATGCGCGCCGACGCCATCACCCTGGAGCAGGCCGGCGCCGCCATGATCCTGCTGGAGTGCGTGCCGAGCGAGCTGGCCCAGGAGATCACCCACGCGGTGAAGATTCCGGTGATCGGCATCGGCGCCGGCAGCGCCACCGACGGTCAGGTACTGGTGCTGCACGACATGCTCGGGCTGTCGATCAGCGGACGAGTCCCCAAGTTCGTGAAGAACTTCATGGCCGGCCAGCCGGATATCCAGGCTGCCATCGCGGCGTACGTCAGCGCCGTCAAAGACGGCAGCTTCCCAGCCCCTGAACACGGATTCTCGGCATGAACACAGTCAAAACCGTTCGCGAGTTGCGCGCAGCCGTTGCGCGGGCCCGCAGCGAAGGCAAACGTATCGCCCTGGTGCCGACCATGGGCAACCTGCACAGCGGCCACACCGCGCTGGTCACCAAGGCCGCCCAGCGCGCCGACTTCGTGGTGGCGAGCATCTTCGTCAACCCCCTGCAGTTTGGCCCCAACGAAGACCTGGCGACCTATCCGCGCACCCTGGCGGCCGATCAGGAAAAGCTCCTGCAAGCCGGTTGCCATTTGCTGTTCACGCCGACGGTCGAAGAAATGTATCCCCACGGCATGGCCGATCAGACCATTGTCCGGGTACCGGTGGTATCCGAAGGCCTGTGCGGTGGCAGCCGCCCGGGGCATTTCGACGGTGTGTCGACGGTGGTCAGCAAGCTGTTCAACATGGTCCAGCCCGATATCGCCATCTTCGGCCAGAAAGACTTCCAGCAACTGGCCGTGGTCAGCGCACTGGTACGTGACTTGAACATGCCGATCCAGATCATCGGCGAGCCGACCGTACGCGGCGCCGACGGCCTGGCCCTGTCCTCGCGCAACGGTTACCTGAGTGAAGACGAACGCGCCACGGCACCTGCGCTGTACCGGGTGATCAAGCAGATTGGCGAGGCCCTGCACCAGGGCGAACAGAATCATGCGCAACTGCTGACCGACGGCAGCAAGGCGCTCGAAGCCGCAGGGTTTCGGCCTGACTACCTGGAAATCCGCAATGCCGTGAGCCTGCGTCCAGCCACGCCCGAAGATCACGATCTGGTGGTGCTCGGCGCGGCGTTTCTGGGCAAGACCCGGCTGATCGACAATCTGCACCTGACCAAGGAATAACCGCCCCATGCACGCCATCATGCTCAAAGCCAAACTGCATCGTGCGCAAGTGACGCACGCAGTCCTGGACTACGAAGGCTCCTGCGCCATCGACGGCGAATGGCTGGACCTGTCGGGGATTCGTGAGTACGAACAGATCCAGATCTACAACATCGACAACGGCGAGCGATTCACCACCTATGCTATTCGCGGTGAAGAAGGGTCGCGGATGATCTCGGTCAACGGCGCAGCCGCGCACAAGGCAAAAGTCGGAGATCGCGTGATCATCTGCGCCTATGCTCACTACGCCGAGGCCGAGCTTGTGAATTTCAAGCCGCGCATGCTTTATATGGCTCCGGGCAATGAACTTAGCCACACCAGCAATGCCATACCGGTACAGTTCGCCTGACAAAGGCGACATTACCTTGTGAGAAAAAGTACCGAGCAGAGGTAAAGCAAGGCGCAGACGTCGGCGCGTCCGGGGGTTAGGCTTCCGGGCACGCATCCATTCGATCTCCCCTGGCTTTTCAGTGTCCAAAAAGGCAGTTCAAGTACAAGGAAACCCGCAGCGATGGCGTACTACCGCACTCCTCATGACGTCACCACCCTGCCCGCCTGGCAGGCGCTCATCGATCACCGCAAAGCGATGCAGAACTTCAGCATGCGCGAGGCGTTCAACGAAAACCCGCAGCGCTTCAGCGAATTCACCCTCAGCAGCGCCGGGCTGTTCCTCGACTACTCGAAAAACCTGATCACCGCCGAGACCCGCCAGTTGCTGGTCAACCTGGCCAATGAAGTGGGCCTGAAGGACGCGATCAAGGCCCAGTACGACGGCGAGCTGGTCAACGCTTCCGAAGGTCGCCCTGCGCTGCACACCGCGCTGCGCCGTCCGGTGGGCGACAAGCTGCTGGTCAATGGCGTCAACGTGATGCCCGAAGTGCACAAGGTGCTGAACCAGATTACCGATCTGGTCGGGCGCATCCACGATGGCCTGTGGCGCGGTTACACCGAGAAGCCGATCACCGACGTGGTCAACATCGGCATTGGCGGCTCGTTCCTGGGTCCGGAACTGGTGTCCGAAGCGCTGTTGTCCTACGCGCAGAAGGGCGTGCGCTGTCACTACCTGGCGAACATCGACGGCACCGAGCTGCACGAACTGACTGCCAAGCTGCGCGCCGAGACCACCCTGTTCATCGTCTCGTCCAAGACCTTCTCCACCCTCGAGACCCTGAAGAACGCCACGGCCGCCCGCGCCTGGTACCTGGCTCAGGGCGGTTCAGAAGCCGAGCTGTATCGTCACTTCATCGCAGTATCGAGCAACAATGCCGCAGCCGTGGCGTTCGGCATTCGTGAAGAAAACATCTTCCCGATGTGGGACTGGGTCGGCGGTCGTTACTCGCTGTGGTCGGCGATCGGCCTGCCGATTGCGCTGGCCATTGGCATGTCCAACTTCAAGGAACTGCTGTCCGGCGCCTACACCATGGACCAGCACTTCCAGAACGCCTCGTTCGAACAGAACATGCCGGTGCTGCTGGGCTTGCTGGGCGTCTGGTACGGCAACTTCTGGGGTGCGCAGAGCCATGCGATCCTGCCGTACGATCACTACCTGCGTAACATCACCAAGCACTTGCAGCAGCTGGACATGGAGTCCAACGGCAAGAGCGTGCGCCAGGACGGCGTGCCGGTGAAGACCGACACCGGCCCGGTCATCTGGGGTGGCGTCGGCGCCAACGGTCAGCATGCGTACCACCAGCTGCTGCACCAGGGCACCCAACTGATCCCGGCCGATTTCATCGTGCCGATCGTCAGCTTCAACCCGGTCTCCGATCACCACCAGTGGCTGTACGCCAACTGCCTGTCGCAGAGCCAGGCACTGATGCTGGGCAAGTCACGCGCCGAAGCGGAAGCCGAGCTGCGGGCCAAAGGCATGCCGGAAGAAGAAGTGCAGCGTGTCGCGCCGCACAAGGTCATTCCGGGCAACCGTCCGAGCAACACCATCGTGGTCGAGCGCATCAGCCCTCGTCGCCTCGGCGCACTGGTCGCGATGTACGAGCACAAGGTGTTCGTGCAGAGCGTCATCTGGGGCACCAACGCCTTCGACCAGTGGGGCGTGGAGTTGGGCAAGGAGCTCGGCAAAGGCGTCTATAACCGTCTGGTAGGCAGCGAAGAAAGCGCCGCCGAAGACGCATCGACCCAAGGCCTGATCAACTACTTCCGCGGTCGTCACCGCGGCTGATCGAGTCTGGCGCAACACCCCCGAACCCGCCCCTCGCAAGAGGCGGCGGGTTTTGTGTAGCTGGAGCATCGGTGAGCCCATGGAATTCATCCGTACACGCATCGAAACCCAGGTCATGAGCATGACCGGCCTCGCCCTGGGGCAACTGGATCTGGAAAACCCCAGGGGCGATCCTGGTCTGTTCGGCCCGCAAGCGGTGTGCTGGCGCGTGCACGGGGATTTTCCCAGTATGTTGATTGGCGGCATCTGCGCCTTGATGCTGCAGATGCTCCATCCGCGGGTACTGGCCGGGGTCTGGGATCACTCCAACTTTCGCCAGGACATGCTGGGACGCTTGCGCCGCACAGGCCAGTTCATCTCCGGCACGACGTTCGGCTCGACCCACGACGCCAACTGGCTGATCGAAAAAGTGCGCACGATTCACGCACGGATCCGCGGCACTGCCCCCGACGGCAGCACCTACGCAGCCGACGATCCTGATCTGTTGACCTGGGTGCATGTGGCGGAGGTCAGCAGCTTCATGGCGGCCCATCTGCGCTATCTGAACCCGGATCTGTCGCTGGAAGATCAGGACCGCTACTACGCCGAAACCGCAATCGTCGCTGAACGGCTCGGCGCCCGCGAGGTACCGCGCTCCGCGAAGCAGATCAGCCACTATCTGGAAGTCATGCGCGCGCAGCTGGTGTGCGACGAGCGCGCCCGGGAGGTGCTGCATATCCTGCAGGGCGCCCCCGCTCCGAGCCGTATGGCCAGGCCCATGGGCAAGCTGATGATGCAGGCGGGGATCGAACTGCTGCCACAGTGGGCCAGTGCACTGTTCGGTATCCGCCAGACGCCTTTGAGGCGCAAACTGATCCGCCTTGGCGTCAACCGCAGCGCGCCCCTGTTGCGCTGGGCGGTGCGCAATGCGTCGATCCATCGGGCCAAGCGGCGCATGGGTGTGCTGTAAAGACCCGCGTCTGCGCGCAGGCCGTGGGAGTCTGCCGGGGTGGCGCTCCACCTTGCCGACGATCTGTCGGGAACCGGCAGCAAACCCTGCCAATACGGTGGGCCTGACAGGGCCAAGGTGCCTGACTTGACTGCCGCTGCGCGCCAGGTCGCGAGCAAGCTTGCCCCCGCGCCCTGCGGCCAGAATCAAAAGCACGATGCGCCAGACATCCGGTAGCACAAGGTCGCTGACTGATTCGGATGACAAAGGGCTTAAATTATCTCCATCATCCATGCCACCATATGCACCCTTGAGTGCGCTGTCCCGGACCTTCGACCTCTTCAGCTCTTCCCCGGGTCCCGGCGCCAAGCCCCACAACAATGAGGATTCGTACCATGCAAGATGTCGTTATCGTTGCCGCCACCCGCACCGCGGTCGGCAGTTTCCAGGGCTCTCTGGCGAACATCCCCGCCGTTGACCTGGGCGCCGCCGTCATCCGCCAGTTGCTGGCGCAGACCGGTCTCGACCCGGCCCTGGTCGACGAAGTGATCATGGGCCAGGTGCTGACTGCCGGTGCCGGCCAGAACCCCGCGCGCCAAGCCTCGATCAAGGCCGGCCTGCCGTACGCCGTGCCCGCGATGACGCTGAACAAGGTCTGCGGCTCGGGTCTGAAGGCCCTGCATCTGGGCACTCAGGCGATTCGTTGTGGCGACGCCGACATCATCATCGCCGGCGGCCAGGAAAGCATGAGCCTGGCCAACTACGTGATCCCCGGCGCGCGCACCGGTCTGCGCATGGGCCACGCGACCATGGTCGACACCATGATCAGCGACGGCCTGTGGGATGCCTTCAACGATTACCACATGGGCATCACTGCCGAGAACCTGTCGGAAAAATACGACATCAGCCGTCAGGCGCAGGATGCCTTTGCCGCTGCCTCGCAGCAGAAAGCCACGGCCGCCATCGAAGCTGGGCGTTTCGTCGATGAAATCACGCCGATCCTGATTCCTCAGCGCAAGGGCGACCCGATTGCCTTCGCCACCGACGAGCAACCACGCGCCGGCACCACTGCCGAATCGCTGGGCAAACTCAAGCCTGCGTTCAAAAAAGACGGCACCGTGACGGCCGGTAACGCTTCGTCGCTGAACGATGGCGCAGCCGCCGTGATCCTGATGAGCGCCAGCAAAGCCGAGGAGCTGGGGCTGCCGGTACTGGCGCGTATCGCCGCTTACGCCAACGCCGGTGTCGACCCGGCGATCATGGGCATCGGCCCGGTCAGCGCTACCCGTCGCTGCCTGGACAAGGCCGGCTGGTCGCTGGGCGAGCTGGATTTGATCGAAGCCAACGAAGCGTTCGCCGCGCAATCGCTGTCGGTGGGCAAGGAACTGGGCTGGGACATGGACAAGGTCAACGTCAACGGCGGTGCCATCGCCATCGGCCACCCGATCGGTGCGTCGGGTTGCCGCGTACTGGTGACGCTGCTGCACGAAATGATCAAGCGCGATGCCAAAAAAGGCCTGGCGACCCTGTGCATCGGTGGCGGTCAGGGCGTGGCCCTGGCGTTGGCGCGGTAATTTCGACCACGCCGCAAATGGCTTCTGCCCGGAGGGCGTTTGATCGTTCCCACGCTCCGCGTGGGCACGATCATACGGTTACCGCATTATCTCACTGCCAGCCGAACCGCCTTACATAAAACCCCTTCACCGCCTGCGTCAGCCCGACATACGCCAGCAGAATCAGCGGCAGGATGACGAAGTACAGCGGCGGCAAGGCCTGCAACTTGAAGTAGTGCGCCAGCGGGCCCATCGGCAGGAAAATCCCCACGGCCATGATCACCCCGGTCATCACCATCAACGGCGTCGCCGCGCGGCTTTGCAGGAACGGGATTTTCGGTGTACGGATCATGTGCACGATCAACGTCTGGGTCAGCAGCCCCACCACGAACCAGCCCGACTGAAACAGGGTCTGGTGCTCGGGCGTGTTGGCGCCGAACACGTACCACATCACCGCAAAGGTGGTGATGTCGAAGATCGAACTGATAGGCCCGAAGAACATCATGAAGCGCCCGACCTCCGCAGGCTGCCAGCGTTGAGGTTTTTTCAGCAGTTCTTCGTCGACGTTATCGAACGGGATAGCGATCTGCGAAATGTCGTACAGCAGGTTCTGCACCAACAGATGCATCGGCAGCATCGGCAGGAACGGGATGAACGCGCTGGCCACCAGCACCGAGAACACGTTGCCGAAGTTGGAACTGGCCGTCATCTTGATGTACTTGAGCATGTTGGCGAAGGTGCGTCGCCCTTCCAGCACGCCCTCCTCCAGCACCATCAGGCTTTTTTCCAGGAGGATGATGTCCGCCGCTTCCTTGGCGATGTCCACGGCGCTGTCCACCGAGATGCCGATGTCGGCCGTGCGCAGCGCCGGCGCGTCGTTGATGCCGTCGCCCATGAAACCGACCACATGCCCATTGGCCTTGAGCAGGCGCACGATGCGCTCTTTGTGCGACGGCGTGAGCTTGGCGAAGACGTTGGTGCTCTCCACCGCCACGGCCAGTTCGGCATCGCTCATGCGCTCGATATCACCGCCCAACAACAGCCCCTGACGCTCCAGCCCCACCTCACGGCAGATCTTGGCGGTCACGCGCTCATTGTCGCCGGTCAGCACCTTGACCGCCACGCCATGCTCGGCAAGCGCCCTGAGTGCCGGAGCCGTGCTTTCCTTGGGCGGATCGAGAAACGCCACATAACCGATCAGCGTCAGGTCGTTTTCATCGGCCAGGCCGTAGGTGTCGCGACCGGCTTCCATCGAGCGCGCCGCCACGGCGACCACGCGCAGGCCTTCATCGTTGAATTCAGCCGTCACCTGGACAATGCGCTCCAGCAGCGCAGGGGTCAGCGCTTCATCAAGCTCGCCATGGCGCACGCGCTTGCACACCCCCAGCACTTCCTCCAGCGCCCCTTTGCAGATCAGCAGGTGCGGTTGCCCTTGCTCCTGGACCACCACCGACATGCGCCGCCGGTTGAAGTCGAACGGTACCTCGTCGACCTTGCTGAAGGCGGTGCCGACCTGCAGCTCGCGGTGAATCTCCACGTGTTCCAGCACTGCCACATCCAGCAGGTTTTTCAGGCCCGTCTGGTAGTAGCTGTTGAGATAGGCCATTTCCAGCACGTCATCGGACTCATCGCCCCACACGTCCACGTGCCGCGCGAGGAAAATCTTGTCCTGAGTGAGGGTGCCGGTCTTGTCGGTGCACAGTACATCCATGGCGCCGAAGTTCTGGATGGCGTCCAGGCGCTTGACGATGACTTTCTTGCGCGACAGAAACACCGCGCCCTTGGCCAGGGTCGAGGTCACGATCATCGGCAGCATTTCCGGGGTCAGGCCCACGGCAATCGACAGCGCGAACAGCAGCGCCTGCATCCAGTCGCCCTTGGTGAAACCATTGATGAACAACACCAGCGGCGCCATCACGAACATGAAACGGATCAACAGCCAGCTGACCTTGTTGACCCCGGCCTGAAACGAGGTCGGGGCACGGTCGGTGGCGCTGACCCGCTGGGCCAGAGCGCCAAAATAGGTGTTGTTGCCAGTGGTCAGAATCACCCCGACCGCCGCCCCGGACACCACGTTGGTGCCCATGAACAGGATGTTTTCCAGATCCAGCGGGTTGCCGGTATCGATGTGCTGCCGGCGTGCGAATTTCTCCACCGGCATTGATTCCCCGGTCATCGCCGCTTGGCTGACGAACAGATCCTTGGCGCTGAGCACGCGGCAATCGGCGGGAATCATGTCGCCGGCAGACAGCACAATCAGATCCCCCGGCACCAGTTGTTTGATGGGCAGTTCGACCCGTTGCGCCTTGCCAGCGGTAGCAGCGCCTTCCTGCAGGATGGCCTGTCGGCGCATCACCGTCGCAGTGTTGCTGACCATGGCCTTGAGCGCATCGGCGGCCTGGTTGGAGCGGGTTTCCTGCCAGAAGCGCAGCACGGTGGAGAGCACCACCATCGAGAAGATCACCGTTGCCGCTTTCATGTCCTCGGTGAGCCAGGAAATCAAGGCAAGCAAGGTCAGCAGCAGGTTGAACGGGTTCTTGTAGCAGTGCCACAGGTGCACCCACCAGGGCAGCGGCTGTTCGTGCTCGACTTCATTGAGGCCGTGAAGCTGACGCAGCTCCACCGCCTGCTCGTCGGTCAGGCCATCGCCGTGAGTGCCCAGCCGTGCCAGCAGCTCGGGCACCTCGCTGCTGGCGCCGCGGGTCAGGGTTTGCGCCAGTGTTGGCGGGACTTCGCGGCTGACAGTGGCGTCGGTCACGCTGTCGAGCATTGCCAGCCGACGGAAATGCCGGCCCAGGTGGCGAGTGCGCAGAAAGCCTGCGAAGAACTCTTTCAGGAGGATGAATTTCATGGCTCTTTCCCCGGACTTACGGGCTACTACAAAGAAGTCCCAGGCAGGTACGGCCAGGTGCACGCCAGGCTCCCCCAGGGAACGGCGCGCAAAGTCTGGCCCGCACGACCGAAAAGTCGCACGCGGGTGTGGCGTCAGGAAAGGACAGGAAGTACTGCTGCCGTTTCTCGCGTTGTCGGCGAGATAACAGCAGTGAAAGACTGCGCGTTATCGTGCCGAGGATTGGCCGGTCATCAAAACCGGCTGACGTCTGTCACTCGAACAAGTACCCACTGTGGGTCTCCGCATTGGTTGAAAACGGGCGAAGAATACGCTCGGCTTTTATGAGAGTAAACCGCCATTACAGGGGCTGCCGAGACTATTGCAAGAGGCTTCAGGGAAGGTTCAGGAAGGCGACTCACCTGTCGCAGTCCGGCTTGCCGGCGGCAGTGATCAAAGACGCCCGCGCCGGCGAGCCGGATTGCCACAGGGTGATGCGTGATTCACGCCATGATTCAAACTGCTAAACTCGCACGCCCTAATTCCTGCTCCAAGGCGCCGTGCATGTCTTCGTTGAATCAGGCGCTCAGCGTCGCCCTCGACAACCGTCAATCCCTGCTCGCGCAACTGCACGGGCAAGGCACCGATTGTTATCGCCTGTTCCACGGCAGTCAGGAAGGCGCCAGCGGGCTGACCATCGACCGCTATGGCCCGCAGCTATTGATCCAGAGCTTCCACCACAGCTTGGACCGCGAGGCCCTGCTGGCGCTGCATGCGGCCATTGATGCGCGTCTGGGTCTGCAACTGATGCTGGTGTACAACGACCGTTCGCAGGGCAACTCCCGGGTTGATCGCAGCGATCCGGTTTACAAAGCCGAGGACGCGGCGCTGGAGGACCTGGTCGCCCATGAATGGGGCCTGAATTACCGGGTCCGGGGCCGTCATGCCGGGCAGGATCCGCTGCTGTTCCTCGACCTGCGCAACGCGCGCGGCTGGGTCAAGGAGCACGCCAAAGGCAAGAGCGTACTCAATCTGTTTGCCTACACCTGCGGCGTTGGCTTGAGCGCAGCCGCCGGCGGCGCCCGTGAGGTGTGCAATCTGGATTTCGCCGAGGGCAACCTGGCGGTGGGGCGCGAGAACGGCCTGCTCAATCCGCAACTGGCGCCGATGCAGTTCATTCAGTCCGATTACTTCCCGGCGATTCGTCAGTTCGCCGGCCTGCCGATCGCCTCGCGTCGTGGCCATAAACTGCCGGCTTACCCGCGCCTTGAACAACGCCAGTTTGACCTGGTCCTGCTCGATCCGCCCGCCTGGGCGAAGAGCGCATTCGGCACCGTCGACCTGCTGCGCGATTACCAGAGCCTGTTGAAACCGGCATTGCTGACCACTGCCGAAAACGGCGTGCTGATCTGCTGCAACAATCTGGCAAAGGTCAGCATGGACGACTGGCGCGATCAGGTATTGCGCTGCGCCGACAAGATCGGCCGGCCGGTCCGCGACTGTCAGGTACTGGCGCCGGGCGCCGACTTTCCGTCACTGGACCAGCAGCCGCCGCTCAAGACGTTGATCTTGCAGCTGTGATCACCGACTGACCGCCGGGAAATTTCCTACAGGTTTGTCAGGGACGACTTCGGAACCAGATTGGCGTGCCATACTCCAAGGCACCTCAGATCGAGAGAGTTGGCGACCTACATGCCCAAAGGATTGAAACGCGCCATTGGCGCCTTGCTGGCCGTCTTCGCAATCTACAGTTTGCTGGGGTTTCTGATCCTGCCAGGCATTGCGCTGCGGATCATCAACCAGCAACTGGCGAACTACGCCACGCTGCCGGCAAAACTCGACCGCCTGGAACTCAACCCCTACAGCCTGGAAGTCACGCTGTGGGGCCTGAATATCGGTGCCCCGGGCAAGGAGCAAATCGGTTTCGAGCGGCTTTACGCCAATCTGCAGATCGACAGCCTGTGGACCAAGGCCCTGCACCTGGCCTCCATCGAACTGGACAAACCCAAGACCGAGCTGCTGTTTTCCAAGGATGGCAGCCTGAATCTGGCGCGCCTGTTCAAGCTGCCGCCCAGCGAGCCGGCAAAACCTGACGAACCACCGAGCAAGCCGTTTCCGCTGCGTATCGGCGAAATCAAACTGGCGGACGGTTATGTGCACTTTCAGGACCTGCGCCCCAGCGAGCCGATCGAGTTCCTCTACGACACGCTGAATTTCGAGCTGAAAAACCTCAGCACCCTGCCCGAAGACAACGCCGACATGACACTGGTGGCCGCAGGACCGGAGGGCGGGCAGATCGATTGGGTGGGCCGTATCAGCCTGGTGCCGATCACCTCCGAGGGCACACTCAAGATCACCGACGGCAAGATGAAAGTCTGGTGGCCGTACGTACGCGACGCTTTGCCCCTGGTGCTCAAGGACGGCGTGCTCAACTTCAATACCCATTACAAACTCAGTCTGGCGAAGGAAACCGAGCTGCTGCTCGACAACACCTCGCTCAAGGTCGCGCCGTTCGCCATCGATGCCCCGGATGGTCGGCCACTGGTACGTCTGAAGAACCTTGAAGTCAGCCAGACATCGATCGATCTGGCCAAGCAGCTGGTCACGGTGGGCAGCATCCGCAGCCAAGGCCTTGAAACATGGGCAACGCGCGAGTCCGATGGACAACTGGACTGGCAGAAACTGTTCGCCAGCCAGCCCTCGAAAACCGAGCAGAAAAAAGCCCAGGCCGAAAAACAGCAGCCGGCCACTGCAACCGGCAGCGAGACCCCGCCAGCCACTGCGTCCGTTGCGCCGAGCAAACCCTGGCAAGTGCTATTGCGCGACACCCAATTGCGCGACTACCGCATTCACCTGGCCGATAAAGTGCCCAAGGAGCCGGTAGCGCTCGAGGTCGGTCCGCTGAATCTGGACCTGACCCACTTTGACAGCCTCAACCAGTCACCTTTCAACATCAAGCTCGATACCGGCCTGGGCAAACAGGGCAAGATCAGCGCTGAAGGCGAGGTCAACCTGGCGCCGGTGCGCGCAAAACTCAACGTCACCACGCGCGACATCGACCTGCGCATCGCCCAGTCGTATGTCACGCCGTTCATTCGCCTTGAAGTGCGCAGTGGCATGCTCAACACCGATCTTGCGGTCGACCTGAAGAGCACAGAGCCGCTGGCGCTGGGCATCACTGGCAAAGCCCAGGTCGATCAGCTGCACACCCTGGACACCCTCAAGTCGCGAGACTTCGTGAAGTGGCAGCGGTTGAACGTCGAAGGCCTGAATTTCCAGCTCGGTGACAGCCTGAGCATCGCTGCGGTCAACATCGAACAACCTTACGCGCGCTTCGTGATCGCCGATGACCGCAGCACCAATATCGACGACCTGTTGATCCCGCAGCCGGCCGACAGCGCGCCCGCCGTGGCCAAGAGCAAGGCTGCGGCCAGCGCCGACAAACCGATGGGCATCCACATCGGCGAAGTGAACATCAACAACGGTTCAGCCAACTTCGCCGACTTCAGCCTCACGCCTAACTTCGCCACGGCGGTGCAGCAGCTGAGCGGGAAAATCGGCACCCTGGATAACCGCCAGAACACGCCGGCACCGGTGAACATTGCCGGCAAGGTCGACCGTTACGCGCCGGTTACCATCAAGGGCGCGCTCAACCCGTTCAACCCGCTGGCTAGCCTGGACATCGCCACCAGTTTCAAGCGCGTCGAGCTGACCACCCTGACCCCCTACTCCGGCAAGTTCGCTGGCTATCGCATCCGCAAGGGGCGGTTGAACCTCGACCTGCATTACCTGATCACCAAGGGCCAGCTCAAAGCCGAGAACAAAGTGGTGGTCGAGCAACTGCAGCTCGGTGAGAAAGTCGACAGCCCGGATGCCGTGAACCTGCCACTGAAGCTGGCGATCGCCCTGCTCAAGGATGTCGACGGCAAGATCTCCATCGAGCTGCCGGTCACGGGCGACCTGAATAACCCGCAGTTCAGCGTCATGCCGATCGTCTGGCAGACCCTGCGTAATCTGCTGGTCAAAGCCGCTGCCGCACCGTTCAAGTTCATCGGCGGGCTGATCAGCGGTGGCGGCTCGGAAGATCTGGGTACGGTGTCCTTCGCGCCAGGCTCCGATGAGTTGAGCGGCGAGGCCCAGGGCTCGCTGAACAAACTGGCGGCCGCCTTGAAAGAGCGCCCGGCACTGCGCCTGGAGATCGAAGGCACCAGCGCCGAAGCCAGCGACGGTCCGCTGATCGCCCAGCAGCGGCTTGAGCGTGAATATCAGAGCAGCTACTACAAGATCCTGCAGCGTCGCGGCGACAAGGTGCCCGCTCAGGCCAGTGACCTTAAAGTGCCGGATGACGAAAAGCCGCCGATGCTAGAAGGCATCTATCGCACGCGCCTGAAGCAGCAGCCACCGGCCGAGTGGGTCGATCTGGGCAAGGAAGACCGGCAGAACAAGATGCGCGATGCGGTGCTCAAATCCTGGAGTTCCAGCGCCCTGCTGTTGCGTCAGCTCGGCCAGGCACGCGCCGGCAGCATCAAGGATTATCTGGTCGACAAGGGACAACTGGCCGATGAGCGGGTCTATTTCGTCGACGCAAGCCTGGGCCAGCCGGAGAAAGACGGCCGCGTCATCAGCCCCCTGCATCTGGACAGCGAGTAACGACTTTTGAAGAGTGTGTTAACGAGGACCGTGACGATTCTCGGTTTTGCAGCGTTGAGCGGGCTGGCCCATGCCGACACGCTGCGGTGTGGCAGTCAGCTGATCAGCGCTGGCGACCGGATGTTCGAAGTGCAGCAGAAATGCGGCCAGCCGATCAGCCAGGACATCATCGGCTACAAGGAGACGGTCAATCATTACCGACAGGTCGATCAGGTGCAGGTCCAGGAATGGATCTACGGCCCGAACAACGGGATGTACCAATACCTGCGATTCGAAGGTGGGCGATTGATCCGCATTGATAGCAAGCGGGGAAGGTAGCGGACAGTTTTTGCGAAACGCCACGACACGTAGGAGCGTGGCTCGTCCCGCGATCTGCTGCGCAGCAGCAGCAGCGAAACCGGACAACTGCGCAGAATCAGACACACCGCGTTTCGCCGGTTTTGCTGCCAGTGCCTGGCAGGTCGCGGGACAAGCCGCGCTCCTACGGGGCAAGTATGGGTCAATTGCACTGCATCAAATCCTGAACTGCTTCACCAGCCCGCCCAGGCGATCCCCCAGATCGGTCAGGCTGCGCGCCGTCCGGGCACCGTTCTGCGCGTCGTCGGCGACGCTGTCCACCGCCTGGGCAATCTGCGTCATGCTGCGGCTGATCTCTTCCGCCACTGCCGTCTGCTCCTCCGATGCGCTGGCGATCTGCGCGTTCATATCATTGATCGTCTCGATCAGTTGCCCGATCGCATCCAGCGACGTGCCCGCCTCGTTGGCCAGCTCACCGGTGGTCTTGCCGGTATCGCTGGAACGACTCATGGCAACGGTGGCGTCCTGCGCGCCACGCTGCAACGAGTTGATCATGTCGTGAATTTCCTGGGTGCTCTGCTGGGTACGGCTGGCGAGCGCGCGGACTTCATCGGCCACCACCGCAAAACCGCGACCGGCATCTCCTGCCCGGGCCGCTTCGATTGCCGCGTTGAGCGCCAGCAGATTGGTCTGTTCGGCCACCGAACGAATGACATCAACCACCGTGGCGATGGACTGCACGTCCTGACGCAGATGGTCGAGCGATGAGCTGCTCTGGCCGATGTCGACGATCAGCGCATGGATGCTGTCGATGCTTTTATTGACCACGGTTTTCGCGTCCATGCCGACGTCGCTGGTTTTGCGCGCGGCCTGGGACGCGCCCTGAGCGCTGATCGAAACCTGATGCGCCGCCGACGACATCTCGTGGATGGCGGTGGCGACCTGATCGGTTTCCTGGCGCTGACGACCCATGGCCTGTTCGGACCGCTGGGCCTGCGAAGACATGTCGCTGACCAGGCCGTTGAGCTGCCCCGTCATCTCGGCGATCTGGCGCATCAGGCCGTGAATCTTCTCCACGAACTGATTGAAGGATTTGGCCAGCGCACCCAGCTCGTCGTTGCTGTTTTCCGGCAGGCGACGGGTCAGGTCGCCATCTCCGGCAGCGATGTCGTCCAGATTCTGCTTGATGACCAGCACCGGCTTGACCAGCCCGTTGCCCAGGAACACCGCGATCAGTGCCACGACCAGCAGGAACACCGCGACAATCGCCACGATCAATGCGGCGGAGGATCCGATGCGATCCTGCGTGGTGCTGGCGATCGCCGCCACCTGATTATCGATGTCGTCCAGGTTTACCTGAGTGCCAAACGCCAGGTCCCATTTCTGCAGATACGAGGTGTAGCCCAGTTTCGGGATGGGTTTGTCGCTGCCGGGCGTAGTCCAGTCATAGCGGAAGAAATGGCTGCCGTCTTTGGCCTTGTCCACCAGACCGCGGATCACGTAGACGCCGTTGGCGTCCTTGGCGTCGGAGAAGTTCTTGCCGATGTCCAGGTCCTTGTCGGCCCAGAACACCCGCACGTAGGCCGAGTTGTAACCGAAGAAGTAGCTGGCTTTGTCGTATTGTAGGCTTTTGAGGATCTTCAAGGCCTGATCCCGGGCCTGCATGTCGCCCGGCGCAGAGGCCTCGTAAAGAGGCTTGATCGCCGCTTCGCCGATCTGCTGGTAGTTCTTCAACGACAGCTTGCGCTCTTCAAGCAGCAGCGTTCGGGTCTGTTCGACTTCCTGAGTGGCCAGCTTCTGCAGCACGGCCCACGTGATACAGCTGATGACCGCAGCCAGTAACAGGCTCGGAATAATGGCAAGGAGGATGACCTTGCGGCGCAGGTTCAACGTCACGACGATTTCCTTGTAGGCAGGAAGTATCATTTTCGAGGATAAAAAATGATCAGTGTCTTGTGGTTATTGGTCGCGTGAACGACAGGTTCAGTAAACCGTATCGCTGGTTTGGCCCGGATCTTTAGCGCACGGCCGCAATAAATTACGACCGAAATATGTCACAAGGCTACTATCCTTGAGAAGGATTGAAAGCCATGACGGGAGCATGCCGGGTATTGGTTTGAGGGATGGATTTGGCGGGGTAATGCCGTGCTTTTGATTCTGGGCTACGTCCCGTAGGAGCGGGCTTGCCCCGCGAGCTGACGGGCACCGGCAGTAAAATCAGACGGTCCCGACAGATTAGACACACCGCGCTGGCAGTGTTTGCTGCCGCTTTGCGTCAGATCGCTGGCAAGGTGGAGCGCTACCCCGGCGAAGTCCCACGCCCTCCGGGCAGAAGCCGATTGGCAGCACGACATTGCTGCCGCGCTGCCGAATCAAGTGAGGATCAACGCTCGTGCAAGGCTTCGGCGCGAGCCTTCAGCACCGGCTTGAGCAAGTAGCTGAGGACGCTCTTCTTGCCAGTGATGATGTCCACCGAGGCGACCATGCCGGGAATGATCAGCAGCGGGTGCTCATCGGTACCCAGGTGGCTGCGGTCAGTGCGTAGCTTGATCACGTAGAAAGTGTTCTTCTTCTCTTCATCCTGAATGGTGTCGGCGCCGATCTGCTCCAGCTTGCCCTTGAGGCCACCATAAATGGTGTAGTCATAGGCGGTGAACTTGATCATTGCTTCCTGACCCGGATGCAGGAAGGCGATGTCCTGCGGACGGATACGCGCTTCGACCAAGAGGGTGTCGTCCAGCGGCACGACTTCGGCAATGTCGCTGCCTGGCTGAATCACCCCACCGACGGTGTTGACCAGCATCTGCTTGACGATGCCGCGCACCGGCGAAGTGACCATGGTGCGGTTGACCCGATCTTCCAGACCTTTGGCGGTGGACTGGGCCTTGGAAAGATTGGTGCGCGCTTCATTCAATTGCGTCAGGGCATCGCTGCGAAACTTGCCGCGGGTCTCGTCGATCTTGCGCTGGACCTCGGCGATGGCCGCCTGGGCCCGAGGAATGGCCAGGGTCGTGCCATCCATCTGCCCGCGGGTCTCCACCTCGGAGCGCTTCAGACGCAGGATATCCACCGGCGATACCGCCCCCTGGGCAACCAGCGGCTCGGACATGCCGATTTCCTGGCGCAGCAGGCTCAGGCTGTTGCGGTATTGCTCCTGCTTGGAGGCGAATTCGCGCAACTCCTGCTGGCGCTGGATCAGCTGCTGCTGAAGACCACCCACCTCATCGGCCAGTTGCTGACGACGACTCTTGTACAGCGACTCTTCGTTGGCGGCCTGGCTTGCGGCCGACTTGCGCGCTTCGGGGCTGATGTTCAGCGGACGATCATCGACTTCGGCGCTCAAACGTTCGACGCGCAGTTCCATGGAGACGCGGTCGGCTTCGGTTTCCCCGACGTTGGATGCGAAGCGGGTGTCGTCCAGACGAATCAACGGCGCACCGGCTTCGACGATCTGCCCGTCATGGGCGTAGATCTGCGCGACGATGCCGCCCTCCAGGTTCTGGATCTTCTGGATCTTGCTCGAAGGAATGGCCTTGCCCTCACCTTTGGTCACTTCGTCGATGACGGCAAAGTTGGCCCACAGCACCAGGAAGGTGAAAAACAGAATGACCGCCCAGATCGTCAGCCTGACGATGCGCGGCGCATCGTCGACCAGTGCCTTCTGCACCTCGGGCATGGGTTGCCCTTCAAGCGACGGAGCACCCTTGAAATAGCCGAACAGACCGCCGCCCGAATGTGGACCCGATTTAAGCAACACTGATCTGCCCCTTCTTCAACGCTTCCATCACGGCGGCTTTCGGCCCGTCGGCAAGGATCTGGCCACGGTCGATAACCAACAGACGATCAACCAGACTGAGCAGCGAGGCTCGGTGGGTCACAAGAATCACGGTCTTTTTCTCGATAACGGCTTGCAGGCGCTGCTTCAAGCGCTCCTCACCGGTGTTGTCCATGGCGCTGGTCGGTTCGTCCAGCAGCAGAATCGGCGGGTCGAGCAGCAACGCACGCGCCAGGGCCACGTTCTGCCGCTGGCCGCCAGACAGGTTCTGCCCGCGCTCCCCCACTTGCAGCTCGTAACCTTGCGGATGCAGACGGGCAAATTCATGCACCCCCGCCAGTTCGGCAGCCTGCAGCACCATCTCGTCATCGACGTAGCGCGCACCGCAGACCAGGTTGTCACGCAGGGTGCCGGCCAGCAGCTGGATATCCTGGGCGACATAGCCCACGTTGTGGCGCAGCTCGCTGACATCGATCTGGCGAATGTCCACGCCGTCGACCAGCAGCGAGCCCTCGTCCGGCTGATAGAGACCGACCAGCAGCTTGGCCAGCGAGCTTTTGCCCGAGCCACTGCGGCCGATGATGCCGATCTTCTCCCCCGGACGAACCACCAGATTGATGTTTTTCAGCGCCAGATTCTGCTGGTTGGGGTAGGTGAAATCGATGTTGCGAAATTCCATCGCGCCCTGCAGCACCTGACGGCTGAGCGGACGCTCGTCGAAGTTGCGCTCCTGCGGCAGATCCATCATCTGATCAACCGAGACCATCGTCACTTTGGCCTGCTGATAACGCGTCAACAGACCCGAGAGCGCGGCGAGCGGGCCAAGGGCGCGACCGCTGAGCATGTAGCAGGCGACCAGACCGCCCATGCTCAGGTTGCCGTCGATGATCATGTAAACGCCGAAGCAGATCATCGCCACACCCGCCAATTGCTGGATCAGCAGGGTGATATTCATCGCCAGACCGGAGAGGATCTTCACCCGCAGTTCCAGACGGCTGAGGGTGCCGATGGTCTGCTCCCAGTGATACTGACGCTCGCTCTCGGCGTTGTTGACCTTGACCGCATCCAGCCCGGCCAGGGTTTCGATCAGGCTCGACTGACGCTCCGCGCCCAGGGCCATGGTGCGCTCAAGGGTGGCGGTCAACGGCTTTTGCAGCAGGTGCCCGATGCCCAGGGCCAGCGGGAACGCCACGATCGGGATCCACACCAGATGGCCACCGAGCAGCGCGATCACCAGCAGGATGATCAGGGTAAATGGCAGGTCGATCAGGCTGGTCAGGGTCAGCGACGTCAGAAAGTCGCGCATGCCCTGAAACTCGTGAATGTTCTGGGCGAAGCTGCCCACCCGCGCAGGGCGAAACTTCATCGCCATGCCAACGATGCGTTCGAACAGCGTGGCAGAGATGATCAGGTCGGTTTTCTTGCCGGCCAGGTCCAGGCACAGGCTGCGCAGGCCCTTGAGCAACAGATCGAACAGATACGCGCCGCAGATACCGGTGGCCAGCACCCACAACGTCGCGGTGGCCTGGTTCGGGACCACACGGTCATAGACGTTCATGACGAACAACGGCGCGGCCAGGGCAATCAGGTTGATCACGAAGCTGGCGGCGATGGCGTCGGCATACAGCCAGCGCGACAACTTGAGGGTGTCCTTGAACCAGGAGCGCGCCCGGGGGATGAGCGAGCCTTTGGTTGCGTCAAATTTATGCTGCGGCTGGGCGAAGAACACCTTGCCGCTGAAATCCTGAACCAGCGCCTCGCGCTCGACATGCACCTCACCGCCGTCGCTTTCGCTGATCAGCAGGCGGGCGACGTCACCGTCCCAACCCAGCAGCACCGCACAGCGCCCCTCCTTGAGCAGCAACATGGCCGGCAGGGCAATGGCGGGAATCTGTTCCAGCTTGCGCACCAGCAACCGGCCCTGCAAACCGGCGCGGGCCGCCGCGCGAGGCAGCAGGTCCGGGCTCAGGCGCTGATCCGGCAACGGCAAGCCGGTGCTCAGCATCGCCCGGCTCGCCGGCTTGTGATGCAAGGCGCAGAGTGTCAGCAGACCGTCCAGCAACGGATCATCATGCTGGCTGCGCGGATCATGACCCAGTTGAGCCGAAGGTAATTCCAAATCCACGCTGACACTCTCTATAGCAGTTGAAAGAAGCCGACTCCGTCAAGAATCAGTTCATGCCCGGCAGTTTGACCGTCGGTTTGATATCGTTTTGCACAACCGATGCCAGCGGCGCCACGACACCCTGACTTTTCAGCAAGGTGCCGATGTCCGCTTGAATGCGGTATTGGGTGTAGGTCTTCAGGCTCTGCAGCTGGACCAGGCGCTGTTGCGCGGTGAACAGCTCGTTCTCGCTGTCCAGCAGGTCGAGCAGGGTACGCTCTCCGAGGCTGAACTGCTGCTGGTACGACGTACGGACGCTGGTCGCGCGGTCTACGTATTGCTGAGCGATCGGCACCTGTGCGGCGGCGTTATTGGCGGCGTTCCAGGCCAGGCCCAGCTCTTCGTTCAACTGACGCAGTGCGTTGTTGCGGATGTCCAGCGCCTGCGAGGCTTGATACGACTTGGAACTCAGGTCGGCCTTGTTGCTGCCACCGGCATACAGGTTGAACTGCATGCGCACCATCGCTTCCCAGCCATTGTTATGGCCTTCGTCACCACCGACGTTGTTGTCGGCGTTGCGGCCCAGCTCGGCATCGAAACGCGGGTAAAAGGTGGATTTGGCCGCCTGATACTGCTTTTCGGCGGCGGCGATGTCCGACTCGGCCGAGCGCAGCACCGGGCTGTTGTCGAGCATCTGACGGCGGGCTTCTTCCAGATCGGCGGGCATCAGGGCAAACGGCGCTGGCTTTTCCAACTGGTCGGGCAACTGACCAACGGCGCTCAAGAAATTGGTCTGCGCGTCGGCCAGATTAGTTTGTTCTGTAATCAAGTTGTTACGTGCCTGTGCCAAACGAGCATCGGCCTGATCCATATCAGCCATTCGTCCGACACCACGGCTGGTGCGCAACTTGATCTGATCGTAAATGCGCTCGTGGCTCTTCAGGTTTTCTTCGGCCAGGCGAACCATTTCGCGTTGGGTCATAACGTCAATATAAACTTGCGCAACTGTCAACGCAGTGCGCTCGGAAGTATTCAACAAAGAGTACGCCCGAGAATTGGCGGTGGCTTGTTGACGGCCAACTTCGTTACTTGTGGAAAAGCCGTCAAAAAGCATCTGGCGAAGACGCACGCTGGACTCGCCGCGGTTCAGCGTCTGCCAGTCATTGTTGCCGCCGATGGCGCGGGTGCTGGGGGTGTCCGAACCGGCCCGGCCGTAACCCGCCAAAACGTCGACGCGCGGCAGGTAGCCGCCCTTGGCCGCGCGAACGTTGTAGTCCTGCGCAATACGGGCGTTGACGCCTGCCTGCACCTCGGGATGCACGTCCATGGCCTGCTGCATGGCTTGTGGCAAGGTTTGTGCCTGCACAAAGCCTACTGAAAGGATGAAAGGTACAGCAGTGAAAAATTGCACACGCATTCTGGTTACTTCCCGAGAACGTACTTGTTTCAAAAACGCAGCAGAACACCGCCGCCGCATCGTAGAAATGGCCATTGAAGTGATCGTTGTCGGAGTGTTCTGAGGGCGTTTGGGATCACACAGCAGAAATAAGCGATCTCATCGAATATCAATGTGACATTACGGGTGCGATTGTTTAGGATGGCGCCCAATAGGTCAATACTTTGGCGAAAAGTTAATTCAAAAGCCGACCTGCTGCAGATCGGTATTTGGCGTCAAATATTTAACATTAACTAAATCAACTAGTTAATTATTTATTGCAATAAATTCTCAATATTCCGGCTCTTCGACGCCGCCCGCCCAGAGGCCGGCGCGCAGGGGAGCCACCGACGTAGATCCGGAGAGTCACCCCATGAGCAGTGTTGTTGCCATCGTCAAAAGCATTGTTGGCCAAGTAGTCGCAGTTTCTCCGGAAGGCATTCGCCGCGTACTGATCGAGGGTGACCGCCTGCTGGCGGGTGAGCAGATTCTGACCGGGCCGGAAGGCGCCGTGACCCTGGAGCTGGCCGACGGCCGCCATCTGGATATCGGCCGCGATACCCAGTGGAGCGCCGATGCGCCGACGTCCACCACCGACCTGGCTGAAGCGACCGCACAGGCAGCGCCGTCGGTGGCCGAGTTGCAGCAGGCCATCGCTGCAGGCGCCGACCCGACCCAGGATCTGGAACCTACCGCAGCGGGCGACACGGCTCCCGGCGCGGGCGGCGATGCAGGCGGTGGCCACAGCGTTGTGATGCTGACCGAAACCGCGGGTGTGGTTGACCCGACCATCGGCTACCCGACGGCGCCGATCGGCACCACCGCCGCCACCGGCATACTACAGAACGCCGCTGACGACGCGCTCAACACTCGCACTCCGTCCACGCTGAGCCTGACCGGCACCTCGTCGATCACCGAAGCGGGCGGCGTACTGGTCTACACCGCGACCCTGACCGTCGCTGCCCAGTCGGCACTGAGCGTGACCCTGTCCAATGGCCAGATCATCACCATCGAAGCCGGTCAACTGAGCGGCTCCGTCAATGTGCCCCTGGCCGACGGCAACGATGTGTACATCAACCCAAGCCAGATCAGCACCACCATCACCGGCACCTCTGGCGGCGACGGCATCGCGGTCACCACCGACCCGCAACCGGCCACTACCCAGGTCACCGACACCGTCGACACCACGACGGTCAGCCTGTCCAGTGACACAACGGCAACCGAAGGCGGCCAGATCACCTACACCGCCACCCTGACCAATGCTGCGCAAACGGCAGTCTCGGTGACCTTGTCCAACGGCGCAGTCATCAGCATCGCGGCGGGCGAATCCAGCGGCTCGATCAACGTCAATGCCCCGGCGAATGACGTCTACAAAAACACCTCCACCGTCACAGCCACGATCAGCAATGCATCGGGCGGTAACTTCGAGCAGCTGGCAATCGACGGCAAAGCGGCCTCGACTACCATCGTCGACTCCATCGACACCACGCGCGTGACCCTGGCAGCCAGTAGCACCGTCGCCGAAAACGGCACCATCACCTACACCGCCACGGTGTCCAACGCGGTGACCGGCTCCCCGGTCAGCGTGACGCTGGACAACGGCAAAACCATCACCATCGGCGTCGGCCAGACCAGCGGCAGCACTACCGCGGTCGCCACCAATGATGTGTATGTGGGCCATGCCGACATCAGCGGCAAGATCACCGGCGTCAGCGGCGGCAACTTCGAGAACCTGACGTTCAGCAGCACCCCGGCCACCACCACGGTTTCCGATGTGCGTGACACCACGACGTTGAGCATTTCCGGCCCAGGCTCCGTCACCGAAGGCGGCAACGCGGTCTACAGCCTGGCGCTGACCAACCCGACCCACGCCCCGGTGACCGTGACCCTGAGCTACAGCGGCACCGCCACCGATGGCACCGACTTCACCGCGGTCAAGACCGTAACCATCCCGGCCAACGCCAACGGCACCACCTTCACCCTCGCGACCACCGACAACAATGTGATCGACGGTACGCGTGATGTGACCGTGAAGATCGTGTCGGCCAGCGGTGGCAACTTCGAAGACCTGGCTGTCAGCCCCAGCGCGGGCAGCGTGACGACTTCGATTCTGGATAACGATATGCCGGTGGTGACGCCGCCTGCCGACAGCACGGCGCCTATTGTCGATCTCAACGGTGCAGCCAGCGGTGTCGACTTTGCCCTCGGCCTGACTGCCGACACCAAAGGCGTGTCCGTGAACATCGCTGACGCCGGCGCAACGGTATCTGATGACAAACACGCACTGACTGGCGCGACCATTGACCTCAAAGGTGGTTTTCCAGGCGACACGTTCGACATGAGCGCCGTTGATCTGAGCGGTACGGCTATTACCTTCGGCCCAGGCACTACCGACACTCACATCGTTCTCGTCGGCAACGGCACTGACGCCGAGTATCAAGCGATCATCAAAGCCATCACTTTCAGTACGACCTCCGACACCGCGGGTGTACGTTCGGTCGAAGTGGTGGTCACGGATGACGGGGGCAAGACCGGGATGGCCACTACCGCCATCAACGTAGTTGCACCTGGCACAACGCCGGTCACTGACACCACGGATCCTGTCGTTGACCTCAATGGTCCAGGCACGGGCGCCCAGGCGGGTGTGGACTTGACCCTCAGCCTGACCGGCGATGCCAAAGGCGTGTCCGTCAATATCGCCGATACGACCGCTACCGTTTTCGATGACAGCAAGGTCATCAAC
>NZ_JBJDOA010000020.1:53153-57875 GCF_044900785.1 Pseudomonas sp. NPDC087358
AACCACTACGATCACCGTAGTTGCACCTGGCACAACGCCGGTCACTGACACCACGGATCCTGTCGTTGACCTCAATGGTCCAGGCACGGGTGCCCAGGCGGGTGTCGACTTGACCCTCAGCCTGACCGGCGATGCCAAAGGCGTGTCCGTCAATATCGCCGATACGACCGCTACCGTTTTCGATGACAGCAAGGTCATCAACGGTGCGACCATCGATCTCAGTGGCAACCTGTCAGGCGACAAGCTCGACACCAGTCACGTTGATCTAAGCGGTACTGCTATTAGCTTTGGCGCAGGTACTACCGAGACTCACATCGTCCTCGTCGGCACCGGTACTGACGCCGAATATCAAGCGATCATCAAAGCCATCACCTTCAACACCACCTCCACCGAAGCGGGTGCGCGCACGGTCGACGTGGAGGTCACTGACGGTGCGAAAAACACAGGTTCTGCAACCACCACGATCAATCTGGCTGCACCTGCGGCAACTAACACCGCCCCAACCATCACCTTCGACGGCAATGCATACCACGAGAACGGCGACGCCGTTTACATCGTCAAGAACCTGGCCATCGCTGACACCGGCGGTGACCAGCAGCTAAGCGGCGCGGTCATCACCCTGACCCACATGCAGGCCGATGACCTCATCAATTCGTCCTACGCAACGGGCGATGGCCACACCACGCTGGGTATCGACTACACGCTGACACCGACTCAGCAGCCAGACGGCACCACTACCATCGTGCTGACGGGTAACGCCTCGATTGATGACTATCAGAAGCTCATCAGTTCGATCACCTTTGCCGAAAGTGGCCCAAGCGCCACTCCAGTTGCCCGGGGCGTGACGATCGAAGTCACCGACAGCAATACCGACGCGACCCAGAACCTTCCGGGCAGTTACTCTGACTCGCTTTCGGTTGAGGCTAACGCCGTACCAACGCTGGATCTGGACGCCGCTACCAACACAGGCACCGCCGGCAACGACTTTGCCGCCACGTACAGCGTCGGCCACACCGCCACCGTAGCCATCGCCGGCGATGTGCAGATCAGCGACACCGACAACACCACGCTCAAATCCGCGACAGTCACCATCGATGGCGCATACCTCACTGGCGATGCGCTGAACATCGTGAAGGCCAATCTGCCAAGCGGCATCACGGCAAATACTGATACGGCGGGCAAGATCGTACTGACCAGCGCCACTGGCAGCACTTTGGCGCAGTTCCAGGACGCGATCAAAGGCATCACGTTCAGCACTACTTCGGATGTCACAACTGACCGTGTTATCAACGTTACCGTCAATGATGGCCTGGTTGATTCGGCTGTCGCCAAGTCGACAATCTCCGTCACCGCAAATTCGGCACCCGTGCTCGACCTCAATGGTCCAGGGATAGACACTGCTCATCAGGGCAATGACTTCAGCACCACCTATGTAGAGAAGGACGCTGGTGTATCGATTGCCGATCCGACTATCGAGATCGACGACCTCGACCACGACAGCAGTACGATCTACACGGTCACTGTCACCCTTAACGGGGCTGTCACGACCGATGGCGACATACTGACAGTAGGCAGCTTGAGCGGCGGCATTACAGCTTCGGCGCCGGCAGGTAGCGTTATCACCCTGACCGGCGTACCCGGCACCACGCTGACCCAGTTGCAGGACGCCATCAAAGGCATCACCTTCAGCAACACCAGCACGAATCCAAGCACTGTAGATCGCACGGTCTTGGTAGTCGTGGAGGATGGCAACGGCGGCAGCGCCTCGGCCACCACCACCATTCATGTGCAGACGCACAACGACGCACCGGTCGTCGACCTCAACGGCCCAGACACCGTGGCAGGTACGTCCAACGGTATCGACTTCGCTGCCAGCGTCACCCAGAACCACGGCAGTGTGGCCATCGCAGCCCCGACCGCCAGTGTTTCCGACCCGGATGGTGTGGATGCGCAGATCCACGGTGCAACGATCCAGATCAGCGCCGACAGCCTGAGCACCGGCGACGTCCTGACCGTGGTGGGCACACTGCCCGACGGCATCGTGGCCGACACCACTTCCGGCACCAGCATCGTGCTCAGTGGCAATGCATCGCAGGCTGCTTACGCGACGGCGATCCAAGCCATCACCTTCAGCACGACCTCCTCCACAGAAGGCCCGCGCACAGTCAGCGTGACCGTCAACGACGGCACGGTGGACTCGGCTCCGGCAAAAACCGTGATTGCGGTCACCGCCAACGATGCCCCAGTGGTCGACCTTAATGGCCCGGGCACCGATACCGCTCATGCAGGCAACGACTTCACCACCGTCTTCACCGAAGGTTCGCCAGCGGTGCATATCGCTGCCGATGCCATCATCATCATTGATGGTGACAACGCCAATCTGCAGGGGGCAGACATCGTTCTGAACAGTCCTGCAGTCGGCGATGCGCTGAGCTACGCGGCTGTTGCGGCACTCAACAACGGCGTGTCGGTCGATCCGGCCAGCACCTCGACGCACGTCATCCTGACCGGCGATGCGAGCAAAGACGCCTACGCCGCTGCGATCAAGGCCATTACCTTCAACAACGACCAAGACAATCTCGACGTCACGCCGCGGACTGTCTCGATCACCGTCAATGACGGCACCGGCGCCGCCGCTACCGCGTCCACGTCGACCACCACGATCAACATTGTTGCGACCAACGACGCACCAGTCGTCGACCTCAACGGCCCAGACACCGTGGCAGGTACGTCCAACGGTATCGACTTCGCTGCCAGCGTCACCCAGAACCACGGCAGTGTGGCCATCGCAGCCCCGACCGGCAGTGTTTCCGACCCGGATGGTGTGGATGCGCAGATCCACGGTGCAACGATCCAGATCAGCGCCGACAGCCTGAGCACCGGCGACCTCCTGACCGTGGTGGGCACACTGCCCGACGGCATCGTGGCCGATACCACTTCCGGCACCAGCATCGTGCTCAGTGGCAATGCATCGCAAGCTGCTTATGCGACGGCGATCCAAGCCATCACCTTTAGCACGACCTCCTCCACAGAAGGCCCGCGCACAGTCAGCGTGACCGTCAACGACGGCACTGTGGACTCGGCTCCGGCAAAAACCGTAATTGCGGTCACCGCCAACGACTTGCCAGTCGCCGACCTTAGTGGTTCGAGCACTGACGGCACCAACAACTACAGCGTCAGTTATGCCGAGCAAGCAGCGCCAATCTCCATCGCGCCGAACGTAAGCATCACCGATCACGATAACGCCAACTTGAAACAGGCCGTGGTTACCCTGACCACCACCGAAACCAAGGACACGCTGAGCGCTTCCGCAATCGTGGCTAGCAACCCGGCTTTCGCAGGTATCATCGCCACTACCAGCACTGACGGTAAGGTCATCACGCTCACGGGTGACGCGAGCAAGTCTGCTTATGAAGCTGCGATCAAGGCCATTACCTTCGGCAGTACCAGCGATGAGCCAAGCCAAGCCACCCGCGTCCCGACGGTCACTATCCAGCTCGACGACGGCAGCGGCATCACTGCCAGCACCCCGGCATCGGTTATTAGCATCACGGTCAACCCGATCAACGATGCCCCTATCGTCGATCTAGCCGGCTACACAGCTACGGTCGTTCAAGGCCACGACGGCGTAGCGATTGCAGGCTCCGCTGTCAGCATCACTGACAAAGATGGCAGCACGCTCAGCAAAGTGAGCATCGACGTTGGCACCGGTGCCAAAGCCGGAGACACGCTCAGCATCGAAGCCGGCGACCTGCCCACCGGCATCACTGTTGACGCCTCCAGCACCGCGCAGCACCTGGTGTTGACCGGCGTTGCCAGTGAGGCGCTGTATCAGCAGGCCCTGCAAAAAGTCATTTTCAGCACGTCGGCGGGTACCGGTGACCGCACCATCAACGTCACCGCAGATGATGGCCAGTCGCAGTTCAATACCGGTACGTCCTCCAGCACCATCAGCGTGACGGCTAATGCTGCGCCAATTGCTGACCTGAACGGTGCCAACGATAACAGCGGCACAGACACTCAGCACGACGGCATCAACTACGCCGTCAATTACGGCGAACAGGCTCCGGCGATTTCGATTGCGCCGAACCTGACCATTGTCGACACCGACAACGACAATCTGCAGGGTGCCAAGATCACCTTGGCCTCGGCTGAGTCGCTGGACAAGCTCGATATCACCGCGATCAATCCGGCGCTGGGCATCATTGCCACCCTTGATGGCAACGTTGTGACCTTGACCGGCAATGCGACAAAGGCCAATTACGAAGCCGCCATCAAAGCCATCACCTTCAGCAGCACCAGTGATGAGCCTGGCCAAGTCGACCGCTCTGCGACCGTGACCGTACAGCTCGATGACGGCACTGGCATCACTGCCAGCACCCCGGCATCGGTGACTACGATCACCGTCCAGCCGGTGAACGATGCACCTACCGTGGATTTGAACGGCCCAGGCACCGATGCTGCTCACGCGGGCACCGACTACGCCGCCACTGTCACCAGCGGTCACGCTGGCGTGTCGATCTCGTCGGCAGCGGTCAGCGTTGGCGACGTGGATAACACCACGCTTGCCAGCGTGAAGGTCAGCATTGTCAGCGCACAGACCGGCGACGTCCTGGACACCTCCAAAGTTGCGTCGCTGACGAACAACACTGTCAGCGCTACGGTCGGTGCAGACGGTGTAATCACGCTGTCGAGCACGTCGGCCACAACTCCAGCAACGCT
>NZ_JBJDOA010000020.1:57967-81683 GCF_044900785.1 Pseudomonas sp. NPDC087358
TACGAACAACACTGTCAGCGCTACGGTCGGTGCAGACGGTGTAATCACGCTGTCGAGCACGTCGGCCACAACTCCAGCAACGCTGGCTCAGTTCCAGACTGCAATCAACGCGATCACCTTCAGCACCACCGACACGACTGTTTCGACTCGCACGATCAATGTCGTGGCGAACGACGGCGCAATTGATTCAAACATCGCCAAAACCGTCATCAGCATCACGCCCAACGCTGCGCCAATTGCTGACCTGAACGGTGCCAACGATAACAGCGGCACAGACACTCAGCACGACGGCATCAACTACGCCGTCAATTACGGCGAACAGGCTCCGGCGATTTCGATTGCGCCGAACCTGACCATTGTCGACACCGACAACGACAATCTGCAGGGTGCCAAGATCACGCTGGGCAACGCCTATACTCTGGACAAGCTGGACGTTTCGGCTGCCAACGCACTGGGTAACGGGGTCACTGCCACGCTAAACGGCAATGTGGTGACGCTCTCGGGCGACGCGCCAAAGTCTGCTTATGAAGCCGCCATCAAGGCCATTACCTTCAGCAGCACCAGCGATGAACCTGCTCAGATTGATCGCTCGGTCACCGTGACTGTGCAGCTCGACGACGGCAGCGGCATCACTGCCAGTACTCCTTCGTCGGTGACTACCATCACCGTTAATCCGATCAACGATGCCCCTATCGTCGATCTGGCCGGCTACACAGCTACGGTCGTTCAAGGCCACGACGGCGTAGCAATTGCAGGCTCCGCTGTCAGCATCACTGACAAAGATGGCAGCACCCTCAGCAAAGTGAGCATCGACGTTGGCACCGGTGCCAAAGCCGGAGACACGCTCAGCATCGAAGCCGGCGACCTGCCCACCGGCATCACTGTTGACGCCTCCAGCACCGCGCAGCACCTGGTGTTGACCGGCGTTGCCAGTGAGGCGCTGTATCAGCAGGCCCTGCAAAAAGTCATCTTCAGCACGTCGGCGGGTACCGGTGATCGCATCATCAACGTCACCGCAGATGATGGCCAGTCGCAGTTCAATACCGGCACGTCCTCCAGCACCATCAGCGTGACGGCTAACGCCGCACCGGTGGCCGACTTGAACGGCGACGCCCAAGGCACCAACTACGCCGTCAGCTATAACGAGCAGTCGGCAGCGATATCCATCGCGCCTGCCGTGAAGATCAGCGATGACGGTGACATCCTGGTACGAGCGGTTATTACCCTCGATACCACAGAAGCCAAGGACACGCTGACCGCGCTGACGACAAACCCGGCCTTCGCAGGCCTGTCCGTCAGCACCACGACCAATAGCTTGGGCAATGTCACGTCAGTCACACTGACCGGCAACGCCAGCAAGGCCGTGTACGAAACAGCCATCAAGGCCATCACTTTCAGCAGCACCAGTGATGAGCCAAGCCAGGCTACACGCACACCAAGCGTCAGCGTCCTGCTCGACGACGGCAGCGGCACGACCACCGCGACCTCGACGTCGACCACCACCATCACGATCAACCCGATCAACGATGCACCGACCGTGGATTTGAACGGCCCAGGTACCGATGCTGCTCACGCGGGCACCGACTACACCGCCACCGTCGCCAGTGGTCACGCAGGCGTAGCAATTTCGTCTACAGCGGTCAGCATCGGGGACGTGGATAACACCACCCTGAGCAAAGTAACGGTCAGCGTCGAAGGCGCGAAAACCGGCGACTTGTTGACTGCGACCAACGCTCTGCCGTCCACTATCACTGCAAGTGCTTACGCCAACGGTGCCATCGTCCTGACCGCCGCAGCGGGCAAGACGCCGACACTGGCTGACTTCCAGGACGCCATCAAGGCGATCACTTTCAGCACAAGTGACACCACGACTCCATCCCGCACCATCGATGTCGTGGCGAACGACGGCGCAATTGATTCGAATATCGCTAAAACCATCATCAGCATCACGCCGAACTCGGCGCCAACCCTGGACCTCGACGGCCCTGGCGCAGGTTCGCACAGCGATGCGCACAACTACGCCACGACCTTCACCAAGGGCGCGGGCAGCGTCAGTATTTCCGCCGATTCGGTGTCCATCAGCGACACCGACAACACCACGCTGGCCAGCGTTAAAGTCACGCTGACCAACGCGCTATCGGGTGATGCCCTCGATTTCACCGGCGTGGCAACAGCGACGGACGGCAAGGTTTCGGCGGCATTGGTGAACGGCGTGATCGTGCTGACCAGCACCTCTGGCAGCACGGCGTCGCTGGATGACTTCCAACACGCGATCCATGCGATCACCTTCAGTACCAGCTCGACTAACACTGATCAGCGCATCATCACCGTGCAGGTTGACGACGGCAGCGGCGGCACCAACACCGCCAACACCTACGTGGGCGTGCAAAGTGCCGCTGGCGGCAATCTGGTGGGCAAAGAGGACCAGCCTGGTGGCGTGACCGTGACGTGGGACAGCCTGGGCATCACCAGCACCGACGCCAGTACCCCGACGGGCATTGTCGTGACCTCGATACCTGGCGGTGGCACGTACACCTATCAAGGCCGCGCACTCACGGCTGATGACGTGACGAATCACACGCTGCTGACCAAGGCGGCAATCGATCACGGCGATCTGGTCTTCACCCCGAACCTGAATGAGTCTGGCTACGACGGCTACACCCTCGACGGCGTCGGCAACCTGAATGCCGATTACTCGAACCTCATCTTCCAGCCAGTGTTCAGCGCGGGCAGCAGTGTGGTTTACGGCGACAACGCGACCGTGCACGTGGATATCACGCCGGTCGCTGATGCGCCGACCATCGCCTTGGGCCTTGCAACCCTGACGGGCAACGCTGCTACCCCTGCACCGACCTTGCCATCGACCGGCCTGACCCAGACCACTTGGGTCAGCACCTTGAGCGGCTTGGGCTCGGGCGGCGGCGGTGAGCCGACGGCCAACCTCAAATCGGTCATGGATGCGGCCAAGGCCAGCGGCACTGCGGCCAGCAGCAGCGCAATCGTTGCCAACGAACAAAGCAGCAACGTGGTCGAACACACCGGCTCGCTCACCAAGGGCCTGATCTATCTGGAAGCGGGCAAGTCATACACCTTCAGCGGGCAGGCTGACGATAGCCTGTTGATCAACGTAGGCGGCACCAACGTAGCGACTGCCATCTGGAACGTGCAACAAGGCAAGATCCTGGGCACTGATGCAGCGGCGAACGGCACCTTCGTGCCGACCACGTCGGGCTACTACACGCTTGAGATCTACCACTACAACCAGAATGGTCCAGGCAACTACAACGTTCTGCTGTCGGTCAACGGCAGCACACCGTCCAGCCTGAGCACCGCTGGCGTCTCGACCTACAACTCGGTCGCCGACCTGCAGGCTGCCGGGATCGACCTGACTGCCCACGTTGCCAGCAACGGCGAAGGCTATTACACCGGCTATAACCTCAATGAAGGCAACGCCGGTCAGGCCATCAAACTGGTGTCCATCGATCCGCAACTGGGCGACAAGGACGGCTCTGAAACGTTGAGCGTCAAAATCACCGGTGTCCCGGTCGACGCCGTACTCACTGACGGCAATAACCACTCCTATACGGTGACGGCTGGCGATAACAGCAGTGTCGACGTGACCGGCTGGACCTATTCGGGCATCAGCATCACCCTGCCGGCGAGCACTGCGGCGGGCACCCTGCACCTGTTGGTCGTGGCAACCTCGACCGAACAGGGCGGCAATATCGTCGCCGCCGAACAAACCGCCTCGACCAGCAAAGCGCTGGACGTCATCGTTCACGCTGCGGTGAACACCGCGCCGGTCCTGGACCTGGACACCTCGACGCTGGGTCACGACTACAGCACCACCTATACCGAGCTCAAGCCGGGTGTTTCCATCGCCGGTGATTCGACACTGTCCGACCACGACGGCAGCCAGCTGACGTCGGCGGTGATCAAGCTCTCGACGGTATATAACGGCGACCAGCTGACCCTGCTTTCATCTGCCCTCAAAGGCGGCATCGAAGCCGACACGTCGGTAGCCGGGCAGATCACCCTGAAAAACGCTGCGTCGCTGGCTGACTACCTGGCGGTAATCAAGGCGATCACATTCAGCAACAGCACTCAAGATCCGAGCACTGTTGATCGCACAGTCACGGTGACAGTCAACGACGGCAGCAACACGGCGACCGCCACATCGACGGCGACCACGACCATTCACGTCAAGGCAGTGAACGATGCACCGGTTGTGGACCTCAACGGTCCTAACATCGTCGGTCAGGCTGACAACGGCATCAATTACAGCACCAGCGTGGTCAGCGGCCATACCGGCGTGTCGATTTCAGATGCCAGCATCACAGTCAAAGACCCGGATAACACCACGCTCGCCAGCGTGAAAGTCAGTATCGCCAGCGCCAAGACCGGCGACAGCCTGGATACCTCCAAAGTCGTTGATCTACACAACGGTGTCTCCGCATCGACCAGCAATGGCGTGGTGACGCTGACCAGCACTTCGAGCGCCTCGCCGGCAACCCTGACGGCGTTCCAGGACGCGATTCACGCCATCACCTTCAACACCACCGACACCACAGTTGCGTCTCGCACAATCAACGTGGTCGCCAACGACGGCACGGTCGATTCCAGCATCGCCACGACTGTCGTCACCATCACACCGAACCAGGCGCCGACCCAGGTCAGCGCGGCGGCAGAATCGGCTCAGGAAACAGCACCTGCGCAAGCGGGTGCCAGCCAATTCGCCCAGAAGATTGCCGTGGTACTGAGTGCCACTGACCCCGATGGCAGCATCAAGTCGTTCACCATCAAAGACCTGCCAGCCAATGGCACGTTGTATAGCGATGCCGCGCTGCATAATGCGATCACGGCAACCACCAGCGTCACAGCCGGTGTCGATGGCAAGGCAACGGTGTACTTCGTGCCGACTGACTACTGGAGCGGCAGCACCGGCTTCAACTTCCAAGCGGTCGATGACAGCAACGCTTCGAGCGCAAGCACGCCAGCCAACATCGTGGTCTCTCCATTCACCAACACGCCGACAGTCACACTCAGCGCGGACACGGCTACTGGCGTCGAGAACAGTGCGATTGTGCTCTCCACCATCACACCGCACACCGCTGATCCCGACGGCTCCGAAACCATTACCGGCCTGAAGATCACCGGCCTGCCGGTTGGCTCGGTCATCAGTGACGGCAGTAATCTGCCAGGACATTCGGTCACCATCACCAGCGCCGATGCGGGCAGTACCACCGGTTCCGTCAGCATCAAGGACTGGACGCTCAGCAGCCTCACCTTCACACCACCGGCCACTAACGGCGGAGCGGACCAGACCTATACCCTCAAGGTCATTGCTACCGCTCAGGATGGCACGGCGACAGCCGTGGACTCAGCGCCTGTGACGCTGGTGGTGAATGTACAGGCCAACGACGCGCCGACGGTCTCGTTCTCGGACACGACCTACACCACCGGTGGCAGCGTAGCGCTCGTCAGCAACCTGGTGCTCGCCGATCCGGACAACAGCAATCTCCAAGGCGCGACGATCGTCATTGGCAATGTTCAGAGCGGCGATACGTTCAACTCTGCCCTCAACACGAGCGCACCGACCGCTACCACTCCAGGCACTACCAGCCTGGGGATCAACTACACGTACACAACCGTTGGCAACACCACGACCATCACCCTGAGCGGTGACCACAGTCGTGACGACTATCAGACATTGATCAACTCGATCACCTTCAGCCAGTCTGCCGCGTCGACTACCACTGCCACGCGCACGGTGAGCATTCAGGTAACCGACACCGGCATCGGCGGCGCGGACGCGAAAAGTTCGACCGCAGTCGTCCACAACCTGACTGTGCCTGCGGTTAACCATGCGCCAATCCTTGACCTGGACGGCGCATCGACAACGACGACTGGTTACAGCACCAGCGTCGTTCAGCAACACACCGGAACCTCAATCGCCGCACCTGCGATCAGCATCACTGACCCGGATGGCAATACCCCGATCAAAGGCGCGGTCATCGACATCGGCAGCGGTCTGAAAACCGGCGACGTCCTGACCGTAGGCTCGCTGCCGGATGGCATCACTGCCGACACCACCTCCGGCACTCACATCGTGCTCAGCGGCACGGCTACACAGGCGGCTTATCAGGAGGCGATCAAGGCGATCACCTTCAGCACGTCCGACACCACCAGCACTGCCGACCGCACGATCACCGTGACTGTCGATGACGGCGGCCTGATCAACAACACCGGCTCGGCCAGCACCGTGATCAGCGTCAAAGCCAACGCCGTGCCTGACAACGTCACCGCCGTAGCCGACTCGGGCGCCGAAGACGCTGCCAAGATCGCGGTACACCTCAGCGCGACCGACAGCGATGGCAGCGTCAAGTCGTTCACCATCAGCGACCTGCCTGCCAATGGCGTGTTGTACAGCGATGCCGGGCTTTCCCACGCCATCACTGCCGGGACCAGCGTGACCGCAGCCGCCGATGGCACAGCGACTGTGTACTTCGTACCGACCCATGACTGGAGCGGCAGCACCGCCTTCAACTTCAAGGCCGTCGATGACAGCAACGCTTCCAGCGCCTCCACGCCGGCCAACATCCTGGTCAGTCCTGTTACCGACAAACCGACGGTTACCCTGGGCGCCGACGTGGTGGTCAAGCCGTTGATGGGCTTCGAGAACGGGCTCAATTCGGGGTGGTTCACCGACAACAGCCCTAACGGGGTCGAGATCAACACCAGCTCTACCTATGGTGTGACCACCACCGGCAACAGCAAGGTGCTTGAGCTTGAGCGCAACACCGGTGACGTGGCCAACCTGTACACCAACGTGGCTGCCCGGGCTGGCGCTACCTACACCATCTCGCTGGATTACTCGCCACGCGACAATGCGCTGGATAACTCGGTGATCAACGTGTACTGGGGCGGTGTGCAGATCGGCACCTTGAACACCCAGGTGCTGGGCATGCAGCACTACACCTTCCAGGTCCCGGTCACCACCGACGGCTCGGCGCGGCTTGAATTCAAGGCCACCGACAGCAACTCGCTGGGCGGCGTGATGGACAACATTTCGGTCACCGAAACGCTGAACGCCGGCGTCGAGAACAGCCCGATCCTGTTGTCCACACTGGTTGCGCACACCACCGATACCGACGGATCGGAAACCATCACCGACCTCAAGATCAGCGGCCTGCCGATTGGCTCGACGATCACCGATGGCAAGACCGGTCACACCTTCACCGTGACGTCGGCCAACGTCGACGCAGGCGGTACGACAGCGACCGTCAGCGTTCAGGGCTGGGATCTGGACAAGATCAAGTTCACCCCACCGGCTACCAATGGCGGCGCGGACAAGACCTACACCCTGCAAGTCGTGGCCACTGCCAAAGACGGCACGGCCACCGCGCTCGACTCGGATCCTGTCACGCTGACGGTGAAGGTACAGGCCAACGACGCGCCGACGGTCTCGTTCTCGGACACCACCTACAGCAACGGCGGCAGCGTAGCGCTGGTCAGCAATCTGGTTCTCGCTGACCTGGATAACAGCAACCTCCAGGGCGCGAAGATCGTCATAGGCAACATTCAGAGTGGCGATACGTTCAACTCGACCTATAACACCGGCGTACCGACCGCCACCGCATCAGGCACTACCAGCCTGGGGATCAGCTACAGCTACACGACCGTCGGCAACACCATGACCATCACCCTGAGCGGTGACCACAGCCGTGCCGATTACCAGACGCTGATCAACTCGATCACCTTCAGCCAGTCCGCTACGGCGACCACTACCGCGACGCGCACTGTGAGCATCCAGGTGACCGACACCGGCATCGGCGGCGCGGACGTGAAAAGCTCGGCCGCGGTCGTCCACAACCTGACTGTGCCGGCAATCAACCATGCGCCAATCCTGGATCTGGACGGCACGTCGACCGCCACCACCGGCTACAGCACCAGCGTTGTCCAGAAACACGACGGAGCCGCAATCGCTGCACCTGCGGTGAGCATTACCGATCCGGACGGGAATACATCCATCACAGGCGCGGTCATCGACATCACTTCGGGCCTTAAAACCGGCGACGTCCTGACCGTAGGCACGCTGCCAACGGGCATCACTGCCAGCACCACCTCGGGCACCCACATCGTGCTCAGCGGCACGGCGTCGCAGGCGGCGTATCAGGAGGCGATCAAGGCGATCAAGTTCAGCACCTCGGACGTCACCAGCACTGCGAACCGAACCGTCACCGTGACCGTGAACGACGGCGGTTCCGTGAACAACACGGCATCCGCGCAGACCACCGTCAGCGTTGCGGCCAACGTGGTTCCGACCATCGACCTGGACGCAAACGACTCCAGCACAATGACCGGCAACAACTTCCAGACCACCTTCTCCCAGGGTCACAGCAGCGCTGTAAGCGTGGCCGACACTGACGTGACGATTCTGGACAGCGACAACACCACCAGCCTCAAGTCAGCGACCATCACACTGACCAACGGCCAGACGGGCGATGTGCTGACTGTCGGCACCTTGCCTACCGGTATCACCTCCAGCACCAGCGGCAACGTGGTGACCCTGACCAGCGCCAACGGCAGCAGCCTGGCTGACTTCCAGCTGGCGATCCAGAAAGTCACCTTCAACACCACCAACACTTCGGCAGTGGGCGACCGGGCGATCACCGTGCAAGTCAGCGATGGCATCGCTACTTCGTCAGCGGCGACCACCACCGTGCATGTGACGGCCAACGTTGCGCCTATCGTCGACCTGGACAGCAAGACCGCGGGCAACGACTACAGCACCGTGTTCAAGGAAAGCGGCAGCGCGATCTCCATCGCGGAAGCCGGCATCAAGATCACCGATCCGGATAACTCGACGAACCTGAAATCGGCGACGATCACCCTCACCAACGCGCAGGCCGGTGACCTGCTCAAAGTGGGTGCGTTGCCAAGCGGTATCACTGCGGACACCAGCGTTGCCGGCAAGATCATCCTGACCAGCGACAATGGCAGCACCCTGGGGGCCTTCCAGACCGCCATCGGCAATATCACCTTCAATAACACCAATAGCTCGACGCTGGACTTCACCACTCGCACGATCAGCGTGACCGTCAACGACGGCAGCGGCACCGGCACGGCCACCTCGCTTCCATCGGTCACCAGCATCGCGATCCAGGGTGCCAACGGCGGCACCCTCACGGGTATCGAAGACAAGCCATTGATCGTTACCTGGGACAGCCTGGGTGCCAGCAGCACAGCGACGGCAATCACCATCAGCAGCCTTGCCGGTCACGGGACACTGACCCTCAACGGCGTGGCGGTCACCCTGGGGCAGGTGATCAGCAAGACCGATATCACCGCCAGCAAGCTGGTCTTCACGCCCGTGACAAACGAGTCGGGAGTGCCAGGCTACGCAACGCTGGACAGCAGCCATAACGGTGTGGGCGACCAGCAGGCCGATTACGCGCAGCTGACGTTCAAACCGGTATTCGGCACCGTCACCGGTAACGATGCGGTACTCAAACTCGACATCACCCCGGTCGCCGATGCGCCGACGGTCGGCATCGATACCAGCATTGCCACACCGGTGATCGTCACGCCGGCACCGACTCTCGCCTACACCGGGCTGATCAAGACCACGGTGGCGCTGACGGCCGCACAGAAAACGGCATTGGGCACCAATGGCAACGGTGCTGACCCGACCGTGTTGAAAACCCAACTCGACGCGGCCAATGCCAGCGCCAGCCAGACTCACACCACCCAGTACGTCGCCGACGTTGCAAGCACGGCGAACGTGAGCGCAGGCACGGCCTCGATCACCACCGGGCTGATCTACCTGACGGCGAACAGCAGTTACGTGTTCAGCGGTAAAGGCGATGACAGCCTGCTGGTCAATATCGGTGGCACCAACGTCGCCAGCGCAGTATGGGGAAAATCGAGCGGCGCGATCGGCACCAACAGCTTTACCCCAACGGTGTCCGGTTATTACACCCTTGAGATCTACCACTACAACCAGGCGGGCGACGGTAACTACAACGTATTACTGTCGGTCAACGGCTCCCCGGCGGCAGGCGTGGGCTCCAGTGGCGTACCGATCTACACCTCGGCGGCCGATCTGACTGCCGCCAATGTCGACCTGAGCACGCTGCACGCAGTCGGCGGCGCCGCAAGCACCAACGCAGAAGGCTATTACACCGGCTACGGGCTCAATGAAGGCAACGAAAACAGCACGATTGCGCTGTCGCCGGTCAAGGTCGCGCTGGCTGACACCGACGGATCGGAGAGCATCACCTCGGTCAAGGTAACGGGCGTGCCTGCTGGCGCGTTCATCAGCGACGATCAAGGTCATGGCGCCAAGGCCGACGCATCGGGCGTGGTCGACATCACCGGCTGGAACCTCTCCAAACTCAGCGTTACGCCGCCCGCCTACAGCACCGCCAGCTTCACGCTGACGGTGGAAGCCACGTCGACCGAGAAGGCCAACCTGGTTTCTGCGAAAAGCACGACCAACATCGACGTCACCGTGCACGCCGGCACCTACAGCGTCATTAACTCGGTCACGGCGGTCGACGCCGCCACGCACCTGTCGGTCGTCAACCCGACGACCACCGGCACCGCCAGCAACGAAATCATCGTTGGCGACGTCGGCACTCTGAAGATCAGCAACGGCCAGAACTACAACGTGGCGTTCATCGTTGACAGCTCGTCGAGCATGACCGACTCGATCACTGCACTGAGATCGCAGCTGACCTCGACCTTCAACACCCTGATCAGCAAGGCGGCCGGCGGCACGGTGAACCTGTTTGCCATGGACTTCGACACCAAGGTGGAGAGCACCCTCACCGTCACGCTGGCCGATACCGCTGCCGTGCGTACCGCGCTGAACAACTGGATCACCAGCATCACCGGCGAGACCGGGAACAACTCCACCGGCACCAACTATGAAGACGCGTTCAAGACCACGGCGAACTTCTTCCTGAGCAACACCGCCACCAGTAATGCCGGCGCGGTCAACCTGACGTATTTCATTACCGACGGCACGCCGACCTTCTATCAGGACAGCATCAAGACCAATCCGACAGTGATCGACCGCACGGGCAGCGGCATCGATATCACCCTGGACAACCTGCTCAGCGCCAACCACTACACCTCTGGCGCCTTGACCATCCTGGTGGACGGCCAGCAGCTGACCATCGTGGACGCCAACTCCCAGGTGCACCTGTTTACCCAGGCGGCAAACAAGACGTTCACCGATACCGGCGTGCTGGGCACGCTGCACGCCCAGGGCGACGGTACCTATGAGGTCTCGACGCTCGCCGGTAACGGCTATGACACTACCACCGCCACGTCGGCCCACTCAGCGGCGGCGTTCGCCACGCTGACCGGCCTGTCCAACGTGGAAGCCATCGGCCTGGGTACCGTGGCCACCACCCTGAGCAGCTACGACAGCAACCACAGCCCGCTGTCGGCGACCACGGCCGACCTTGCCAGCAAGGTCAACACCTACTCGGAAGTCATCGTTCAGGAAGACGACACCATCAACGGCGGTGCCGGCAACGACATCCTGTTCGGCGATACCTTCCAGTACACGGTCAGCGCCGGCAATGTCCTGCAAGGCTACGCGGCCATGAAAGCGTACGCCCAGAGCGTGGATTCGACGGTTTCCACGGTCCAGGACGTGCACAAGTTCATCGCCAACCACTACACCGCCTTCGATGTTTCGGCGTCCGGTGATGGCAAGGACAACCTGCTGGGCGGCGATGGCGATGACATCCTGTTCGGCCAGGGCGGTAACGACACGCTCGACGGCGGCAAGGGCAACGACATCCTGCTCGGGGGTGACGGTAACGACATCCTGATGGGCGGACCGGGTGCGGACATTCTGGTGGGCGGCGCAGGTGCCGATCAGTTCGTGTGGAAGGCCGGCGACTACGGTAACGACGTCATCAAGGACTTCAACCCGGGCACGACCGCAACGCCTGGCGACCGCATCGACCTGCGGGATCTGCTGCAGCACGAGAGCGACGCCACGATCGACAACTTCCTGAAGTTGACGACCGCAACCGATGGCTCTGCGCAACTGACGGTCAGCTCCACCGGCAAGCTCAACGACACCGGCGGCGTGGCCAACGCGGATGTGACCATCAAGCTCGACGGTTATCATTTTGCGGCAGGCACCACCATCAACTCGCTGATCGCAGGTTCGGACCCGACCATCAAGGTCGATCACTCCTGATAGCTATACTGGCGACTGTCAAGGCGGTCGCCAGATCACCCCGTCATCGAGGACGAAGCATGTTTTACGTTCAGCGCAATTCCCACGGGGAGCTGGTCCGCGTCGAGGCCGCAGGCTTCGCCGAAGCCACGGCGACCCTGCCGGCCGACGATCACGAAATCCAGGCCTGGTTCGCCAACGAATCGGTAGAGCACAGTCTCAACGCCCTGAAACTCAGTGACATCGAGATGATCCGGGTACTGGACGACCTTATCCAGGTGCTGACCCAGAAGGGATTGCTGCGCATCACCGATCTGCCGCCTGCGGCGCAAGCCAAGCTGATGGATCGAAATCGGGCGCGGGTGGCGCTGGGCGGGTTGAGTAACTTGATTGATGATGAGGAGACCGGATTGGTCTGACGGGCACTAAGTCGGATTATCGGGGTCCTACCAGTCCGCCGTTACCTATAATGGCGGACTGACTTTTTCCGGAGAAGGACTCCTCCATGACCACAGTGACTTACAACCAGCCCGTCGACGTTTACGATCTTGATGACTGGTACAACGCCAACACCCACTTCTCCTCGGCCACCTCGTCGGCATTCCAGCTGACTGACGGCTATCACACCCTCAACTACAGCGGCTTCGCCTTCACCTACGACACCAACGGTGTGTCCGGCGGCGTCCTGACGGGCCTCGACTGGAGCGCAGGCGGCCAATCGGTACTCAGCGTTTCGGGGATCAACACCAACTACAACACCTTGCTCGGCTACGCGCTGGCCGGTGACGACGTCGCCGTCGGCAAGTTGCTGCTTGGCGGCAGCGACACCTTCATTGGCTCCTACGGCAACGATGACTTCTACGGCTACACCGGCATCGACAGCTACGATGGCAAGGGCGGCATCGACACCGTCTGGTACGACGGTGACAAGGACAGCGCCACGATCACGGCCACCTCCTCCGGCTACAGAGTCATGATGCCGGGCAAGATCGACACCCTGACCAACATCGAGCGCATTGAATTCGGCGACGGCAGCTCCCTGGCGCTCGACGTGCAGGCCGGGCAGAACGCAGGGTCGGCGTATCGGTTGTATCAGGCGGCGTTCGATCGCAAGCCGGACACCGACGGCCTGAAGTACTGGATCGCCGAAATGGACCAGGGCCAGAGCATCGGGCAAATCGCGCAAAGCTTCGTCAACAGCACGGAGTTCAAGACGCTCAATCCGGGGCAGGATCAGAACTCGATCATCAACAACTACTACCTGCACGTGCTGCACCGCACAGCCGACGATGCCGGCGTGCAGTACTGGAACAACCAGATGGCCAACGGCATGAAGGCCAACGAGGTACTGGTGTCCTTCTCGGAAAGCCAGGAAAACCTCACCAACACCAAAGCCGCTCTGGATGGCGGCCTCTGGCTGAGTTGAGTTCAGGCCTCAGGCAAACGGCTGCGGCGCATCAGTGATGGTTGAACATCCACGTCGCAGCCCGGCCAATTGTTTCAGGGCGCAATTGCGCCGATCTTCCTGCTAACATCCCGCGCCAAACAGGATTTAGGTACGCGTGTGCCGAAATCGAGGTCGATTGCACCCAGGGTTCGTCGCCTGGAATCGACTTTTTTGCCGGGACAGCAGCCCCGATCAGCTTGCCGCTGTCAGGGACTCGATCGTTATGGAAGATGGTGAATGACCAGCCTCACACAACAACACCGAAACGCTTACGCTTTACTCGCGCTCATTGCCTCGGTTTTTTTCGCCCTTGTGTTGAAAAACAGCGGCCTTTACCCGTTCATCTTCGGTGACGAATACACCTACAGTCGCTACTCACGGCTGCAACCGCTCTCCGAGTCGCTGATCCCAGGTTATCTGTACCTGGCCGTCTATCGCATGACCAGCCACTGCGGGGCAGACTTCCTGAGCTGCGCCAGACTCTTCAACGCGCTGTTTTTCGTCGCCGCCGCCCCGTTCATCTACTGGGTCGCACGCCGGGTCACGTCGTTCGCTCCGGCGCTGCTGATTACCCTGTGCGCACTGGCCGCGCCGATCAATATCTACACCGCCCACTACATGCCGGAGGCCTTTTACTTCTTCGGTTTCTGGGTTTTCGTCTGGGCCATCGCCCGAGCAAGCGCGCAGCGCTGGCAGGACTGGGCCATCGTCGGCTTCATCCTCGGCTGCACTGCCCTGATCAAACCGCATTCGATGCTGTTTGTCCCGGCGGTGCTGCTGTACATAGGTTACCTGTCGGCACTGTGCAGTGACCGTCGGCTGGCAGCGGCGTCACGCAATATCGGCGCCTTTCTGCTGGCGGCGCTGGTCGCCAAGTTCGCCCTGAGCCTGCTGATTGCCGGACCTTCCGGTCTCACCTTCTTCGGGCCGTCGTATAACAAGATCGCTTCCACTACCACCTCGGGGCTTGAGCGCGCGATCGAACTGGCGATGCTCACGATCGAGAGTGTTCGTGGTCACCTGTTGGCGCTTTGCCTGATTGTCGGACTGCCGCTGGCGGTATCGCTGCAACTGAGCATTTCTTCGCTCGCTGCTCGGCACCGGATGGGCGATTCCCAGCGCCTGGCGGTGCTGGCAGTGCTGCTCATCGCCAACCTGGTGCCGGTGGTGGCGCTGTTCTCCGCCTCCGTCATCAACTCCAGCGTTTTCGAGTCCATCACCCGCCTGCACATGCGTTATTACGACTTCATGTTCCCGCTGTTTTGGATCGTGGTGGCGTCGCGCCTCGACGCAAACGTGCCCCAAAGCCCCGGCAGATGGAGAGTCGTGCTCGGGGTAGTGGTCGGCCTGCCAATGCTCTACGCCATTTGCACGCAGATGGCGCCTTTTGCGCCGAGTGTGATCGACAGCCCGGAATTGCGTGGCCTGACGTTCAACCGCGGCACATTCTATCTGATGAGCGCGACAGGACTTTTCGCCCTGCTCGCATGGATGCGTTCCGCACGACTGGGCGCAGCATTGTTCATTTTTTGTGCAATGCCACTAGGCGTTGTGATATCCAACGTGTGGGTCACTCTCGAACAGCGCGCTCACCTGATACCCGATGTCTATGACAGTGCTGGCACCTTCGCCCGCGAATACCTGACCCCGACAGAGCGCTCCCAGGTGGTGGTTATCGGCACCGACATGGGCGGGCTGCTCAAGGCCACGTTCTATATGGACAATGCAGACATCACTCACCTGCAAGTCAGCGAAGACAACCACTATGACTTTCAGGGCCTGCCGGCACACAAGACCTGGGTGCTGTCCATCGGCGATTACGTGCCTCTTGCTAACGGCCGCAAGCAGGTGGTCATGCCCGGCTTCGCCCTGACCCACGTCATCAGTGGGCCGGACCTGGATTTTCGATACCCCCTCACGCCTGGGCTGGTCAGCCACAGCGAAGGTATCGCCCCACCGGAGAACTGGGGTGCATGGTCCACCGCCCGGCAGGTACGCTTGGACTTCACCAGGCCGCTGCCGGACCGATATCGACTGCACATGCAGGCGCTGGCATTCGGGCCAAACATCGGCAGGGATTTCACTCTGCATGCCGGTACCGGCATTAAAAAATTCGCCCCGAACGATCAACCCGGCGAGTTTGTCTTCGAGATCGAAAACCCACAGCGTTCAAGCAGCATCAGCTTTGATGTGCCAGAACCAACCAGCCCGGCGCAATTGGCCCTGAACGCCGATAAGCGCACGCTCGGGTTGGGCCTGATGAAGATTTCGATCGAGGCTATCGAACACTAGGCTGTAACCCTCGCAATAGACGAGCGGCGCCCCATCCGGGCGTCGCCGCGGTCAACCTCACGTTTGATCGCAAAGCGCCGGAACACGGCGACAATAATGCTCCAGACAACCACTCATGTTAGGCTCCGCCTCCTGATTCTTCAGTGCGAGCCCCCGTGCGGTCGGCCGCGCCTGAAAACACCCCCTTTGATTAAGAGTTGCACGCATGCTTGAAGTGGAAAACGTCTGTAAGGAGTTCAAGCTCTACAGCAGACCCTGGCACCGGCTCAAGGAAATCGTTCTGCGCCGCAGTTTCCATCGCACGCATCGCGCACTGGACAACGTCACCTTCCGCGTCCAGAGCGGGGAAACACTGGGCATCCTCGGGCGTAACGGTGCCGGCAAGTCCACCCTGCTGAAAATGCTCAACGGCGTGCTGCTTCCCGATGCCGGCCAGATCAGGATCACCGGCCGGGTCACCGGGTTGCTGGAGCTGGGCACCGGCTTCGACCCGAACCTCAGTGGCCTGCAGAACATCATCGGCAACGGCCTGCTGCTGGGTATGACGCGCCAGCAGATCGATGAACGCCGCGACGCCATTGTCGAGTTCTCCGAACTGGGCCCGTTCATTCACGAACCGATTCGTACCTATTCGTCCGGCATGAACATGCGCCTGGCGTTTTCCATCGCGATCCATGCAGATCCCGACACGTTCCTGATCGATGAGGCCCTTTCGGTCGGCGATGGTCACTTCCAGCAGAAGTGCATGCGCCGTATCAAGGAATTCCGCGCCAAGGGGGGTTCGATCATCTTCGTATCCCACGACCTGAACGCCGTGAAGATGATCTGCGACCGCGCCATCGTGCTCAGCGGCGGCAAAGTGGTCGCTGACGGCCACCCTGAAGACGCAGTGAACATCTACAACCAGCTGCTCGGCGCTGACGACGAAGACTACAGCGAACGTCGCCATATCGAAGAGCACGGGTACGGCTCGCGCCAGGCGTACATGGAGAACGTCACCTTCGTTGGCGAGAACTCCCAAAGCACCATTCTGGCCAGCGGCGACAATGGCCAGCTTGACGTGACCATCGCCGCCGACCACGACCTGCAGGACATTTCACTGGGCCTGATGATTCGCGACCGTTTCGGCCAGGATATCTTCGGCACCAACAGTCATTACCTGAACTTCCCGATTGCCATGAAGGCAGGCGAGCGCCGGACCCTGCGGTATCGTTTTCCGATGCGGCTCGCGCCGGGGAAGTACACCATTACCTTGGCGCTGCACGACGGCGCCGATCACACCACCAACTGCTATCACTGGCACGATAACGCCATCGGCTTTGAAGTTGCCGGCATCACCGGGACTTTCTTTGGCGGCATCTGTGATCTGGCGCCTACGCTGGAACAGCTGGCTGCCCCGACCGAGACTACCGACGGATACGTAAGCAATGCTAATACCCAATAACCCTGACCTCGACTTCCAGGAACTCAACCGCCGAATTGAAGCAGAGGTTCAGCGTTATAAGCTGGACACCCGCGAGCGCCCGCTACCGGCATTCGACCCGTCTCCAGCCCAGGTCTTCGACCGTCCTTACCGCTGGATGGAGCTGATTCAGCTCGATGACGAGCCGCTGCTGCTGGCTGCGTATCCGAGCCTGCTGGGCCGCAAGGCCGAACGCAGCGAAATCCAGCAAGGCCTGCATCAACTGCGCTCCGGCTTCGACAAGTTCGAAGTTCTGGCCGGCTTGCGTTATTCGCCAGCAGGCATGGCCCACGGCACTGAAGTGCATGGCCTGCGCAAAGCCAAACTGAAAAACACCCTGCGGCGCATTCCGGTGGTCGGCAAGCTGTTGCTGAGCGCCTACGCTATCGCCTCCATCGAGCCGCGCAGTCGTTACTACGTCGCTCGCATGGATCTGCTGACGCGTCAGCACAAGCTGCAGAACGACGGCCTGGCGGTACAACGTGATCAACTCGAAAATCAGGCGCGCCAGATCCAGATCCACAACCAGCATCTCGAAGAGCTGGGCGGCTACCTGAATGAACTCAATGGCTATCTGAAAGCCCAGCAAGTCGCGCTGGACAGCCAGAATGTCGCGTTCGGTCAACAGACCGACTACATCAAGCGCCTGGAGTCGGACCTGGACCAGCAACGCCTGATCCAGCAGGAACTGCGTGCCCGCCTGGGTCACCTGGAACGTGCGCCACGCCAAATGACTGCAGCGCCAGCGGACTCGACCGTGGTCGCCACCCAGCCGGCGGCGTCGAACCTGGTGCCCAGCAGCATTCCGGACAGTTTTTACCTGGCCTTCGAGAACCGCTTCCGTGGTGACGCCGAAACCATCCGCGAGCGCCAGTCCTACTACCTGCCGATCCTTGAAAGCATCGAGCCGCTCAACGCCGGCTTGCCGCTGGTGGACATCGGTTGCGGTCGCGGCGAATGGCTGAACATGCTGCCCGATGCCTACGCACGCATCGGCATCGACCTCAACTCGATGAACGTCGAGGCCTGTCATGAGCAAGGCCTGAAGGCCGTGCAACAGGATGCGCTGGTCTGGCTGGCCGAACAGCCGGAGAACAGCATCGCTGCGGTGTCCGCGTTCCACGTGATCGAGCACTTGAGCTTCGAGCAGTTCAACATTCTGCTCGACCAGTGCCAGCGTGTCCTGGCGCCGGGAGGCACGATCATTTTCGAGACCCCGAACCCGGAAAACATCATCAGCGCGGCGACGCACTTCCACACCGACCCCACGCATATCCATCCACTGCCGCCGGCGTTCACCGAATTCCTGGTCGAATTCAAGGGCTTTGAGCACGTGGAGATCCACCGCCTCAATCCCATCCCGCGAGAGTACGCGCTCAACGAGGACAGCGAAGTCGCCCGTCGTTGTGACGCATTGTTCTACGGCCCGCAGGATTACGCGGTCACGGCTCGCAAGGGCCTGATATGACAACAAAGCGTATCGATCAATTTGCAGCAACGGTCGCAGCGGGAGACGGGGTTACCAACGGTTTGCTGTTCACCCGCAGCCTGCTGCGCGACCTGGGTTTCGAATCGGACATCTACAGCTTCAGCATTCCCGAGCAAATGGCCGGCCAGGTCTTGCCTGCGCGCACCTTTCATTCCTCACAGTGCGATCTGCTGATGTACCACCACTCCATGGGCCACGACCACGGCCCGTGGCTGCTGCAGCAAAAATGCAAGAAAGCCATGGTCTACCACAACATCACGCCGCCGGAGTTCTTCCCTGCCGGCGGCGGGTTGCGCCGCTATGCGCAGCTGGGGCTTGAACAACTGCGCGAATGGCGCGAGGAATTCGTTCACGCGCTGGCCGACTCGCCGCTCAACGAAAGCGAGCTCAAGGAAGCGGGCTACACCCGCAGCAAGACCCTGCCGCTGCTGGTCGACACCCGACGCCTGGAGGGCACCAAGAGCCAGCCGGCGTTCATGCGTCATCTGCCGGACGACACCCGTCTTTATCTGGCGGTTGGCCGACTGGCCGAAAACAAACGCCAATACCTGTTGATCGAAGCCTTCTATCATCTGTTGCAGGCCCAGCAAGCGGCGCAGGAGCTGGCTCAAGAGCCTTCACCGCTGCCGGCGCAACGCTTGATCATCGTCGGTGGCACCACCAGCGAGGCCTATGCACGCGGCCTGCAGCTGCATGTACGTAACCTGGGCCTGGAAGACAGCGTATTGCTGGTCGGCAAGTGCTCCGAAGCCGAACTGCGCTGGCTGTACCAGCACGCCCATCAATACTGGTGCGCCAGCGCCCACGAAGGCTTCTGCATGCCGCTGCTGGAAGCGAACTATGCTTCGCTTCCAGTGGTCACACAGGCTCGCTCGAATATCCCCGACACGCTGGGGGAAGGCGGCTTGCTGCTCGAAAGCGACGACCCGGTGGATTTCGCCATGGCGGCGCATTTTCTGAACACCGAGCCGGGCCTGTATGAGGCGATGATTGCCGCAGGCCAGCGAAACCTGCTGCGCTACGAGCGTCAAAACCTGCAGACAGCGCTGGCGCTGTGGCTTGAGCAGCTTGACCTGATTTCTCCAGCGAAGGAGTAAGACCTCATGCCACGCCTACTACTGACAGGCGCCAACGGCTTCGTTGGCAAGATTCTCACCGGCCGCTTGCAGAATGCCGGTTATGAAGTCATCGCTCTGGGTGGCAACGTCAGTCCTGCGCAAGGCATTGCCGACCAATACCTGAGCTGTGACATCCGAGACGCGGGCGCGCTGTCAAAAGCGGTCGCCGATGCCCAGCCGACGCACGTCATTCACCTGGCGGCCATTTCCCATGTGCCGACCAGCTTCAAGGAGCCGCTGCTGACCTGGCAAACCAACGTCATGGGCAGCATGAACCTGCTCGAAGCCGTCAGGCTGCAGGCCCCGGACGCCTTCACGCTGTTCCCCAGCTCCTCGGAAGTCTACGGCGCGGCGTTCAAGTCCGGCATCGCCGTGACTGAAGACACCCTTCCAGAGCCCCTTAACCCATACGCGGCCAGTAAGGTAGCGGCCGAATATGCGTTTCGTGAGTATTTCCGCCAGGGCCTGAACGGCGTGATCGCCCGGCCGTTCAACCACATTGGCGCCCAGCAGAGCGCTGACTTCGTTACGGCATCCTTTGCTCGCCAGATCGCGTTGATCGAGGCGGGCCAGCAGGCGCCGGTGCTCAAGGTCGGCAATCTTGAAGCCGTCCGCGATTTCCTCGATGTGCAGGATGTCTGCGATGCCTACATCGAACTGCTCAAGCTGGCCGACGACAAAGGCCACCCGCTGTGCCTGAACATAGCCAGCGGCCAGTCGCGCAGGATTCGCGACGTGCTCGACCTGCTGCTGTTGCAGAGCAATGTGCCCATCAGCGTTGAGCTGGACCCGGATCGCTTGCGTCCATCCGACATCCCGATCGCGGTGGGCAATAACACGTTGCTCAAACAGACCACCGGATGGCAGCCAGCGATTGCCCTGGAAACGACCCTGAGCCAATTGCTGGACTACTGGCGCGCCCAGACCAACACCACCCCCTGAGTGCAACTCGCCGCCACGGGCCACCAGGCAGCGGCGGCAACGTCTTCGCATGACACTTTGATTCGAGAACAACAACACATGGAAATTGGCTTGGGCTGCACCGTTTGGGCTGCCGGCGAACGCGCCGGGCACCTGGACGGCATCGGCACTTATTCCCGCGCGTTATGGCAAGGGCTTAGCGACATCGCAGCAAACCAGGCGGATGTGCAGATCAAACCGTACGCGTTCGGTCGGGACCTGCCGACGCTGGCATGCGGCCAACCGCAACAACTGGCCCCGCGTTTCCCGGTACATGCCTTGCTCAGCGGCTTTCTGAAACTGCCCCTGCGCAACTCCTCGGCAATTCGCAAAGACGTCGATCTGTTCCATGCCCCCGACCATCACATTCCGCGTATCGCCGGCGTGCCCACGGTCTCCAGCGTGATGGACGTGATCCCCATGCTGCACCCGGAGTGGATCAAAAACGACCTGCGCAGCCTGAAAAGCTGGTTGTTCAACGTGGCGATCCGTCAGTCCGATCACATCATCACCATTTCCGAGTTCAGCAAACAGGACATGGTCGAGCACCTGGGACTGGCCCCGGAGCGCATCAGCGTGACCCCGCTGGGCGTGGAACCGGTGTATTTCGAGCGCGTCGATGCCGATACCTGCAGCGCCGTTCTTGAAAAGCATGGGCTGAAGCCGGGCTTCTTCCTGTTCATCGGCACCCTGCAGCCACGCAAAAACCTGCCGCGCATCCTACAAGCCTTCGAACAACTGCCTGCCGATGTCCGTAAAGAGCATCCGCTGGTCATCGTCGGCCGCGACGGCTGGAACAACGAAGACTTGCTGCCCAAGCTGCATCAGTTGGAACAACGCGGCGAAGGTCGCTGGTTGAGCTACCTGCCGCAGTCGGACGTCATGGCGCTGCTGCAAAGCGCCGTCGCCCTCACCTTCCCGTCCTTGTACGAGGGTTTCGGCCTGCCGGTGATCGAAGCCTTCGCCGCGCGCTGTCCGGTGATCGCATCCAACAGCACCTCGCTGCCGGAAGTCGCCGGTGATGCGGCCTGGCTGGTCGATCCGTATGACGTCGACAGCATCGCCGCAGCCATGCAGGCACTGCTGAACCAGCCGCAGCTGCGCGAGCAAAAGATCGAACTGGGCATCGCCCGCGCCCGGCAATACACCTGGCACGAATGCGCCCGGCAGACGCTGGAGGTCTACCGCAAGGTGCTGGGCAAATAAGCAAAGCCCCGCAACCCCAAACCAGCGTATGAGCCGGCCTGCCGCGAACGCGCCGAGTCGGCCGCCAACAAGGCACCTGACCCACCGCAACCATTGTAGGAGCCGGCTTGCTGGCGAACGCGCTGGACCAGTCGCTATCGAGGTGACTGACCCACCCCATTCGCCAGCAAGCTGGCTCCTACGGCCTTCGGCCAGAAGCAAATCGTCATGCACCACACCCCCTGAGACATGCTCCGATTCGGTGATCACCGCCACCCGCTTCTGCCCGGAGGGCGTGGGAGTCCAGCTTGCTGACGATCTGCCGGGAACCGGCAGCAAACCCTGCCAACACGCCTGACCTGACGAAACACGGTGGTTCAGCCACCGCTGATCGTTCCCACGCTCCGCGTGGTAATGCCGCCCTGGACGCTTCGCGTCCACTCCCGGAACGAAGGCCGACGCGGAGCGTCAGGGGATGCGTTCCCACGCGGAGCGTGGGAACGATCAGAAACGCGACTGACCTGACGAATGCGGTCAGCCAGTCACTACCAGGTACCTGACACAGCGCAAACCCACTATAGGAGCCGGCTTGCTGGCGAAAGCGGCGTGTCAGTCGCCATCGAGGTGACTGACCCACCCCATTCGCCAGCAAGCTGGCTCCTACGGCCTTCGGCCAGAAGCAAATCGTCATGCACCACACCCCCTGAGACATGCTCCGATTCAGTGATCACCACCACCCGCTTCTGCCCGGAGGGCGTGGGAGTCCAGCTTGCTGACGATCTGCCGGGAACCGGCAGCAAACCTGCCAACACGCCTGACCTGACGAAATGCGGTCAGCCAGTCACTACCAGGTACCTGACACAGCGCAAACCCACTGTAGGAGCCGGCTTGCTGGCGAAAGCGGCGTGTCAGTGGCCATCGAGGTGACTGACCCACCCCATTCGCCAGCAAGCTGGCTCCTACGGCCTTCGGCCAGAAGCAAATCGTCATGCACCACACCCCTGAGACATGCTCCGATTCAGTGATCACCACCACCCGCTTCTGCCCGGAGGGCGTGGGAGTCCAGCTTGCTGACGATCTGCCGGGAACCGGCAGCAAACCTGCCAACACGCCTGACCTGACGAAACACGGTGGTTAGCCACCGCTGATCGTTCCCACGCTCCGCGTGGTAATGCCTCCCTGGACGCTTGGCGTCCACTCCCGGAGCGAAGGCCGACGCGGAGCGTCAGGGGATGCGTTCCCACGCGGAGCGTGGGAACGATCAGACCTGCCAACACGCCTGACCTGACGAAATGCGGTCAGCCAGTCACTACCAGGTACCTGACACAGCGCAAACCCACTGTAGGAGCCGGCTTGCTGGCGAAAGCGGCGTGTCAGTGGCCATCGAGGTGACTGACCCACCCCATTCGCCAGCAAGCTGGCTCCTACGGCCTTCGGCCAGAAGCAAATCGTCATGCACCACACCCCTGAGACATGCTCCGATTCAGTGATCACCACCACCCGCTTCTGCCCGGAGGGCGTGGGAGTCCAGCTTGCTGACGATCTGCCGGGAACCGGC
>NZ_JBJDOA010000021.1:0-78817 GCF_044900785.1 Pseudomonas sp. NPDC087358
TGGACCGAGGTCTGCCTGAACTTCCCGACCCTCGATGCACTGGCGGAAGGCTACGAGGTGTACATCGTCACCGACGCCTCCGGCGGCACCACCAAAGAAGCCCACGACATGTCGGTGCAGCGGATGATTCAAGCCGGCGCCGTGCCTGTGACCTGGCAACAAGTGCTGCTCGAATTCCAGCGCGACTGGGCTCACAAAGAGACCTACGAAGCAGTGATGGAACTGGTACTGGAACACAGCGGTGCCTACGGCATGGGCGTCGACTACGCCTACACCATGGTCCACGGCGCGCCGCAGCGTAAGCTGGGTTAACCCTACGCAACGCTGGATTAACCCCGCTCGCAGGGGGTTAACCCCCTCACGCAGCTCAACCCCTGTAGCAGCACGGCTTGCCGGCGGTAGCGATCTCAACGACGCCACCGCCGGCAAGCCGTGCGGCTACAGGGGTTTTCCATGTGCTCGGTCAATAGGCTTCATCGGGCGAATGATGACCAATGGCTGGCCTCCGGAGGTCTAGACTCCACTCATACCTCACCGCCAAAAACCACCACCATGATCGGCGCCCAAGTCCTTACCCCGCACACCATGACCCTCGCCTGGCTGCTGTACGTGCCGATGCTGGTGTGGGCGCTCTGGCGCTGTCCCTGGGTTGAGTTGTTCACCGACAGTCGACGCCAGCACCTATTCTTCGGCACTGTCTTTGCGTTATTCCTGCTGTGGCTGATGCGTCGCGATTTCGATACCGGCGTGTCCTACCACTTTCTGGGCATGACCGCCGTGACGCTGCTGCTGGACTGGCCGCTGGCGATTATCGGCGGTTTGATCGCACAGCTGGGCATGCTGGCGATGGGGCGTCAGGACCTGGCTTCGCTGGGGGTCAACGGGGTGCTGTTGGTGGTGATGCCGGTGCTGATCACCGAAGCCTGCTCACTGGTCGTCGAGCGCGCCCAACCGAAGAACCCGTTCACCTACATTTTTTGCTCGGGTTTTTTTGCCGCTGCCCTGGCGGCGCTGATCTGTCTGCTGGTCGCGATGGGCTTGCTGTGGCATGACGGACTGTTTGCCATGCCCGAGTGGCTGGGGGATTTCGTCGGCTACCTGTGGCTGATCATCTTCCCCGAGGCGTTCATCAACGGGATGATCGTCACCGCGCTGGTGGTGTTTTGCCCCGAGTGGCTGGAAACCTTCAACCGCACGCGTTACCTGGCGGCGCCCTGGAAGGAGGATGGCGACGCTTGACGGGATGTTGTTACTGTTTTGAATGCCATTGATTCTGGCCGCAGGCCGTGGGCGTCCAGCTCGCTGACGATCTGCCGGGAACCGGCAGCAGACCAGGCGCATCGGCCGTATCAGGTAAAGCGTATCTGAGTGCTGCTGCGCGGCAGATCGCCCTGCGGACAAAAATCGGTAATCAATGCTGCCTTGGATCGAAATCGCCCGAGAACAACTCATCCTCAGCGTCCGGCGCCACCGGAATCGCGTGTTCCTCCGACGCCCAGGCGCCCAGGTCGATCAGTTTGCAACGGTCCGAGCAGAACGGCCGGAACTTGCTTTCCGGTTTCCATTCCACAGGGGCTCCGCAGGTTGGGCAATCGACGGTCATTGGTTGGCTCATCATTGGCCTCCACGCAAAGTTAGATAAAAGTGATGCAGTCGCTCGACTTCGCTTTTCAGCCACGCCGGATCGCGGTCATTGATGATCACGTCATCGGCTCGGTTCAGACGCTCCTGGCGAGTGGCCTGCGCCTTGAGAATCGCCCGCACCTGCTCCTCGTTGGTCTTGTCGCGCAGCACCGTACGCTGGATCTGGACTGCCTCCGGCACGTCGATTACCAGCACTCGCTTGACCATCTGATGCTGGGTGGTTTCCAGCAACAGCGGCGATACCAGAATCGCGTAGGGTGACTGCGCGCGCGCCAGGTACTGTGTGATCTCCTCGCGAATCAGCGGATGCAACAGGCCTTCGAGCCAGAGTCGCTGCGGCGGGTCCTTGAAAATCAGCTCGCGCAACGCTGCGCGGTTCAGCGTGCCGTCAGCCTGCAACACCCCCGCGCCAAACCGTTCAGCGATCTGCGCCAGGGCAGGGCGCCCCGGCTCGACGACCCAGCGAGCGGCATTATCGGCATCCACCAGATGCACGCCCAGGTCGACGAAGCACTGCGCCGCCGCGCTCTTGCCACTGCCGATGCCCCCGGTAAGGCCGAGGATCCACGGGGTTGCTGCGTGAGAAGTCATCTGAAACCGGCGATCTGCAAATACGAGGTGGTTATTTGATCACCCCAGAGCAATGCGATCCAGCCCGCGATGGCCAAATAGGGACCGAAGGGAATCGGTGTACTGGTCTCGACATTGCGCAAACGCAACAGAATCAGGCCCAACACCGCACCGACAATCGATGACAACAGAATCGTCAACGGCAGAATCTGCCAGCCACCCCAAGCCCCGAGCATCGCCAGCAGCTTGAAGTCGCCGTAACCCATGCCTTCCTTACCGGTGATCAGCTTGAACAGCCAGAACACCACCCACAACACCAGATAACCGAACACCGCGCCCCGCAGGGCATCCGTCAGCGAAGCGAACAGCCCGAACCCATTGACGATCAGCCCCAGCCACAGCAGAGGCAGCACGATCGCATCCGGTAACAGCTGATGATCGGCGTCAATCAGACTCATCGCCAACAGGCCCCAACTCAACACCAGCACAGCGCCGGCCTGCCAGCCGAAGCCGAAATGCCAGGCAATGAACGCCGACATCAAGCCACAGACCAGTTCCACCAACGGATACCGTTTGCTGATCGGCGCCTTGCAACTCGAACACTTGCCACCCAGCAACAGATAACTCACCACCGGCAAGTTCTCCCACGCGCGAATCTTGTGCGCGCAGTGCGGGCAGCGGGAATGGGGGAGGATCAGGTTGAAGGTCTCGGTTTGCGGTTCGGCTGGGAGTTCCAGCACCTCGCGAGCCTGGATCTTCCAGTCGCGGATCATCATTTTTGGCAGGCGATAAACCACCACGTTGAGGAAACTACCTACCAGCAGCCCCAGAACCAGCGAGCATAAAACGAAGGCCAGCGGGGAGCTGGCCAGAAGGTCGAGGAGGGGCATGGTTAGACGACGTTTCCGAGCTGGAATATGGGGAGGTACATGGCCAGAACAAGACCGCCTACAATTACACCAAGCACAGCCATAATCATGGGTTCCATGAGGCTGGTAAGGCTGTCGACCATGTTGTCGACCTCATCCTCATAGTAGGTTGCGACCTTGTCCAGCATTGTATCCAATGCGCCGGACTCTTCTCCGATGGAGGTCATCTGGACGGCGAGCATCGGGAACACCCCCGTGCTACGCATTGAGAAGTTCAGCTGCATGCCTGTCGAGACGTCCTGCTTCACTTTGTTAACGGCGTTTCTGAATACAACATTGCCCGTTGCGCCGGCTACTGAGTCTAATGCTTCCACCAAAGGCACGCCCGCCGCGAACGTGGTCGCCAACGTCCGAGCGTAACGGGCTACAGCAGATTTATAGGTGAGCGGACCAATGACAGGCAGTTTGAGCAAGAGTTTATCCATCCAGTCGCGAAACTTCTCAGAGGTCTTATATGCACGTCGAAAAAGGAACATGACTACAAACAGACCTGCGAGGATGTAGTACCAACTGTCCTGAACGAACTGAGAAAGCGCAACGACCATTTTCGTAAAAGCTGGCAGGTCCGCGCCGAAGCTGGTGAAAATGGCTTGAAATTGTGGGACGACCTTAATCAGAAGAATGCCGGTGACAATAAATGCCACGATCATCACCGCAATCGGATAGGTCATCGCTTTTTTGATTTTGGCTTTGAGTTGCTCGGTTTTTTCTTTGTAGGTTGCAACTCGGTCCAGCAGAGACTCCAGAGCGCCTGCTTGCTCGCCCGCATCTACGAGATTGCAGAAGAGGTCGTCGAAATATTGTGGTTTTCTCCTCAGCGCCGTAGCAAAACTATTGCCAGCTGCAACGTCTTGCTTTAGATCGTCGACCAATTTGCGCATGTTTGGATTGTCGGAGCCCTCGCTTATGATGTCGAAGGATTGAAGCAATGGTACGCCCGCTTTCATCATCGTCGCCATTTGCCGGCTGAAGAAGGCAATGTCCAACGGTTTGATCTTTTTGCCCGCGCCGAAAATCGAGATCGTTTTTTTTCTGACTTTAGTCGGGTTTATTCCTTGCTTGCGTAATTGGGCCTTGATTAGGGCCGGATTATGTCCAGACAGCTCTCCGGTTATCTTGGTACCTTTCTTGTCAAGGCCCTCCCAAGTGTAAACGCTGGCCTTTACTACTTTGGTCGCCATGTTCAGTCCTTGGTCACCCGGTTGATTTCCTCAAGACTCGTCAACCCTTGCATGGCCTTCATCAGGCCCGAGGTGCGAAGGTCATTAAACCCGTCCCTTCGCATTTGTGCGGAAATTTCAATGGAGTTGCCCTCTTCCATAATGATTCTTTCAAGAGCTGGGGTGTTTTTCACCACTTCGTAGATACCCACGCGGCCTTTATATCCTCCGTTGCAGTGTTCGCAACCTGCTGGAGAGTACAAGCTGAACGTGCCGATTTTGTCTTCCGGGAAGCCTTCCGCCAACAGTGTCTCGCGGGGTACGTCGATTTCCTTCTTGCAATGCGGACATAATTTGCGCGCAAGCCGTTGAGCAATGATCAGGTTGATAGCAGTTGCAATGTTGAATGCGGCGATGCCCATATGGTGCAAGCGGGTTAGGGTTTCCGCTGCGCTGTTGGTGTGGAGCGTTGATAAGACCATGTGGCCGGTCTGCGAGGCCTTGATGGCGATCTCGGCTGTCTCCAGGTCACGGATCTCGCCTACCATGATCACGTCAGGGTCCTGACGCAAAAATGCACGAAGCGCTTGTGAGAAGTCCATGCCTTGTCTTGGGTTTACGTTGACCTGGTTAATACCTTCCAGGTTGATCTCGACGGGATCTTCGGCAGTGGAAATGTTGATGTCCACGGTATTGAGGATATTAAGGCCTGTGTACAGGGAAACGGTTTTGCCGGAGCCAGTTGGGCCGGTGACGAGAATCATCCCTTGTGGTTGCCGAAGTGCCTGCAGGTACAGTTCTTTTTGCTCCGGCTCATAGCCTAGGGCATCGATACCCATCTGTGCGCTGGTAGGGTCGAGGATCCGCATGACAATCTTCTCGCCCCACAGGGTGGGTAAGGTATTGACTCGAAAATCAATCGCGCGTGTTTTGGAGATACGAAGTTTGATTCGGCCGTCTTGAGGTTTTCGTCGCTCTGAAATGTCCAGTCCTGCCATCACCTTCAACCGGGCCGCTATGCGTCCAGAAAGCTGTGTTGGCGGCTTGGCGACCTCATGAAGAATACCGTCGGTGCGCAGTCGTACGCGGAATGTTTTTTCATAGGGCTCGAAATGTAGATCCGAGGAGCCCAAGCGAATCGCATCCATTAGCATTTTATTGACGAATCGAACGACAGGGGCGTCTTCCGAATCCACTTCATCCAGCGTTGCTTCCTTGCTTTCGGCTGCGGACACTATCTCGAGACTGAGATCGACATCGGCCATCTCACTGAGGCCTCCGTGGGTGTCGAACAGCTTGTCGATGGCCACACTGAGTTTGTCGTCTTCTACAAGGATCGCTTCCGTGTTTAGGCCAGTGCTGAACTGAATGTCGGTGATCGCTTGATGATTCGTTGGGTCCGAAACGCCGACGAACAATTTGTTGCCACGGCGCCACAGTGGCATGGCGGAATGCTGGCGAACGAGTTTTTCGCTGACCAGCCCTTTAGGCTGGCTTTCCTTCTCAAGCGTGCTCAGGTCAAGAAACGGCAGCCCAAATTGCTCGGACGCCATTTCGGCAAGCACCAAGCTGTTTACTATTTTGTTCTGGACCAGATAGCTGACCAGCGAAACCTTGTCACGGCGTGCCTGTTGGTAAGCCTGCTGCGCAGTTTTTTCATTGAGTAGTTCAGCCACGACAAGCTGCTTAGCCAAACCAGTGAGTACAACATCAGTCATAAAGCCACCAAACGCAGACAGTGGTTGGTTTATAGCGTAGTCGGGCTTTGCTGCCAAATGCCCCAACCGCCACGTGACAAAAAATGTCAGTTTCTGCAGATTCGGGAACGGCCTAAAGAAGGCTCTTGCCGCGTCTTATCCTGTTTTCGTAAATAAAATTTTGGCACGTTCTGTGCTGTGCTCTTAGCAAGGCAAATCCTTTGACGCCTGGAGTAGTTGATAATGAATGCACAAAAAGGTTTTACGTTGATCGAACTGATGATCGTGGTAGCGATCATCGGCATCTTGGCTGCAGTGGCCATTCCGCAATACAGCGATTACACGTCGCGTGCGAAGGCATCCGCCACAATTTCCGATATCAGCGCCTACCAAAACGCTGTTAGCCTCTGCGCTCAGGAAACCGGATCTTTGACTGCCTGTGGCGCCGGCGGCACCGGTGGCGTTCCAGCTGCCGTTGACACCGCAAACGCAACCGGCTTGGCGGTTTCCGCAGCCGGTGCGATTACTGCCACCAGTACCGCTACAACAGCTGCTGGCGTGAAGCTGACCGTTATCCACACTCCTACATTCGCGGCAGGAGATGCCAACATCAAGTGGGTTGAATCAGGCACTATTTGTGATGTGAGCCGTGGTCTGAAAAAAGGTCAGGGTGGTTGCGCGCCTTAATCGGTCGACGGAAAGGCCTGACTTCGGTATAGCGCCGGCTTAAGATCTTTCCTATGCCGAAATAGCTCAGTCGGTAGAGCAGCGCACTCGTAACGCGAAGGTCGTAGGTTCGATTCCTATTTTCGGCACCAGAAACACAAAAAGCCCGGTCCTCGCGACCGGGCTTTTTCGTTTCAAGCGCTGCTGAACGTAGAAGTGAGCTTGCTGGCGATGGCGGTGTGTCAGGCTCATGTTCGCGCCTGACAGAATGAAATCGCGAGCAAGCTCACTCCTACAGGTGAAATCGCGAGCAAGCTCACTCCTACAGGTGCAATCGCGAGCAAGCTCACTCCTACAGGTGCAATCGCGAGCAAGCTCACTCCTACAGGTGCGATCGCGGGCTAGCTCATTCCTTTCAGGGAAAGGTCCTCAAACACTCAACCGCATCGACAGATCCACCGCCTTCACGTCTTTGGTCAAGGTGCCAATCGAGATGTAGTCCACTCCGGTTTCGGCAATGCTGCGCAATGTCGCGTCGGTGACGCCGCCGCTGGCTTCGAGTTTGGCGCGGCCGGCGGTGAGGCGCACGGCTTGGCGCATGTCGTCCATGCTAAGTTCGTCGAGCATGATGATGTCGGCGCCGCCGTCGAGGGCTTGTTGCAGTTCGTCCAGGCTTTCGACTTCGACTTCCACCGGTTTGCCGGGCGCGATCTTGTGCGCGGCGGTGATGGCCTGGGCGATGCCGCCGCAGGCTGCGATGTGGTTTTCCTTGATCAGGAAGGCGTCGAACAGGCCGATGCGATGGTTATGGCAGCCGCCGCAGGTGACGGCGTATTTTTGTGCCAGGCGCAGGCCGGGGAGGGTTTTGCGGGTGTCGAGCAGCTTGACCTGGGTGTCGGAGACCATGTCGGCGTAACGCTGCGCGCGGGTGGCCACGCCCGATAGCAGCTGCAGGAAGTTCAGTGCGCTGCGCTCGCCGGTGAGCAGGGAGCGGGCCGGGCCTTCCAGGTGGAACAACGGCTGGTTGGGTTTGACCCGCTGGCCGTCGGCGACCTGCCAGTGCACTGCGACGCGCTGGTCCAGCTGGCGAAAGACACTGTCGACCCAGGCGGTACCGGCGATCACTGCGTCGTCGCGGGAAATTACCGTGGCGCGGGCCAGACGCTCTGCCGGGATCAGTTGTGCGGTGATGTCGCCACTGCCAACGTCTTCAAGCAACGCACGGCGCACGTTGGCTTCGATTTCTGCAGTCAGCGCGGCAAGACATAGATTCGGCATATCGAACTCCACTTACTAAGTGGCCGGAGTATAAGGCAGGTGGCTGTACCAACCCACCCGCATTGCACCGCTCAAACGCGTGCATCTGCTGCACTCTGTCGGTTTTTTTACCGCTTGTGCGACAGAATGCGATTTTCGCGGTCTATCGGTGCACGTGCCGCTTCGTCGACTCCTATTATTCCAATCGAGACGAAGAGTCCGCTGGCGAGCGGACGATATTTGAAACATAATTCGCCTTGTATTTGACGTCATGGCTTTGACGTTCCGCCTGTACACCCAGGGACTACAAAATCGAACGCCGTTCAAGTAGAGGTCGATCCTCTGTTTGCGATCAGGTTTGGCTGTTGCAGTGGTTGTTGCGAGTGATGGTGGATGAGAGGAGTGCTTGATGCAGAACGACAGTAAAGTGGTGCCCTTGAGCAAGACGGGCCCGGACCAACCGGGATCTTCGCCTGTCGCTCGGCTGCCCGTCGTTTTGTTGCAGGTGCGTGACAAGGCCGCGCAGCAGCTCAAGGAGAGCCTGCAGACGCTGTTCGATAACGCCGACGACACCTTGTTCGAAATGGCTGACCGGGCGCACAACAACGCCGAGCAGAATATTTTCTTCGAGGCCATGCGCGATCTGCGGCTCAAGCGAAAGAGCATCGAGCGCAATTTCCTGGATAAATTCTTCGAGGCGTTTCTGCGCCTCGGTCAGTATGAGATCGCTGAGCCGATCCTCGCCGAACCCGTTTCCTTCGACAAACTCGCGCTGGTCCACAACGATGACCTGGAGCGCACGGTGGCCGTCGATGCCATGGTGACCAAGGTCGTCAACCGCGACGGTGTTGCGCTGAGTCAGTTGACCACGCGCTTGAACGAGCTGATCCCGCAGCCGCTGACCGACCAGACCAACCCGTTGGGCCCCACGCTGCTGTGCGATTTTTTCCTGCAGGCAGGTCGCAATCTGGGTGTCGAGATCAAGGTCAAGCTGATCATCCTCAAGCTCTTCGAAAAATACGCGCTGACCAATGCCGATGAGCTGTACGAAGAAGCCAACCAGTTGCTGATATCCGCTGGCGTGTTGCCCGAGCTCAAGGTCCTGCCATCGCGTCGTTCGACTGATCGCTCCGCTGCCCCGGCGCCCTCGGCTGAAGCCCTGCGTGCCGACAACGCTGCGCTGGTGCAGGCCGCCGAGAAGCTCGATACCAGCGTGCAGGAAGTGTTTGGCGCCTTGCAGGAGCTGTTGGTGCATGTGCGCGGCAACCTGACGCCGCGCCCTGATAACGCCGTTGAGGCCAGGGCGATTTCCAGCGCCGACCTGTTGCGTCTGCTGTCTCATCTGCAGCAATACGTGCCGCGGGCCGAGACGCCGGATGATTTCGATCTGCGCGCGCAGCTGGAGCAATTGATCGGCCGGGTGAGTGCGCGTAGCGGCAAGTTCCGCGTCGTCGGCACCATGGACGAGGACGTGATCAACCTGATTTCGATGCTGTTCGAGTTCATCCTCGACGACCGCAATCTACCGGCTTCCCTGCGCGCATTGATTGGCCGCTTGCAGATTCCGATGCTCAAGGTCGCGGTCATCGACAAGAGCTTCTTCAGCCGTGGCAGTCACCCGGCGCGGCGTCTGCTCAACGAGATCGCATCGGCGGCCTTGGGTTGGGGCGGGCGTGACGACAGCCAGCGCGATTCGCTGTACACCCGTATCGATCAGATCGTGCAACGCTTGCTGCATGACTTCGTCGACGACCCGGCGATTTTCACCGAGCTGCTGGTGGATTTCCTGGCCTTTACCAGCGACGAGCGCCGCCGCAGCGAGCTGCTCGAGCAGCGTACCCGTGATGCCGAGGAAGGCCGCGCACTGGCTGAGCTTGCGCGTCAGCGCGTGCAGCAGGCGCTCAATGATCGGCTGCTGGGCAAGACCCTGCCCGAGGTCGTGGTGCGCCTGCTGCAGGAGGCGTGGAGCAAGGTGCTGCTGCTGACCTGTCTCAAGCATGGCGAGCAATCCGGCGAGTGGAAGGCCGGCCTGCAAGCGATGGATGAGCTGATCTGGAGCGTCGAGTCCCATGACGAGCCGGATGCGCGTCAGCGTCTGCTGGAACTGGTGCCGGGGCTGCTCAAGTCGCTGCGTGACGGTCTGAGCAGTGCGGCGTTCGATCCGTTTGCCACCAGCGAATTCTTCAGCCAGCTCGAAGCGCTGCACGTGCAGGCTTTTAACCATGTGGCACGCGAGGCCGATGCCGAGACTACCGTTGGCGAGTCGGTCAACGGTACCTCGATGATGGCCGTGGTCGAAGAGATCGTGCTGGTCGCGCCGGGCGAACAAGTGCTCAGCGAACCCTCGCTGCACCTGCCCGAAGACGATGAAGGCTTGATGCAGGTCGATACCCTGCGCATGGGCAGCTGGGTCGAGATCCAGGAAGACGAAGACCACAAGTTGCGCTGCAAGCTGGCGGCGATTGTCGAGCCGAGCGGGCGCTATGTGTTCGTCAACCGTACCGGCATGAAGGTGCTGGAAAAAACCCGCATGGGCCTGGCCGTGGAATTTCGTCGGGGCACCATCCGCGTATTGGACGATTCGCTGCTGTTTGATCGGGCGCTGGAGTCGGTGCTCGGAAATCTGCGCAAGCTCAAAGGCTGACCCGGACAAATTTCCTGTGCCAGCCCGGTTTGCCGCGCAAAAGGTCCCCCGGACGCCAGCCCCGGCCACGCGCACTGCAGGCCGCTGCTCGCAGCAGCAAGCACAGCATTCGCGCCCCACATCCTTTCCCATCGCGGGCATACTGGCCGCTGTCGATTGATGCTCTAAGGACTTTCCATGCGATTGGACCCTGCCACGGGCTGGTGCCACGGCGCGCGCCATTGCCCCTCACCCAATTTCAATGCTCGCCCTGAAGCCGAGATTTCGCTGCTGGTGATCCATAACATCAGCCTGCCTCCCGCGCAGTTCAAGACCGGCAAGGTTCAGGCGTTTTTCCAGAACCGTCTGGATGTCACCGAGCACCCGTATTTCGAAAGCATCGCCGAGCTGCGGGTTTCTGCGCATTTTCTGATCGAACGTGATGGCGAGCTGACGCAGTTCGTCTCCTGTCTGGACCGCGCCTGGCATGCCGGGGTGTCGGTATTTGAAGGCCGTGAGACGTGCAATGACTTCTCCATCGGTATTGAGCTTGAGGGCACCGATGACCAGCCGTTCACCGACGCTCAGTACCAGGCGCTGAGCACGCTGACCCGCCAGCTGCAATCGGCGTGGCCGGCGATCACCACACAGCGCATATGCGGTCACAGCGACGTTGCCCCGGGACGCAAGACCGATCCGGGTCCATGCTTTGACTGGGCACGCTTTCGGTTGGCTTTGCAGGATTGAATCAAAGGAGCAGGTAATGAGTTTTCTGGTGTTGCTGTTGGCCGTGTGGATCGAGAAATTCTCCGCCCTGCGCCAGCGTGTTCAGCGCGATGGGCCGTGGCTGAATCAGCTCGGACGGCTTGAGTCCAACCCGCGCACGGCAAAGCGTGCGTGGTGGATTCTGACCCTGACGGTGTTGTTGCCGCTGTTGGTGCTGGCGCTGGTGCTGTGGATTGTCAGCTCGGTGGCCTATGGCTGGCTGGCGCTGCCGATTCATCTGCTGGTGTTGGTCTACAGCCTGGGGCGCGGCAACATCAAGGCTAATCTTGGCTCTTTCCGCGATGCCTGCCGACGTGGTGATCAGGAAGCCGCGGTACTGGTCGCCGATCGTGACCTGGGGGTTGAGGCCGACAATGAGGAGCAACTGCTGGGCGGTGTGCAGACGTACCTGCTGTGGCAGGTTTATCAGGGTTTTTTTGCGGTGATCTTCTGGTATTTCGTACTGGGACCTGTGGCGGCGCTGGCCTACCGCCTGTTGGCACTGGCCTCCGAACATGGCAAAACCCCGGCATTGAGCGAACGTGCCACGCAATTGCGGCATGCCTTTGACTGGGTACCGGTGCGTCTGCTGGCGGCGAGCTTTGCCCTTGTGGGCAACTTTGTCGCGGTCAGTCGGGTCATGCTCAGCGAGCTGCTGAACTGGAACATCAGCGCGTCGCTGCTGATCACCCGGGTTGGCTGCGTTGCGGGCGAGGTGCCTGCGCCGGTGGTGGGCGCAGAGGGCGTGAGCAGTCTGGACGTGCTTTGGGAGTTGCTGATCCGCGCCGCGATTGTCTGGTACGCCGGGTTTGCGTTGTGCACGTTGTTCGTCTGATTGCGTGGCCGTTGTCAGCGTTTCGTAAGCCAGCATATCGGTAGCAGCCGGCAGGCTGGCGAATGAGTCAGGTCAGAGGCATCGAGGCGCTGCTGACCCAGCGCTTTCGCCAGCCAGCTGGCTCCTACAGGTTCTACGCCGCATATCCAGCTGTTCGCCCGTGGCTTGATCTACATCAAGAGACTTCGACTAGCGAGCGTTATCCTGCTCGCGTATCAAGGGGGCATCCATCCATACGAAGTGGCAGTTTTCAGTCCGGTTTTAATAAAGTCGCTCGTTCTTTCGAAGTTATTAAGATGGCGTTTGGCTAGCTAGTCAAATGCCTGCCGTGCCTTGCTAAGTAAGAAACATTTGCTATAGCTAAAAGCCTCTCACTTCATCAACCGAGGCAACGGAATGTCAGTCGCAAAGAAAATGAGCGTGGGACAACTGACAATGTTGACAGCCGTCAACATGTTGGGATCCGGCATCGTATTGTTGCCTACCAAGCTTGCGGAAGTTGGCGGTATTTCCATCCTCTCCTGGCTGATCACGGCCACCGGCTCGCTGGCGCTGGCCTATGCCTTCGCCCGCTGCGGCATGCTCAGTCGCAAGACCGGCGGCATGGGCGGTTATGCCGAATACACCTTCGGCAAATCCGGCAACTACATCACCAACTACACCTATGGCCTGTCGCTATTGATTGCCAACGTGGCGATCAGTATTACGGCGGTGGGTTATATCCAGACGTTATTCGATATAAAACTGGGCTCCCTGCAAGTAGGCCTGGCGACCATCGCATTGTTGTGGATTACCACCTTCGCCAACTTCGGCGGGGCGAGCATCACCGGCAAGATCGGCGCCGTGACCGTCTGGGGGGTTATTGCCCCGGTGGTACTGGTGTCGACGGTTGGCTGGTTCTGGTTCGACAGCAGCATCTATTCAGCCGGCTGGAACCCGCACGACAAGACCTGGTACGAGGCGGCCGGTGCTTCGGTGGCGATTACCCTGTGGGCGTTTCTGGGCCTGGAATCGGCGTGTGCCAACGGCGATGCGGTTGAAAACCCCGAGAAGAACGTGCCCATCGCCGTGCTTGGCGGCACCCTTGGCGCGGCGGTGATCTACATCGTGTCGACCAACGTCATCGCCGGCATCGTCGACAACGCCGAACTGGTGTCCTCTACCGCGCCATTTGGCCTGGTGTTCGCCAAGATGTTCACGCCAATGATCGGCGACATCGTCATGGGGTTGATGGTGCTGGCCTGCATCGGCTCGCTGCTGGGTTGGCAGTTCACCGTCGCACAGGTGTTCAAGAGCTCGGCCGACACCGGTTACTTTCTGCCGATCTTCGCCAAGGCCAACAAGCATGGCGTACCGATCATCAGCATGCTGATCCTGCTGGCGATACAGACCGCCATGGCGTTGTTGACCATCAGCCCTGACCTGGCCAAACAGTTCGACACGCTGGTGAATCTGGCGGTGGTGACCAATCTGGTGCCGTACATCCTGTCGATGGCCACGCTGATGACCCTGCAAAAGGTTTCGAACGTTCCGGCCAACAAGGCACTCATTACCAACATCGTGGCTTACATCGCCGCCGCCTACAGCTATCTGGCCCTGTACAGCTCAGGGGAACAGGCGCTGATGCTCGGCGGTGTGGCGACCATCTTCGGCTACACCCTGTACGGCTTCGTCAATACCCGCTTGATCAGACTGGAGGCGCTGAACAACAGCGTGCCGACCCAGACCGTCGCGGCGCAGCACATCATCGGGCAACCCATCCCGGTGAATAACCTGGCACTCAATGACAAGACCACGGCCACACTGGAGATTCAATCATGACGGAATACAGACACCTGCTCGGCATGCTGGCGTTACTGGTCAGCAAGCAGCCCGACAAACGCAGCGTGTTCGGCCGGGCTCTGATCCAACTGATCGCTGATGTGGAAGAGCGCTCCATCAGCGTCTTGACCTCCGAAAGCCTGAGTGACGCCAAATCGATTCTGAGCACCGATCCGGCGGTCCAGTGCGTGTTGCTGAGCTGGGAAATGGACGACAGCCCGGACCATCAAGAATGCATCGATCTGCTCACCGCACTGCGCGAGCGCAACACCCGTGTGCCGGTGTTTCTGATCAGCGACCGCAGCACCGCGTCGAACGTGCCGCTGATTGTCATGCAGCACGCCGATGACTTCATCTGGCTGCCGGAAGACACCAGCCGGTTCTTGAGCGGGCGGATCATGGCCGCCATCGAGCGCTACCGTCAGGCGGTGTTGCCACCGATGTTCGGCGCGTTGCTAAAGTTCGCCCGCAGCTACGAATACTCCTGGCATACCCCGGGGCACGCGGGCGGTACAGCGTTTCTGAAAAGCACGGCGGGCCGGGCGTTCTATGAATTCTTCGGGGAAAACCTGCTGCGCTCCGACCTGTCGATTTCCGTCGGCGAACTGGGCTCGTTGCTCGATCACAGCGGGCCGATTGGCCAGGGCGAGCGCTACGCCGCCAAGGTGTTCGGCGCCCATCGTACCTATTACGTGACCAACGGCTCGTCGATGTCCAACCGGGTCATTCTCATGGCCAGCGTTACCCGCGACCAGATCGCCCTGTGTGACCGCAACTGCCATAAGTCCGCCGAACATGCGATGACCCTGTCCGGCGCGATTCCGACCTACCTGGTGCCGACCCGCAACCGCTTCGGCATCATTGGCCCGATCCTGCCGCAGACGCTGAGCGCCGAGGGCGTCAAAGCCGCCATCGCCAACAATCCGCTGGTCAAGAGTCATATCGATCCGACGCCGGTTCACGCCATTGTCACCAACTCCACTTACGACGGCCTGACCTACAACGTCACGCGGGTCGAGGAGCTGCTGGGGCAGAGCGTCGACCGCCTGCATTTCGACGAAGCCTGGTATGGCTACGCGCGCTTCAACCCGCTGTACAAGGATCGCTTCGCGATGCATGGCAGCCCGGACGATCACGATGCATCGCGCCCGACCGTGTTCGCCACGCAGTCGACCCACAAGCTGTTGGCCGCGCTGTCCCAGGCCTCGATGATCCACGTGCGCAACGGGCGCAACCCGATTCCGCACGGGCGCTTCAACGAGTCGTACATGATGCATGCCTCGACCTCGCCCAACTACGCGATCATGGCCTCCTGCGATGTCAGCTCGGCGATGATGGAAGCGCCCAGCGGGCACATCCTGACCAACGAATCCATCGAAGAGGCCATTGCGTTCCGGCAGGTCATCTCGCGCATGCAGAGCGACATGCTGAGCAACGACGACTGGTTTTTCTCCTGCTGGCAGCCGCCGTCGGTACAGGTCGGCGCCACGGCGATCCCGTTCCACGAAGTCGATCCGGGCAGGCTCAAGGTCGATCCCAACTGCTGGGTCCTGCACCCCAACGAAGTCTGGCACGGCTTTGGCGACATCGAAGACGGCTACTGCATGCTCGACCCGATCAAGGTGTCGATCCTCAGCCCCGGCATGGGCGACGACGGCAACCTGCTCGACTTCGGGATTCCTGCCTGCGTGCTCAGTGCGTATCTGGGGCGCCAGGGCATCGTGGTCGAGAAAACCACCGATTTCACCATCCTGTTCCTGTTCTCCATCGGCATCACCAAAGGCAAATGGGGCACGCTGGTCAATGCGCTGCTCGACTTCAAGCGTGACTACGACACTAACCTGGAACTGGAGCTGTGCCTGCCCGATCTGCTGACGGCCAACCAGCAGCGCTATGCGGGCATGGGCCTGAAGGATCTGGCCGAGGAAATCTTCGCGGCGATGAAGCAAACCAAGACCACGGCGGCCATGTCCCAGGCATTCGGCACGTTGCCCAAGGCTGAATTCAGCCCGGTGGAGGCGTACGAGAAACTGGTCAGGAACGAGGTCGAGCAGGTGACGCTGGAGGAGGCGGCCGGACGCATCGCGGCAACCGGCATCGTGCCGTATCCGCCGGGCATTCCACTGCTGATGCCGGGGGAAAACGCCGGTCCGTCCGATGGACCGCTGTTGGCTTATCTCAAGGCATTGGAGAGCTTCGACAAATCGTTCCCGGGGTTCACCCATGACACCCATGGCATCGAGAGCGAGGCAGGGGTGTATCGGATGTTGGTATTGAAATGATGTGCAGGCCGTCTGGCGTCTGATGGCTAGAGGCCGGAATCGTTTTTGATTCTGGCCGAAGGCCGTAGGAGTCCAGCTTGCTGACGATCTGCCGGCTACCGGCAGCAAAACCCTGCCACTCAAACCTTCTGGCAGATCGTCAGCAAGTTGGGCTTAAACAGCCTTTGGCCTGAATCAAAAGCAGGGCGGCGCTGAGGATCTAGTTACTCTGAATCTTCTGCAGCGCCTGCTGCGTCAACGAAACACATTCCCTTGCGCCATCTTCGTTGTGCCGCGCCAGTGCCGATTCGGCGCGGTGGACGGTGGTGTCGACGTCGCTTTTCACCGCATCGCTGAGGTCGGGTTTGGCGACTTTGGCGTCGCGCACTTTGCTCAGGTTCATCTGGCACAGGCTGTTGTCGTCGTTGGCATTGGCCGTGAAGGGCAGGGCGAATGCAGTCAGGAGCAGACCGGTGAGCAGGGCGTGTTTCATGGTGTTTTCCGCAGAAAGGTAGGTAAGTGGCTCGTGATATGTCCGAACCTGCTGTATGAGACAGCGGATTCGGGATTTCTGCCAGCGCTGGAGCATGTTTTAGCGTCGAATATCCCTCGCGCTTTTCCCGCAGAACGGCGGGCGGCTGCGCTACCATGGCGCGGCAATCCTGGAACCAGCAGCCGAGCCGTACCGAATGGATATTGACCTCGCCCGTACTTTCCTCGAAATCGTTCGCCATGGCAGCCTGATGGCCGCTGCGCACACCTTGCACGTCACCCAGACCGCCATCACCGCTCGGGTGCAGAAGCTCGAAAGCCACCTCAACTGCACGCTGTTCGTCCGCAATCGCAGCGGCGCCCGGCTGACCAGCGATGGTGAAGCCTTCGTGGTGTTTGCCAACCAGTTGGTGCAGACCTGGGACGCTGCGCGCCGGGAGTTACCGCTGCCCGACGGCTATCACCATGTCCTGCGTGTCGGCGCCGAGATGAGCCTGTGCAATCCGTTGATGCTCAGTTGGGTGCGTGAGATCAGAACCACATTCCCCGACTACGCGCTGCATTCGGAGGTCAGGGATGGCGAGGTGCTGATGAAAGACGTCGAGCGTGGCGTGCTGGATGCAGCGCTGGTTTATCAACCTGCGTATTGGCCGGGGCTGCAGGTTGAGGAGTTGCTGGAGGAGAAGCTGATTCTGATACGGGTGGTCGACAAGCCCGAGCCCTACGTCTACATCGACTGGGGGCCTGCCTTTCGTCAGGCACACGATGCCGCCATGCCGGAAAAGTCCACGGCGGCGCTGGCCTTCAACCTCGGCCCGCTCGCCTTGCAGTACATCCTCGACAATGGCGGCTCCGGCTACTTTCGCACTCGGGTGGTTCAGTCCTACCTGGACCGCGGAATCGTCGAGCGTGTGCCGTTGGCGCCGGAGTTCAGCTATCCGACGTATCTGGTGTATGCGCGGGACAATCGCTCGTCGACGTTGCAGAGGGCAATCGAGTTGCTGCGTGAGATCGCCAGAGAAAACGGCGACTGGTCCCAGCGCTGGGATCCGCTGATTTAACGACCTGTAGCAGCGCTATGGCGCACGGCGTCGTCGATGCCGGGATCTCACCCGCCACTGGCAAACGCCGCTCTACCCGGCCGGGCTTCTCCGGCGCCTTGTCAGTCGACCAGACTGATAATGCCGATCACCTTGCGCTCGGCGTCGAGCACCGGCAGGTATTTGCTGCCATGCCCGGCCAGCATTTTCATCGCGTCTGCCACAGAGTGCTCGAGCGACAGGCTTTGGGTACTGCGCGAGATGATCTGGCCCATGTCGATGTCGGTCCTGTTGCGATGCTGGGCGTTGGCTTCGGTCTTGTGCAGGATCGTTTGCAGATCCTCCCGCGACACATCGACAAACGCGCTCACGTCATCCAGCGCCTTGTCCAGATCCTGACTGTTGAAACCGCTGGGCTGGGGCGTTACAGCCTGGGTGGCGGACGATGTTTTTGCGTGGGGGCGTGGATAGCGCACCAGCGTCAGGTTGTTGTAGATCAACGCCGTGACCAGCAGACATGCCGCGTTGAGCATCACTGGAAACAGCACCTGCAACCCGAGCGCCGAAAGCTCCTGCCTGGAGGTGATGATGCTGATCGCCACCGCGGCGCCGGGTGGATGCAGGCAGCGGCATACGCACATGAGCAGGATCGCTGAACACACCGCCACACTTGCGGCGCTGACGGTATTGCCGAACAGGTGGATGCACAGCAACGCCACGAGTGTGGAGATCAGGTAGCTGCCGATGATCGACCACGGTTGGGCCAGTGCGCCGGTCGAGACCGCGAACAGCAGCACCGCCGAAGCACCCACTGGGCCGAGCAGATGCAGGGTGACGTCGATGCCGAACAGCTGGCGGCTCAGCAACGCACTGATGAAAATACCCAGGCAGGCACCCAGGGCCGCGCGGGACCATTCGGCAGGATGAGTATTGAGGGAGTGGGGGATAAAACTGCGCAAAAGCGTTTTCAAACGAGACATTTCCGGGCTGAAAAAAGGAGCTTGGTCCTGAAGACTAAGCTCCCGCACAAGGGGCATGTGCCAGGTGTTTCATGGGCAGAGCGACAGTGGCAAGCCGTTGCGGCGGCTTACCGGTCGCTTCAGAGCACGCCGATTCTGGTGACAAAGCCGCCCGCAGGCAAATTCGAAATAATGCAGTTTCAACTCAATAATGTTGAATCATGGATCGCGCCGAGGAAGGCTCGGGTCAGTGGCCCGGATTTACAGGCTCAGCGATTGGGCCGACTGCCGGGCACGTTTGGCTGGACGTGCCTGTTCTACTTCCAGCAGATGCATGGCCAGCACATCGGTCAGAAACCGAAACTGATCGTTGAAGCCGATCACTTCATTGCTGAAGTGGTTTTCCGCCGAGGGCATCATGAACGCATCGAAGCGAGTGTCTTCGACCAGGCTGTGACGGTCTTTGCGAGTGACGACATGTTGTGAGTAATAGTTATTGCCAAACTTGGGGAAACTCACGTGCAAGGTGACGTCTCGGGTCATGTCGAGTGCTCCGCATCTGACTGGAATTCGAAAGGTAAAGGTGCTGATAAGTGTCAGCTACTTGAGCCTTAGTTGGCTCGTGCCATAACACGATGGTCTTGTTCGTCGGCGGTGACAGGCACCGAACTCAGATCGAAAAGTTTGAGGGCGACGACGTAGCTGGTGAAAGCCGTCAGCGTCAAGCAAGTCAGAAGATGAATAACCATTTTTCCTGCCCTCGGGTCGTGTTTGGGTGTGAGGTGATGGTACGCCCATGAGTTTTGAGCGGAAGGCATTCGAGGGAATGTTGGATATCGACAGGAATGATGGTTGGGGCCGGAACTTGCGATGCAAGCAGTTGATGCCGAGAGCCGTTTGCCGGCCCCCGGGTCAGGAAGGTGCTCAGGCGCGAAGGGTTTCGCCATAGCGATAGGTCGCAAGGCAGGCCAGCAGCAGGCCGCTGATCGCCACCAGGCCGCCCACCAGGCCGATGTTGGCGATGCCCAGCTGGCTGATGACCATGCTGCCGAGCAGTGCGCCGCCGCCGATGCCAATGTTGTAGATGCCCGAGTGCAGCGACATGGCAACGTCGGTGGCGTCCGGCGCCATGGCCAGCACCTTGGCCTGCATCACCAAGCCGAAACACATGATCGCCATGCCCCAGACCACGCTGAGCGTGCCGATCCAGGAAGCCTTGCCGGACAGCGGCAGCAACAGAATCAGGCAGGCGGCCAGCGCGCCGATAGCGGTGATCAGCAAACCACGGGGATACCGATTGTTGTAACGGCTGAACACCACCGAGCCGAGGATGCCAGCGCCGCCGAACAGCAACAGCACAATGGTGGTCATCTCGCCGCTCATCTTCGCCACCACCTCGGCGAATGGCTCGATGTAGCTGTAGGCGGTGAACTGGGCAGTGATGACCAGCGCCGTCAGTACGTACAAGGAGACCAGCGCCGGGCGCTTGAACAGGATCGGCAAGCTGCGCAGCGAACCGGAATTCTGGCTGGGCAGCAACGGCAGTGACTTGATCAGCACCAGCACGGTCAGCCCTGACGCGATGGCAATGGCCAGGAAGGTGGTGCGCCAGCCCAAAGCCTCACCCAGCACGCGACCCAGCGGAATGCCCAGCACCATGGCCAGCGAAGTCCCGGTGGCCAGAAGGCCCAGCGCCTGCACCTGCTTGCCGGCCGGCGCCACGCGCACGGCCAGCGATGCGGTGATCGACCAGAACACGGCGTGGGCCAGTGCGATGCCGACACGGCTGACCAGCAACATGCTGAAGCTCGACGCCATGCTCGACATCACGTGGCTGGCAATGAACAGGATGAACACGAACGTCAGCAACTTGCGGCGCTCGATGTTGCGCGTCATCAGCATCATCGGCAACGACGTCAGCGATACGATCCACGCATAGACCGTCAACATCAGGCCGACTTGCGCGGTCGTCATGTCGAAGCTGTGGCCGATGGCGCTCAGCAGTCCGACCGGCACGAATTCGGTGGTGTTGAAGATAAAGGCCGCCAGGGCCAGCGCGATTACGCTGAGCCAACTTCCAGTGCGAGCATCGGTGCTGTTCATTGATTGACGCGTCAGCCTCAAGGGGAGCGGAATGCAGGGTTTGCCGAGCTCGCATACAAAGCGCCGACAAGCAGAAACGCCGCACCAGGCTCAAAGCCGGGGCGGTGCATGCAGTCAGCAAAATATTATGAGTATGGGAGGGTACGACCAGATGAGGCGGATTCTACGCAGTTGTTAACGTTGTCACAAGCGGCCGGCGGTGCGTCAAAATGGCTCACGAGGTGCAGCCCGGACGGTGGATTCAGGTCCGGGAAAATTCAGCTCATTGCAGTTTGAATAACCGGATTCACCGACGCTTGAGTTTGACACCATTGCCGGTAATGTCCGGTTTGGTCCGGGTGCCGATCAGGTCCTGATGGACTCCGGCACTATTCAAGGAGCAGTGAATCAGGGCGACGGCCTCAACACCTTTCGCATCAGTGCCGGCACCGTCGCCGGCGCTGTGAGGCAGGGCCCGGGTATCGACAATTTCCAGATGACCGGCGGCACGATCCAGTCACTGGCGCAGGGCGATAGTCATGATGTGTTCAGCATGAGCGGCGGCACCATCGTGGGAGCATTCGAAGACGGCGACGTGGCAACCATGACGGGCGGCACCATCGGCCGAGTCGACATGAAGCTCGATAACAATATCTTCGACATTTCAGGCGGGCGGATCATCGGCAATCTGGTGACCGGCTTCGGCCGCGATACGGTCATCGTCTCCGGCGGCAGCATCGGTGGCAACATCAGCGTCAGCGGTGGTGACGACAGCGTCACGGTGACCGGCGGGGTGATTTCCGGAGAGATACGCACCAGCTTCGGCAACGACACATTCACTTGGGACGGCGGCGGCGAAATTCATTCGCAAGTGCTCATGGGCGACGGTGACGACATCGCCAGCATCAGTCACCTCACCGAAGCCACCCTTGAAAAAACGCCGCGGCTCGATGGCGGCCTGGGCAATGACCAGCTGACCTTCGCCAACACCACCTCCGGCGGCGCCGGGCGATACCTGGGCTGGGAAACCGTCAACCTTACCGAGCAATCGCGGTTCGACCTGAACGGTGATTTCTTTGTGGGCGACAGCGGTAGCGGGACCGGTGCTTTCAACATCGACAACAGCAGCACGCTGGCGGTGACCCAGGGATCGATACGTCCCTATACGGCGGGTCAGCTGGCCACGCTGAACAACGCCGGGACCATCGATCTGACCGCAGGCGGACCGGTCGCTGGCGACACACTCAGCGTCTATGGCAACTATGTGGGCAGTGGCGGCCGCTTGCTGCTGCAGACCGTCCTGGGCGATGACACCTCGGCCAGCGACAAACTGGTGGTGTCGCAGGGCGCGATCAGTGGCAACACCCAGCTGGGCGTCAGCAATCTCGGCGGTGTGGGTGGCTTGACCCGCAACAACGGTATCGAAGTGGTCCAGGCGCTCAATGGCGCGACCAGCACTGCCAACGCCTTCGCGCTCAAGGGTTCGCTTTCGGCGGGTGCCTATCAGTACTACCTGTTCAAGGGCGGAGTCACGGCGGGTACGGAGAACAACTGGTACTTGCGCTCCTCGGTGGTCGCGACCAATGCGCCGGCGTCTGCGCCTCTGGCAGTGCCGCCACAGATTCCACCGCCTACCCAGCCGCTAGCGGTGACAGCGCCGACCGTCGGCGCCGACGAACCTGCGGTCGAGCCGCCCACTGCTGTCCCGGTCGCGCCCGCCACACCGACGCCTGCCACACCGGCAGTCGATGTCGCTGCCACTTCGCCAACGCCGGCAGCGACGACCCCGGCGTTGCCGCAAGCAGTGGCCGGGGCTGATCCGATTGCGTTGTATCGACTCGAGGTGCCGGTCTATTCGGTCATCGTCCCAGCGGCACAACTGATGACGCTCAACGCCTTGGGCACCTTTCACGAGCGTCAGGGCGAGCAGAGTCTGTTGACCGAAACGGGCGTTGTCCCTGCAGGATGGGCGCGCATCTACGGCAGTGATCTGCGCAAAAGCTGGTCCGGCACGGCTTCGCCACGCATGGATGGCTCCAATGAGGGCTACCAGATCGGCCACGACCTATACGCGGCGACGGGCGAGTCCGGGCAGAGTCAGCGCTTTGGCTTCTTTGTTGGGCAGAGCCGGCTGCGCGGCGATGTCGATGGTTTCGCCGAGGGGTTCGAGCATCGCCTGGCGGCGAAGTTATCAGCCAACGTCAGCCTGTATCTGGCGGCTGATTACACCACCAATCTGGACAGCGAGGCGCTGGAAGGGGCGAGCGCAACCGCCGGCGTCAGAGTCAGTTGGTAGCTGGGAGACCGGCATTCGCGTCGCCCGGCGCGGGCTGATGCTTATTGCGCTTCGGCGACGGTGGCGGGTAATGCCTGCGCGACAAAGGGCAGCGGTTGCGGCCCGGTGAGAATCAGGCGAAAGGTTTCCACCAGCGGCCGCAGGTTGACCCGGTGCCAGGCCGCCCACAACGGCATGGTGAAGGTCAGCCACGGCAGTTCTCTGAAGACCACGCCGGGGTGAGCAGCCTGATTGAGGCTCTTTTGCGTCATGGCGATGCCCAGTCCGGCAGCCACCAGGCCGAGTGCGGTGTAGGGTTCGGCTGCCTCCAGGCGGATCTGCGGGGTGAAGCCCGCTCGAATGCAGGCCGCGACGAAATCATCGTGGTGGTTCTGGCCCTGACTGGATTTCACACCAATCCAGTCAAGCTCCTGCAGATCGACAGGCGAAAGCCGTTCGACGCCGGTCAGCGGATGATTGGCTGGCAGCGCCAGAAGCATCGGATCCTCCAAAAGCTGACAGTGAGCCAGGTCCGGGTCATCGTCACCGGGCGGCTCGCTGACCAACGCCACATCCAGGCTGCGCTGACGCAAACCCTCCAGCTGATCGGTAGAACTCAGGTTATACAGCGCGACATGCACGCCGGGACGAATCTCCCGCACGGCGCTCAACGCCGTCGGCAGCACGTTGGCGTGCATGGCGTTTTCGATATAGCCGATACACAACCCGCCTTCTTCACCACGGCCCAAGCGCTTGCCAAGGGACTCCAGTCGATTGGCGTGAGTCAGCAGGGCCTTCGCCTCGGTCAGAAACGTACGGCCGTCCGTGGTCAGGCGAATGCGCTGTTGACTGCGCTCGAACAGATTCAAGCCAAGGCGCTCCTCCAGCTGGGCGATCTGCCGGCTGAGGGGCGACTGCGAGATATGCAGGCGCTCCGCCGCACGGCCAACGTGCTCCTCTTCGGCCACGACGACAAAATAACGGAGCTGACGCAAATCGATCATGTGCTGCTCTCAGGGTCTCAAGTGTGTCCCATTGTGTCTTGGACGGTCTCGGCTTGGCAATCTAGGATCGGCTCAACGGTCACAGCAGTGACCACCACGATCTGGAGATTGAACCATGAGCTTGAAAGACAAATTGCCCGGCGTATTGGGTTTGGGCACCGCCCCACTGGGCAACATGTTCCGCAATATTCCTGAGGACGAAGCACTGGCCACCGTCGATGCCGCCTGGGCAGCCGGCGTTCGCTATTTCGACACCGCGCCTTTCTACGGCGCTGGCCTCTCGGAAATCCGCTTGGGCAACGCGCTCGATAAATACAAGCGCGATGACTACGTCTTGAGCACCAAGGTCGGTCGCGTAATTCTCGACGAGGTCGACGACAGCGCCCGCGATCTGGGCGAAAAAAGCGGCGTCTTCGAACACGGTCTGCGCAACAAAATCGTCAACGACTACAGCGCCGACGCCACCCTGCGCTCCATCGAAGACAGCCTCAAGCGCCTGAAAACCGATCGGCTGGACCTCGTCTGGATTCACGACATCGCCCAGGACTTTTACGGCGATCAATGGCTGCAATACTTCGAACAAGCCCGCACCGGCGCCTTCAAAGTGCTGACGCGCCTGCGCGATGAGGGGGTGATCAAGGCCTGGGGCCTGGGTGTGAACCGCGTCGAACCCATCGAACTGACCCTGGACCTCAGCGAAGCCCAGCCCGACGGCTTCCTGCTGGCCGGCCGCTACTCGTTGCTCGACCACGAACGCGCCCTGCAACGCCTGATGGCCTCGGCCAAGGCCCACAACACCGACATCGTAGTCGGCGGCCCCTACAGCTCCGGTATCCTCGCCGGCGGCGCGCACTTCGAGTACCAGAAAGCCAGCCCGCACATCATCGCCAAGGTCGAACACATCAAGCGCATCGCCCAGGCCCACGGCGTCGACATCAAAGCCGCAGCCCTGCAATTCGCCCTGGCCAACCCGGCGGTCGCTGCGGTAATCCCAGGGGCAAGTCGCCCGGAGCGGATTGCCGAGGATGTCGCGGCGTTGCAGGCGGTTATTCCGGTAGGGTTTTGGGATGCGTTGCGGGAGGAGGGGTTGATTGCGGTGAATGCGCCAGTGCCGGGTTAAGATTCTGCAGGCATTAAAAAAAGACGTCTGTGGACGTCTTTTTTGTTGGTGACTGCATACGCGCCGTTTCGACGCGGCGTCATAACGGAATATAGCGGGAGGACGGATGTACCCTGACGACTTCAATTATGTTGGCTATCTCAAGTTCAGAGTCCAGACCGGAGATATCGATTTTTCGGCCCTTGTCGAAGCGCTCAGCGAGCAAGGCTACCTCACCGAAATCGAATTTCCTGAGCGCGCGGGGATGTCCTCCAGCCACATGGAACGGCTTACTCAGGAGGAGTTCGACGAGCTTTTCGCCTTCTTCTACCCCGACCGCGTGAGCTCGATCAGTCTGGAATGCATCGCCACCAACGAAGGCGTGACCCATCCGACTGGCGCTTACTCGTACGCGCTGATCAACAGGGCCGTGCTCTCTCATCAAGAGGGTATCGACATTCTGGAGCGCGAGAACTACGCGAGCGAATTCACCGAATTCGACCTCGTGCAGGCCAAAGAAGACTTGCTCGAATTCATCAAGGTTTCAATCGGAAGACTGTCCGAGCAGCGCGTCCAAGATGAGCTAAAGCGGCATCAAGACCACTTGCTGGTCATCGAAACCAGGCTCAAATCGCTTGGGCTTTTACCGTTGAGCGAGGAAGAACAGACGTGGCAAACGCTCGATAATCAATTCCCCTTTGCCCGCAGCAAGGAAATAGTCGAGTTGGATGGCCTACGCTACGTCAGGGCTTTTACACCTGCAGAAAAGGACGAAAACGGGAACGTCACCCGGTGGGCAAAGCACTGGCACAGGTTGGGGCCCGAGTGAGGTTGAGTGGTGCCGAGCGCTTTCTACGTGAGGGAAAATCGCAGCATTGTGCAGAGCTTCTTTTGGGCCAGCTCAGGTTCGGGGGCAGGGCGACGGCTTGGTCTCGAAGGCAATCTCCGATGTGGTGACGCCGTGAGGGGTGGGGTGGCGGAGGGTCCCTGATTCACCTCTTGGGTAATCCTTTTGAGTGGATTCCAGCCACAAAAAAAGACGCCTGTGGACGTCTTTAGATGTGTATTTGGTGGCTGGGGTAAGTTGAAAAGATACGGCATGTATATGATTTTAAAAGATAATGCGGATGTTATTTTTCTTATGGAATATCAATTGGAATGCCACTGATTTGAAGTTTCACCGTTCCGAAATTTTCAAAGGCGCTAGTTGCTTGCCTCTGCTCCCTCGCAGCGTCGCCGCCTAATTGGATCAACCTCCGAACTCTAGCATCAAACACGATGATGGCTGCGAGTTGAACTGCGCCACCATAGTGCTGATGCGAATCATGTGGAACGTCTGTTTGCCCGTCTCTCAAGACCGCCTGTTGCGACGGATCAGGCTTATGCGATGACCGGGGCATGCCTGACTGTCAGTCAGGTGCAGCCTATCCATCGGCTGCGGCACCATTATCGGCATCGCTATGGCGAGTGAGCATTCGGTGCTTGTCACGCCGATTGTCACGAGGGGGAACGCCGCAAAGCCCCATGCGAGCGGGGCTGCAGCAGTGTGATATGCGCCCGTCTCTTTAGGGGGCAAAGAGACGGGCAACAGGTCGGCGCAAGAAATGGCCAAGCGGATAAGTTGCTGCAGAGCAGCCAGGAGAAGGCCTGAGTTGCTGCAGTGGGCAAAGTTGAGAAGTAGGCATCCATCACATCGCTGTGACTGTGCGAGCCGTCGGACGCTAATCGCACTTGGGGTGAACCACCACGATGTGGCGTAGCCTCAAAGTTTCTGGCTACCTGGGTGCTGTCGAGGACAGCGCTTTGAAACTACGTTCTAGCGCTTGGTGTGGCTGGGTCAAGCGCGGGCCACCGGTGGATAGCGCCAATTCCTGGTGTTGGACCAGGTTGGAAGTGGGTGGCATCGAGTAGCCGAATGGCCGTTCGTCGCCTTTGTGGAGTGAGCCCCTGACCATGGGAATGCAGAGCCTTCCCATGCTCAGGGGCTTGGCCGGTAAAGCTGAGAGGGAGGCGGACGCATTAGTCACATGGTCACTATCGAGCATTAGCGCCCAAAGATAGTGGCTTTTAGCCCTGTTACGTGTTGAAACCTTTTTGCACTTTGGCGACGATAGGAGTTTTCCTACAACGCTCGACGACAAAGGGCAGGGCTCGTGGCGATAAAAGCGGTTCCGAAGGAACGAATAGACAAAGCCTTGCTGGAATTTGACAGTAAATACCGAAGTAAGCGTGAGTGGCAGAGCTGGGAAAATAACCAGGCCCACCGCTACGCGGTTCACTCCGGTGGTGAGTTGTATCCAGCAAAGAAAATCGTCTCCCTGGCTACCGGCATTGCCGTAGGTGAGTTTTCCGGTGGGCACCCGACCAACAGTTACCTAGAAAAGCGAGGCTTCACCATTGTGGAGTTACCGCGGGCGGAGGGCGAGCTAGCGCTGCAGTTCACGTCGGGGGCAGTATACGACCGCAAAACTGAGATCAACGGGCCGTTCGGCGGAAGCCTGCAGAGCGGCATTGCAGCGTCCGCTGCCTACCCCGCGATTTTTTTGTTTACAGGCGATAGCGGTGAGCAATATGGGTATGCCGACCATTGGGAGGCGGGCGCTTATTTTTACACCGGCGAAGGGCAGCGCGGGCCAATGACCTTGACCCGCGGCAACCGGGCCATTGCTGAGCATGCCGAGGATGGCCGCGCGCTGTATTTGTTTAAGTCTCTCGGTAAAGGGAATGGCTACGCCTACGTGGGCGAGTTTTCATGCGCCGACATGTTTACGCGAACCCAGCCGGATGTTGAGGGACGGGAGCGTGCGGCGCTTGTTTTTCGGTTAGTGCCTGTGAGTATTCCTAGTGGGATCATTGAGGCTGAAGTAGAGGACGAGGCGGACCTTCCCGGCTCTCTGGCTGCCGCTCGGTTGGCTGCGCTGGCTGCATGTAAGCCCGGTGGCGATGAGGTAGGCCAATCCGCGCCGCGTAAGCTTTACCAGCGAAGCCGAAAGGTCGCCCACTATGTGCTGATGCGCGCCCAGGGGGCGTGCGAAAGCTGTGAGAAACCGGCGCCATTTGTGAAAAAGGACGGCACGCCCTACTTAGAGCCACATCATGTAAATCGGCTCTCGGATGGGGGATTAGATCACCCGCGTTATGTGGGGGCTGTGTGCCCGAGTTGCCATCGGGAGATTCATTCTGGGGTACACGGAGCGTTGGTGAATGCGCGGCTGAAGCAACGGTTGGAAGCAATTGAAGGCTGATTGAGTCGTTCTGCCAAGCGAATTTGGCGACAGTCGCCACTTCTGTCGCCGTGCAGCAGACCAGGCATTAAGCGGGTTGTGGCCGCTGTCGCCAAATCAACCATCACTCCATCTGAGGAGTCATTTTTGGTAACCGGCGGCGTCCGGTGAGCACTCACTGTATCGGCACGACGTTGTGGTCCCTGGTTTGATTGATCGCAGACGCCGATAGGTTGCCGGTGGCCGCTGTAGGGCTTGAGTGTCTCTAGCAGCGCGAGCGTCTGGTCGCTTAGGGAGATGGGGTGCGCACGGCGTTTTTTCATGCGCTCCTTTGGGATGGTCCAGATGCGTTTCTCAAAATCTATTTTCTGCCCAGGTCGTCCCAGCAGCCTCGGCAGGGCGGGTCATAGTGTGCAGTTGCCATTCGATCAGGCAGCGGGTGATGCGTTTGATGCTGGCGTTGGCAATCGCAGCATCAGGTCGGGTAGTTCTTCGGGAGGAGGTGCCGCCATGTTTTGTTTTTGCGGTTTCTTGAAGGCTGCCCGAATGCCACTGAGCGGGTTCGCAAAGATCAGCCCGCAGTTGACGCCGTAGGCCATGATTTCGTTGAGACGTTGGGATAGTCGCTTGACCGTCTCCAGGCTGCCTTTGGCCTCGATTGGGCGTAGGAGCTTGATGATCATGGGGGCGGTGATGTCTGCGAGGGGTGTGGCTTTGAGTCTGGGGAAAACATGCAGCGTGAGTGAGCGCCAGATGTCTTCGGCGTGGCCGTTGTGACGGAGTGTTTTTTCAGTTCGAACCAGGCGGTGGCCACCTTCTCGAAGGTGTGTTCGGTCTTCGCCAGCTTGGCTTGCCTGAGCTCATCGCGGTGAGCCTTGGGATCAATGCCTAGCACCAGTAGTTCACGTGCTTCCTGAGCTTTCTTTCTGGCGTTCGCCAACGAGAGAGTCGGGTAAGGGCCCAGCGCCATTAGTAGGCATGAGAGCTACCTCCGGCACCGTTTTGGTATCCCAAAAATAGCACCGGTGGGGCCGGGATACCAAATAGGATACTAAAACGGCTGAAACTCGAAGTACCTCTACGGAAGCCAATGGCCCTGAAACCCTTGTATTCACTGGATTTCAGGCACAAAAAAAGACGTCCGTGGACGTCTTTAGTTGATCAAGTGGTGGGCCGGGGTAATCTGAAACAAATCGGTATCTATCTGTTTTTGCTGGTTAATAATTGACTGGTTAACTTGCTTGGAATACCAATTGGAACGCTGCGTGGTCTGGATTCCGGTGGACGGTGCTTTTTCAGCTCCACCCCCTAAAACGAATCGGAGCCGAATCTATCAAGCAGATGGTCGCGCGGTTCATTGTTGCCCACGGGCTAGAGAATCGGCGGCGTGACCATTCATTTACCTCTGCTCAGTGGTACAGCCAAGGCTGCAGCTCATCCAGGTTGGCGACGACGATCTGCTGCGCTGCCGCCTTGGCATGCACTTTAGTTGGGTCGATCTGATAGCGCTGCAGCACGTATTGCACTAGTGAGCCGCGGGTTTCGATTGGCAATCGGCCATCCCGCATGCCGTAGTCGGCCTCGATGATAGCGCGTTGTTCCGGTTTCAGACGCGAGTCGGGTTCGATGATCACCTGCAGCAAGGTGGTCCAGCCCGGATCACTCTCGCGGCCGTGGTCTGTAGGATCATCCATCAGATCCGGTATGCCGCGGAATCGGCTCAGAACGAAGTCGCGATAATCCCGATTCTTCTCGCAATAGGCCCGCACGTGCCAGCGCATTCCGGTGTAAACCAAGGTGTGCGGGGCGATCAGGCGAGTTTCGCCACCGGGGCTGGTGAAGGACACATACTCGCACTCCAGGCGCAGACCATCCCGGCAGGCTTTTAGCAGCGGACGTAGTACTTCCGGCCGTACCGAGCGATCCGGCACTGCCAATACTTCTGTGTGTGCATAAGCAAGTGCCAGACCCTCGATGTGTGGGGCGCGCTCATGGTTCTGGTTCAGAAGGTGCAGATAGGCACTGGCGCTGTCGTCGATGAAAAGCGGTTGGAAGCGGCGGCTTGGGACGTACCCCTTCAAATGCTTGTCATATTCGAGGTTCTTTGACGCGTGTTCGTTGATGTAGGTGTTGATGTCCTTCGACGCTTGTTGACGGCTGATGCCGAAGCTCTGCATCAGGTGATTGGTGGTCAGGCGGCCCTCCCACCAGACGACTGTCTCGATCAGACGATAGCGCAGTGCTAGATCCCAACGTATGGACTCGATCGACTGCTTGCGTTTCATGGTCCCTCCATCTGTTCGAAAACTTTACCTGTACAGGTAAACACTCTAGATGAGTCGCAAAATATTACATATCGTGTTTGCCGAACTCAATCAAAAGCTTGCATAGTGCGGAGTGGCCGCGTGATCGCAGCAGCACGGGCGTTTGATCAGAATGGAACGGGAGGCCTAGCGGATGCATCCTCACGAAGAAGGGCATTTTTCAGTGAGCCTAGCCGTGATTTCTTGAATGCTTACAGCTCTACAAGGAAGTCCAATGTCATCTGTAATTTATCGCTACCTTGACAAGATTCAATCCAGGCAGCCCATCAATTTTGATGCACTGATTGCTAAGCTTTTGGCTGCTGGCGTTGCACGTGTAGATATCAGTCGAATATTTTTTTCCAAGAAGATTAGAAAAAATAGTTATCACGTCGAAGTGCTTCTTTCGGCTGAATTCGATGAACTCTTGATGAGGTTCAGGCCATCTGATGTTGGGGGGCGAGTCGGTGCTGCTATAGAGGGTAACAGTCATCGAATTGGTGTCTCCGAGTCGCTACTGATGTTTCGCTCTTTTCAATACCGGCATCCGGCTGTGGCGGTGACTGAGGCTGGGGCTTGGGTGCTGCCGCGAGTATTGGGCAAAGTGGGGGTTATTGTCGAGAATCTGGAAAACTTCCTTCGAGTCGATGAGACGCTGCCATTCATTGCTGAAATTTTGGCTGTTACTATTAGTGATATTGAATTGATTTCCGGTTCGGGCAACCAGGTGACTAACAGACTGAATGCAAAAATGTTAGGTCTGTTCGATAGACTGTATTGCTTGTTTGATGTGGACATTGGGGGGCTACGGATGTTCGCTTCCTTGACTATCTTGCTGCACGACAAGCCCCCCATATTCCTTGTGCCGCCTGACGTGAGAGAGCGCTTGGCTCAGTCAAAGTACGCGTTGACTGATCAGCAACGCCAAGAGGTGATTAAGTATCAGGGGTTATCACCTGAAACAGATCAATTGATCCAGTTTATGCGTGAGACTAGCAAAGTACTTGAGCAAGAAACCTACTTGGGTCAGTAGTATTTGGGGAGCGGCCATGAGCATTGAATCTATGTTTCACGAAATCTTTAAAATGAAGCAGATCGTTTTGATAAATAGCGGGGCATACTGCTATACGAAGGTTCGTATCGACCAACACACAGCCTTGCTCGGCGATAATAATAAGGGTAAGACTTCAATGCTCAATGTATTGAAGTTCTTTCTTTTGCCCGAGGAAAACCTCCACGATTGTGAGAGAAAGTTTGGATTCAAAAGCACAAAAGGCTATTACGGTCGAGATGCGACTTTTGGATTTTATTTTCCCGAGCGAAACTCCTTCATGGTTCTTGAAGCGGAAAACCCGCATGGTCCGTTTTGTATCATACTTAACGTGGGAACCAAGCAATACAGCTATGAGCGTACTGCTGTTCCAGTGCAATATTCGGAAATCGAGCACCTGTTCTGGAATCATGAATCTAGCCTCAATGGAGGGATGGGTGCACCAATTGAAGAGTTGTCGAGATTACAGATTGAACTTCCCCTGAAAAGGCTAGGCGCTGTTGTGATCAAGGATGTAGCTAATATCAAGGAGCGAATTTACAAGCACCAGCCGACACGCCCTGATGCCGGACGCTTTTGTCTGCTGCCGCTCAAGAGTGGGGGGGGGCAGGCTCGCGAGATTGATGCCTGGAAGCGCCTGATCCACCTGGCCTTTGACATTGCAGCCAAAGACAAACGTACTCTGCCGGACACCATCGCCACGATTATTGAAGGCAGAAAGGATCGTACTGAGGCTGAGCTGAACGTCAACCTCATCGAAATTCTGTCGCGCTATGAAACCCTGAGCTCGGTAAAAAATCGGCTCCAGATGATTCGTAACGGACAGCCGTACTGGGACCGTTTCAATCAAGGCTTCGCAGATTTTTATGCTCAAAGTTCGGATCTGATGAATTTATTGTGTGACGTTGAGCAGAGCATCAACGAGCAGGGCTCTGCCTACCTCGACGTTCGCATGCAGTGCTCTGCGAACTACAGTACGGTCAAAGAAGGTGCTGACCATCAGCGTGAGCAGGCAATTAGCAAAAATACCCAGCTCAAGGAGCTGAAAGGCGCAATCGGCGAGATTAGGAAGAACTACGACCGGATCAAGAAGGATTCCATCGACCTCTCAACGGCAATGCATGGCTACGCGTCTATGACCCCGGAAGAGATTGCTGCGGCACTGGCGGCGCAGGTCGAGGAGGATCGAGCCGACATCAAGGCTCTGAAGGACGATGGCGAGTTTCTCCGTGAGTTCGAGCAGTTAACGCGCGAGATCAACAAAGGCAGCCAGAAGGTCAAAGACCTTGAAATCCTTATTGAAGGTGCGAGGCCATCACTCCTGGATCTGGATCAGATCCCCAGCCGCACAGCGGACATCCTCTACTCGCTGAACCAGGAGGTCTTCACCGGCGAGTGCCCGCCATTGCTCGAGGGCAATATTGAGACGATCAGTGATTTCACCGCGCTGTTTAATGAGCTGGATGGCTCGCTCACGTTTCTGAGCAGTCCGACTCCAGTCCCGGTTACGCACTACGATGCTGGAAAGCTGCTACAGAGCCGTAAGGACGAATTGGCATCTGTTGGAAAGCGCCTTACCCAGCAAAAGCGCCGCGCCAATGATCTTGCCAATAAGACAAAAATGTCAGTCGAGCAGATCGAAGCCACTATTGCTGCTAAGCAGGCTCAGATCGAGAAGGATGAACGCAACATTGCTCTTCTGAAACGCCATGAGTTCATTGAACAGGAGTTCGTGCGGCTTGGGCAGGAGCACGGCGAGGGCACCGAGCAGTACGCAATTCTTGAGGCTCGTTGTCTTGAGCTCAACCAGCAGCTCGACGAGGCCAACCGTCTGGTTGATCAGGCCAGGACGGCATTAGAGGCCGCCAAGGAGCGTGAACAATCCATGCTCCGCTGGGGTAGGACAGTCAACGACATCCTGCATTCCCGTCTGGAGTACTTGAATACCGGTTACCAGCGTGCAGAGCGGCAGGAGATCGTGGTCACTCAGGATTTGATGGATACCATCGAAAGTCGCAGCCAAGCCACCAGCCGTAGTTTTAACCAGATCAAGTTGCTGGTATCCGATCTTTTGGATGTGGTGGCTCTTGACGATGATGCCGAGCATGCCCATCGCAGCGCCATCAGCCTAGAAACGCTAACCAATTTGCATGAGAAGTACCGGGTTCTTTACGGTCGTCTCGATATGGAGGAGAGCAACCATTTCAACCAAGTGGTTCAGCATAACGACGACACGATGATCCAGATTCAGTCGATCAGGCACGCGCGCACCCTGATCAGCACCTTTATCAAGGAGATCGAGAATCACCTGTCGTCAATCAAGGTATCCAACCTCACGGCTGTGGCTATCGACTGCAAGCTTCATCCCCAGTTTGATGAGTTGCTGAAGACCGTAGATTCGGTGAATCTGACCGGTGGTGAGCTACCACCACAAGTCCTCTACGACCGTCTGGGAAGTTTCTGCACTCAGTTCGTCGAGTCCGATCAGCGTCGCGATGCCACCCTAAACATGGCTCGCCTGATTGTCAGCGTCGATTACCGCGTCAAGCTTCACGGCAGTGACGACTTCACTGTAGAAGCGCAATCAACCGGCACTTCAGTGATGATTAACTGCCGCCTGCTGGCTTTCCTGCTCAAAGAGTTGCTGCAAGCTGACACCAAGGTCAGCTTGCCGCTGTTCATCGATGAGCTATCCAATCTTGATGATAAGAATCTGCGCTCTGCCCGCGACATTGCCGACGCGGATGGCTTCTGTGTGTTCGGGGCCACGCCTGGCCTGACCTCCGGTATCAGCAAAGTGCTGGGCAACTATATGAATCTCGACTACTTCAACGCAACTGACCAGTCCTACAGCCCGAACCGGACGATTCTTTACACCGGAGTAAGTGAGTCATTGATCGCCCTGGAGTGTCTTGAGGCTGTCGAGCCGGGTCTTGCTGCCGAAATGGAAGAGTAGAGGATCTGATGGTCGTCAAAACAGACGTTGCACTGATCAACATGATCCAGAACAAGGGGGTTTTCCTTGATCTGATTGACCACATGGATAAAGTTGGTGAAGGCGAGGAAGTACGCATTGTCATGTACCAGCAAAAGTTACGCGCCCTGCTGGACTCCGTAGCACCGTTACCTAATACGCGGGTTTTGCGTGAGTTGCCGGCCGAGCGGCGCAAACTAGAAAGTGCTCTTTGTGTTGAAAACCTTGAGCGTGTTGGGCTTGTCATTCAGGTAGACAGCGCTCGTGGCGTGATGGTTTTTGCCCCCTTCGTGATCGAGATGTTCCGTCACTTCGACGGAGCGCGTCTGCGTCATTTGAACAGTGCTGATTATGAGTTGATCCGGGCCTCGTTCAATCGACTATACGAAGTGTTTGTCACTCTGCCCTCCCTGAGCAATGAAGATATCGGTTTTCAGGAGCAGGTGAGCGTGCTGCGCAAGGAGATACGCGCTGCAACCGCCAAGATGAAGGAGTGTGTGGATGCGCTACAGGGCCGGCTCCAACGACTCGGTGAGATCGTCGATCGGATGCGCTTTGACGTAATTGATGAGGTGGCTAAGGCTCAGGAAGCCTTGGGGGAGATCAACAACATCTATCTACGCAACATCCTGCCTGCTTTGCAGTTTCTAGGGGAGCACACTGACCTGAAGGGGACTAAGCCTGCTCTTACAGCACTGACCTGCATCGGCGATCAACTGGCTCACTATGGTCACGACAATCTGGCCAGCTCGGTTTATTACTCCGTCGAGTCGATTCGCTCATACCGGCATGACATTTCGATCATCAGCGGTTCGTTGATGCGCTATGTCCAGCAGAGTGAGGCGCACCGTCGTGCCTATGACAAGATCGAACAGGCTTGGAATCGTCTCTATGGCAGCGTGCGTGATCTGCATGATGGGAGTTTGAAGGACAATATTTTGCCCAGCACGCACCCCGTCTTCGCCCATCTGAACACTTACTCCGGGCTGAAAATGCGAGTGTTCGAGGCAAAAGTTGAGTGGCCAGACGCTAATCAGCGCTTGGCGCTGGCAGAGCATCTGCGCGCAACGCTGCCCAACGTCAAGATCAGCACCGGGAAGATTCACCAGCTCAGCGGGCAGGCCAACGAGTCGGGCGAGCTCAAGCGTCGGCGCGATGCTCGCTTGTTGGCCATCGGTAATCTGGTCGAGGAGTGGGAGCCACGGCTTACCGATGACGCCCATGCCGCCATGCATGAACACCTGAAAGGCCGACTTAAAGGGTACGAGTTGACTGATCTTTTAATGTCGGTGGGCTGGCTGCGCAAGCGAGAAGGAATTCGCCTCGTCCCGCACTACCATATCGGCAACCTCGCAACTGACAGCGAGAGCCTGAGGTACTACAAGCTACAAGTGGAGACTGAACATGTTTGACCACGAACCTTCCCTGCCGATTGCACAGGCCAAAGTGATTAATCGAAAGCTGTCTGTAGAGCTCTATGGTCAGCTCATGTACGGAAAGATGATCAACCGCACCGTCTTAATTGATGGTGGCTTGAAGTCAAATCCGCACTTCGAGGAGGTACTGAATAATTTCGATCACTACCGCAGTCTGTACGATCTGATTGGTTACGAGCTGGTCATGCGTGATGGCTTTGCCTACATCCGCACCAGTGATGGCACTGATGTCAGGGATGATCTAGCACGCAACATCCAAGGCCTGCTACTGGTGCTGTTTCGGGGAGTATTGGAGTTGGGGTTTACAATGGACGTGTTGCTGAAAGACTCGGCGGGTCTGTCAAACATCCATATCGAGGAAATCGGTAAGGCGGAGGATAAGGTTGAGGTTCTGATAGCGTGTGGGATGAAAAGCGGTGTGTTGATGGAGCACATTAAGAAGCTCGAAACACGCGCCGTTGCTTACCGTAACGGGAAGGGGAATTTAGTCTTATCTGAATCAGGCGCTGCTTTTTTTGATGATCTCCTCGGTGAAGGCGATCTCGACGTTTAGGGGGGGCTGACCCTAGAGATGTACGTATGACAGGGAAATTGAGCGCAACTCAATCCTTGGGAATATAGCCATGCCTACATTGCTGACGCATCAGTGGGTGCCGACCTGACTTACTCAAGGCGAGTTGGGTGGACGCTTACGATTGTCGCCCCTGTGCGTACGATGTCCCCACTCGCATGAACAGAGGCTCCTAGCAAACGATACCGTCAATGATTGCCGTGTTGGCTAAGCCGACTCTCGAAGTACTGCGCAGTCTCTTTGTCGGTGCAGTACAGGTAGCAACCCTTCATCCCGCGAGTCATCAGGGTCCGGTACGTATTTTTGATGATCAGGTCTGTTTCAATTTTCGCGAGGGTAGGTTGCTCTTTCATCATTTTTTTCCAGCCGCGAATCGATTTATCGTGCCTGTCGCGCTCATCTGGGGATGTCACGACCTTACCGTCACGTACGACCAGATCTGGTCCGATAATCACCCCGACGTAGTCGACTTCCAAACCTTGGCAGGTATGAATGCAGCCAACCTGCTCAATGGAGTTTTCAGCGATGATCCATAGGCTGCCATCCTGATCCAGATTCCATTGGCGTTTGTAGTCACCAATCACGATATCAGCAGCGGCGGGGCCTTTCTTGCTCAACCAGGGCCAGCAATAGCCCGCGACCACACGAGCTTTGTTCCCGTGGTTTTTCTCGTTGATTGCTTCATGCATCGCCTCAGGTGAGTCGAACACTTTAAACTCGTACTCTTGAGTCTCAAGCGTCGGATTTGCCGTCGAGCGAATGCCCAGCGTGTCATCCAGCCATGCCAGGTAACCGTCAGAACCACTGCAGCGAAACTGCGAAGACAGCGCGTGTTCTTCAATCACAGCCCCCTTAGCTTTCGCAAAGGCGCGAATCGCCTGCTTACTGCCGATATCGCTCAAGGTTACACGCTGGTCCTCATCAATGAAAAAATGGAGCATTTCGCTGAGTCAATCAGCTCCTTGATCTGGTTTTCCCCAAGGTTTCCATAAAGCCCGCTTTTCTCATTCAGCCGATGAGCTTCGTCCACGATGAGCGCATCGAATGTGTTGGGCTCAGTGTCGATGAATGCCCCAGAGCCTGAGAAGAAATTCGAGAAATGGCTACGCTTGATGGTGCCAACCAGTTTGCTCTCGTAGACCTTGCGCGGGGCTGCGTTCTTGGAGACGTATTTGCTCATCAGCTTCAATTCAGTGAGCCTCACCAGCAGATTGATAGCCAGAACGGTCTTCCCGGTGCCCGGTCCACCTTCTATGATCATCACCTTGGGGGCTTGGTCCGAGGCCTCGTTTGCCGCCGCCAGCGCCGACTCAAAAATTGCTTTCTGATCGTCAATCAATACGAACTCGGGTTTGCCTTTCATCAACCCCCCGAGGGCTTCGGCTAGCGCCTTGGACGGGCGAATTTTTCCTTCGGACAGCTCGTAAAGAACCTCTTTGTTGTCGCCATGACTTATATGTTCTTTCAGAAAGCTTCTGAGTTTACTGAGCTCTTCCGGGCCTTTCAGAAACAGCGGAGCCTTGCTGATGTGGGACTCGTAGTGAGCTGAATCTATAACGCCATCGCTGACGTAGTTATGGAGGTAGGCACACGGACGGATTTCGATGCTTTTGTCATACACCGCCTCGTTGAAGCCTTCCAGCAGCGCTGCATATGACCATACCTGATAGGACGGGTGAATGGTCTCAATGAGGCCGCCACCCAACGCCGTTTTGACGATGGCATCCTTGGTTGTGGCGTTGGCCTTACTCCATTGCTTCAGCTCGATCAGTACGGCCTTTTTTGCCTGGTTTTCGTCGCGACCGGTGAGTAGAAAGTCGATTCGCTTCGACGACTGCGGAATGTGCAATTCAATGGCCAAGCCTGCATCGCTCGGGAGGCCCTCATCTCTAAGGACCTTGGCCATGTCCGTCAGGGACCCTTGCCACGACCTGATTTCCGAGGAGCCAACGTTCTTGCCGGTAGCTTCCTTGTAATGCCTGAGGATCACCTCCTCGATGTCATCGTTATCGTTGTCTTTAAGAAATTGCTGTTTGGTCGCAGCGTAAACGATCACGGGTTGTCCTTAGATTCGGGTTGGTCAGAGTCGGTCGTACTTCTTGCTGTTGCTTCTGGCTTTATCCACGGGATATTTCTGGCCGTTCGAGACAAGTTTCCGTGTCACCGCTTCGTTGAGGTCAATGCCGAGTACGCTGCTCAGGCGAACCAGGTACATCAATACGTCCGCCAATTCGTCCTTAACGGCTTGGCCGATTTCGGGATCTGTTGCGGCGGAAATCGAATCGGCATCACTCATCCATTGGAAAATCTCGCACAGCTCTCCTACCTCGCCAGTGAGAGCCAGGATGAGATTTTTAGGGGAATGGAACTGCTGCCAGTCGCGATCATCTGCAAACCGCTGGAGGGATGCGGCAAGCTTCACTACGTCAACCAGTGGCGCGAATGAGCTGTCTGAGTCGCTCACGGGGTTATCTCTTGGGCATCGGTGGGGAAAATGTGTAGGAAATCCGGCTTTGGATTGTAAGAGTTTTTACTGCTTTCGCAGATTTTTTTGTATTTTTTCTCACCTGTTGGCTGCCGGCCGGATTGCTTGCCATTGTTCGCTATCTGCATTGAGCGTGGCAGCGATTCGTACTTGCAAGATAGGTGGGCGGTCCAATTATGGTGATCGACTGAGTAATTGCATGGACTTGACCAACAGACCGGGTGGCCATCGACAGAAATCGACCCAGGCTGTGTGAAAACGCTTATCGAAAACTGAAGTGCGCGCTTCTACGCAAAATCTGAAAATGGTCGGCTGGTTAGCAGAGTCAGATTTCACGTAGAGGCACGGTTTCCGCCCTCGTTCTTGGCGGTCTCTACGACCAAAAACGTTTTCACACAGCCTGGACCCAAAGCAGCCATTCGCCGAGGTCGGCTGACGGCCATGAGCAGGCGTTTAGAGTAGAGAAAATAAATCTGTCCCCTTTTTAGTCCCCTTTTTAATCGGTGACAGGCAGGAAGGCCGCGTGGGTCGGCGCTCTGGTGCTGCCTTCACAGGACTTTGCTCCGCGGTCACCGAAGCATACGAAAGGCGACCGTCCTCATTTATCGAAGCCCCGTAAGGCTGGTAGCGGGACCTCGGCTTGAGGCGAGTTAGATGAAGCCACTGGCGAGGGCACTAGCGACCGGGTTTGAACGCCAGGAAGTCCTCCATGGCGTGGAACTCCAACTGCTTGGCCTTGCGCGTGGGAGACAAGTACGCCGCAATGTCGTCAAAGATGGCATCGGGATCCTTCAGATCTGTATCTGTGTAGACAATGATGGGGATGCCACGCTTGCGGAAATATGCCTTGAGCTTGCGCATCTCCTTCTCGAAGTTTGCCTGAGCCTCTTCATTGATTTGCTTTTGGGTCTTGTCACGGGTGCCCTCGAGCCTGCCATGGGTTGACCAGGGCGAAAGCTCGAACCCGACCTTCGACAGGGTAAAAGGATCAATGATGGTGAAGTCGAGGCGATGCTCATGGCGCGCCACCTTTCCACCATAGCGCAGTTCTGGAATCAACAGCGGCACTTCCAGTGGGTTCTCGCTATTGAGCACGAAATTGCAGTAGCGCCTGGCAATCGCCATTTCATGTTCGGAGCCGGAGTTGCGCACCAAGGTCTGGCGGAAAAATTTCAGGTAGTGATCGACGGAGGGAAACTCGATGCGGTCATCTTCATCGGGTATCACGAATCCAGTCTGCAGGATGTGCCCGATGGTCCAGTAGTTCGGTTTGAAATGTCGAATTTCACTCTTATCGTTCTCCCAGGCTCCGTTCTTGAACCGGGGGGTCACCAGGATGCCGTAGGACGCATTCTTTTGACCTATCCATATCTCTGCATCCTCCACTTCCGGACGCTTGCGGGCCAGAGCATCGAACTGACGCAGGTAGGTTCGAGTGAGAAATAGCTTGAACCAGCGACGCACCTTCTTGAAGTTCTTGATATGCGCGTGGGCCTCGTAATAGGGGTTGCCAGGCCGCGCGGCAGGTCCGAGGTTCTCCAGAGCCTCGAGGAACCCGCGGAGATAAAGCGCGATGAACTGCTCGGGCGAATCGATGACTTCATTCTTGATGTCGATGTACTCGGCGTGCTTCCCGCCATAAGTGGCGTTCAACGAATGTTCGCTGGGATAGCCGGTGATATCTAGGACGTCCTCCTTGAGTTCATTTATCTGCACCGTGAGTTCGTTAATCTGGCGATTGCGCTGCGTTTTTACCGGGTCTCTGGGTGCCACCATAACTGTCCCTTTCCTTGGTCGTCACGCCGCAGGGTGTTCCTAGCGCGGAGCTGGAGTGCGGCGATTCGCGGTTTAAAATCCATGGATTTTCGCACGCACGGGCCAATGTCACCACAGCAGCGTAAGGGCAAGGAGCGCCGAGTTAGACTGGAAAGGGCATCACTGGTCGACAGGCTGCAGGGCGGGCACGACTTGCACTAGGTACAATCAGCACAAGACGCCGCAGGTCCAATCCATAGCCACTCCCAGTCGGCCAATAAGGCTCTTTTACGCGCTGAGCACAGCGCGCGCATAGAAGGCGGGGGCTTCGCGCTGCGCATAGTGGAGGCTTGCGTCCGCGACTGTTCGGTAATACGCAGCATGGCGTCCAGGTTCGGAGGAGAAATGTTTGTTGGCTACGAGGATGGCTCAATTGACTATCAAGACGCCTATTCTGAGTTCCATAGTCAGGCCTGTGGAACAGCGGGGCAGACGATTCATCACAACCTCTACGGATTGATCGACTTGAAACCTCAGCTCTCCTCTCTATCACCGATCTTGTTGCCGAGCTTGATGTCCAGTTGGTACAAGATTCGGTCTGCCAGGTGGAACGGCAAACGGTCGGAAACGATGGCGTGCATCGCATCGAGGTATTCGAAATAGATGCGGATCGAATTTTTCAGATACCCAGCAAGATTGTTTCCATTGGCTGGTTTGCTTGGGTATAGGGGTTCGCTTGGGCGGAGCATACGGTAAGCCCTGTCATCGATGATTTGGAAAACCTCGGGATTTAGAAATCGGAGGATGGTCGATGCCATTGGCAGGCGGATACCTGGGGAGGCCAGGAGCTTGCGCAGCAATTCTTCTGCTTGCCGGTGCGTCTTTGGTTTGAAGTCAGCGACGACTTTAAGCTCTTCCAGTAGCGCCGGTTCAACACGCGGAAACCTGTTGAGCTTCCATAATACGATTTCAAGTAGCGTTTCTTGGTCGAAATCTTTAGGGATCAGAGCGTCGAGCTTAGCCGTTAGCTGAAGCTGGTACCGGTAATCTTCGATCAGGCTGGTGGGGTCATCACCCCAAACATTGCTGTACTGCTTGATGATGCCATCCATGGAGCTCTCTCTCATTTCAAGTTCTTCAGTCGTTGTCCCGGGGAGTCCGTTGGCTGTGGGGGAAATTCAAAGTTCCATGCAAGAGCTTGGCTGTGCGGATTGGTGCAGGCCATCGACTAAGCCACTACCCTTTGGGTACGGGTAGCAAGCTGACGAAGCCAGTAATCCCACGTTGTAGAGCTCCTAGGCATGCGGTTCCGCAGTCCTCGCAGCCGCTCATAATCAAGGCGCGTAGCTACATTACCTCGACTTCATCCTCTCGTAGCCAGCCACCACTTACAAGCTTACGGCGTGTTGTTTCTGGATCTTGGGTGTAGAAGACTAGCGCCAAGCTTTCTTGCGCTCGACTGCATGTTACGTAGAGCAGTCGACGTGTTCGTGTCGAAGAGTTGTCCGCACCTGCGGCCACCTTTTTAAGGTCATCAGGGGAGGGAGGTTTAACGCCCAGCGCTTTCTCGTAGTTCCAGCCGAACCCTCCAGCCTCCTCGTCATCGATGATGACCATGACCCTTGGGAACTCTAGTCCTTTCACACCTTGATGCGTGCCGTAGGGTGATAAGTCATTGCAGTACTTCGCGTAGGCACGAACCTGCGAGAAGGGGCTTCCCATCATCATTCTGTAGGCATGGATTTCCAATTCCTCGCGATCAGTGCTTTCCGGCAAACCGTCGGTGGTAATTCCCAATTCAAATGCTGCCCGAAGTCTGTCCGGTACGGGAAGCAGGCGGGTGCGTACCAAAACGCCAAGAACGTCGTAAATCAGCGGGTCATCTTCAGCAAGGGTCGTTAGGAGTTCGTGGGTGCCGTTGCGTGCTTGTTCTATGGCCGATCCTTGGTCAGGTGCCGCCGCTAGCCAATCTCGCGCTAGTAGCGGCGAGCGTAGCCTTACAGCCTCCATAAGCTTGAAGCCGTCTTCCCGAGCAGCATCAATGATCGGGATGACGCCTTCGACGAATACCTTCAATGCAGGGAGATCGCCATCCAACAGCGCAGTCCGGAGATGTTCAACTTTGTAGAGTGGTGGGAACAGATCGTTGAACCCCATTCGGCGGCTCGCCATCTTGTGTTCCAAAATTAGGGTTTTCCTGCCTTCAATCCCGTTTGCCCAAGCGTCGTCACCCGTAATGTCGGCCATACGGCGGGCCACCTGATCTTCCAGCTCGAAGGTCGAAGCAGGTTGGCTTCGGACGCAGTACATCCGGACGGTACCTTCGGGGGCACCTGGTAGCGGTATCTGCTGGTGTGTGTCGACTTCTGACCTGATGGCGTTAATCAGCTCGATGACCCGTACAGGGCAGCGACGATTCACAATCTTTTCAGGCTTTGCCCAGTCGCTCGGAACCGCAGCGTCGAGACGCCCCATTCCATGGCCGTAGATGCTCTGCATCGTGTCACCCAACAAGCCCAAGCAAAACCGGTCGGATGCCTGGGCCTGAACATTCAAGAATGCCTGCATTAGTGGCGCCATGGTGTCTTGGCTTTCATCGATCAGAAGCACCGGGTGCTTATCCACCAATACATCCAACAGTGGGCTCCGTTGGATGAAGGCTGCCGCAAGCTTAATTACATCTTCGTGCGGGAGCGCTTGGTGGCCGCTCCTTTCACCTGTCGGGCTGTAGGTAAAGTCTAGGACGTGCTCAATATTTGCGAGCCGTTTGATCTTCCGATCCCGCTTGGCCTTATTCTCTCTAAAAGTCTTGTTTTCTCCGCGGGCCTTCGACAGCGCCACGTCAAGCGCCTCGATATCCGCCGCAAGCTTAGTCCTCAGCCAGGCCCGAATGTCATCGTTGAATCCCTTGATCATCTCCCAGGCAAAGGAATGGATAGTCGAGACCCAAATCAACGGATCATGTTCCAACCGATGCATGACCTCTTCGGCGGCGGCATTAGTGTACGTGATGATCGCAATCTGACGTCCCTCGACAGTTAGCCGCTCGTGCGCTCGTTTTTTGAAGCCGCGCACGGCTTCCACCAAGGAGTAGGTTTTTCCTGATCCAGCGCCCGCGTAGAGGAAAAAGCTCTGGGGGTTGTCCAGGTCGAGGCATTGTTGGATAACTTCATCCGCATCTGGCAGCGAGCTCATGGCTGCACCTCATCGGGTGTAGCTGCTACGAGCACCAGTTCCGATTGCTTTTTACGCAGCTTCGACTCAAGCCATTCCAGGCCCTCCCGGATGTACTTGGGCACAGTCAACGCAGCAAATTTGGGGTTACCTAACACTTCGAGCGAGAACTCTCCCTTATTGCCATCACGCAGTGCATCGAACAAGTCGTCGGCCAGCTTGTCTGCGGTCTTGGCGGCCTGAAGTGCCCTAGCAAAACGTCCCAACAATCCGCGGCCGGCATTCTCAGAAAAGAGGGCAGCATTGCTGAGTACCAGGCTGTCCTCGAACGTATTGGCAAGAACCTCAACCGGGACTGGCCCAAGGCTTGGAAGCTGGACTGAGATCGGTGTCTGGTACGCCACGCGGATGGCAAACAGCTCATCAATTTCTTCCCACTTCTGGTCTTCAGGTAGCCGAAGCAAGTTGTCTACTTTCACCGACGCGTTCTTTGTCCTTAACCAGTGTTTGAGCGTGGGGTTCGTGGTCGATAGATCTGCGCCCCAGCGCGCTGGATGCGCAGCTTTTGCTTTCCCGGCATCCAGATCGGTGATCACCAGGGTCACGATGCCCAGTGCATCAATCAGTGGTCTGAGGCGATGCGCGTGGCTGCCTCCTATGTCAAGGATGGAGATGTAGCACTGGTCTAGGAACTTGAAATGCGTGCGCAGGAACTGGGGGAGCATCATGCGCTCTGCAGCTCCCTCCACAAGTATTACAGCGTCAGCAAAGAAGAGCTCGGCGTGATGGGCGCGTAGATATCGGGTCACGAATTGTTTGGTGTGGGAGCCATCGCCAAACACGTTTGACAAGTTGGCGACCGTGGACACTGGCACCTGCACATTGTCCATACCGGCCGGCAGGCGGCGGAAATAGCGAAGGTGCTCGTACTCGACTTCATGCGTGACATGGCTGGAGTGCGTGCTGACTAGGAGCTGAGTCTTCAAGTTGGGGAATCGTTTGATCAGTTCGTCTTCGCAGAGCACCTCATAGGCGTGCCGAACAAAGACCTGCTGAACTTGGACGTGCAAGTGCGCTTCTGGCTCCTCGATCAATACCAGGTGGATGGGCTCTAAGCCTGTGGTGGTCTGCTCGTCGGGATTTCGATGTTTCTTGAGCCAATCGTCACGAAAGCTCATGAGCCTGAAAATCATCCAGATCAGGTTTTGGTAACCCAGCCCGTTTGAGGTTTCCGGAAGCCTTAATACAGATGCGCCTGGAGATGTGTCTTTGGTATCCACCTGAAATTGGACGGCTGCTTCGTGAGTGAGCCCGTCAGTGGCGGCCAGTTTGGCTTGGAGGGTGATCATAGGATCACTTCGTCCGGGATATCCTAATGTTTGAACCTGCAGCAGCGCCGGCCCGAAGCTGGTGCTGAGTCGAGAGTTAAAAGCGGATTGAGCCACTTCAATAGCGCGCATGGCTTCAAGATCAGACACCTCTGGCGTATCGCCTGGATCGAGGTGCTTGTCGTAGTAGGCGCGAAGTTGCTCAGAAAGCTTCTTGCCGCCGGTAGGCTTGCCGTCGGTTTGGCCTTCATCTCCGTGGTCGCCAAACCCTCGTTGAGCGTTGATCTCATGGATCTTGATCAAGCCTTCCAGAGGGTTCTTTTCGAGGGGGAGGGCGGTGGCCGATAATTTCTGCGGCACTGCTCTACGCTTCAACAGAGTAGGCGAATGGAGCTTCGCAGGATCCAGCCGATAAGACCGCACCTTGAACATCTTCCACAATCGCCGGCTCAGGTAGTCCGTGAAGCTCTGGGGCCAAAGGCTGAGCTTGATTTGAGATGACTGTTCGGCTTTTTTGGGTGATTCAGGATCGATTACGATGGATTGAATGCTTGCAGCTGAATCTGCTGCCAGCACAGCCTCAAGTGTTGCAACGCGCTCACGCTGCTTGCGGTAGTCATTGAAAAGCTCCGCGATGTCTTCCGGCTCAACACGGAACCGCATCCCTACGAGGCCACCGTTCCACTCGAAGTTAGGAATTAGGTCGCGCACATGATGGTATTCACCTGGATCGGCTGAGAGCCAGATATCGAGGTGGGGAAGCCAGTCGTCCCAGTCATTTACCACTGGGAGATCCTCTGTAGTGGTACCAGCTTCCCACAGGCGGCCGATCTGATCGATTCGATCAAAATGGCAGAGCGTTAAGTCTTGCAGGCGGATACCAGAGGATTTACTGCTCAGGAATTTGCGCAAGGCAAGCATCGCTGAGGACTTCCCGCTGTTGTTGGCGCCCACCAGCAGCGTCGTTTTTTCGGAAAGGTCTATCCGTACGGCGTGAAGCTTGCGGAAGTTGGCGATTTCCAGATGCTTGATCTGCATGTGTCATCCCTGAGCTTGAGTGGTGTCACGATGCTACCTCATGGCGTGATCTGTGGACGAGTGTCTTTCGGGTTGTGAGACTTGAGGGTTGAACCCTGAATCCTCTAGCGCTAACCGCAATGACTGAATCGAAACGGAGAGTTGCGCAGTGGATCGTCACTGGGTGTTCCACGGGGCCGTTGGTAGTGGTCGATTTTGGAGCCCCGAGTGCTTCAAACACTTCGCTCTGGCGCTTCCGCGCCACACTAGCCCCCAGAACAGAAATGACCTCTGCTAGGCCATTCGCCGGCTTCGTCGATGTGTCGTCACTTCGCCCTCTAGGCAAAAGCGTCATGCGTCGACCGTCCAAGTACATAGATTCGCCCTGGACAGTGTGCGGTCTAGCCGGTAGGTCTGCGGCAATCCTCCCCACGGTACCTTACTGAATGCGGTTTCCTTCTATCTTGGATCCCGTATGATGGCGATTCGCCATGCGCGGCCTGCCAGGTCAGCCCCCGGATCATCGACTAAGCCAAAGGAACACACATGCCTAACGAGGCGTTGTCCGCTGCCCAGCTTAAGGAGCTGGTAAAGCGAGTTGTTGTTGCTCAAGGCAACACTTTCATCAAAGACCTGTTGCGCTCTACCGAGAGCCGAATCGGTAGCACAAAGCAGGAGTTCGCTCAAAATCTGGATGATGCTATCGATGAAGGGCGTTTGACTCAAACAGGTCTTGAAACGTGGCTGGCGGAGGTTGAGGGGTGGGGTGACCAGTATGTTTATGTGTTGTCGGCACCGGCGATCGAGGTTGAAGAACTGACGAGGGGCGTTGCTGGGAGCCGCGTTGCGCATCTTCAGGATGCCGCGGCCAGTGCTGAATTTCCTGATGACCTGCAGCTAAAGCAGATTGCGGTAAATGAAAATGGTTTGTCGATGGTTTGGCACCAAGGCAAAGAAGGTTGGAATCGTTGGCCGCGGAAGGATTTTGAGGAGGAGGAGGGGGTTGAGAGATATCGGTACGAGGCTAAACGGCAGCGCCTTGACCGTAGCGTTGTTCGGTTTGAATGGCAGTTTGGTAACGAGTATTGCCTCGCCCTGATTCACCGGAATCCAGACATCGAGCATAACGAGGTTTTTGAGGCTATAGGGGAGATGCTTGCACATTTCGGATGTGGTGGCCTACCTCTGCAACTGGTACCGCTCACGCAAGCCATCCGGACGTCAGCGCAAAGAGTCAATGGCGTGCAGTCGACCCGGTTTGAGTTGGATAGCGGTTACGTGGAGCTGGCCTCTACCTTGCCTGGGATGGGTATTGAAGGGGTTGGCCCCGTACGAATGGTGCTGCAGGCGGTGAACACTGATCAGTTCGAAAGGGCCCAAGGAATACTAAATTTCGTTGCGCATGAGCACGGCACAAGTCGAGATATTTCCATCGAGGTTTTCGGTTCTGAAGCGAAATTGCGGATCTGGGCACAGTGCAAGCGCGATGATGTTTTGATCATTCTCCATCAAATATGGGGGTACAACGCGTCGTGACTATCGACGATGTTTCACCACTAGAGCGGTGGGTCGATGCCTTAAACCGAAAGGTGGAGCTTGGAGAAGGCCTTGAGTTTTCGGCTGTACAGCTTGCTCGCCAGCTGAACGAGCCCGACATCGCTAGCCTGACAGCATTTCTCGCCAAACTTGTGGCATTGGGATCCGCGACCGAGTTCACGGCTTACACCTGTCCAATGAGCAGTTGCCGAAAAACACTTCCTAGCGGAGTCGATCCGGTTGCTTGCCCATTCTGCAGGGTGACCTTCATCGAAGAAGGTGTAACACCTACATCGGAACAGTTTTTTCGCCTGACCGGGGAGATCAGTCGAGACATTCGGTGGATGGTGGTGATTCACGGGATGAACAGCCGTGCTCCGTGGCAAGAGGCGTTCAGTTGGGAGATAGCAAACCTTCTGAAATACTCCGCGCCAGTGCTGATCTACAAATACGGTTGGGCAACGTATGAAGTCTTGTTCCCGGGTATACATAGACGGATGGCGAAGAGTCTGGGGCGGCGTATTCGTATTGCCATTGGGCGAGCTAGGGCCGCTAATCTGCCAGATCGCCCTGACGTCATTGCACACAGCTTCGGTACTCGCTTGTTCTCGTTAGTGTTGCAGGATCCTGAATTCGCGGATCTCAGATTCGGACGAGTAATTACTGCTGGTAGCATCATTCGACCGGATTTTGATTGGAAACGTCATTTTCGAGATGGAAGAGTTGAGGCCGTTTTGAATCATGTAGCTGCTAAGGACGGTGCTGTTCCCTTTGCTGTTTGGGCTATTCCCGGAACGGGCCCTGGTGGGAAGGTCGGGTACATGGCTCAGCAGGTTTTGAATGTTCGTAACCTGCAATACGGGCATTCGAGCTTTTTTGAAGATCAACATCTGCCCGCGCTTATTGGCGAGAATGGCCTGTGGCGCAGCTTTTTCACGCGGCCACTGAAGCCATTGAGGGATGATGGTGTGTTCGTGCAAAAGGATGCCTGGCAACCACCGGCGAGGTGGCGGATTATCACGGCTCGTGCCGGAGGGTGTATTGCAATCGCTGCGGTAGTACTGGCGTCTCTATGGTTACTGAAGCTGAGTTTGTGCTGGTAGGAAAATCCGCCTCGACCTTGGATGATCAGGCGGCCTGTGAACTCCGATACGTCCCACGATGACCTTGAAGCGATTCGTGTTTCAATCAGATGAACTCGGCAGTCATTCGTGAGCGGCTGCTATCGGCTAGACGCGACCGCTCGAAGTGTCTACAAATTAAAAGGCTATTCCGTGGTGATCAGGGGGCGTCCTCACTGACCTCTGTGGCCGACTCTGTATTAATTCGGGGGCGAAGATCCAGTATTTTCACAAGAATTCGGACTTCGTGGCCCACCTCCTCCATAATTTGATCGGCTTCTTCTTCCAGCATGGCCCTTAACTCTCCAAGGTCGATCCTTGCGCCAGTGTCAGGGTGCTCCCATTGTCGCGAAGACGCTACGGTCACCATCAAACAACCAGTTTTGCAGCTGTCAGCCGCCATATATTTAGTCAACAGCTGATCCCGCAAGGTGCGTTTCAACACTGCGCCGGACCAGCCGTTCTCACCTACTTTTAATTCAATTGTCGCTTGCTGGCCGGACGTTGAACGCATTCGTACGTCCGTCTCTTTCTCATCAGCAGTCACAGCCTCTTGATCAACTGTATAAAGTTCGTTCGCTGTCTCCCTCAACCGCCGCGCTATTTCCCGGCGCATGAGCTTTTCTGATTTTATATTCGCCCAATTTTCACGAGGGGACACATCCTGCAGCAGCAGGTCATCGATATCGTCCAACCTATCCTGCATCAAGCCAAACATTTCATCGCGGGTCTTGGGGGGGGCTTCGCCGATGTCGTCCAGAAGTGAGATTTCGTCCTCAGTCATCTCGGCCTTATCCATTTCCTCCGCTGCCTTTTGCTTCGCCAAGAGTGCAAGCCTATCGCTAAAATGCGCAAAGAGCGGATCGACAACCAACTCCATCTTGGCAGCCCAGGCTTCGGGTCCCGTCAGCGCGAGCACAGCACTTAGGAGCGTATTACGCGCCTGCTCCGCATCGTCTCGCGCTGTAGGCGTAAACGAACCCTCCCTGTGCAGATCATCGCTGGGACGGACATGCTGGTAGGCGAGTCGCAAGAGCCGTACGCGCTGGCTGACGGTGAAACGTTCGAAACCCAGATCAAAAGGCCACCCGCTCCATCGGCCACCAAACACACTGGAAAAGAGGTCGATTCCGGCCCCCTCGGCCGACGGGTCTATTTGTAGAAGAAGTCGTGTCAATTCGAGAGTAGCTGCTTCAGGGTCCAAGGCAAAAAGCGCAGACAGCCACAGGTGGACGAACGCTGGTTTGGCGGCCACTCCTAGCTTTTCGAATACGGTATCGCGAAGTATGATTCGATCGCCCTCGACGTTTTGGCCCATGAGTATTGCCAAAACCGACTTTGGCCGCTCCCAGATAGCAGGGCCACTGTCGTCAGTCTGAGCGGGCTCGATAAAAGTGCTCAACCAGCTTTGCAAATCGACAATGAAAAGCTGTGCGACGAATTGCGGTGAATTTTTGATGACGTTTAATGCGTTGAGATAATCACCGTGCCCACTAACCTTTTCGAGCTCCCATCGCAACTGCCTGCCAAGGACGCTCTGAACAACGCCAGGAAACGCTTTTGCGAGCTGCTCTATCCACCCGGGACAGCCCAGATACTCTAATGGAATGTAATGTGCAGCTGTTCGAGCCTGTGTTTCGCTGATATTTGTTGCCCAAAGGGGATCTTCGGCTTCCGCCCATAGCGATGTCAGTCCAAGTTGCCAACGAACCTGAACAACATTGATTTGGTCTTGCGGTCGATCCATGGGCAAGGTAGGGCATTGTGTCGGCCATAGCGTACGCATCCTGGCGTGCAAATGATTGGTGACCGAGATGCCAAAGTGCTGCTCCAGGAAACGTCTGTTCCAGCCGGACGCCTGGTTCGATCCAGGTGCCCTCTCCATGATTTCCCAGAGCGCTCCCAACGTACGCTCGCCAACAGGGGAGTTCAGCACTCCCACTGGGTCGTCGTTCAGCCGCTGCCAGAAATCCACCCAGTACTGGATCTCGTCGCTGGCACGGCGCGCAGCCACACGTTTACGCTCCGCATCACGCCTCTCATACTCCACCATCTGCGCAGACTCGGGACGTGGCTGCAACGCTGCATCTATCCTCGCCAACAATATCGAATCGTCACTGACCAGTGGCCTGAGCGTCTCCACGTAGCTCGCCCATTCCTGAGAATGGTCAGCCGCGTGCGTGAGTGATGCTTCTAACATCAGTTGGCGCAGGTCGAGGGAGTGCTGACGGTCGGCTAGGACCGCATGAATCCATTCAGAATCCTGAGCATGATTCAGGTATATCGCTCCGCTAGAATTCGATGCGTATAACCGCAGCCAAGGATCGCTTTCAGGTTTAAGTCGTTGCCGTAGGCTGTCCTCGCAGGAAAACACAAGCATTCTTAACTGCGAGGGCGCATTGGCAAACATCGCCTTGATCGATTTGAAGTGTTCGCCGCGAAGGTGAAGTGATGAGGCTATCGCCAAGGCGAGAACAAGGCCTTCCACCACCTTTTCCGTAATCAGATCCGCAATAGCGAGGCGCAGCCCCGCGATCGCGAGCAACGGTACAAGATCAGGACGAGATACGCAGATGTGCGGCCAATCTTCTGACCAAGACACGCTTTCATTATGCACTGTCGAGATCGTATCAAACAGTCGATGAAGTTCAGCGTCGCTGATGTTGGCGTCCCGTACGACTCGTACTAAATATCCCATTCGCCCGCTGTCCGGCTTGGGAACCACCGGTAGCAAAGCCAGCAACTGCACCAGCAATTCGGGCCCCAAATAGGCCGGGAAAAGCTCGTTTATAGCCCCACGAATGAGCCGCTCTGACCAATTCTCAGAAGGCTCCAGCATCTCTTGTACGAGCGTTGATAACCGTGAATCAGTCAATTGCACGAGGGCATCGATAGCAGTCAGACGCTCGTCATCTTCAACTGACGGATCTATGGCGATCGCATACACGAGGTCACTGCAATCACGCATCTCTGCGTACGCAACGAGCTGAAGCAGTAGCTGTCGAACTTCCGTATTCTCAATTCCCCGCTCCAGCATCTCTCTGACCGTTGAAGACAAATCTTGCGAAGCGAAACGGCTAACCTGCAACGACGGTATTTTCAGCCCGCGCCAGCCCCCATTGCCGTACCGAGAGACAAAAGCTTGAAGCGCCTCGACTCGCTGTCGTGGGCTTAGTGACTCCGGATCACCCTCAGAGAGCAAAGCTTCGGGTTCACGATTTCGGACTTCTTCGAAAATGCTGGGGTTCAACCGCGCTAACCACGCTGCGATTGGTCGCATGGATGGTTTGATGACTTTGATGTTGTGCGATGTCTCTGCGAACAATAAGCGCTTAACGGCTTTGAGCGACATGCCCGCGGACAATCGATCCTCGAGCCGGTGAGCCGCCAGGTACTCGACCACCGAACGGTGGTGAAACCGAACACGACCATAGCTTGCGAATCCAAAAATGCTGCGTTCCAAAAGAGTCTGGATTTCTTTGGCGTTCCAGTTCCTCAGTACGCGACCAGGATCTAATGCGATTGACTGTGGGTTGGCCTCCAAATCGGATTCCGTGTTATGACGGATCGTCAACTTACGGGCCAGCAGCGCTGCGAGGGCCAGTCGGCTAGCGCCCTCCATCGCACGTGCAGGCGATATCTCGCCAGGTTCAGGTCGATCAGTGCGCGCTTTGAGCTTCACCTGGACGTTTTGCAGAACCTGTTCCCGGTGGGTCCGAATGCTTCTTGAAGCCTGCCAGTCAGCGCAGAGTTCGATCAGGTCTTGCGGGCGTCTCGCAAAATCCTGAGCGTTCTTCTCACGAATTGAGGCGACAAAACCATCGATATCCGTCACGCGTTGAGTGGCAGCCATTTCTCGAATTTGCGCGTCAGACAGCGGTTGTAACCTGACGATTAGAAGCTCTGCTACGCGATCCCCCTCGTCTTTTGAATCTTTCTGTTTCCCTTGGCCGGATGCGATCTCAGCAAATCGTTCGGCGCTTGGCAAAGCGACATCTTCGAGGCTGATCTGGTACGGGAAATACTGTCGAATCAGATGTTGGTCCACGGGAATCGGACGGGTTGTAATGACGATACGTACCCTGTCCAGGTTCCCCTGAAGCTTTTTGCTTAGCTTGTTTAAAGCGAGCCTGAATGAACCCAGCGTGAGCTGTAGCTCATCGATTGAATCCAAAAAAAATGTTGCGACATCCGACTGGCTTGTCTGCCAAGCAACAAACCGGGCTTCTTCCTCGTAAGACAGGAGGTCCTCGAATGGAGACTGCGCCAGATCTGATAATTCCAGGAAAAGCGCCGGCTCGCCTTCTTCCCAAAGCTGCTGGTGTTGAGTCCTACACTCAAAAGTCTTGCCCGTCCCGGCCTCAGAAACAATCAACACGCGCATAGATTTCTGTAGCTCATCCCAGTCGATGGTTGGAGTCAAACCAAGCTGGTCGCGCAGCATCAGATTCACGATGTCTGCGGCTTTTTCTTGAGAGAGCGTGCCAAAGGTGCGTCGGATGCGTGAGGACTGCGTACTTACTAAGCTCATAGAGAGAACGCCGAGAGACGAAATAGCGCCTTTGTAGTTCATTTCTCAAAGGTTGTCTGCAGAATTGCAGGCTGAATCGCCCCTAGCTTGATGGATAGGCGGAATGACCGCTTGTGGCTGTGGATTCAACCGGTCGATAGCAGCCGATCTCACTCAGAAATTGAAAATCCATGTTTTTTGTAAACGATGAGCGAGCAGCCGCACGGTCAGCAAATAGTAATATCGCGTCGCCTCGCTGCGTCGATTTAGGCGATGCTCAAGAAACCAAACCACGTGCTTTTTCTGCCAAGCCCAAGGCGTCTGCAGCTGCCAGCGCTCTGAGATTTCAGACTGGATGATTCTCGCCTGTCGCAAATGGCGTTGCCGCGTGACGTGCGATCCGGTCAGCACTCCAGCCAGGAACAGCTCCATGTCGAATACTCTACTCATCTGCGACCCCCTATGTAGGCAGCGACCACATCGATCCGATCGTGCCCTAGCTCATTGCTGATTTGCCTCCGGGCCTCGCGATCAAGGCGCCGATCTATCTGGCAACATTGGCCAGCGTTGATAGGTGCGCGGTGTTGGGTGATTTGTTCATACCGCTCACATGCGTACGCCGCTCGTAGCTCATGGAAACCTTTGAGGTGGTGTGCATGCAGGATGTCCCGCGCAGGGCGGATGATTTCTTGCAGAACATTCAGGTAGCTCTCATGTGGCGCAATCAGGTTGCGGCTACCTCCGGGCGACACCCGCCGCGCAAATCCAAGCGCGCTTTGAACATGTTCGTTCACCGCAATCCAGCGAGGTGCCGAGGCCCCGGCGCGGCCACCTTTGGTGCCATCCTGAATGTTAATTCTGCCTAGGTCGTTAGCCTCACGGCTTAGCCGTGGCAGATCAGCCAAGATGGCTTCACGCAAGCGCATGCCGGCGGCGCGCGCCAACAGAACGATCGCAGCGGCTCGTAGCTGATGACGGCTGCAAAGTGCGTCGACGATCTGCTTAACCTGTTCGCGGTCTTGGCCCTGCGGCACTGAATGTCGAACCCCGGTGCGCTGCATACCCAGCGCCTTGCTCGGACTGGGCAATTTCACGCACTGATCACCGCGAAGCGCCGCCATGGTCCTGTTAACGCTGGATAGGCGGTTTTGTGCGGTGCTGACGGCGAGATCACCGCGCCTAACCGTGTCGCGTAGATACGCCGCGTAGTCGGCCAACACCTTTCGATCAATCTGCCGCGCATCATTGATACCGGGCCCCTGTTCAGAGCGGCACCATTTCACGAATGCCTGCCACCGATCACAGTGTGCCTTCACCGTGCCGTAGTGGCCGCCGCCGAACATGTCTTTCAGCGCTTGCGGACCTGCGTAGCTCAATTGCCTGCCGTAGCCGAAATTACGGCCATCGCGTTTACCCACCAATGCCATGTCGGTCACCTCATCGTCCGCTCTTCGATCCTCGCTCCACGTCATCCCGCCAAGAATGTTGAGTGTTATCAGGGATCAAGGCCCCTGCGACCTGTGGGGAATGTCCTCTTCGCGGGACTGGCGGCTCCTTACGTCCGGGAGCAAGGGCATCTCATGATCTGGCCTCCTGTACACCGTTGCCGGTGGGCGGGTGGAGGCAGCACTGGCTGACGAGGCCAGCGCCTGAAGATCCTGAGCCATGTGCAAGCAGCAATGCGATGACCGGGGCATACCTGACTGTCAGTCAGGTGCAGTCCATTCCGTGGTCTGCGGCACCATCATCTACAGCGCTGTTGCTGGTGACATCGGCGTTTGTCACGCCGATTGTCACGAGGGGGAATGCCGCAAAGCCTTGTGCGATCAGGGCTGCAGCAGTGGTAGAAGTGCCCGTCTCTTTCCAGAAGAAAGAGACGGGCACAGGTTGGCGCAAGATTTGGCCAAGCGGATAGGTTGCTGCAGGGCAGCGAGGAACGGTGTATCTGGCGCACGAGCGCTATAGGTGTAAGAGCATCCATCACCTTGGAGGTGACCGGGCGAGCTGCCGGATGCGAATCGCCTTTGGGGAGAACCACCGCGGGAGCGGCGTGACCTTTAAGGTTCGGGTCACCTGGGGTGCTGTCATCGACAGCCTTTGCACGGCCAGTTCTACGCCTGTGGATAAACCCGGTCAAGGGCAGAAATTCAGCGCTCTTGGGGACGTGAAAAGCGGTTATCCACCGGTGGAATTCCGTGGTAAATCCCGGACAACGTCGTGGCTTTTAGCTCTTCGAAATGAGGTCCATCCAAACAGGGCGGCTTTGCAGCCCTGTTTGGATGGACCCGCGCTGACAAGCGGATAAACGAGGCTGCTTGCCCTGAATCTTGAGCATTCAGTTGCTGTCGCCGTCGTCATGCGCCTGTACAGCGCTAGCGAATCGGCACCACGTTTTTGTCTCTGACTTGGCCGTATGCTGAGGCGAGCAGGCTGCCGGTGGCGGCTTTCTGGATGTACTCACTCCACCAGGCCATCATAGGTCGACGGCGCTCTATGTAGTCGGCCCGGTTGTAAGCGCTGCGCACCTCATCCTTGTCAACATGCGCCAGTGCGACCTCAATGAGTTCGGGGTCCCACCCATGTTCATTCAAGATGGTGCTGGCCATTGAGCGCATTCCGTGGCTGACCAAGCGATCCTGAAACCCCATGCGTTTCAACGCCATGTTGGCCGTTTGGCTATTGGCGTGGGTGCGCGGATTTCTGTCTGCCGGGAAGATGTATTCGCGATGGCCGCTGTGAGTCTTCAGTGACTCCAACAGTGCGACAGCGTGATCACTCAACGGGATGCTGTGTGGGCGGCGCTTCTTCATCCGTTCCGGTGGGATAGTCCAGACACGCCTTTCAAAATCGATGTCTGCCCAGCGAGTAGTCGCCGCCTCGGCGGGGCGAGTCATGGTGTGCAACTGCCATTCGATCAGGCAGCGGGTCGTGCGCTTGATGCTGGCATTTGCGATTTCCAGCATGAGCTCGGGGAGCTCTTCGGGCGGGAGGGCCGCCATGTTTTCTTTCTTGGGCTTTTTGAAAACCGCTCGGATGCCACTGAGCGGGTTGGCGAAGATCAGGCCGGAGTTCACGCCGTAGGTCATGATCTCGTTTAGCCGCTGGCTAAGACGCTTGACCGTTTCCAGGCTGCCTTTCGCTTCGATTGGACGAAGCAGAGCGATCACCATCGGCGCGGTGATTTTCGCGAGTGGCGTCGTCTTCAAGTCCGGGAGCACATGCAGCGTGAGCGACCGCCAAATGTCCTCGGCGTAGGCCGGGGTGACCGAGTCTTTCTTTAACTCGAACCAGGCGGTGGCCACGTTCTCGAAGGTGTGTTCCGTTTCTGCGCGTTTGAATTCATTCAGCGTATTGCGTTGTACCTTGGGATCGATGCCCTGGGCGAGCAGCTCGCGGGATTCGACTGCCAGCTTCCGTGCATTCGCCAGCGACAGTTCGGGATAGGTCCCAAAGCCAATGTTGATGCGCTTCTTGGTCACCGGCTCGCGGTAGTTGAAATTCCACAGCAACGAGCCGTTGCTGCGTACGCGGAGCTGCAAACCGTCACCGTCTGTGAGGACGTAATCCTTGGACGCGGGTTTGACTCCCTTGAGCTGTCGATCGGAGAGGCGGAGGGTTTGGGCAGGCATGAGATTCTCCTCAGGCACTGATTCGGTATTCCAAAGATTAGCACCGGATGAGCTGGAATACCGTCTGGAATACCCGAATGGCTGGAACTCAGAAAATCTCAAAAGACCGCAAAAGCGCTGGAAGCCGCGTATTTACTGGATCACAGGCACAAAAAAAGACGTCCGTGGACGTCTTTTTTTGATCATTTGGTGGAGCCGGGGGGATTTGAACCCCCGTCCGCCAGTACTCCGCTTTCGGGCCTACATGCTTAGCCGTGTCTATTAAGTTAACCCTCAGCGACCCGACGGGCAGGGTGCTTTGGGCGAGCTGTGTAAGTTTTAGCCGATTCGTCCACAGCGTACTGCACGGCGATCCTGTTCTATATGACAATCACTTCGGGTTTACAGGCATCCCCTAGTGATTGCTGGAGCCGAAGCTACCAGAAGGAAGGCTAGCACCGCTTACGCGGCGAGAGCTTGTTCCCCGTAGGTTTCGTCATTGGCAACTATAGAAAGTTGCAACAGTGGATTTACGACTTCTGTTACCAAGTCGGCATGCCCCTAGAGTTTCATCACCGGCGTCGAATCCTAATCGGCCCCAATTCTGCTGCTCTAGCAGTCAGGTCGCGGAGTGTACCCGAATCAATGGGATACGTCGACTCTGACCCTGGTGCTACGTCACCACGCCAACCCGGAGGCTGGCGAAGGTGCCTGTCCTGCCTTATTTGCTGGAGTTACCGCCGTCAGTGCCGTCACCGCCGGTTTTGAGGGAGGTGAGTTCTTTAGTGGTCAGCTCAATGCATTTTTTATCATCGTGGGCTTTTTGAGCAGCGGTGGCGGCTGTGATGGTTTCTTCCAATTCGGCCTTGGTCTCGGCGCTCAGGTTGGTGCTGGCCGAGGTATGAGCATCCTTGAGGGTCTGCAGATTAGCGCCACACAGGTCGTCGGCAGCGAATACCGGGGAACCCAACAGTGCAGCGGTAAGAAACAAGCCAGTCAGTGCAGTGCGCTTCATGTGTATCTCCTTAAGCCTGTGGACTCGGTATGGCCGCTCTGTGGGGCCGGTCTCCGAGATAGAGGAAATAAGCGCCGAGCGGGTCGTGGCGCTTAAAGAGATGGACTGTGCGCTGTCGCAGGGGTTCTATTTATTTTGCAAATGGTGTGAAAAAGCCATGTTGCAGAATGTGTCGGTAAAATGGGGCGAATATTGCCCCATTTGTGTGCATCAAGCGGATCTTGGTTGGGTCACTCGATCCACGAGATAGACCAGGCCGTGGTAGTCGATCCCGCCGTGCTGCGTCAGTCCGATCTCGCAGGTGCGGCTGGTGGAAATGCCTTCGCTGCAGTGCTGCACGGCGCCCTTGAGCGTGCGCAGCGAATGGGCGTTGAGCTCGGGGGTGGTGAAGCCTTTGTCACCTGCGAAGCCGCAGCAGTGAATCCCTTCAGGGATGACCACATTCACGCTGCACAGCCGCGCCAGCTCGATCAGCGCCTGGCTTTCACCCAAGTGCTGGGTGCTGCAGGTGACATGTACGGCAATCGCCTCTTGTTGAGGCGTGAACACCAGTTTGTCCAGCAGATGGGTGCGGATGAAACGCACTGGATCGTAGAGGTCCAGGCGGGTTTCCTTGTGGTCCTGCACCAGTCGCAGGGTGCAGGGGCTGGTGTCGCAATAGATCGGGTCGAGCCCGCCGCGGCTGGCCTTGGTCAGCGCCGCCAGCAGTTGCTGGCGCTTTTCCTCGGCCTGTTCCGGATAACCCTTGGACGCAAAGGGCTGACCGCAGCACAGGCTGTCCTGATCCTCGGGGAACACCACTTGATAGCCGGCCTTTTCCAGCAGGCCGCGGGTCTTGTCCATCAGCGACATCTGTTCATGATCCGCCGCTGCCGGGCCCATTACCCGTGAAACACAGGCCGCTAGGTAGACCACGCGCGGACGCTGATCTTCAACTGGCGGGGTGAAACGAATAGCGTTTTCCGGTTGCGGCATGGCCGGGGTCCACTGCGGCACGCGTCCTGATGAAGCCTTGGTCAGTGCAGCGGAGATCTTCGCCAGTCGCGGTGCGCCCAGCAACATGCGTGCGCCGTTGGCCGCATGCAGGGTAAAGCGTGCGCCCTGCAAAGCCGTGGTGAAGTGATGCGCCAGCCAGCCCGCGGTCTTGCCATGGCTGGCTTCCTGCGCGCGGAGTTTTTTCACCAGTTCGCCGGTATTGATGCCGACAGGGCAGCGCTGGGCGCATAACCCGGTCGCGGCGCAGGTGTCGATGCCTTGATAGTGGTAATCGCGTTCCAGGTCGGCAGTGTCGGTGCCGGCGCGCTTTTTCGCCTGGATGTCGCGCCACATGACGATGCGCTGGCGCGGGCTAAGGGTCAGCCCTCTGGATGGGCACACCGGTTCACAGAAACCGCACTCAATGCACTTGTCGACGATTTCGTCGGCGGCGGGCATCGGCTTGAGGTGCTTGAGGTGAATCTGGGGGTCTTCGCTGAGCACCACATCCGGGTTGAGAATACCGTTGGGGTCAAGCAGGCGCTTGAGCTGCCACATCAATTGGTAGGCGTCGCTGCCCCATTCCAGTTCCACGAACGGTGCCATGTTGCGCCCGGTGCCGTGTTCGGCTTTGAGCGAGCCGTTGAACTCCACGGCCACCAGCTGCGTGACGTCATCCATGAACGCTGAATAGCGGGCAATTTCCCGAGGATCGTTGAAGCCTTGGGTGAAGACGAAATGCAGATTGCCTTCCAGCGCGTGGCCGAACAGGATCGCTTCGTCGTAGTGATGTCTGTCGAACAGCTCGATCAGCCGACGTACGCCAATGGCCAGCTGTTCGACAGGAAAGGTCACGTCTTCGATGATCACCGTGGTGCCGGTTTCGCGCACGGCACCGACGGCGGGGAAGGTGTCCTTGCGAATCGCCCACAGCCGGGCGTTTTCGGAGGGGTCTTCGGTGAAATCGACCTGCTTGTCGACCGGAAAGTGCGCGATCGACGCCATGATCTGCGCCAGTTGTTCGTGCAGCAATGCCTGGGTTGCGGCGCGAGCTTCGATCAGCAAGGCGCAGGCGTTTTCCGACAGCTCGCGTACGAAAGGCGGCATGCCCGGCTTGTTTTGCACCGAACGCATGCTGCGCCGGTCCAGCAACTCGACGGCCGAGACAGGCTGGGTTTTCAGGACGGTGACGGCGTTGCAGCAGGTTTCGACGTCGGGGAAGACGATCAACGCCGAAGCCTTGTTCGGGTGATCGAGCACGGTGTCGTAGGTGACTGCGCTGATAAAGCCCAGCGTGCCTTCGGAGCCCACCAGCAGGTGACTGAGGATATCCAGCGGCTCGTCGAAATCGATCAGGGCGTTGAGTGACAGCCCGGTGGTATTTTTCAGACGGTATTTGTGGCGGATCTTTGCTGCCAGCTCGGTATTGGCCCGGGTCTCGCGCGCCAGCTGCGACAGCTGTTCCAGCAAGCCCGCGTGGCTGGCCCGAAAAGCGGCCACGCTCAACGAGTCTTCGGTGTCGATGCGCGTGCCGTCAGCCAGTACCAGCCGCATACCTGCGAGGGTGTGGTAGGTGTTCTGCGCGGTGCCGCAGCACATGCCGCTGGAATTGTTGGCGACGATCCCGCCGATTTTCGCGGCATTGATCGACGCCGGGTCCGGGCCGATCTTGCGCCCGAATGGCGCCAGCCAGGCATTGGCCTGCGCACCGATCACGCCCGGTTGCAGGCGGATCTGCTCGCCTTCCTGCCGGACCTCGCGGCCGTTCCAGTTGTCTCCCAGCACGATCAGCACCGAGTCGCTGATGGCCTGGCCCGACAAACTGGTGCCTGCGGCGCGGAAGGTCACCGGGACTTTGTCGACCTGCGCCAGCTTGAGCAGGCTGACCACTTCGTCTTCCGATTCGACGCGAATCACCAGCTTGGGGATCAGCCGGTAAAAACTGGCGTCGGTGCCGAATGCCAAAGTCGACAGCGGGTCGTCGAAACGCCGCTCGGCCGGAATCAGGCGCTTCACATCGGCCAGGAAGGAAATGGGCAGGCTCATGCGGTCTTCCTCATACAGTCATCGTCGTGGCGCCGCGGCATCTGGCGTGCCGCGTGCGTCAGAGTGTGGGTACGCTCAGGCGGCGCCCAATTCACGGACCAGCGAGTCGCGGGTGATTTCGCTGATCGATTTGGCGCCGGTCAGCACCATGGCCACGCGCATTTCTTTTTCGAACAGGTCCAGCAGGTGTTTCACTCCGGCCTCGCCGTGGGTGGCCAGGGCGTAAATGAAGGCGCGACCGATCAGCACGGCATCGGCACCGAGGGCGATCATGCGCACCACGTCCAGGCCGCTGCGGATGCCGGAGTCTGCGAGGATTTTCAGGTCGCCCTTCACCGCATCGGCAATCGCTGGCAGCGCTCGGGCGCTGGACAACACGCCATCGAGCTGACGACCGCCATGGTTGGAAACGATGATGCCGTCGGCACCGAATTTCACGGCATCGCGGGCGTCGTCGGGGTCAAGGATGCCCTTGATCAGCATCGGGCCATCCCAGAATTCGCGGATCCACTCCAGATCCTTCCAGGAAATCGACGGGTCAAAATTATTGCCCAGCCAGGCGATGTAGTCGGTGAGCCCCGTGGGGTTGCCACGATAGGCCGAGACGTTGCCCAGGTCATGAGGGCGACCATTGACTCCCACATCCCACGCCCACTGCGGATGGGTCATGGCTTGCAGAACGCGACGAATCGGGCCGTTGCTGCCGCTCATGCCTGAGTGCAGGTCGCGGTAGCGGGCACCGGGTACCGGCATGTCGACGGTAAACACCAGGGTCTTGACCCCCGCGGCCTTGGCGCGCTCGAGGGCATTGCGCATGAAGCCGCGGTCCTTGAGCACATACAGCTGAAACCACATCGGACGGTCAATGGCCGGGGCCACTTCTTCGATCGGGCAGACGGACACCGTGGACAGGGTAAACGGAATCCCTTTGGCCGCCGCCGCACGGGCCGCCTGCACTTCGCCGCGGCGGGCGTACATGCCGCACAGCCCCACAGGCGCCAGGATCACCGGCATGCTCAGGGTTTCATCGAATAGCCGGGTTTCCAGGCTCAGTTGCGACATGTTCTTCAGAACACGCTGGCGCAGGGCGATGCTGGCAAGGTCGGAAACGTTGTGACGCAGGGTGTGCTCGGCGTAGGCGCCACCGTCGGCGTAGTGAAACAGGAACGGCGGCAGCTTGCTTTGCGCTGCGGCGCGATAGTCGGTGGAGGCAGAAATGATCATGGGGTCTCGCAACGTTGAGTGAGCGGGGCAGCAACCAGGCGCGTAAGTGCGCGCCTGGCGCTCGTCTCTTAGTGAACCAGCATGCCGGTTAACCAGTACGCCTGGATGTAGGTGATGCAGCCGACGATGGTGGCGAAGAAGATGCTGTGCTTGAGGGTGAAGCGGAACAGGTCCGACTCTTTGCCGACAAGCCCGGTCGCAGCGCAAGCCACCGCGATCGATTGTGGAGAGATCATCTTGCCGGTCACACCACCGCTGGAGTTAGCGGCGACCATCAGCACATCACTGACGCCCAGCTGGTGCGCAGTGGTCGCTTGCAGCGAGCCAAACAGCGCGTTGGACGAGGTGTCGGAACCGGTCAGAAACACGCCCAGCCAACCGAGGAAGGGCGAGAAGAACGGGAAGGCCGCACCCGTACCTGCCAGCACCAACGCCAGTGTCGAAGACATGCCCGAGTAGTTCATGACGAAGGCAAACGCCAGCACCATGCCGATGGACACGATGGCCCAGCGCAGTTCGATCAGCGTCTCTTTGAAAGTGGTAATACCAGTTTTGGCACCGATACGCAGCACGATCATGGCCAGAATGGCCGAGACCAGAATGGCGCTACCGGATGCCGCCAGCAGGTCGAACTTGTACACCGCCGGCATCGCTGTCGCGTTCGCCACGATCGGCGCGCCTTTCATGACCAGTTGATCCAAATGCGGCACCGGGAAGTTCATGGTCAGGGACTGCAACGGCCCGCCAGCGGCGAACAGCGCCTTGAACGGCTTCAGGGTCCAGATGGTCACGATGATGGTCAGGATCAGGAACGGTGACCAGGCCTTGATGATGGTGCCGCCGGAGTACGGAGACTTCTTGGTGGTGCGTGGCTGACCGAAGCCGCCAGGACCGCCGCCCATCACCGCAGCGCCACCGCTGGTGCTCGCGACCTGGGTGTCGGCTGCGCGAGCCGGTTGCCAGACTTTCAGGAAGAAGGTCAGGGAGACCAGGCTGACCAGTGCCGAGGTGATGTCAGGCAGTTCCGGGCCGATGTAGTTGGACGTCAGGAACTGCACGATGGCGAAGCTGCCGCCGGCGACGAGCGCTGCGGGCCAGGTTTCTTTGACGCCTTTGAGGCCGTCCATCATGAACATCAGCCAGAACGGTACGAACACCGACAGCAACGGCAGTTGCCGGCCCGCCATGGCGCCGATCTTGAACGCGTCGATGCCCGAGACCTGGCCTGCCACGATGATCGGGATGCCCAACGCGCCGAATGCCACCGGCGCGGTGTTGGCGATCAGGCACAGGCCGGCCGCATACAGCGGATTGAGGCCCAGGCCCACCAGCAATGCCGCGGTGATTGCTACCGGAGCGCCGAAGCCTGCCGCGCCTTCCAGGAAAGCGCCGAAGCAGAAGCCGATCAGCAAGACCTGCAAGCGTTGGTCATCGGTGATCGACATGACCGAGCTGCGGATGATCTCGAACTGGCCGCTCTTGACCGTCAGCTTATAGAGGAATACCGCCGCGACGATGATCCATGCGATGGGCCACAGGCCGTAGAGGAAGCCGTAGACCGCCGAGGCGACCGCCATGTCCGCGGGCATCTGAAAGGCGAAGATCGCGATCAGAACGGCAAGCAGCAAGGTGATGGCACCTGCAACGTGACCCTTGAGCCGGAAAACCGCCAGGGCGAGGAAGAAGAACACGATTGGAACGATTGCGACGAGAGCCGAAAGGCCCAGGCTGCCGAGAGGTGTGTAGAGCTGTTGCCAGGTTTGCATGTAGGAGGCCCCTTATTTGTTTTTGGTTAGGCCCGGTGTCCATGTCTTACGTGCGCGGCTCCTGCAGGTGACGGTTGTTATCCCATCGTCCTGCCGGCGCTGACGAACGAGTCGCACAGCTCACCAGCTCAGGTGTTTCGCCGTCGCGAATCGCCCGCAGCGTGTCGTGGAGGATGACCACTAGTCGCTGGCATTCATAAATTGGTAATACCAATTTACAATGTCTTGGCGCTAGGTTAAAAGCCTCGTGTGGGTGTGTCAATTTAAGGCGCTAAAACTTTCGTCGCAGTGCTTGGGGTTTATCCCTGAATCGGCGTTTTGACGTGAATCTGCCGCGTGAATGTCTGATCACAATCAGCGAGAATATGCGCCCCCCGCTGTATGGCAGCCGGGGTAGCCGGGGATGTGGAGTGGAGGGGTATGGGCTTTGATCAGGTGCGTCAGCGCCGCTTGTCTGACGATATCGTCGAACAGCTTGAAAGAATGATCCTGGAGGGCACGCTCAGAGCCGGTGGACGTCTGCCGGCCGAGCGCGCGCTGGCCGAGCAGTTCGGCGTGTCGCGCCCGTCCCTGCGCGAAGCCATTCAGAAACTCACCGCCAAGGGCCTGTTGGTCAGTCGCCAGGGCGGCGGCAATTACGTGGTGGAGAACCTCGGTTCGACCTTCAGCGACCCGTTGCTGCACTTGCTGGAAAGCAGTCCCGAGGCGCAGCGTGACCTGCTGGAATTTCGCCACACGCTGGAGGCCTCATGCGCGTACTACGCGGCCATCCGCGCGACCGATGTCGACCGCACGCGCCTTCGCGAGGCGTTCGATGCCTTGCAGGATTGCTACAGCCGGGTCGATGAGGTGAGCCGTGCCGAAGAGGGCACCGCCGACGCCAACTTTCACCTGGCTATTGCCGAGGCCAGCCATAACGCCGTCCTGCTGCACACCATTCGCGGGCTGTTCGATCTGCTGCGGCGCAACGTGGTGACCAACATCGGCGGCATGTACAAACAACGCTCGGAGACCCGCGACATGCTGATCGATCAGCATCGCGAGTTGTACATGGCGATCATTGAAGGTCGAGCGGACGATGCTCGGGAGGTCTCCAGTCGGCATCTGCTCTACGTGCAGGAAGTCCTGGAGGAAGTGCGCCAGCAGGTGCAGCGCACGGCGCGGGCCGAGCGGCGTAACGGGATGTAATAAAACCTGTAGGCGTGAGCTTGCTCGCGATGGGCCGCGACAGGCGAGAGATGTCTATCGTCTGATACAGCCCATCGCGAGCAGGCTCACGCCCAAGGCCTTGCTGGCAGCCAGACTCGATCAGTCTTCCTTGCCCTTGTTGCGCACCGCGCGTTGCAGCTCGCGATTGGAGTCGCGCTCGCGCTCGGTGTCGCGCTTGTCGTATTCCTTCTTGCCTTTGCCCAGAGCGATCTCGCACTTGATCAAGTGCTGCTTCCAGTAAAGGGAAAGGGCCACGCAGGCATAGCCTTTCTGCTGCACGGACGTCGTCAGCTTTTCGAGCTCGCGCTGATTGAGCAGCAATTTACGCGTGCGGGTCGGATCAGCGATGACATGCGTACTGGCGGTCGTCAGCGGCGAGATATGGCTACCCATCAGCCAGGCCTCACCGTCCTTGAGCAGCACGTAACTGTCTACCAGCTGCACCTTGTTGGCACGCAGGCTTTTTACTTCCCAGCCAGCCAGGACCAGACCGGCCTCGAACTTGTGTTCGATGAAGTAATCGTGTCGCGCCTTTTTATTTTGCGCGATGGTCCCTGTGGGATGTTTCTTGAGCTTAGCCATAGGCGACGCATTATAGGGATCAACGGTGCTCTCGGCTACGGTCAAGCTGTGTGCTTGAGCACGTTGAGTGAATCCCGGACAATGCGCGATCTTTTTTGCGTGTTGGACGTGTCAACGATGTCGACGGACAAGGTTTCGGTTCACGGGAGTTGGGCGAGTCGCTGGGTGTTCATCCTGGCGGCCACAGGCTCGGCCGTGGGGTTGGGCAGTATATGGAAATTCCCCTACATGGTCGGCGTCTACGGCGGCGGCGCGTTCGTGCTGGTGTTCCTGGCGTGCATCGCCCTGATCGGTATTCCGGTGATGATGGCTGAAACCCTGATCGGCCGTCGCGCCCGTCAGAGCCCGGCCAATGCCCTGAAGGTGCTGGCGCGCGAAGCCGGCCACTCGGGCAAGTGGTCATGGGGTGCCTTCGCCGGGATGATCACCGCCCTGCTGATCCTGTCTTTTTACAGCGTCGTCGGCGGCTGGTCGCTGGAATACATCATCGATGTCGGCAAGGGCGATTTCCAGGCCGTCACGCCTGATGGAGTGGGCGCATTTTTCGGCGAGTTGATTGCCGATCCGTGGCGGCTGGTGGCCTGGCACACGCTGTTCATGCTGTTGTCGGCGATCACCATCGCCAAGGGTGTCAACGCAGGGCTTGAGCGCAGCCTGCGGATCCTGATGCCGTTGCTGTTCGTGCTGATGGTGATCTTGCTGGGCTACAGCCTGACCACCGGGCACTTCATGGAAGGCGTGCACTTCATGTTCGACTTCAAGCCCGAACAGATCATGGAGGGCCTGCTGCCAGCCATGGGTCACGCGTTCTTCTCGCTGAGCGTGGGTGTCGGCTCGATCATGATCTACGGCGCCTACATGACCAAGGAGGCGTCCATCAGCGCCACGGTGGTCGGCGTGGCCTTGCTCGATACCTTCGTTTCGCTGCTGGCGGGCCTGGCGCTGTTCCCGATTGTCTTCGCTGCCGGGCTGAACCCCAGCGAGGGTCCGGGACTGATGTTCGTCACCTTACCTTACGCATTTGGTAACGTAGCCTTCGGTACCGTGATGGGCGTGGTGTTTTTCATCCTCGTTGCAGTGGCGGCATGGAGCTCGGCGATCTCGCTGCTGGAGCCGATGGTTGCCTACCTGGTGGAGCGCACGAAAGTGCGCCGCGGATGGGTAACGTTCTGGCTGTCGTTCATCTGTTGGTTCGTGGGTCTGGGGACGGTGTTCTCGTTCAACATCTGGAAGCAGGCCAAATTTTTCGTGAACGAAGGCGGCGCGTTTCACCTCTACCAGTGGGGCGCAACGGCAGGGCTGGATTTCTTTGGCGTGATTGATTTCTTCACGTCCCGGATCATGCTGCCGCTGGGTGGATTGTGCTTTGTGATTTTCGCAGGTTGGGTGATGGGCCGTGAGGCAGTGCGCGACGAGTTGTTGGTGCGCAGTCCGGTGCTGTTCGCTCTGACGTTCTTTTTGATGCGCTATGTGGCGCCGATCGGCATTCTGATTGTCTTTGCCGCTCAGCTTTGGAAATGACGCTGACATGACTACGCATATTCAACGTTCGGCCCTGTTGCCGTATCCCGCTCAGGCTTTATATGACCTGGTCAACGATGTGTCCCGCTACTCGGAATTTCTGCCCTGGTGCTCCGGGGCCACAATCCTGGATCAGGGTGAGACCTCCATGCGGGCTCGGGTGGAGATCGCCAAAGGCGGCCTGAGCCAGCATTTCGTTACGCGCAATATTCTGACGCCCGGTCAGACCATCGAGATGAATCTTGAAGAAGGCCCGTTCAGTCAGTTGCACGGTGTCTGGACGTTCAAGGCGCTGAGCGACAAGGCCTGCAAGATCAGCCTGGATCTGTCGTTCGACTACTCCGGCCCTATCGTGCGCGCAACCCTGGGGCCCTTGTTCAACCAGGCAGCCAACACCCTGGTCGATGCCTTTTGCCAGCGAGCCAAAGAGCTGCATGGCTGAGACGATGATCAGCGTGGAAGTGGTGTACGCCGCTGTCGACCGACAAGCGCTACTCACGCTCAAGGTCCCGGTGGGCACTACCGTGTTTGCTGCCATGCAGGCTTCAGGCATTGCCCAGCGCTTTGCCGATCTGGATCTGGATCACTGCACGGTGGGCATCTTCGGCAAGGTCGTCAGCGATCCACAGCAGCGTCGACTGGATGACGGCGACCGAGTCGAGATCTACCGACCGCTGCTGGCCGATCCAAAAGAGGTTCGCCGCTTGCGGGCGGAGAAAGCCGCGAAGATGAAAAAAGAGCGCAAACCGATTTAAATTTTCGATGGCCTCGATTGATAGGCGTAAAAAAACCCGGCATTGCCGGGTTTTTTTATGGGTGCGTTTTTCGGGATCAGCGTGGATTGGTATCCAGCGGTTCCTGAGTCGGCACTGGAACGGTCTCGACTTTGTCGACGTCGTTCTGGATCTGCTCGAGCAGTGAGCCTGGTTTAGGCGGCTGTTCTTTTTTCGGCTGCTCCCCAGTGTTCTCGGGGGTCGTAGTGGTGTCGCTGCTCTTGCCGAGGATCGCCTCGTCGCGGCTCACACCCGGTTTGAAGTCACCGGAAAGGCTCGCCAGCTGATCGCTGCCGTTGAACAGCAGGCTGATGCGTTCCTGTTGGCGTTCGCCGCCACCTGGCTGCAGGCTGTACAGATAGTCCCAGCGCTCAGGGTGGAAGGTGTCGGTCAACAACGGGTTGCCCATGATAAACCTTACTTGCCGACGGGTCATTCCGGGGCGTAACTGGTCTATCATGTCTTGCGTGACGACATTGCCCTGTTGGATGTCGATTTTATAAACCCCGGGGAATGAACAACCGGCGAGTGCGAGCAGTCCCACGAAGGTGAAACTGGTTAGCAAGAGCTTGGTGTTTTGCATCGGTGGGCGACTTCCACTATCTTGGCTGGGACAACGTAAACCCCGATCATACCTGCATTAAGAGAAGCTGCGAAGCAGCGTCTGCGAGAAAGCTGACCATGGTTGAAAATAGCGAACTACGCAAAGCTGGACTTAAAGTGACCCTGCCACGGGTCAAGATCCTTCAAATGCTCGACTCTGCAGAGCAGCGCCACATGAGCGCGGAGGACGTCTACAAGGCGCTTATGGAGGCCAACGAAGACGTCGGTCTGGCGACGGTTTACCGTGTTTTGACTCAGTTCGAAGCAGCCGGATTGGTGGTTCGCCACAACTTCGACGGCGGTCACGCCGTATTCGAACTGGCGGATGGAGGCCACCACGACCATATGGTCAACGTGGAATCCGGTGAGGTGATCGAGTTCTTCGACGAAGAAATCGAGAAGCTGCAGAAAGCCATTGTGGTCAAGCACGGCTTCGAGCTGGTGGATCACAATCTGGTTCTCTACGTACGCAAGAAAAAGGCGTAAGTCTTTTTTTGATACAAAACAAAGGCGACCTTAGGGTCGCCTTTGTTGGTTTCAGCATCTGGGATAAGGCACGAACGTTGATGGAGATGCCGATTTTTCTGTAGCAGCACAGCTTGCCGGCGGTGGCGTCCTTGAATCGCCAGCGCCAGCAAGCCGTGCTGCTACACGAGGGTGCTATGACTTGGCTGCCACCACCATCTTCTTCGCATGGGCCAGCGATTCTTTGGTCAGGTCGATGCCGCCAAGCATCCGGGCAACCTCTTCTACGCGCTCGTTCTTGCTGAGCTTGGAGACAGCGGTACGTGTGGCTTGTTCGTCGCGCACTTTGTGCACGAACAAGTGCTGATGCCCTTGAGCTGCGACCTGCGGCAAGTGAGTAACGGTCATTACTTGCCCGCGCTCACCCAGCCTGCGCAGCAATTGGCCGACGATCTCTGCGGTAGGGCCGCCGATGCCGACATCCACTTCGTCGAAGACCAGCGTTGGCACGCGTGAGGTCTGAGCAGTGATGACCTGAATCGCCAGGCTGATGCGCGACAGCTCGCCACCGGAGGCTACCTTTGCCAGTGCCTTGAGCGGCTGTCCGGGGTTGGCGCTGACCAGTAACTCGACCTGCTCCAGACCATTGGGCGACAGCTCTTTGTCCACGTTCTGGCGCAACTCGATATTGAAGCGTCCGCCGGGCATGCCCAGGCGCTGTATTTCATGTTCTACCGAATGTGCGAGTTCCGGCGCCGCGCGGTGGCGCAAATCACTCAGCTCACGCGCCTTTTCCTGATAGTGGCGGGCGTATGACGCCACCTCGTGTTCCAGGCGTTCGACGGCCTCGTCATTGGCATTGAGCGTTTCGATTTCGTCCAGCAGCTTCTGATGCAGCGCCGGGACTTCGTTCGGTTGCACGCGATGCTTGCGAGCCAATGTATAGATCGTGTCCAGGCGCTCTTCGATCTGCTGCAGCCGCGCTGGGTCAGCTTCGAAGCGGTCGAGGAAACGATTGATTTCGCCGACGGCCTCTTCAACCTGAATCTGAGCGCTGGAGAGCAGGTTGGTGGCCTCGTTCAAGGCGTCCGGCGAGTTGTTCACGCTGCTCAGGCGGTTGAGGCTGGCGGTCAGGGCATTCAGCGCATTGCCCGAATCGCTTTCACTGCACAGCTCCACCACTTGTCGACAGATGCCGAGCAGGCTTTCGGCATTGGTCAGGGTCGTGTGCTCCTGCTCCAGCTGCTGAAGCTCGTTTTCGCCCAGGCTCAAGCCTTCCAGCTCTTCAAGCTGGTAACTCAAAAGCTGATGCTTGGCACGCTGCTCGTCACCTGAATTGGCCAGGCGCTCGAGCTCCTGGCGAGTCTGGCGCCAGCGCTGAGCCGCCAAGTGGACCTGGCGGGCAAGCTCGGTGGCGCCTGCGTATTCGTCCAGCAAGCGGCGATGAGTGTCGGTCTTGAGCAGCGATTGGTGTTCGTGCTGGCTGTGAATGTCGATCAGCAACTCACCCAGGGCTTTCAAGTCACCTTGAGGGCAGGGCGTGCCATTTATATACGCACGGGAGCGCCCTTCGGCAGTGATCACCCGCCGCAGGATGCATGGACCATCGGTTTCCAGATCGCGCTCTTGCAGCCAGACACGAGCTTCGGGGATATCCGATACATCGAATGTCGCCAGGATGTCGGCCTTGTCGGCGCCCGGCCTTACTACGCCGCTGTCGGCACGATCGCCCAGGGTAAGGCCCAGCGCGTCGAGCATGATCGACTTGCCCGCACCTGTTTCCCCGGTGATGACGCTCATGCCGCGATCCAGTTCAAGATCGAGGTGTTCAACGATGGCGTAGTTATGTATGGACAGGTGCACCAGCATATGGGCGGCTCCCAAGCGATTTGTCTGGTTATTTATACAGTGTTTTGCTTCGGCCTGACAATGCCCCGCTTTAGCTCGATTTGGCAGGTTGCTCTGGATTTTTAGCACCAATGCCGGAATTTGGCAGGCCGGCCGCAGCGCAATCATGTCGGAAAATTTGTAGGGCTATTCACCCCAACCTGCAACCAAACCCCTTGAAGCCGAAAATTACGACCCCATATAGCCGGGCAGAAGCGTGAGTTCAGCTCACGGACGTAATGAGAAGGAGAGAACGATGGCTGACGAACAGAACCCGGATTCGCAAACTCAGGATCAGGCTGCTGACGCGGCGACTTCCAGGGAAGATTTGGTAACTCGCGTGCAAGTGCTGGAAGAGCAACTGGCTGCAGCACAGGACCAGTCTCTGCGTGTCGCTGCGGATCTGCAGAACGTCCGCCGCCGCGCCGAGCAAGATGTAGAGAAAGCGCACAAGTTCGCGCTGGAGAAGTTCGCTGGCGATTTGCTGCCGATCGTGGACAGCCTTGAGCGTGGTCTGGACCTGTCCAACCCGGATGACGAAAACATCCGGCCGATGCGTGAAGGTATCGAGCTGACCCTGAAAATGTTTGGCGACACGCTCAAGCGTTATCAGCTGGAGACCATCGACCCGCATGGCCAGCCGTTCAACGCCGAGCACCACCAGGCGATGGCGATGCAGGAAAGCGCGGACGTCGAGCCCAACAGCGTGCTCAAGGTGTTTCAGAAGGGTTACCAGCTCAACGGTCGCCTGCTGCGCCCGGCCATGGTCGTGGTCAGCAAGGCACCGTCGCCTGTTGCGCCGTCAATTGACGAACAGGCTTGAAATCAGCTGAGTGGCCCCCATTTACAGGCCATGCGTTTAAAGAATTACCGCAATTTGTAAACGCAGTTGCGGCAACCTAATTAAAGTTTCGGGAGATTCAAAGATGGGCAAGATTATCGGTATCGACCTGGGGACCACCAACTCCTGCGTCTCGGTTCTGGAAAACGGCAAGGCCAAGGTTATCGAGAACGCTGAAGGCGCTCGTACCACCCCGTCGATCATTGCTTACGCCAACGACGGCGAAATCCTGGTCGGCCAGTCGGCCAAGCGTCAAGCAGTGACCAACCCGCACAACACCCTGTACGCGGTAAAGCGTCTGATTGGTCGTAAGTTCGACGAAGAAGTCGTACAGAAAGACATCAAAATGGTCCCTTACAAGATCGCCAAGGCTGACAACGGTGACGCCTGGGTCGAAGTGAACGGCCAGAAAATGTCGCCGCCACAGATTTCGGCTGAAATCCTGAAGAAAATGAAGAAGACCGCCGAAGACTACCTCGGTGAGTCCGTAACCGAAGCTGTAATCACCGTTCCGGCTTACTTCAACGACAGCCAGCGTCAGGCGACCAAAGACGCCGGCCGTATCGCGGGTCTGGACGTCAAGCGCATCATCAACGAACCGACCGCAGCTGCTCTGGCTTACGGTATGGACAAGGCCAAGGGCGATCACACGGTCATCGTTTATGACCTGGGTGGCGGTACCTTCGACGTTTCGGTCATTGAAATCGCTGAAGTCGACGGTGAGCACCAGTTCGAAGTGTTGGCCACCAACGGCGACACCTTCCTGGGTGGTGAAGACTTCGACATTCGTCTGATCGACTACCTGGTTGACGAATTCAAGAAAGAAAGCGGCATGAACCTCAAGGGTGACCCGCTGGCCATGCAGCGTCTGAAAGAAGCTGCGGAAAAAGCCAAGATCGAGCTGTCCTCCAGCCTGCAGACCGACGTCAACCTGCCGTACATCACTGCAGACGCGACCGGTCCGAAGCACTTGAACGTGAAAATTTCCCGCGCCAAGCTTGAGTCGCTGGTTGAAGATCTGGTTCAGCGCACCATCGAACCTTGCCGCATCGCGCTGAAGGATTCGGGTATCGACGTTGGCGCGATCAACGACGTGATCCTGGTCGGCGGTCAGACCCGTATGCCAATGGTGCAGAAGGCTGTCACCGATTTCTTCGGCAAAGAAGCGCGCAAGGACGTCAACCCTGACGAAGCAGTTGCCATGGGTGCAGCGATCCAGGGTGCGGTACTGGCCGGTGACGTCAAAGACGTGCTGCTGCTGGACGTCAGCCCGCTGACCCTGGGTATCGAAACCATGGGCGGCGTGATGACCGCGCTGATCGAGAAAAACACCACGATTCCAACCAAGAAATCGCAAGTGTTCTCGACTGCCGACGACAATCAGGGCGCCGTGACCATTCACGTACTGCAAGGTGAGCGCAAGCAAGCTGCGCAGAACAAGTCACTGGGCAAGTTCGACCTGGCCGAGATTCCACCAGCGCCACGTGGCGTGCCGCAAATTGAAGTGACCTTCGACATCGACGCCAACGGCATTCTGCACGTAGGCGCCAAGGACAAGGCCACCGGCAAGACTCAGTCGATCGTGATCAAGGCCAACTCCGGTCTGTCCGAGGAAGAGATTCAGCAGATGATTCGCGATGCTGAAACCAACGCCGATGAAGACCGCAAGTTCGAAGAGCTGGCCGCTGCCCGCAACCAGGGTGATGCACTGGTTCACTCGACGCGCAAAATGGTAACGGACGCTGGCGACAAGGTTACGGCCGAAGAGAAGACCGCTATCGAAGCAGCAGTGGTCGCTCTGGAAGCTGCGGTCAAGGGCGACGACAAGGCTGCCATCGACGCCAAAGTCGAAGAGTTGTCGAAAGTCTCCGCGCCGGTTGCTCAGAAGATGTACGCCGAGCAGGCAGAAAAGCCTGAGGCCGGTGCTCAGCCTGCTCACGAAGAGGGCAAGGCAGCTGACGACGTGGTCGACGCCGAGTTCGAAGAAGTCAAAGATCACAAGTGACACGCCATAAAAAGGCGCAGGCTCGCTTGATCGCCGGTTGACCGCTTTCGGGTGGTCGCTGGTAGGATGTCGCCGCGCGGGAGCTTGCTCCCGCGTTGGCGTATCTGGAATATGCGAAATTCTAGGGGCTTGCGCGTTTTGCGCGCGGGCCTGGTGGCAAAGCCGCAAGCTCCTGCGACCGGCTTGTTCTGCCGCTTATATCGGTCGATCAAAGGCCGTTGAACCAAGACCAGGATCGTTGAATTGACGTGAGTTGGGTCCGGGCCTGAAAGGGGCTCAACGAGTTCGGCAAGCTCAGGAGGGTTATGTCGGACGTCCTCAAGAGTGCAGAAAACTTATGTCAAAGCGTGACTATTACGAAGTATTGGGGGTGGAGCGGGGCTCCAGCGAGGCGGACCTGAAAAAGGCGTACCGTCGTCTCGCGATGAAGTATCACCCTGACCGCAATCCCGGCGACAAAGCCTCGGAAGATGCATTCAAGGAAGCCAACGAGGCTTACGAAGTGCTGTCCGATGCCAGCAAGCGTGCTGCCTATGATCAATACGGCCATGCCGGTGTGGATCAAGGCATGGGGGGTGGCGGTGCCGGGTTTGGCAACGCGAACTTCTCCGACATTTTCGGCGATGTCTTCAGCGACTTTTTCGGTGGCGGCCGTGCTGGCGGCGGTGGTCGTGGCGGCGCTCAGCGCGGCAGTGACCTGCGCTATACGCTGGAACTGAACCTCGAAGAGGCTGTGCGCGGGACTACCGTCAGCATTCGCGTGCCGACTCTGGTCAACTGCAAACCGTGCGACGGCAGTGGCGCCAAGAAGGGTTCCGCTCCGGTGACCTGCCCGACTTGCGGCGGTATCGGCCAGGTGCGCATGCAGCAAGGCTTCTTCTCTGTGCAGCAGACGTGCCCACGTTGCCACGGCAACGGCAAAATCATTTCCGACCCTTGTGATTCCTGTCATGGCGAAGGCCGTGTCGAGGAATACAAGACGTTGTCGGTCAAGGTTCCTGCAGGCGTGGATACCGGCGATCGCATCCGCCTTTCGGGTGAGGGTGAAGCCGGTGTTCAGGGTGGTCCGACGGGCGACCTGTACGTGGTGATCAATGTCCGCGAACACGCGATTTTCCAGCGCGATGGCAAGCATCTGTATTGCGAAGTGCCGATCAGCTTTACCGACGCAGCACTGGGTGGCGAGCTGGAAGTCCCGACCCTGGACGGCCGCGTCAAGCTGAAGATTCCCGAAGGCACCCAGACCGGCAAGCAGTTCCGTCTGCGCGGCAAAGGCGTTGCCCCGGTCCGTGGTGGCGGGGCGGGCGACCTGATGTGTCGCGTTGCGGTAGAAACGCCGGTCAACCTTGGACGTCGTCAGCGCGAGCTGCTCGAAGAGTTCCGTGCCTCTCTTGAAGGCGACAGCTCTCACTCCCCCAAGGCCAGCGGTTGGTTCGAAGGCGTGAAGCGTTTCTTCGGCGATCTCTAAGGAGCAGGGCATGCGACGTATTGCTGTGATGGGCGCTGCCGGGCGCATGGGCAGGAATCTGGTCGAGGCTGTTCAGGAGCGCGCACCGCTGGCGGGCCTGACAGCCGCCGTCGTGCGGCCGGGCAGCACCATGATCGGCGCTGATGCTGGCGAGCTGGCTTCGCTGGGGCGCATTGGCGTGCAGCTGACCGGCAATCTTGAGCAGGTGGCCGACGAATTCGATGTCCTGATCGACTTCACGTTGCCCGACGTCATGCTGAAGAACCTGGCCTTCTGCCGTAAGGCCGGCAAGGCCATGGTCATCGGTACCACGGGCTTGAGTGTCGAGCACAAGCACCTGCTGCTGGAGGCGAGCAGGGAAATCCCGATCGTCTTCGCGTCCAACTTCAGTGTCGGTGTCAATCTGTCCTTCAAGCTGCTGGAGCTGGCGGCGCGGGTGATGGGCGAGGACTCGGACATCGAGATCATCGAGGCGCATCACCGTAACAAGGTCGACGCCCCATCGGGTACTGCGGTCAGCATGGGTGAGGTCATCGCCAGGACCTTGGGTCGTGATCTGAACGAGGTCGCGGTCTATGGTCGTGAAGGCCATACCGGTGTGCGTGAGCGCGACACCATCGGGTTTGCCACCGTGCGCGGGGGTGATGTGGTGGGTGATCATACGGTGCTGTTCGCGGCCGAGGGCGAGCGTCTGGAGATCACGCACAAGGCGTCCAGTCGCATGACGTTTGCCAAAGGCGCTGTGCGAGCGGCGCTATGGCTTGATGGCAAGGGGCCTGGCCTGTACGACATGCAGGACGTGCTAGGTCTGCACTGATCAAGCGTTCTGACGAGCGACAATGCGGGCAGAAAGGGTGTTTTACCTGTATCCTGCCCGCAGTTTTACACCGCCACGCGATGTCCTGTCGCATTCCCCTGCCTTTAAGGCGTTTTAGCGGTGGATTAAAAAAGCCTTTTTCTGTAAGCTACAGCTTTAGTGTGTCCACTAAAAGCGCGCAGATAATTCGATGAAAAAAGCGGGGTGACGTGTCTATACGTCATTCCGCTTTTTTACAACCTGCGATCGCCCTTTCAGGCTTTATTACGGGAGGTCTTCTTGACTAAGCCAGCCATACTCGCCCTTGCTGATGGCAGCATTTTTCGCGGCGAAGCCATTGGAGCCGACGGTCAAACCGTTGGTGAGGTGGTGTTCAACACCGCAATGACCGGCTATCAGGAAATCCTTACCGATCCTTCCTATGCCCAGCAAATCGTCACCCTGACTTACCCCCACATTGGCAATACGGGCACCACGCCTGAAGACGCTGAATCCGACCGCGTATGGTCGGCAGGTCTGGTCATTCGCGATCTGCCGCTGGTAGCGAGCAATTGGCGTAACAAGATGTCCCTTGACGACTATCTGAAGGCCAACAACGTGGTTGCCATTGCCGGCATCGACACCCGCCGCCTGACCCGCATCCTGCGTGAGAAAGGTGCGCAGAACGGCTGCATCATGGCCGGCGACAACATTTCCGAAGAAGCAGCCATTGCAGCAGCGCGTGGTTTTCCGGGCCTCAAAGGCATGGATCTGGCGAAAGAAGTCAGCACCAAGAAGCGCTACGAATGGCGTTCCAGCGTCTGGAACCTGGCAACCGACAGTCATCCGGAAATCGCTGCTGCCGAGCTGCCATACAACGTTGTCGCCTACGACTACGGTGTAAAGACCAACATTCTGCGCATGCTGGTCGAGCGCGGTTGCCGTGTGACCGTGGTGCCTGCCCAGACCCCTGCCAGCGAAGTGCTCGCACTCAATCCTGATGGCGTGTTCCTGTCCAACGGCCCTGGTGATCCAGAGCCTTGCGATTACGCGATCCAGGCCATCAAGGATGTGCTGCAGACCGAGATTCCGGTATTTGGTATCTGCCTGGGTCACCAGCTGCTGGCTCTGGCCTCTGGCGCCAAGACCGTCAAGATGGGTCATGGTCACCACGGTGCCAACCACCCGGTCCAGGATCTGGACACCGGCGTGGTCATGATCACCAGCCAGAACCACGGTTTCGCGGTAGACGAAAGCACCTTGCCGGGTAACGTCCGGGCTATCCACAAGTCGCTGTTCGACGGCACTCTGCAGGGTATCGAGCGCACCGACAAAGAAGCGTTCAGCTTCCAGGGTCACCCTGAGGCGAGCCCGGGTCCCAACGACGTCGCGCCGCTGTTTGATCGCTTCATCACGGCCATGGCCAAGCGCCGCTAAGGCTGACTTGCGACTGTAGCGAGCAGGTGCCTGTGGCGGGCCGGATACGTCCGATGCCCCGCCTGGCACCTCAGAGAATGTTCAAGACGGCTTGCCGACTGACACAGGATTCGAGTGACAACCCATGCCAAAACGTACAGACATTAAAAGCATCCTGATTCTTGGCGCTGGCCCGATCGTGATCGGCCAGGCCTGCGAATTCGACTACTCCGGCGCCCAGGCTTGTAAAGCACTGCGCGAAGAGGGTTACCGCGTCATCCTGGTGAACTCCAACCCGGCCACCATCATGACCGACCCGGCCATGGCCGACGCCACCTACATCGAGCCGATCAAGTGGGCGACTGTCGCCAAGATCATCGAGAAGGAGCGCCCGGACGCGCTGCTGCCGACCATGGGTGGCCAGACCGCCCTGAACTGCGCACTGGACCTGGAGCGCGAAGGCATTCTGGAGAAGTTCGGCGTAGAAATGATCGGCGCCAACGCCGACACCATCGACAAGGCTGAAGACCGTTCGCGTTTCGACAAGGCGATGAAATCCATCGGCCTGGCCTGCCCGCGTTCCGGCATCGCCCACACCATGGAAGAAGCCAACGCAGTCCTCGAGACGCTGGGCTTCCCGTGCATCATCCGTCCGTCCTTCACCATGGGCGGCACCGGTGGCGGTATCGCTTACAACCGTGAAGAATTCGAAGAAATCTGCGCCCGCGGCCTGGACCTGTCTCCGACCAAAGAGCTGCTGATCGACGAATCGCTGATCGGCTGGAAAGAATATGAAATGGAAGTTGTCCGCGACAAAAAGGACAACTGCATCATCGTCTGCTCCATCGAGAACTTCGACCCGAAGGGCGTGCACACCGGTGACTCGATCACCGTTTCACCGGCTCAGACCCTCACCGACAAGGAATACCAGATCCTGCGTAACACCTCTCTGG
>NZ_JBJDOA010000022.1:0-6851 GCF_044900785.1 Pseudomonas sp. NPDC087358
GATAGACATGGCATGTTCCTTATGGAGTCGAGAGTTTCAAGTCAGTAATGGGTTAGCCGCTGCGCCCTGTTGTGCGCTTGTTGGCTGGCTTGGGACTCAATTTACGGACTAGCCGGGGATGGAACAATCCCATAGAATCGAGACTCATTGTTTCCATATTAGGGACGGTCATGGATCGTATCGAATGCATGCGCGCTTTTGTCGCCACGGTGGGTGCCAATGGCTTCGCCGCAGCAGCGCGTGCGCTGGACGTACCACGCTCGAAAGTCAGCAAACAGATTCAGGCGCTGGAAGAGGCCATCGGCGTACAGCTGCTGCAACGCACCACGCGCAGCCTGCATCTGACCGAAGCCGGCGCCGAGTACTACGATGCCTGTCGCGATGTCATCGCCTCGCTAGACGAAGCCGAGCAACGAGCGCGTACCGGCATGGGCGAAATACGGGGCGTGCTGCGGGTCAACGCACCGATGTCGTTCGGCCTCAGTCGGCTGGGCCCGCTGATTCCGCGGTTCAACGAACTGCACCCCAACGTTGAACTGCAAGTCGTGCTCAGCGACCAGCAGGTAGATCCGGTCAAGGGCGGCTTCGATGTGACGATTCGTATTGCCAGCCTGCCAGACTCCTCGATGGTTGCCCGCTCGCTGGCCCCCGCGCCACGAATCATGGTGGCCTCTCCCGGCTATCTGGCGCGGGAAGGAACGCCACGAACGCCCAAGGACCTGGCCGACCACAAATTCCTCAGCTATGGCTACTTGCAGAGCGGCACCAGCCTGCAACTGTGCAACGGCAAGGAAACCCAACGGGTGACCGTCAGCGGGCCGCTGCATGCCAACAACGGGGATATCCTGGCTCAGGCGGCGGTGTCGGGGATGGGCATCACCTTGCTGCCCAATTTCATCGTCGAAAGGGCGGTGGCCGATGGTCGCCTCACGCCGGTGCTGTGCGAATGGCAGGCGCCGGCGATTTCAGTGAATGCGGTCTATCCCTCGGCACGCCGGGTGCCGATGAAGACCCGGGCGTTCCTCGATTTTCTGGTGGCGGAACTGGCGTTGGGTTCGGCGGGGTTTTGAACGGGGTTCGCCAGTCTGCTTCTGCCGAAGGCGTGGGAGTTCGGCTTGCCGACGTTCTGACGCGAAGCGGCAGCAAGACCAGGCCTGCTCGGTGTGTCAGATCACTGCATTGACTGGTTTTGCTAGCGCTTCGCGTCAGATCCCGAGCAAGCTGGCGCCTACGGCCCGCGGCCAGAATCAAAAAACCCATCCCATGGCCCGCCGCCTTTCCCTACGCTCAAGCTACCGCGCCAACCGGCTCCTTGCCTTCCAATACCGCTGCCAGGCTCGCCAGCACCATTTCTCCCATGCGTGTGCGGGTCTGCACCGTTGCACTGGCGCGGTGAGGTTGCAGGACCACGGTTTCCAGGCCGAACAACACATCCGGCACATGGGGCTCGTCGACGAATACATCCAGCCCTGCGCCCGCAATCGAGCCTGCTTCAAGCGCAGCGATCAGGTCGGGTTCGTTGACCAGGCTGCCGCGTGCCACGTTGATCAGATACCCCTCGGCGCCCAGCGCTTCCAGCACCTTGGCATTGATGATGCCCTTGGCCTTGTCGGCGGCTGCGGCCACGATCAATGCATCGCTCTGGCTGGCCAGCTCCACCAGGTCGCTGACGAAGGTGTACGGCACGTCGTCCATGGCGTTGAGGTCGGTGTAGCTGATCGGGCAACCGAAGGCTGCGGCGCGCGTGGCGACCGCGCGCCCTACCCGCCCCAGACCGACGATACCGATACGCATGCCGCTGAACTGCCGGGCCAATGGCAAGGGCACCAAGGGCGTGGCGGTCTTGGCCCAGGCGCCGGAGCGCACGTAGCGATCACTGGTGCACAGGCCACGGCAGGCCGAAATCAACAGCCCGATGGCCAGGTCAGCGACGTCTTCAGTCAGCGCGCCGAGGGTGGCGGTCACGCGAATCCCGCGATCGCGCGCGTAGGCCAGATCCACCGCGTCAGTGCCGACGCCATTGACCGCAATCACTTCGACTTTCGGCAATTGCTCCATCACCGCGCGGGTGATGCCGGTGTGTCCGCCGGTGACCACACCACGAATATTGGCGCCGTGCTCACGCAGGTAGGCGGCCTTGTCGGTCTGCTGAAAATAGGGGCGAACCGTGTACAGCTCGTTGAGCCTGGCGTTGATCTGCGGGATCAAGATCGGGCTTAGCTGGAGGATTTCAGGTTTCATCGATGTCTCGCTCAAGTCGGATTCAGACGGGATCAACCACGGCCCACGAACGGCATGTTGGTTGCCATGACGGTCATGTTCAGCACGTTGGCCGACAACGGCAGCGCCGAGATGTAACGCACGGCATCGGCGATGTGTTTGACGTCGATCATCGGTTCCACCGCGATCGAGCCATTGGCCTGGCGCACGCCCTTGGTCATGCGCACCGACAACTCGGTCAGCGCGTTGCCGATGTCGATCTGGCTGCAGGCGATGTTGAACTCGCGACCGTCCAGCGCCAGGCTCTTGGTCAGCCCCAGCACGGCATGTTTGCTGGCGGTATAGGGGCCAGTGAACGGGCGCGGAACATGGGCGGAAATCGAGCCGTTATTGATGATCCGCCCGCCCTGCGGCGACTGCTTGCGCATCAAGCCGAAGGCGCCCCGGCTGCACAGGAAAACCCCGGTGACGTTGGTGTCGATCACGCTCAGCCACTTCTCGACGGGCAGTTCGTCCATCGGCACGGCCGGGGCATTGACGCCCGCGTTGTTGAACACCACGTCGAGCCGGCCGTAGACCTCCTCGATGGTTGCGAACAGCTTGTCGACGCTGGCCGGATCCCGCACATCGGTGGACACCGCCAGCGCTTCTGCGCCTTGCTCGCGCGCCTGCGCCACCAGCTCTTCCAGCGGCTCCAGTCGGCGACCGGTCACCACCACCTTGTAGCCATCTTCCAGCAGTCCGAGCGCCACCGCGCGACCGATGCCGCTGCCTGCGCCGGTTACCAAGGCAATTTTCGAGAGGGATTGTTCAGTCATTGTTGTTCTCCTGTTGCTGGTCTGGATGCTGCTGCGTGAATGCTGCGTTTGCTCAGGCCGTCACTGGACGCGACGGCTGCCGATCCGCACTTCAAATTCGCCGATACCGCTGATACCGCCAGTGATCACATCGCCCGCATCGAGCGCAGCGACCCCCGGAGGCGTGCCGGTCATGATCAGATCGCCGGCGCGCAGGCCGATCGAATGAGAAAGCTGGCTGATGATCTCGCCCACCGACCAGATCTGGCTTTCAAGGTCCGAGCGCTGGCGCTCCACCCCGTTGACGGCCAGCCAGATGGCGCCTTGTCGTGGATGGCCATGGCGGCTGGCGGGCAGGATCGGGGTCATCGGCGCCGAGCCGTCGAAAGCCTTGGCCGGCTCCCAGGGGTTACCCACCGCTTTGGCGGCCATCTGCAGATCACGCCGGGTCAGGTCCAGACCTGCGGCGTAACCCCAGACATGCTCCAGCGCCTGCGCTTCACTGATCTGGAAACCGTCCTTGCCAATGGCGACCACCAGTTCGATCTCGTGACAGAACTGTTCGGTCTGGGTCGGAAAATCCAGTTCACCTGTCGCATCGATGACCGATGTCGAAGGCTTCATGAAGAACGCCGGTACTTCGCGCACCGCGCTCGATGAGTCGCCCCAAAGATAGTTACGCCCCAGACAGAACACCCGGGCGATGGGGAAACGCGCGTCGCTGTCAGCGACTGGCAGGCTGGCAACAGGCGCGGGTTCAAATACAAAGTTGCTCATGGACAATTTCCTTTGGCCTGCGAGGCTTGATGTTCGTGGCTCTGCAGCAGTGAGCTGGCTCGCGATAGCGGTGTGTCAGCAGACAGGTGTGCATGGCAGACCGCATCGCGAGCCAGCTCACTCCCGCATCGGGCGGCCGTTTGATCCAGAGACTACGGGATCAAAACGCCTGAAAGTTGGACAAAACCGTGTTTGCGCTGGACTAAAAAACTCAATATCCGGGCGATAAAAAAGGCGTACTCGCGTACGCCCTTGCCTAGTACGGCAGAAGGTCACACACATATCTGACGCTTAGCTGGCCTTCAACTCGATGCGATAAATGCGGCCCAGCAACAGTGAATAAGACAGGGTGCCGATACACGCCACCCCGCCGATGAACCAGAAGGCCCAGGCGAAATTACCGGTCACATGAAGGATCTGACCGATGACGATCGGGGTAACGATGCCGCCGATGTTCGCCGCAAGACTGGTGATGCCACCGGTGAGGCCAATCAGTTGTTTCGGAGCGATCTCCGAGACCGCCGCCCAGGAAGCCGAAGCAATGCCCTGAGCGAAAAAGGCGACCGTCAACAGCGCGATGCAGACTTCGTTGGAGTCCGTGAAGTTGACCAGCATGATCGACATGCCCAGCGCCGAGCCCACCACCAGCGGCAGCTTGCGAGCGAAAGACAACGACACACCGCGACGGATCATCCAGTCGGAAATGAAGCCGGCCAGCAGCACGCCAACCGTGGCGCCAATGAATGGCAGCACCGCGAAGATGCCGACTTTGACCATGGTCAGATGACGTTCTTCAATCAGGTACGTCGGGAACCAGGTCAGGAAGAAATACAACGCCGAGGTGCTGGCGAATTTTCCGATGCAGATCGCCCAGACCTGACGATACTTGAGCAGTTCGGCAATCTGCGACCACTTGAATGTGTTCTTGTCCTGACTGCTTTTGACCAGACCACCGCCGGCTTCGATGTAATCGAGCTCCTGCTTGCTGACCTTCTTGCAGTTCAGCGGATCGCGATACAGGTAGAGCCAGGCGATCCCGAACAGAATGCCGACGATGCCGGTGCTGTAGAACACGTGGCGCCAGTCGTAGGTGGTCGCCAGCCACAGCAGCAAGCCGGTGAACAACGCGGTGCCCAGGTATTGGCCACACACGTAGATGCTGCTGGCCATGCCACGCTCCCTGGCCGGGAACCATACGGTGACGGCGCGGCTGTTGGCGGGGAACGCCGGTGCTTCCATGGCGCCGATGGCCAGGCGCAGACCGAACAAGGAAGCAAAACCGCCTGCCATGCCCTGACACACGGTGACCGCTGACCAGGAAATCAGCGAGGCCCCGTAGGTCACCCGCGAGCCGAAGCGGTCGGCGATGAATCCGGCGGGCACCAAGGCGAACGCGTAGGTCCAGGCGAAGGCCGAGAAGATCAGGCCCATCTGCACTTTATCCAGGCCCAGGTCCTTGGCCATGAACGGAGCGGCGATGGAGATGTTGACCCGGTCCACATAGTTGATGATCGTGGCGATCAGCAACAGCGAGAGCATGAACCAGCGGCGATGGGATGACAGTCGGGCCGGTGCGGCTGCCGCGGGAGCGGCGACACGGGCGTCGATTGCCTGAATATCAGGATTGCTCGACATGAGAATTCCTCGTTGTTTTTATTGGAATCGAGTGATGAAGCGCACCCCTAAGTTATCGTACGACTGGTTTTAAACAAGACGTGGCTTAGATCGTTTTTGGATCTGCGCACCTTCGCTTAATTATTTGTCCAAGAAGTTCGGGGCCTGCCAATCGCGTCCGCAAGGTTGAGCGACATGCGAAAAACCTCGAGCTAGAGCGCTGAAATCAAAGAGCGCGAGGAGATGGTTTCTTGGACAAAAAAACTGGCGGCCGCCAGAAGAAAGGTTTTGAATCGCGTCATCGGACAACTGACAATAAAAGCAGAACGATGAGGAATTCCATAATGGACTCTGCCACCCGCGTACCCACCTACGGCATGCAGCAGCGCAGTGAGCGACCGGACTTCTATATCCGTGGCAAGACCGAAGGCAAGCCGGAGACGGCGCCTCATCGCCATGAGTATTTCCAGATCCAGATCAACCTGGGCGGCGATACCGTGCAGCACATCGGCGGTGTGGTTCGCCCCTTCCCGCGCAATACCCTGGCGTTCATCCTGCCGCACAAACTGCATCTGATCCCGCACCCGCCGGAAGGCAATTTCCTGCTGATCAATTTCGCCCAGACTTTTCTCTTGCCGCAGCTGCAATGCGACCCGCTGGACCTGGAAGACGTGGCCATCGCGCTGGCGCCGGAGCTGTCACCGTTCCGTTTTCAGGAGCATCTGGACTTCACCCTCGACGCCGAAGACTTCGCCCGGATCCAGGGCCTGCTTGATCGCATGCGCGAGCTGGACCAGCATCGGCAGTTCGGCACGCGGGAAATCCTCAAGGGCTGCCTGCTGCAATTGATCGGCACGATCTGCCAGCTATATGCCGAGCCGATCAAACTGCTGGCCGACGACAACGCCGCTGAACGCAGCCGTCGCGATGCATTGGCGCGGATGTCCGAATACGTGCGCAAGCACCTCAGCGATCCGGATCTGAGCCTGAAGAAAGCCGCATCAGCAGCGTTTCTGTCGCCCAACTATCTGACTCACTGGCTGCGCAAGGAAGTCGGCAAGACCTTCAGCGAACTGGTCTTGGAGCGACGCATGCACCTGGCGCGCACCTTGTTGCTCAACGGCAACAAGCCGGTGGGCGAAGTGGCGCGGCTGTGCGGATTTGCCGACGAAGCCTATTTTTCCCGCCGCTTCCGCCACGCCCACGGTATGCCACCGGGACAGTTCAGAAAGCAGCGGGATTTGTAGACCACGGGTGCAGCCGCTGTGAGAGAAGCAAAGGGTGATACATGCCGATCGCTTCTGCCCGCAGGGCGTAGGAGCAAGCTTGCTCGCGATCTGGCGCGACGCGGCAGTGAACCCTGTGACCGGTGTGCACCTGACACCCCTGGTTGCCGGATTTTACTGCCGGTGCCCGGCAGCTCGCGGGCAAGCCCGCTCCCAC
>NZ_JBJDOA010000022.1:6948-46400 GCF_044900785.1 Pseudomonas sp. NPDC087358
CCGGTGCCCGGCAGCTCGCGGGCAAGCCCGCTCCCACGGCCTTCGGCCAGAATCAACAGCAGGCGGTGATACATGCCGATCGCTTCTGCCCGCAGGGCGTAGGAGCAAGCTTGCTCGCGATCTGGCGCGAAGCGGCAGTGAACCCTGTGACCGGTGTGCACCTGACACACCGAGCTGCCAGATTTTACTGCCGGTGCCCGGCAGCTCGCGGGCAAGCCCGCTCCCACGGCCTTCGGCCAGAATCAAAAGCAGGTGGCGCAATAGTCCAAAGCTGCTTGAGGGGCTTGTTTAAAGCCATGGAATCACCCACGGTTTTCGATGGTTGGTCAGAAATGCATCAGCGAACGCCCAATGCTGTTTTATTTCTTCATACCGGGGCTAAGCTTGCCCTCATGGATGATTCCGACTACCTGCGTCTACTGACGATCCAGGCCGAGCAAGCCAATGCGTTCCTGTCCAATGCGCGCAAATGGGAGCGCGAGCGCTGGGTGTGCCAGCGTTTGCTGCAAGGCCTGAACATCCCTCATCGCACCGACGATTTCCTGCCCGCCGGGCAAGAACCGCCGGACGTATTGTTTCGCGATGCCTGTTTCGAAGTGTTTTTCGTGCTCGACGAAGGCCGCCGGCTCAATGACGAATGGCGCGAGGAGCTACAGCGTCGGCGCAGCGCCTTTTCGCTCAGCCAACTGGTACGGCGTGAAGCCAAGCCCAAACGCATTCCCGCTGATGAACTGCTGCGTCGCCTGGCACCGACCCTTCGCAAAAAAGCCCATAACTACAAGGAGCGCGGCCTGGACCTCAGCGAGCTGGACATCATCGCCTTCGCCAGTCTCAAGCGCGAGGTGCTGGACCTGAACAGTCATTTCCCGCCGCCCACCGAGTACCTGCGTCAAGGTTGGCGATCACTGTCACTGGTCGGGCCAACCTTCGCCCGGGTATTGTTCGCCCATCCGGATGCGCCGGATTTCTTGCGGACCAATCTGGGACGCAGTGTAGTGTTCGACGTAGGAATAAGTTTATGAGTCCATTGCAGGAATTGATCGCCGACGTGCCGCAGCGCGGCCGGGTGCGGTGGATCGGTGTGCGCCCGCAGTCGCGTGGCGAGATGATCGAGCTGGACGCCGTCGAGGTGCGTCGCGAGGCCGGGCTGACCGGCGATCACGCCCGCCCTGGCCCGCGCAATGCCCGCCAGGTGACGTTTATCCAATGGGAACATCTGGCCGTCATCAGTTCGCTGATGGGTCGAGCCGAAGACCATCCGCTGCGGCCGCAGGACTTGCGGCGCAACATCGTGATCAGCGGTATCAACCTGTTCAGCCTGAAGAACCGGCGCTTCTGCATCGGTCAGGCGGTATTCGAAACCACCGGCTGGTGCCAACCCTGCGCTCGCCTTGAGCAGCGCCTGGGCCACGGTACTTTTCAGGCCGTACGCGGGCATGGCGGAATCACCGCGCGAGTGTTACAAAGCGGGATTGTCCGCCTCGACGATGCCCTGTGTATCGAACCGCTGGAAGGCGACGTCAACCAAGTTAATGCATCGAACGCCATCGGTTCCTGACACCGATCAATGTTCCCGATGAGGCTCATATGACCAGCCGCCTGAACCCCGACGACCAAAAGCGTGTCGAAGAGTACCTTCAAGCGCCGCAGCATCAAGTCGAGCGCCGGCCGTTTCGGCCCTGGATGCTCCTTGTGGTGGTGCTTGTGGTGGTGATCGGCCTGGGCCTGTTGAGCCGTTTACTGAGCTATCTGACGCTATGAGCTGCATTGCGCTCGCTCGGATAGAGCCCAAAGAGAATTCCTTAAGCCTTATGAGATATCCCCATGACTCATCGTATCGTGATCGTCGGCGGAGGCGCTGGTGGTCTGGAGCTGGCTACCCGCCTGGGTAAGACGCTTGGCAAGAAAGGCACGGCCAGCGTCACGCTGGTGGACGCCAATCTGACCCACATCTGGAAACCGCTGCTGCACGAAGTGGCCGCCGGCTCGCTCAACTCTTACGAGGATGAGCTGAACTACGTGGCGCAAGCCAAGTGGAATCACTTCCAGTTTCAACTGGGCCGCATGACGGGCCTGGACCGTGAGCACAAGCAGATTCATCTGGCCGCCACGCAGGATGAAAACGGCGACGAACTGGTCCCGGCGCGCAGCCTGGATTACGACTCGCTGGTGATTTCGGTCGGCAGCACCACCAATGATTTCGGCACCAAGGGCGCGGCAGAACACTGCCTGTTCCTCGACACCCGCAAGCAGGCGGAACGCTTCCACCAGCAGTTGCTCAATCGTTATCTGCGCGCCCACGCCAGCCAGACGGACGTGACCGAAGAGATCAACGTTGCCATCGTCGGCGCTGGCGCCACCGGTGTCGAACTGGCCGCAGAGCTGCACAATGCCGCCCACGAGCTGGCGGCATATGGCCTTGGGCACATCAAGCCGGAAAACCTGCGCATCACCGTGATCGAAGCCGGTCCTCGGGTGCTGCCTGCGCTGCCGGAACGCATCGGCGGGCCAGTGCACAAGACCCTGGAGAAACTGGGCGTCACCGTGCTGACCAACTCGGCGGTGAGCGAGGTGACGGCTGAAGGGCTGATGACCGCGACAGGTCAGATGATTCCGGCGAACTTGAAAGTCTGGGCGGCAGGCATTCGTGCTCCGGCGTTTCTGGAAGGCATCGCCGGGCTTGAGACCAATCGCATCAATCAACTGCAAGTGCGCCCTACCCTCCAAACCACCCGCGACGACAACATTTTCGCGTTCGGCGACTGCGCAGCCTGCCCGCAAAAAGGCACCGATCGCAACGTTCCCCCACGCGCCCAGGCTGCCCATCAACAGGCATCGCTGCTGGTCAAATCGCTGAAGCTGCGCATCGAGGGCGGGGAGCTGCCGGAGTATCGCTACAAGGATTACGGCTCGCTGATCTCGCTGTCCAAGTTCTCGGCGGTGGGTAACCTGATGGGCAACCTGACCGGCAGCGTGATGCTCGAAGGCTGGCTGGCGCGGATGTTCTACGTGTCGCTGTATCGCATGCACCAGATGGCGCTATACGGCACCTTCCGCACCTTGATGCTGATGCTCGGCAGCAGGATCGGACGCGGCACGGAGCCCAGGATGAAGCTGCACTGATTCAGCCGTTTACCACCTGCCGCGCACATGCGGCAGGTGGTGGTCGGCCGATGCAACGCTCTCTCAGTAGCCGTCCGGCTTGCCGGCGGTAGCGATTCCAGAGACGTCACCGCCGGCAAGCCGGACGGCTACACAAGTTCAAGTCGTCTGCCGCGGCCAGGTCAGGGCATCACCCGCCCCTTGCCTGAATGCTTGGCCTTGTACATCCACCGGTCCGCCTCGCGCATCAACTCGTCCGGGGCTTTGCCGGAACCGGGTTCGTACATCGAGAAACCGACGCTGGCGTTGCTGCGGATCACGTCACCCTTGATGATGATCGGTTCGGCAATGGCCGCCAGCAGCTTCTTGGCCACTTCCCGCGCCTCGTCGGGGCCAGGCACGATCCCTTCCAGAATCACGATGAACTCGTCCCCCGCCAGCCTGACCAGACAATCGGTACGACGGATGCAGCTCTGCAGACGCGCAGAGATGGTTCGCAGCAGATCGTCACCGGCATCATGCCCATAGGTGTCGTTGATCCCCTTGAAGTCGTCCAGATCGATGAACATCAAAGCCAATTGCAGCCCAGAGCGGTCGGATCTTGCCTGAGCAATCGGCAGAATCGCGTCCAGGGCACGGCGGTTATACAGGCCGGTCAGTGCATCGTGGCGGGCCTCCTGTTCCAACTCCTTACGCGCCTGGATGTTCTGGATGATCGAGATGAAATACTCCAGGTGCCCTTCGCTGGATAATTTCTTGGTCACGCTGAGGCTTACCCACACCGGCCCATCGCCTTTGCGCAGGTAGCGTTTCTCCATCTGGTAATGGTCGATTTCGTTGTCGACCAGTTGCTGCAGCAGCCCCATGTCGGTGTTCAGATCCTCGGGGTGGGTGATGTCCTGAAACGTCAGGCTTTTCAGTTCCTCCCGGGTGTAGCCGATGATGTCGCACAGTGCTGTGTTGACGTTGATCCAGCCACCATCGGGCGCGACCAGTGCGATACCCACCGATGCCAGCTCGAACATGGAGCGATAACCTGCCTCGCTGGCCTTGAACAGCGCGTCGGAGCGGTTTTTTTGCCGGCGCGCCAGCATCAGGTTTTCTCGCAGCTGGACCTCACGACTGACGATATCGGCAAGGTCACGCAGGATGCTTAGCTCCTCCTCGGTCATCTGCCGTGGGCGTTCGTCGATCGCGCACAGGGTGCCGACGGCAAAACCCTTGCTGGTGCGAATCGGTACGCCGGCGTAGAAACGGATATGCGGGGCACCGGTCACCAACAGGTTGTCGCGAAAACGCTCGTCCGCCGCAGCGTCGGGCACCACCAGGGGCGTGGTCTGAAGGATCGCGTGGGCGCAAAAGGCGAGTTCTCTGGGAGTCTGCATCGCATCGAGGCCGACACGCGACTTGAACCACTGACGGTTTTCGTCGACCAACGACACCAGCGCGATGGGCACGTCGAGCATGCGCGCCACCAGGCGGGTGATCCGGTCGAGCGATGTTTCCCCCGGTGTGTCGAGGATCTCCAGCTGGCGCAGAGCCTCTAGGCGCTCTTTTTCGTATGGAGGAATTGGCGCTTGCATAGGTCGGCCGATCCTGAAAAGACTGTCTGGAGTCTATACCCGGTGCCGCCAATGCGCATCTGCGCTTCAATATTTGTAGTTTGCCGAACCGCCAAGGCTGCGGATTAACAGCCATTGCGGATCTGCCGCAGGCGTATGGATAAAATCCATTCTGTTACTTACTGTCATAAAAACGTGTTGATTACTGTGATCCCATTAAGACATCACACACTCGATGTCGCTCGATTACAGGAAGTCATCCATGTTTCAGCTTTCCCGAACGGTGCTGGCCGCAGGCTTGGCCATTGCGTTCAATCTGTCCCTGCTCAACAGCGCCACTGCAGCACAGGAAGTCACCGGTGCCGGCTCCACGTTCATCTATCCGGTGCTCTACAAATGGGCAACCGACTACCACCAGAAGACCGGCGTCAAAGTGAACTACCAGTACATCGGCTCCGGGGCAGGTATCGCGCAGATCAAGGAGGGCGCGGTGGATTTCGGCGCCACTGACATGCCCATGAGCTCCGGCGATCTTCAGGCCTCGGGCCTGCTGCAGTTCCCTTCGGTGATTGGCGGGGTGGTGCCGGTGATCAACGTCGCGTCGATAAAACCGGGCAGCATCAGGTTTACCGGGCCTTTGCTGGCCGATATCTATCTGGGCAAGATCAGCCGATGGAATGATCCGGCGCTGCAGGCCCTCAACTCCGAACTGAAACTGCCCGACGCGAAAATCAACGTGGTGTATCGCTCCGACGACTCGGGGACGACATTCAACTGGGTCAGCTATCTGTCCATGCTCAGCCCGGAATTCAAAACCAGGATCGGCGCCGGGACTTCGGTGAAATGGCCAGTGGGCATGGGCAGCAAAGGCAGCGAAGGCGTGGCCGCGTATGTGAAGCAGGTGCCCAACTCTATTGGCTATGTCGAATACGCTTACGTCAAACAGCAGAAGCTTGACTTCGGCCTGCTGCGCAACGCTGCCGGGGCTTTCGTGGCGCCCAGCAGCGAAGCCTTCGAGGCCGCCGCTGCCTCCGCAGATTGGAAAAGCGCCAAGGATTTTGACCTGTCGATGCTCAACGCCCCGGGTGACAACGCTTACCCGATTACCGCAGCGACTTTCATCATTGTCTACAAGCAATCCAAGAATGCCGACCGCCAGCAGACGGTGCAGGACTTCTTTCGCTGGACGCTGGAAAGCGGTCAGCAACAGGCGCGTTCACTGGACTTCGCGCCGATCCCGGTCGACCTGAAGAACCAGATCGAAGCCTACTGGGGGGATACGTCCAAGGGACAGTGAGCGGTTATGGCAGAAGGCAGTGACGCCAGGCGCTGCCAATGGTGCGTTCAGCGCCCCGACATCCGGTCGAGCAAAGCACTCTTTTCTTCCAGCACTGCGGCCCGTCGAGCGATTTCAGCACGGGCGACCTGGATGCGCATGCGGCCGGCATCCACGGCGGCTTCACGGGATCGGAACAGCGTGTCCGGCGCATACCACTTGCCCTTACTGGAGCGTTCGTTCAGCCCATCGGCAGTCGGCGCCACCAATTGGACTTCGATCACGACGAAACTGCGGGTGAGCACCCAGGCGGTGTAGGGATAGGTGCGCGTATTCAAGTTCGGCCTCATCACTCTGTCTGGTTTCATGAGGTGTGCATCAGGTGCAGAGCTCGCTGCGGGCGCTTGCGGGTCGTCGATGTCTGGCTGCACCCAGCGCGATACCTCGCGGGCAGGGCATGATAACCAGCGCTGTATATATTTTCATATAGCGAATAACCACAGGTTTGACTAAAACCCTGCAGTAGCGGACATGGCGGGAGGATGCGAGCAAAGGATGAACAAAAAGACAGGCACAAACGAAAAAAGGCGTCCCGAAGGACGCCTTTTTTGTTGGCTTCGCGCGGTTGGCGCGTAAGCCTTATCTTCTACCCGGTATTGCTGGGCCGAAAATGGTCGGGGTAAGGGGATTCGAACTCCTGACATCCTGCTCCCAAAGCAGGCGCGCTACCGGACTGCGCTATACCCCGTTGAAACAAGGAAACACCCCGTAAGGTGCTTCCGAAGCGGGTGACGTAACTGACGTCACTCCCTAAGATTCAACCCGATGAAGCCAGGCTAAAAATGGTGGGTCGTGTGGGATTCGAACCTACGACCAATTGGTTAAAAGCCAACTGCTCTACCAACTGAGCTAACGACCCAAATAATGGTCGGGGTAAGGGGATTCGAACTCCTGACATCCTGCTCCCAAAGCAGGCGCGCTACCGGACTGCGCTATACCCCGACGGTACTACCTCTTGAAATTGGCTCCGTGACCAGGACTCGAACCTGGGACCCAATGATTAACAGTCATTTGCTCTACCGACTGAGCTATCACGGAATTTCAATTTCCAGATGCAGCGTTTGACGCACCTTCAACACAACAAATTCAGTACAACTTAGCGAGACAAGTCTTGCATTTACTACCCTGAATCTACTGCATTTTCAGCCTCTTCGACCTGCCTGCATCGCTGCGTTCACGTCTCTGAGGCGCGCTATTCTACATTCCCAGAAACCCCTGTCAACCCTCTAAATTGCTTTTAAGACAATGATTTGCGACTTTTTTTCGTGAAGGACCTCTGACCCGGGAAATCTGGTCCTGCTGGGCAAATCTGATGCCCATAAAAAAGGGCGCCCACTCGGAGCGCCCATTCGTGCCTCTATATAGAAGAGGACTGTTGGATCAGACGAAGACGATCTCGTCGTTCTCGACAGTGCCCTTGATGCTGGTGCCCGGCATGAAGCCTCCGGACAGAATCAACTGCGCCAGCGGGTTCTCGATCCAGCGCTGGATCGCACGCTTGAGTGGCCGTGCGCCATACACCGGGTCGTAGCCGACGGCGATCAGCTTGTCCATGGCCTCAGGCGTCAGCTCCAGCTTCAAGTCACGCTCGGCCAGACGCTGACGCAGACGACCCAGCTGGATATCCGTGATACCGGCAATCTGATCACGCGCCAGTGGCTCGAAGATCACCACTTCGTCGACCCGGTTGATGAACTCGGGACGGAAATGGGTGCTGACCGCATCCATCACCGCAGCCCGTTGCGCCTCACGATCACCGACCAGCTCTTGAATACGTGCCGAACCCAGGTTGGAGGTCATGACGATCACCGTGTTACGGAAATCGACCGTACGCCCGTGGCTGTCGGTCAGGCGACCGTCTTCGAGCACTTGCAGCAGGATGTTGAAGACATCCGGATGCGCCTTCTCGACTTCGTCCAGCAGGATCACCGAGTAAGGCTTACGGCGCACGGCTTCGGTCAGATAGCCGCCCTCCTCGTAACCGACGTACCCCGGCGGGGCACCGATCAGACGCGCCACCGAATGTTTCTCCATGAATTCGGACATGTCGATCCGCACCATGGCCTCTTCGGTATCGAACAGGAACTCGGCCAGCGCCTTGCACAGCTCGGTCTTACCCACGCCGGTAGGGCCCAGGAACATGAACGAGCCGCTCGGGCGATTCGGGTCGGACAACCCCGCTCGCGAACGGCGCACGGCGTTGGAGACCGCCACCACCGCTTCGTTCTGACCGATCACGCGCTGGTGCAACAGGCTTTCCATCTTCAGCAGCTTGTCGCGCTCGCCTTCGAGCATTTTCGACACCGGAATCCCGGTCCACTTGGAGACGACCTCGGCGATTTCCTCTTCGGTCACCTTGCTGCGCAACAGCTGGTTTTCCGGTTTGCCATGCTGATCGACCATCTGCAGGCTGCGCTCCAGATCGGGAATCACCCCGTACTGCAATTCGGCCATGCGGTTGAGGTCGCCACGACGGCGCGCCGCTTCCAGCTCCTGACGCGACTGCTCGATCTTCTGCTGAATCTGCGCAGAGCCGGTCACCTCGGCTTTCTCGGAGGTCCATATCTCTTCCAGGTCGGCGTACTCACGCTCCAGGCGCAGGATTTCTTCCTGCAGTTTCTCCAGGCGCTTGATTGCAGCCTCATCGTCTTCCTTCTTCAAGGCCTGAGCTTCGACCTTGAGCTGAATCAGCCGACGCTCAAGACGATCGAGCACTTCCGGCTTGGAGTCGATCTCCATACGAATGCGGCTCGCCGCCTCGTCGATCAGGTCGATGGCCTTGTCCGGCAACTGTCTATCAGTGATGTAACGGTGGCTGAGCTTGGCCGCCGCAATGATCGCGCCGTCGGTGATCGCCACTTTATGGTGAACTTCATAGCGCTCCTTGAGGCCGCGCAAGATCGCGATGGTGTCCTCCTCGCTCGGTTCGTCCACCAGGACTTTCTGGAAGCGCCGCTCCAACGCCGCATCCTTCTCTATATATTGTCGGTACTCGTTCAGCGTCGTGGCGCCGACGCAGTGCAGTTCGCCCCTGGCCAAGGCAGGCTTGAGCATATTGCCCGCATCCATCGAACCTTCGGCCTTGCCGGCACCGACCATGGTGTGCAGCTCATCAATGAACAGGATGATCTGGCCTTCCTGCTTGGACAGCTCGTTGAGCAGGGATTTGAGGCGCTCCTCGAACTCGCCACGGAACTTGGCGCCGGCGATCAGCGCACCCATGTCCAGCGACAGCAGCCGTTTGCCTTTGAGGCCATCGGGCACTTCGCCGTTGATGATGCGCTGGGCCAACCCTTCGGCGATCGCGGTTTTACCCACTCCGGGCTCGCCGATCAACACCGGGTTGTTCTTGGTGCGACGCTGCAGCACCTGGATGGTCCGACGAATCTCGTCGTCACGGCCGATCACCGGATCGAGCTTGCCCTCTTCGGCACGCTTGGTCAGGTCGACGGTGTATTTGTCCAGCGCCTGACGCGACTCTTCGGCGTTCGGGTCATTGACCGCCTCGCCGCCGCGCAGGTTGCTGATGGCGTTCTCCAAGGCTTTCTTGCTGACGCCCTGCCCCAGCAGTAACTTGCCCAGCTTGCTGTTTTCGTCCATGGCAGCCAGCAGTACCAGCTCACTGGAGATGAACTGGTCGCCCTTCTGCTGGGCCAGGCGGTCCGCTTGATTGAGCAGACGCGCCAGGTCCTGCGACATGTTCACGTCGCCGGTCGGGTTCTGGATTTTTGGCAGTTGATCGAGCTCTTTGCTCAGCGCCTTGCGCAGGCTATTGATGTCGAAGCCCACCTGCAACAACAGGGGTTTGATCGACCCACCCTGCTGTTCAAGCAGCGCCTGCATGAGGTGCGCAGGCTCGATGGCGGGATGATCCATACCCACCGCCAGTGATTGAGCATCGGATAAAGCGAGTTGTAATTTGCTGGTTAAACGGTCAATACGCATTGGTCACCTTCCTAATGGGCAGGCCGGAGCAATGAACACACCTTAATAAAGAAAACCTGCCGGATAGCCCTTAGATGTGGCCGATTACGCAGGATTCAAGCGGGCGATGCTTGACACAGATCAACATTAGCTGGCGAGGGGAGATTGTGAAGGGAATATCGGTTGTAGCCGAACGGCTCAGAGATCTTCGATCCACACCAGGGAGGCAAACCGCCCGGTGCGTGCGCCACGGCGGTAGGAGAAGAAACGCTCATCGTTGAATGTCGACAAACCGCCGCCATACACCGCTGTCACGCCATGGGCCGCCAGACGCAGACGCGCCAGCTGGTAGATATCGGCCATGAACTTGCCGGGATTGACGCTGGCCACGAAGGCTTGGGCAGTTTCGGGGTGAGTCGTCATGAAAGCCTCGCGCACCTCAGGCCCCACTTCGAACGCCTGAGGACCTATCGCAGGGCCCAGCCAGACCAGAACATCGGCACGTGCACCGGCAAAACTGTCGACCGCCGCTTCCAGTACACCTGCCGCCAAACCCCGCCAACCGGCGTGAGCGGCAGCGACCTGAGTGCCTTGACGATTGCAGAACAAGGCAGGCAGGCAGTCGGCGGTCATGATCGTGCAGGCCACACCCGGCGTCTTGCTCCAGCTGGCATCGGCCTGCAGCACTTGAGCCGATGAAGCCTGGACGACCTCGACACCATGGACCTGCTTGAGCCAGGCTGCTTCTACATTCAGCTGCGAAGTCAGCAATGACCGGTTGTGCGCGACAGCCGCAGCATCGTCATCGACATGATCGCCCAGGTTGAAGCTGTCGAACGGCGCCGCACTGACACCGCCCGCACGCGTGGTGACGCATGCCTTGATCCCGGCTGGCGCAGGCCAGTCGGGAATCAGCCACGGCGCCACGAGCGCACTCATCCGATGAACGCCTCGCGGTCCTGCTTGAGCAGAGACAGCAACCAGACGAAGTCATCCGGCAACGGCGATTCCCAGCTCATGCGCTGACCGGTCGTCGGATGGTCCAGCTCCAGGAAGCGGGCGTGCAGGGCCTGGCGCGGGAAATGCTTCAGCGACTCGACCATGGTGATGCTTGCAGCCGGCGGAATACGGAAGCGACCACCGTAGGCCGGGTCGCCCACCAGCGGGAAGTTGATGTGCGCCATGTGCACCCGGATCTGGTGCGTACGACCGGTTTCCAGCTTGACCCGCACGTGGGTGTGGGAACGGAAACGCTCGAGCACGCGGTAGTGACTCACCGCAGGCTTGCCGCCTTCCATCACCGCCATGCGCTGGCGCTGCTGGCCGTGTCGGCCGATCGGCGCGTTGATCTTGCCGCCTGCCGTTACCACGCCGATGACGATGCACTCGTAGATCCGGCTCACGCTGCGATTCTGCAGTTGGGTGACCAGCTGGGTCTGCGCCTGAATGGTCTTGGCGACCACCATCAGACCGGTGGTGTCCTTGTCCAGGCGATGCACGATACCTGCACGCGGGACATTGATGATGTCCGGCACATGGTGCAGCAGCGCGTTGAGCAGGGTGCCATCGGCGTGACCGGCAGCCGGATGCACGACCAGCCCGGCCGGCTTGTTGATCACCAGGATCTGGTCGTCCTCGTAGACGACGTCCAGTTCGATGTCCTGGGCGAGCCACTCACCTTGAGCCTCCTGCTCGGCTTTGAGAACCAGTACGGCACCGCCATGCACGATGTCACGCGGGCGCAGGGCGCCTCCGTCCACAGTCAGGCGGCCGTCTTTGATCCAGGCGGAAAGGCGCGAGCGCGAGTGCTCGGCGAAGAGTTGGGCGGCGACTTGGTCGAGGCGTTGACCGCCCATTTCGGACGGCACCTCTGCGCGGAGTTCTATGATCTCAGACATGCTCAAACTAGGAGGTGGCACTGGCCTTTGGTTTCGGCTGTGCGCTTGTGGTTAAATACGGCGTCTTTTGTCCCGGGGGTTCCACGGGGCGCCCATCATAACAGGACGGTCCTGCGCAAGACAGCAGGCCGTTATAGGGACGCAAGCCGCCATGCAAGTGAAACACCTGCTGCTGATAGCCATCCTCGGACTTACCGCTGCCTGTTCTTCGAAGAAAGAAGTCGTCGACGAAAACCTCAGCGAAGTCGAGCTGTACCAGCAGGCGCAGGCCGATCTGGACAACAACAGCTATAACAGCGCCACCGAGAAACTCAAGGCCCTGGAATCTCGCTACCCGTTCGGCCGCTATGCCGATCAGGCGCAGCTGGAGCTGATCTACGCCAACTACAAGAATGGCGAGCCTGAAGCCGCGAAATCCGCCGCCGAGCGTTTCATTCGTCTGCACCCGCAGCATCCGAACGTCGATTACGCCTATTACCTCAAGGGCCTGACGTCGTTCGACCAGGACGTGGGCATCGTTGCGCGCTTCCTGCCGCTGGACCAGACCAAGCGTGACCCCGGCGCTGCCCGCGACTCCTATAACGAGTTCGCCCAGCTGACCAGCCGCTATCCCAACAGCCGCTACGCGCCGGACGCCAAGCAGCGCATGATCTACCTGCGCAACCTGCTGGCGGCCTACGAAATCCACGTGGCTGACTACTACCTGACCCGTCAGGCCTATGTCGCCGCCGCCAACCGCGGTCGTTACGTAGTCGAGAACTTCCAGGAAACCCCTTCGGTGGGCGATGGCCTGGCAGTGATGGTCGAGGCGTATCAGCGTCTGCATCTGGACGATCTGGCCGACACCAGCCTGCAAGTGCTCAAAGCCAACTATCCGGATCACCCGCAACTGGCCGATGGCAAGTTCGAATCACGCACACCTGATCCAGACAACCGTTCGTGGCTGTCCAAAGCCACCCTTGGCCTGATCGAGAGCCGTCCGCCGCTGCCGCCTGGAGAAACCCGCGCCAACCAGGACGTGATCAAACAGTACGAAGACGCCAAGGAAGCCATCCCGGCCGACCTGCTGCCCGAGAACCAGCCGGCTGACGCCGACAAGACCAACCAGGATGACGACGGCACGCCGAAAAGCCGTTCGATCTTTAGCTACATGACCTTCGGCGTGTTCGACTGATCACAGCCAAGGCTATTGCGTCAGACAAAAAGAGGTCCTACGGGACCTCTTTTCATTTCCGACATCGCAGAACGGCGCAGATCACTGTGCGCCCGTCAGCACCTTGGCTACACTGCGACATCTTCACTCATTAAGCTGGTAGACATGATTCGCTTGATTATGTGGATCGCCTTGATCATGGCGGCCATCTGGTTCTTCAAACGCATGACCAAAGGCCCCGCGTCACGGCCCAAACCCGTTGCGCCTGAAATCGACGCAGCGCCCATGGTGCGTTGCGCTCAATGCGGCGTGCACGTTCCGCGCGATCGCGCACTGAGCCAGGATCAACAATGGTATTGCACCGAAGCTCATCGACTGCAGGGTCCTGCCGCACGTGACCGCTGAGACCCTGTCGCTGGCCACCCCCCAGGCCCAGCGCATCCTGCGGTTGTATCACCTGTACCGTCTGAGTATCGGCATCCTGCTGGTGTTGCTGATTTCCAGCAGCATGGATGCCGAGCTGCTCGAACTGGCGGACATCGAACTGTTCCGCACCGGCTGCTGGCTGTATCTGGTGTTCAACATTCTGGTTGTCGTGCTGCTTGAGCGACCCACCCGCCAGGGCCAGCTGTTTACCCTGGCGATGGCCGACGCCCTGATGCTCTGCGCGCTGTTCTATGCAGGCGGCGGTGCGCCCAGCGGTATCGGCAACCTGATCGTCGCCTCGGTGGCCATCAGTAACGTGCTCCTGCGCAAGCGCATCGGGCTGCTGATCGCGGCTGTTTCAGCCATCGGCATCATTTACCTGACCTTCTACATCAGCTACCACAAACCCGCAGCGGCCAACCATTTCGTACAGGCCGGCTCGCTGGGCGCCCTGTGTTTTGCTGCCGCGCTTTTGGTCCAAGCCTTGGCCAGGCGGTTGCAGGTCAGCGAGGGCATCGCCGAGCAACGTGCCGCCGATGTCGACAACCTCGAAGAGCTCAACGCGCTGATCCTGCAGCGCATGCGCACTGGCATCCTGGTGCTGGACGCCAAGCGCGAGGTGCTGCTGGCCAACCACAGCGCCCTGACCCTACTGGGCCATGAGCACCTGCTCGGAAAAATCATCGATCCGTACTCGCCCCAACTGGTCGAGCGGCTGCGTCAATGGCAAATCAACTCCTCCATGGCGCCACGCAGCATCACCACTTCGGCCATCGGCCCGGTGCTGCGCCCCGGCTTCATCGGCCTGACCCGCGGCAGCCATCGCCATACGCTGGTGTTTCTCGACGATCTGTCGCAGATATCCCAGCAGGCCCAGCAGCTGAAACTTGCCGCGCTGGGCAGGCTGACCGCCGGCATCGCCCACGAGATCCGCAACCCACTGGGCGCAATCAGCCATGCGGCACAGCTGCTCAGCGAATCCGAGGAACTGAGCGCGCCGGATCAGCGTCTGAGTCAAATCATTCAAGATCAATCACGACGGATGAATCTGGTGATCGAGAACGTCTTGCAGCTGTCTCGCCGACGTCAGACCGAACCTCACCTGCTCGACCTCAGGCAGTGGCTCGAACGCTTCGTCAGCGACCTGCGCATCAGCCTGCCCGCTGGCCAGTCGGTGCACCTGGAGACGGGTTTCGGCACCCTGACCACGCGCATGGATGCCGAACAACTGCAGCAAGTGCTGACCAACCTGGTGCAGAACGGTTTGCGCTACAGCGGCCAGCTGCACGAAACAGCCCAGGTATGGCTTCGATTGTTTCATGACCCGCACAGTGAGTTGCCCAGCCTTGAAGTGCTGGATGATGGGCCGGGTGTGGCCGATGAGCACCTGACGAAAATATTCGAGCCGTTTTTCACCACCGAAAGCAAGGGAACCGGACTGGGCCTGTACCTTTCGCGCGAACTGTGCGAAAGCAACCAGGCGAATCTGGATTACACACCACGGGAAGGTGGCGGCAGCTGCATGCGGATCACCTTCGCCCATCCGTTCAAATTGAGTTGAACATGAGCCAACGGCAGAAGATCCTGATCGTCGACGATGAGCCAGATATCCGCGAGCTGCTGGAGATCACTCTGGGGCGGATGAAGCTGGACACGCGTAGCGCGCGTAACGTCAAGGAAGCCCGGGAATGGCTGGCCCGCGAGGCTTTCGACTTGTGCCTGACCGACATGCGCCTGCCCGACGGCAACGGCCTTGAACTGGTGCAGCACATTCAGAAACGCCACACCCAGGTGCCGGTGGCGATGATCACCGCCCATGGCAGCCTGGATACAGCCATCCATGCGCTCAAGGCCGGCGCCTTCGATTTCCTCACCAAACCGGTGGACCTGGGCCGCTTGCGCGAGCTGGTCAGCAGCGCCTTGCGCCTGCATGCGGCGCCGCCCAACGAAAACAGCATCGATCACCGTCTGCTTGGCCATTCGCCGCCGATGCAGGCACTGCGCAAACAGATCGCCAAACTGGCGCGCAGCCAGGCCCCGATCTACATCAGCGGTGAGTCCGGCAGCGGCAAGGAACTGGTAGCGCGCCTGATCCACGAGCAAGGGCCCAGAATCGATAAGCCCTTCGTGCCGGTCAACTGCGGTGCGATTCCCTCGGAGCTGATGGAGAGCGAATTCTTCGGTCACCGCAAAGGCAGCTTCACCGGCGCCCACGAAGACAAGCCGGGGTTGTTCCAGGCGGCCAATGGCGGCACGCTGTTCCTCGATGAAGTGGCGGACCTGCCATTGGCCATGCAAGTCAAACTGCTGCGCGCCATCCAGGAAAAATCGGTGCGCGCGGTGGGCGGCCAGCAGGAACAGGTCGTGGATGTTCGGGTACTCTGCGCCACCCACAAAGACCTCACCGTGGAAGTCGCCGCCCAGCGCTTCCGCCAGGATCTCTACTATCGCCTCAACGTCATCGAACTGCGTGTTCCGCCCCTGCGTGAGCGGCGTGAGGACATCGAGGAAATCGCCACTAACGTCCTGCGCCGGCTGGCCGATGGTTCGGGCCAGGCACCCGCGCGCCTGACACCGCAGACCTTGATCGCGCTCAAGGGCTATCGCTTTCCCGGTAACGTGCGCGAGCTGGAGAACATGCTCGAGCGCGCCTATACCCTGTGCGAAAACGATCAGATCAACGCCGAGGACCTGCGCCTGGCCGAGCCTGCCCGCGCCAGCGAGCAAGACGGCCCGAGCCTGGCCGACATCGACAATCTGGAGGACTACCTGGAGAGCATCGAGCGCAAGTTGATCCTTCAGGCGCTGGAGGAAACCCGCTGGAATCGTACCGCCGCCGCGCAGAGACTGAATCTGAGCTTCAGGTCGATGCGTTACCGGTTGAAGAAGCTGGGATTGGAGTGACTGCCTGAAGCACGCGCTTGATAAGTCCCAGAAAGAGTCCCTTTTTGCGACCGATAGGACGTGCCAGGATCAGTTTCTGGCCGAAGGCCGTGGGAGCCGACTTGCTGGCGAACCGCCGGCAAGCCGGACTGCTACGCAAGCTACATCGCCAATCGGCCACCCGGTGCATACGCCGCCGCATCAATGATCGGCGCATCGCCCAGCAGAAGATCGGTCAGCAACTGACACGAGGCCGGGGCCAGTACCAGACCGTTGCGGTAGTGCCCGCAGTTCAGCCACAACCCTTCATGGCCCGGCACCGGACCAATGAACGGAACGCCATCAGGCGAGCCCGGTCGCAGCCCGGCCCAGTGCCCCACCACTTGAGCATCGGCCAAGGCAGGGATCAACTCGACCGCCGACGCCTTCAGGCTTTCCAGCGCCGTGCCGGTCGGGGTCTTGTCGTAGCCTTCGTGCTCCAGCGTGCTGCCGATCAGAATATGCCCATCGCGACGTGGGATGGCGTAACGGCCCTTGGCGAGGATCATGCTCGGCAGGAAGTTCGCTTGGCACTTGTACAGAATCATCTGTCCCTTTACCGGCTCCACCGGCAGCGCAAGGTCGAGCTTGCCAAGCAGATCACCGCTCCAGGCCCCGGCGGCCAGCACCACGCTGTCACCCAGGATGTCACCTGCAGCCGTACTCACACCGATGATCCTGTCGCCATCACGAATGAAATCCCGGACCTCGGCTTGCTCATGGATCGTGACATTGGGCAACGCCAGCAAGGCCGCCTTCAGCGATTTGACCAGCCGCGGATTACGCACATTGGCAATGTCGGCCATATGCACAGCCCGCGAGTAGCCACCGCCCATCACAGGCACTGCGTCATACACCGCCGAAATATCCACAGACGCCAGCGGGCGGTGCAATCGCGCAGCCCACGCCAGTGCCTCTTGTTCATCGTCCAGGTCCAGCCAGTACAAACCGGTCGTATGCACCTCTGGATCAATACCTGTTGCATCGAGCAGACGCTCGGCCAGGCGTGGATAGAAATCCTGCGACCAGTGCGCCAGCGCCGTTACCGCCGGGCTGTAGCGCCAAGGGTAAAGCGGCGAAACGATGCCACCGCCGGCCCACGAGGATTCCCGCCCGACGTCCGAGCGGTCGAGCAACACTACACTCTGGACCCTTGCAGCGAGGTTGAACGCTGTCAGCAGACCGATGACACCACCACCGACGATTACCACGTGTTGACTGGACATGCAGAACCCGATCATCAATAGAAATTAAACGCCGGTTCGCGCCCGCCAGGTTGCAGACCCACCGACTCGACAGATACAAAAAAACCGGCCATGCCACTGGTCCGGCGAATATCCCCGGACATCCACTACATAGCGACTTCGAACCTGAGTAGTATCACCATATTTCAAACGAAAAATGGAATTTCCTTGATGGATTTCAGCTCTGGGCTTACCGGTCCAAACACGCGCCCGAAGTTGCGTCGCAGCTGGCAAGGTCCTCTGGGGGGCAATAGCCGAGGGTTTACCTTGATCGAGTTGATCGTGGTGGTGGTGATCGTGGGGATTTTCGCCACCATCGCGATGCCGAGCTTTTCCAGCATGCTGCACCGCAGCAGCGTTCGCGCCGCAGCCGATGAGTTCTACGACTTGCTGCAATACGCGCGGGCCGAGGCAGTGACCCGTGGCACCATCGTCAATATCAATGCCGCCGTGAACACCACCCAGATCGTCGTGGCCCTCGGCGCGAATGCCAGTGGCACGGTACTCAGACAAGTCGGCGCCAACGGCCTGCAGACCGGTGTCGCAATCAACTCGGCCGTCAACAGCGTCAACTTCTCGCCCACCGGCACCGCATCGGTCAGCGCCTGTTTCCAGATCCTCTACCCCACGGACACCGCCATCGCCGCGCAATACATTTCCCTGCTCTCCAGCGGCCGGGCAACAGCGCCTTCCGCAAACAAACCGGCTGGATGCTGATGAATAACTGCACCCGTCATCACAGCGCCGGATTCAGCATGATCGAAGTGCTGGTCAGCCTGCTCATCACCGTGATAGGCGTCCTGGGTATGGTGGCCCTGCAAAGCAAGGCCATCCCGTACACCCAGGATTCGGTGCAGCGCAATACGGCGATCATGCTGGTCGATGACCTGGTGGATATCATCCGCACCGCAGGTAGCTGCACGAGCACAAACGGTTGCCTGACGCCTCCCGGCTCGAGCTTTCCGGCGCCGCCCGACAGCTGCAGCCCTACGCCGGCGACCCTCTCGGGGCAGATCGGCTGTTGGGCGGCTCAGGCCGGACGCGCGTTACCCGGTGGGACCGCGTTGTTGAACACCTCGTTCTACATCTGCCGAAGCGCCACACCGGGTGATACCTCAGCCTGCAGCAGCGCCAGCACGCTGAGTAGCGAAATCGAAATCCAGGTGGCCTGGACCGTCAAGACCGCCGCCGAATGCATGGACAGCAACGTAACCGGTATTAGCACGACCTGTACCTATCGCATCCGCACCAGGACGAACCCGCAATGAAGCGCATGGCGAACATCGCTCGAATGGGGCGCAACCAGCAGGGCCTGTCGCTGATCGAGCTAATGGTGGCGATGGTCATCGGCCTGGTTTTGATCCTTGGGGTCACGCAGATTTTCATCAATAACCAGAAAAGCTACCTGTTCCAGCAAGGCCAGGTCGGCAATCAGGAAAACGGTCGCTTCTCTTTGGCCCTCTTGAGCCAGGAGCTTTCCAAGGCGGGCTATCGCAGCGACCCGACCAAAACGTTTCCCGCAGGTTCGGGCCAGGGTTGCACGTTTCCTGCTGGCACTTCAGTCATTGCCGTGTCGGCTACTGCCTTGTGCATTCGCTATCAGGCAGCCAACAGAGCCGACGTCAACTGCCAGGGTTCGGCGTTGGCAAGCGGCGACCAGGCCACCATCGTCAATCCATATCGCCAGATCAACCCGATAGTCGTCGAGAAGATCGCGTTTGATTCGGCGACCAGCTCAATCCTCTGCACGTCGGGCACAACCTCACAACAGCTGGTGACCGGCGTGGCTGCATTGAACTTTGACTTTGGATCAGGCCCAGCGGACTTGAAGACAGTGACAGTTTTCAACACAAACCCTACCGGCACCGTGGGCACAGTACGCTACGCAATTCTGATGCAAAGCCCCGGCACGGCCTCGATTCGGGATACCACAGCGACATCCCCGGCACTCACCGAGTGGAATAAACGATTTGGTAGCGGCCCGGCCGACAGCACCCAGATCTTTCAGTTGGTACAGGGCACGACCATGATCAGGAATCAGATGCAATGAGCCGAATGATGACCGGGCCATTGGTTTCTGCACGCCGCGACCAGGGCGGGGCGACGCTGCTGGTGGCAATCATGATGTTGCTGATCATTACCCTGCTAGCGTTATCCAGCTTGCGCGGGGTGTCGCTGGAGTCACGCATCACGGGCAACCTGAAGATGCAAAAGACACTCTTCAATGCGGCCGAAGGCGCGCTACGCATCGGCGAAAACAGCATCAGCATGACCACCCCGCCCTCATTGGACACATGCAACACCGCAGGGTCCTGCTTGCGCTGGAACCTGGCGGATCTGGGAGTGACAGGGGGTAGAGACACGGTCACCCGATTCACCACTTCCGACGCCGGCAATGTCGCCAAACTGACCTCCAGCTACGAGGTGAAGGTCCAATGGTACGTGGTGGATCTGGGCAACCTGGTGGGTTCGAGTCAGGGCAACTGTGCCGCCACCGGCTGCGGCCCGCACCACTATGAAGTCAACGCATGCGCATCGTCGGTCCTGTGCACCAGCGATACGACTACCCCGCGGGTCATCCTGCGCACCGTCATTGCCCGGTATTACTAATGAACATTCGCCAGTACTGGACAGCCATGAACACGTCCAATGCAGTCAAGCTGGTTACAGCGCTGATGATCACCCTTGCCCTGGCGACGCCTGCGGCCAACGCAGCGGTAAGCCAGTTGCCTGCGCAGGTACCATTGTTCGTCAACGACTCGGTACCGCCCCTGAACATGCTGGTGGTAGGGCGCGATCATAAATTGTTCTTTCCGGCCTACAACGACGCATCCGATCTGGATGGAGACGGGTCGATCGAGATCCGCTACAAACCTTCGATCGACTACCTCGGATATTTCGACTCTTACACCTGCTACACCTACACCGGGAGCTACTTCACCGCCAGCGCGAAGACAACGGACAAGACATGCTCGAAGCAATGGAGCGGTGATTATCTCAACTACCTGACCACCTCCCGCGCCGATGCCCTGCGCAAGGTGCTTTACGGTGGGCTCAGGAGCACCGACACCACCAGCCAGACCCTCCTTGAGCGGGCGTACATTCCCACCGACGCTCACACTTGGGGCAAGGAGTACAACAGCCTCAAGATTGACGGCTACAACCTGTCCGACTACACCCCCTATGCCAACCCGAGTGGAGGCAACCGCGCGCTTTTTGCCAACAATACCCAGTCAACCTCCACCGGCCCCTTGCTGAGGGTGCTGCCGAGCATTGCCAACGTGCGCATATTCGGCTGGGTGTCCCGGGAAACCACGCAGGGCGGCACCAAGGCCACCGACACCACCACAACTCCGTTTACCGACGTAACGGTCGCACCCGTTGATTTCATCGTCCGGGTCGAAGCGTGCAAGACCGACTTTCTCGAGAGCAACTGCAAGCTGTACCCCAACGGTAACTACAAGCCCACCGGGATCCTTCACGACTACGGTGAAGGCAATCAGATGTATTTCGGCCTCATGACCGGCACCTATGCGAACAACCTTCAGGGCGGTGCCATCCGCAAGGCCATCAGCAGTTTCGCCAACGAGGTCGACACATCGACCGGCATTTTCGGCACCAAGAGTGGCACCACGTACACCAAGGGCGCGCTCATCAACACGCTCGACACGCTGAAAATCGCCCAGACGGCTTGTACGACGCAGGGCAACTCGATCACCAACGGCACATGCCAGGACTGGGGTAACCCGCTGGCAGAAATGATGTTCGAGACCATGCGTTACTTCAGCGGGATCACGGGCAGTACCCAAGTCAAACCTACGACCAACTATTTGTCAGGTTCAGGCGACACGGCCTTGGGCCTCTCAGGTCTCACGGCGTGGACCAACCCCTATTCCGCGTCGCCCAACCCGGATGCCACCAACCCCACCTATCCGAGCTGTTCGAAACCTTTCGAGACGCTGTTCAGCGACGTCAACCCCACTTATGACTCCGACCTGCCCGGCAGCGCATATGACACCACCAGCCCGCCGGATATGCCCACTGCATTGACTGGGTTCAGCGCGTCGAGTCTGGGGCAGACAATCTGGAACAACGATGTGGGTGGCACCAAGAACATCAACATCGGCCAGACCCCTGCGCTGAATGATCTGGCGCCCACTGCCAAGAGTGCCTCAAGCTTCGGCAACATCCGAGGCCTGCCGGAGGAGCCAGCCAAGCAAGGGACCTTCAACGCCGGCGCCGTGGCTTACTTTGGCAACACCAACCCCATCACCTCGCTGGGCAGCCAGAAGGTCCAGACCTTTTCCATTGCCTTGTCCTCGACCTTGCCGCGTATCCAGATGCCGGTCGGGACGGGGACCATCACCCTGTTGCCGTTCGGCAAGGTGGTCAATACCAGCGGGGTCACCGAGCAGATCACCGGTTTCTACATCGACTCGCTGTACAACATGCCGGGGCAACCCAGCGATACCACCGTCAACGGCGGGCGCGCTCAGGCGGTATTCCGCGTGGTCTTCGACGACAGCGGGCAGGGTGGCGACTACGACATGGATGCCATCGTGCTCTATACCGTGTCGGTGATCGGCACAGGTTCGGCGGCGACCCTGAACGTCAGACTCGAGACCGTTTATTCGCAGGCGGGCTACGAATCGCACATGGGCTACACCATCTCGGGGACGACCCTGGACGGTATCTATCTGGAGGTGACCGGCGGCGGCAACGGCAACCTGCACTACTCGCTGGATACTCCCGGCACCCAGACCCCTGGCACGTGCGCAACCGGCTGCACCACCAGCACCACCTTGCTGCCCGGCATGAAATCCGGCAGTACCGTGGTCAACGGCGCTACGTTCAAGACACGCACCTTCATACCGTCCTCCGCACGCTCGGTGACCAACCTGCAGGATCCGTTGTGGTACGCGGCCAAATGGGGTGGTTTCGGCGACTCGAGCAATACGTCCACCAGCCTGCCCATTACCGGACAATGGGACTCCAACACTTCCGGGACCCCGGACAACTACTTCCTGGTGAGCAGCGCTTCCACGCTCAAGGCACAGCTTCAAGCGGCATTCAGCCAGATCCTGCAGAAGAACACCTCGGTGGCACCGCCTGCCGCCAGCCCGCCACCCCTGTCCTCATCCACCGCGACGACGACCTACACCGACAGCTTCAACGTTGCCCTGTGGAGTGGTGATCTGACGAAGGCTACCGAGAGCTACGACACGACCACCAGCGTCAAGTCCAGCACGGTCAACTGGACAGCGGCGGCCAATATCCCCGCCGCTGCCAAGAGGAACATCCAGATAGCGAACGCCGCCGGCACCGGGCTCGTGGACTTCAGCTTTACCAACCTTGCCAGTCGCAGCTATGCAGGGGTGAACTGGCAATATTCCGCAACGACCAAGACAGGCGCGCTGACCTCGGATCAGGTGGCGTTTGTCCGGGGCGATCGTTCGCTCGAAGGCACCACCTTTCGCAGGCGGCTCACCCTGCTGGGCGACATCGTGAACTCACAGCCGGTGGTGGTGGACTCGGCAACGTTCATTACCACGATGGCCGACACCCTCTCGGGTGATACCAAATATGCGGCGTTCCAGACCACCGCCAAAAGCCGTCGAGCTCAAGTCTATGTCGGCGCCAACGACGGCATGCTCCACGGCTTTGACGTGGCGACCGGCGTGGAAAAATTTGCCTTCATTCCATCGGCAGTCGTGACCAAGCTCAGCGCATTGTCGGCCAAGACGTACAACTCCGACTCTTCCCTGCACAATTTCTACGTCGATGGCACGCCTGTGGTCTCCGATGTGTACTTCGGCTCGGCCTGGCATACGGTACTGGTTGGGACACTGGGCGCCGGAGGCAGCGAAATCTTCGCCCTGGACATCACCGATCCCGATAACATCAAGCTGCTGTGGGAGTTCACAGCGGTGACCGACTCGGATCTGGGCAACACGTTTTCCACGCCCTACATCTCCAAATTGCACTCTGGCGAATGGGGTGTGATCGTCGGCAGTGGTTACAACGGCAATAACGGCAATGCCAGCCTGTTCATCCTCAACGTCGCCACCGGCGCGACGATCAAGAAGCTGACCACGCCAGCCAATCTGCTGACAGGCGCCAACGGGCTTTCATCGCCGGTGATTCTCGATTCCAACTCCGATGGCATTGCTGACTATGTCTATGCGGGTGACCTGAAGGGCAACCTCTGGCGCTTCGATCTGATCAGCCCAGGCTCATTGACAGCCACTGCGACCGCCAGCAACTACACGGTGGCGTTCAGCGGCAAGCCCTTGTATACCGCAGCGGCACCAACCTTGGGCGCTGCACCCCAGTCGATTACCACCCCTCCGGTCGTTTACCCGCACCCTTCCGGCACCGGTACGCTGATCATTTTCGGCACGGGACGGTATTTCACATCCGCCGACAAATCGAGTACCGACCTTCAATCCCTCTATGGGATCTGGGACTCCCTGACAGCAGGGCAGACAGCCATCACGCCCGCAGGTACAACGCTGCTGACTTCCTTGGGCCGCAGTAACCTGCAGGCACAAACGATGTCCACGGTCACAGGCACCCTGGGCAGCAGTACGGGGCTGCGGACCGTCACCACCAATGCGGTGGACTGGACGAGCAAATATGGCTGGTATCTGGACCTCAAAACCAGCACCACGCTGACGGGTGAACGTATGGTCGACTTGCTGGATATTCAGGGCAGTGTGTTGTTCGTGGCAACGCGTACGCCGATCACCGGCGTCTGCGATGCCGGGATTCAGGGCAAGCGCTTGGGGCTTGACCCCAATACCGGCGGTGCGACGACCTTTTCGATCTTCGATTTCACGCGTAATGGTGTGATCGACAGTGAGGACACCGTCTCGGGCGCGATCATCAGCGGCTTCGACTCCGCGGCGGGCGGTTTCAATGTTGTCTCAGGCAACGGCCCCTCCGGGCTGTCCACGATGTACAACAGCGACGGCACCAACAGCAGCATGAATGTGTTTACAGGGTTCGCCTACAAGGGGCGCCAGACCTGGCGCGTGATTCCTTCAAATTGAGAAAAGCTTGAATATGCTTATCAGATCTTCGAAACAGCGCGGCTTTACCCTGATCGAGCTGATGATCACCGTGGCCATCGTCGCGATCCTGGCTGCGATCGCTTACCCGAGTTACACCAAGTACGTGCAGCGAGGTTATCGGTCGGAAGGGATCGCGATGCTCAATGATGCGGTGGCCAGGACCGAGCGTTTCTATGCGCAGAACAACACCTATGCCGGAGCTACGTTGTCGACGATCGGCCTCACCGCTGGCACGGTCACGACGCTGAACTCAGCCAACAGCAAGTACCAGCTCACATTCGTCAGTTCCGCATCATCGGCTACTACGTACACGCTGCAGATTGCCCCGCAGGGCACTCAGACTGCCGACACGTGTGGAACGATGACCATCGACCAGGCCGGGACCAAGACACCAACCACGGCCGAGTGCTGGAGATAAGCGCTCACCTCCCCCAACACCCCTGCCCACTGGCATCGCCCGACACCCCCAGGTTGTCGCGCCTGCCAGAGTGTTCGAGAACAAAACTCCCGCATTTGTCTTCACTCATCAGCGTTCCGCCGAGGGGCATCGCCATCAGCATGAACGCCTGCTCGGCGCGGTCGGCGGTGACAGTGTAGAACCCGTTCCCGGTCGAGACCTGATGCTCTCGCGCCGGCGGCGTGGTTGTATTCGAATACTGCCCGGCGCGCGAGTAGAAGCGCTCCAACCTGTGCGCCTCCTGCACCAGCAGCGCTGTGATCTCGGAACGGTGGGTCTTGCGGATGTATTCGGTGTAGGACGGGTACGACATCGCAGCAAGGATGGCGACGATGGCCACTGCAATCAGCAACTCGAGCAGTGTGAAACCATTCGCCCGAGCCGACATCCGTCCCCTGTTCATAGCCGTTGCCTCCACATGATGCGGCGCTCCTGGGTGTGAATGCTTTCCAGGACGGTGCGCAATGTTCCCTGAACAGCGATGGCGGTCACGCGGTACAACCTGTGCTCTTGGTCGCCCTTCTCCGGCAACCCGGCCGGGTCGTCGGTCTGGCCGAGATATTGAATGGCATAAAAGCCACCGTCGCTCGCCTCCCAGGTCATCCCGGAGGCACCTGCACCTGCAGCGCCCGACAGCGTCTTGGCGTCTGGTGGAGGCAGACAGCTCGCCGGGCTTGGGCATTGGGGCAATGAGAACCCTGGCGTGAGGACTTTGGCTTCGCCCGCACGCAACACCGCTTCGGCTATCTGGAACGAGGCATTGCGCAGTTTCAAGCTGCCCGCGACCTTTTCTTGCAGCGTGGCGTTCTGCATCGACGAGGTGGCGAGCAAGGTCAGAAGCACGAGGAAGACCAGGCTCACGATCAACACCACACCCCGTTGCGCTTTCATCGGCACGCCTCACCCGAGCCGGTTGCGAATGGCGGCGACGACCTTGAAGGTTTGCTCCTGCGTCCGGTCGTCGGGGTCGAAAAGCGTGAGCGTCAGACGTACGCTGCGGATCATTCCCGTGTCGGGCTGGGCGGTATAGCGGGCGATTCCGGGCTCGTTGCCTCTATCGGCTACGCCGAACAGCACGGTAAAGGCGCGGACATTACTGAGCAGCGGTTGCCCGTTGAGCGTCAGTTCGCCGCGGCGCTCGTTGAAGCGATACACCTGCTGATGGATCGGCAGCGCCGTTTCGCCGGGCGCCAGTCGCGGCGCCCGCCCTCTGCTCCACGCCGTGGCTGATGATGCGCAATCGGTGTGAATGACCCAGGTGTGCCACGCGCTGCCGTTGCCCACGACGGCGCTGATCAGACTCAACGACTGCTGGCGGGCGTCCCACTGGACAGGGGTTTTGATAGCCGATGAAAACTGCCCGCCGAGACTGGCGTCACGGATATTCGCCAGGCATCCAGACATCCCCACCCGTCGCAGCTCTTCAATCATCTTGCTCAACACGAACCGCGCATCTTGCTGCAAGTTGGCCGAGGCGACCTGGCTCATGTAAGTGCTTTTGGCGCTGATGAAAACCTGCGTCAACGCCAGCGACATCACCAGCCCGAGTGCCAGCGCGAGCATGATCTCGACCAGTCCGAAACCGCGCGCATGCCGCATCATGGCTGAGTCGCTCGTTCAGCGCCGACCAGCGTACTCAGGCTCAAGGTTTGTCGGTGTGCCTGGTCGCCCTCGGCGCGTGAGTCATTCCAGTCCACCGAGACCGTCACCCGGGCGCCCGTTACCGTGACCCAGGCCTGCACGTCGTCACCTGCCATGCGCCGCAACTGGTCGGCGAAATCGAACAGGTCCTGATCGCGGGGAACGTCGAGGTTACCGGAGGCAGGTGCCTGGCTCACGGAGGCCAGGGCATAACTGACAGCCGGATTGGCGCGGGCGCGCTCCAGAAGGTCCAGGGCGATGAAGCTGACCTGCGTGCTGCGCAGGGCGCTGTCGGTGTACTTCAAGGCGTTCAGTTGCAGCAGCGCCACCCCCAGCACGCCGACGGAGAACACCAGCAATGCGATCAATACCTCGATCAATGTAATCCCTGCCTGACCCGACCCTGCACTCATCGAACACCCCTGCAAATCCGTGTGCAGAAACCATTGAAGCTGAGGATCGCGGGCTTGCCTGACAGGTGTGTAACCACAGCTTGCGGACACACTGACTGACAATTGGCACCCTTGTCACCGCCCCTTAATGAGGGTCTGCTAGGCGCCGTCGTGACGGGGAGAGACGGTAGTGAAACAACGAGGGGTTACATTGATCGAGCTGCTGGCGGGAGTGATCCTGATCGGTGTCATTGCAGTTTTGGCGGCGCCGGCGCTTGGCACGTTCATCGATTCGCAGCGTCGGCTCGATACCGCTCAGCAGTTGGCCAACAATCTGCGTTTGGCGCGGACCGAAGCGATCCTGCGCAGTCAGCCGGTGATCCTGCAGGCGCTCGAGGGGGACTGGAGCCGGGGCTGGCACGCGTTTGTCGACAGCAACCATAACCAGCTCAGGGACGGCGATGAGCCGATCCTGACCGAACGTAATGGCAGCCCGAAGGTAAGGGTCGTGGGCAACAGCCGAGTAGCGACCCGCGTTGGCTTCGATAGCAGCGGCCGGCCGCTCAACAACGGCAACGGCACCCTGGCGGTCTGCCTGAATGAACCGGCCGCCAGTCATTACCAGATAGCCATCGCTGTGACCGGTCGCGTCACCCTTCGACGCGACGGTTTCGGCAGCGAACCGTGCGCCCTGATCGTTACAGAACGGATTTGACCCGCAGCTCTTTAGGCATCGAGAAGGTGATGTTCTCCTCGCGGCCTGCGAGCTCGTCGGCGCCTGTTGCGCCCCAGGCCTGCAACTGCTGGATGACGCCGCGCACCAGCACTTCAGGCGCCGAGGCGCCGGCGGTGATACCGATGCGCTCGACACCGTCGAACCAGCTGCGCTGCATGTCTTCTGCGCCATCGATCAGGTACGCCGGCGTCGCCATGCGCTCGGCCAGCTCGCGCAGACGGTTGGAGTTCGAACTGTTCGGGCTGCCCACTACCAGCACCACGTCGCACTCGTCGGCCAGCTGCTTGACCGCGTCCTGACGGTTTTGCGTGGCATAGCAGATGTCGTCCTTGCGCGGCCCGCCAATTGCCGGGAAGCGCGAACGCAAGGCGTCGATCACCCGGCTGGTGTCGTCCATCGACAGCGTCGTCTGCGTCACGAAGGCCAGTTTTTCCGGGTTGTGCACCTTCAGGTTGGCGACGTCTTCTTCGTCTTCGACCAGGTAGATGGCGCCGCCGTTTCCAGCGTCGTACTGGCCCATGGTGCCTTCGACTTCGGGATGACCTTCATGACCGATCAGGATGCATTCACGGCCGTCACGGCTGTAGCGCGCCACTTCGATGTGCACTTTGGTCACCAGCGGGCAGGTGGCGTCGAACACCTTCAGGCCACGTCCGGCAGCCTCGGTGCGCACCGCCTGAGACACGCCGTGGGCGCTGAAGATGACGATGACGTCGTCGGGCACCTGATCGAGCTCTTCGACGAAAATTGCGCCACGGCTGCGCAGGTCTTCGACGACGAATTTGTTATGAACCACTTCATGGCGCACGTAGATCGGCGGGCCAAACACTTCCAGCGCGCGATTGACGATTTCGATCGCGCGGTCCACCCCGGCGCAGAAGCCACGTGGGTTGGCGAGCTTGATTTGCATGATGTGCCTCGTATCTACGCGCAATGAAACATAAAAACGAAAAGGCCCCGAGCCATGTCGGGGCCGCAGGCTATCTGATCACTCAGAGCGCCTTGACCTCGAAGATTTCCACTTCGAAGGTCAACGTTTTGCCGGACAGCGGATGGTTGAAGTCGACGGTCACCTGATCGTCGTCAAACGCCTTCACCACTCCGGGCAGCTCGGTATTGGCCGCATCGTTGAAGATCACCAGCAGGCCTTCGGCCAGTTCCATGTTCTGGAACTGCGAGCGCGGCATGATCTGCAGATTTTGCGGGTTCGGCTGACCAAAAGCGTTTTCCGGCGGCACTTCGATCTTGCGTTTGTCGCCCGCCTTGAAGCCGAAAATCAGCGCTTCAAAACCCGGTAGCAAGCTACCGTCGCCTACTTTGAACGTAGCCGGGGCTTTGTCGAAAGTACTGTCGACGGTATCGCCATTCTCCAGATGGAGAGCGAAATGCAGGGTGACTTCCGTGTTCTGACCGATGCGGGTTTCCTGTGTAGCCTGGTCGGTCATCGACTGTTCAGTCATGAACGGGTTCTCCGGTTTTCTTGCTCTTGAACATGTCCAGGGCAAGCATGATCGCGCCTACAGTGATCGCACTGTCGGCAAAGTTGAAGGCTGGGAAGTACCAGCGGGTGTCCCAGTGCACGAGTACGAAGTCGATGACATGGCCAATCGCGATGCGGTCGTAGAGATTGCCCAGCGCGCCGCCCAGCACCAGTGCCAGAGCAACTGCCAGCCAGGTTTCACTGCGTCCCAGACGCTTGAGCCAGACCACCAGCACTGCACTGACCACCACGGCGATCAGCGCAAACAGCCAGCGCTGCCAGCCGGAGCTGTCGGCCAGAAAGCTGAATGCCGCGCCGGTGTTGTAGGCCAGGGTCCAGCTGAAATAGCTGGGGATGACCACGATCTGCTGGTACAGGCTCAACGCATTCTCGAAGTAGAACTTGCTGGCCTGGTCAATGACCACGACCAGCACGCTCAACCACAGCCAGCTCAAACGGCCCATACGGCCCATACGGCCAGCCGACGCATTAGGCATAGTGACGAACCTCACCCGCGCCGCTGATGTTGTCGATACAGCGACTGCAGATTTCCGGATGCTCGGCGTGCGCACCGACGTCTTCGCGGAAATGCCAGCAACGTGCGCACTTGGTATAGCCCGACTTGACCACTTTGAGCTTGAGGCCGGCAACTTCGGTGACCACGGCGTCGGCAGGCGCGCTGGCGAACGGCGCCACGCCTGCCTTGGAGGTGATCAGAACGAAACGCAGCTCATCGCCCAGCTTGTTCAGATCGCCCGTGAGGTCGTCCTCGGCATACAGCGTCACTTCGGCCTGCAGGTTACCGCCGATGGCTTTCGCCGTACGCTGGTTCTCCAGCTCTTTGTTGACCGCAGTCTTGACCGCCATGACCCGTTCCCAGTAGGCGCGATCCAGCTCGAAGCCTTCCGGCAGCTCGCTCAGGCCTTCGTACCAGGTGTTGAGCATGACCGACTCGTTGCGCTCGCCGGGCATGTACTGCCAGAGCTCGTCAGCGGTGAATGCCAGGATCGGAGCGATCCAGCGCACCAGCGCTTCGGAGATGTGGAACAGCGCGGTCTGGCAGGAACGACGTGCCTTGCTGTTGGCGCCGGTGGTGTACTGGCGGTCCTTGATGATGTCCAGATAGAAACCGCCCAGCTCCTGCACGCAGAAGTTGTGCACCTTGGAGTAGACGTTCCAGAAACGGTATTCGCTGTAGTGCTCTTCCAGTTCGCGTTGCAGCAACAGCGCGCGATCCACGGCCCAACGGTCCAGCGCCAGCATTTCATCGGCAGGCAGCAGGTCAGTGGCCGGATTGAACCCGCTCAGGTTCGAGAGCAGGAAACGCGCGGTGTTACGGATACGCCGGTAGGCGTCGGCGCTGCGCTGCAGGATGGTTTCAGAGACGGCCATTTCGCCCGAGTAGTCGGTCGCCGAGACCCACAGACGCATGATGTCGGCGCCCAGCGTGTCGTTGACCTTCTGCGGAGCGATGACGTTGCCCAGTGACTTGGACATCTTGCGGCCATTCTCGTCCACGGTGAAGCCGTGAGTCAGCAGTTCGCGGTACGGCGCATGGTTGTCGATGGCGCAACCGGTCAGCAGCGAGGAATGGAACCAGCCGCGGTGCTGGTCGGAACCTTCCAGGTACAGATCGGCACGAGGACCGCTGTCGTGGCCCATCGGGTGCGACCCGCGCAGCACATGCCAGTGGGTGGTACCCGAGTCGAACCAGACGTCCAGGGTGTCGGAGATCTTGTCGTACTGCGGGGCTTCATCGCCCAGCAGCTCGGCGGCGTCCATCTTGAACCAGGCTTCGATGCCTTCGTTCTCGACGCGCTGGGCGACTTCTTCCATCAGCTCGACGGTGCGTGGGTGCAGCTCGCCGCTTTCCTTGTCCAGGAAGAACGGGATCGGCACACCCCAGTTGCGCTGACGCGAGATGCACCAGTCAGGACGGGTGGCGATCATCGAATGCAGACGCGCCTGACCCCAGGCCGGCACGAATCTGGTTTCTTCGATGGCCTTGACCGCACGGTTGCGCAGGGTGTCGCCGGTGGTGGGCTGTTTGTCCATGCCGACGAACCACTGCGCGGTGGCGCGGTAGATCAGCGGAGTTTTGTGGCGCCAGCAATGCATGTAGCTGTGGGTGATGGTTTCGGTGTGCATCAGCGCGCCGACTTCGGTCAGCTTGTCGATGATGTTCTGGTTGGCCTTGAAGACGAACTGGCCACCGAAGAATTCCAGCGATTGCGCATACACGCCGTTGCTCTGCACCGGGTTGATGATGTCATCGTTGGTCAGGCCGTAGCTTTTGCAGATCACGAAGTCATCGACGCCATAGGCGGGCGAGCAGTGAACCACGCCGGTACCCGCGCCCAGCTCGACATAATCGGCCAGGTAAACCGGCGACAGGCGATCATAGAACGGGTGACGGAAGTTGATCAGCTCAAGCGCAGCGCCCGGCGCGGTGGCCAGCACCGAACCCTCGAGGTTCCAGCGCTTGAGGCAGGCCTCGACCAGCTCTTCAGCCAGCACCAGCAGCCTGTCGCCCACGTCGACCAGCGCGTAGTTGAATTCAGGGTGAACGTTGAGCGCCTGGTTGGCCGGGATGGTCCACGGGGTGGTGGTCCAGATCACAGCGGCGGCCGGCTTGCTCAGGTTCGAAACGCCGAAAGCGGCGGCCAGCTTGTCGGCGTCGGCAACCGGGAAGGCAACGTCGATGGTCGACGATTTCTTGTCCTGGTACTCGACTTCCGCTTCAGCCAGTGCCGAGCCGCAATCGAAACACCAGTTGACCGGCTTCAGGCCCTTGAACACGAAACCGTTCTTGACCATTTCCGCCAGCGCGCGGATTTCTCCGGCTTCGTTGGCGAAGTCCATGGTGCGGTACGGGTTGGCCCAATCGCCGAGCACGCCCAGACGAATGAACTCGGCTTTCTGGCCTTCGATCTGCTCGGCCGCGTAGGCACGGCACAGCTCGCGGGTCTTGTCCGCCGGCAGATTCTTGCCGTGGGTGACCTCGACCTTGTGCTCGATCGGCAGACCGTGGCAGTCCCAGCCTGGAACATAAGGCGCGTCGAAGCCCGACAGGGTCTTCGAACGCACGATCATGTCCTTGAGAATCTTGTTGACCGCATGACCGATATGAATATTGCCATTGGCGTACGGAGGCCCGTCGTGCAGGACGAACTTGGGACGATCCTTGCCAATTTCACGCAGCTTCTGGTACAGGCCAATGCTGTCCCAGCGCTGCAGAGTTTGCGGCTCGCGCTGGGGCAGGCCGGCCTTCATTGGGAAGGCGGTGTCCGGAAGATTAAGCGTGGCTTTGTAGTCGGTCATTTCAGGCTCTTGGTAAGCGGTTGACCATGCCCCAATGGGCACGGGCGGCAGCGACGTCCGCATCTATCGCCGTCTTAAGTGCCTCAAGGGAGGCGAAGCGCTGCTCATCACGCAGCTTTTGGTGGAATACCACCGTCAAACGCCGGCCATAGATATCGCCGGCAAAATCCAGAAGGTGAATCTCAAGGTGAGGGCGTCCATCGCCCGCCACGGTCGGCCTTACGCCAATGTTGGCGACGCCGGGCCACACCTTGTCGTCGATTTTGGCGCTGACCAGGTAGACCCCGGTCAATGGTACGCGGCGACGCTTGAGCTGCACGTTGGCGGTGGGCGTACCCAACTGACGGGCGAGCTTCTGGCCATGCAGGACACGGCCAGAGATTTCGAACGGGCGACCCAGCAGGTCTGCAGCCAGAGTGAAATCGCCAGCCGCCAGGGCATTGCGTACCTTGGTGCTGCTGACGCGCACACCGTCGATTTCCACGGTTTGCGCCGCTTCCACGGTAAAGCCCTTGTCGGCGCCAACCTTTTGCAGAAAGTCGAAATCGCCGATGCGGTCGCAGCCAAAACGGAAATCGTCACCGACCTCCAGATGTTTCACGCCCAGGCCGTCGATCAGCACGGTGTCGACGAACTCGGCGGCGCTCAACTTGCTCAGACGCTGGTTGAACGGCAGGCACAGCACCAGGTCCACGCCCTCGGCGGCGAGCAGATCGAGCTTGTCACGCAGACGCGCCAGACGAGCCGGAGCCGTTTCCGGGGAGAAGAACTCACGCGGTTGCGGCTCGAAGATGACCACGCAACTGGGCAGGCCCAATTCCACGGCACGCTCACGCAGCCGAGCCAGGATAGCCTGGTGACCACGGTGAACACCGTCGAAATTGCCAATGGTGGCGATGCAGCCCCGATGCTGGGGGCGCAGATTGTGAAGGCCTCGAACCAGCTGCATAACGCGCTTCTTGCTCATAAAGTGGCCGATTATAACCACACACCGCCGTCAACGACAGGCGACACATCCAGGCAAACCGCAACAATCGACTTTAACCGGCAAAAACCGACGACTGATCCTACATGATCGCCTTGCGGGCGAAATCTTTCAGGCGAAACCCCAACAGCAGCAGCATGCCGAAGTAAGCCACCACACCGGCGCCGACCAGGCCGCCCAGACGCACGAAGCGCTCGAGCATCTGCCCGTCGGACCAAGACGGCATCACGTGCATCAAGCCCAGCAGCACGGCGGTCATCACCGACACCGCGATCACCAGCTTGATCAGGAACACCGGCCATCCCGGCTGCGGCTGAAACAGGTCCTGCTTGCGCAGTTGCCAGAACAGCAAGCCTGCATTGATGCATGCACCCATGCTGATCGCCAGCGCCAGGCCGGCGTGGGCCAGGTGGATGACGTAGACGAAAAGGACGTTGAACAGTTGAGTCACTATGAGGGTGAAGATCGCGATTTTCACCGGGGTGCGGATATTTTGTTGCGCATAGAAGCCTGGCGCCAGCACCTTGATCACTATGATCCCCAGCAGGCCCACCGCGTAGCCGATCAGCGCGCGCTGAGTCATGGCCGCGTCATGATCATCGAACTTGCCGTATTGAAACAGCGAGACAGTCAACGGCTCGGCCAGCAGCCCGAGCGCCAGCGTGCACGGCAACACCAGTACAAAACACAGGCGCAGCCCCCAGTCGAGGATCCGCGAATACTCGTGGCGATCCCGGCTGGCATAGGTCTTGGACAGAATCGGCAGCAGGATCGTCCCCAGCGCGACACCCAACACACCCGATGGCAACTCCATCAGGCGGTCGGCGTAATACATCCACGACACGGAGCCGGCGACCAGAAAGGAGGCAAAAATGGTGTTGATGATCAGTGAAATCTGACTGACCGATACCCCAAGCATCGCCGGCAGCATCTGCCTCATCACACGCCACACGCCGCTATCGCGCAAGTTCAGGCGCGGCAGTACCAGCATGCCGATCTTCTTCAGGTGCGGCAGTTGATACAGCAATTGCAGCACCCCGCCCGCCAGCACCGCCCAGCCCAGCGCCATGACCGGCGGATGGAAATACGGGGTGAGGAACAGAGCGAAGAAGATCATCGCCAGATTCAGCAGCGTGGGGACGAAGGCCGGCACCGAAAAGCGGTTCCAGGTATTGAGGATCGCGCCCGCCAGCGAGGACAGAGAGATCAGCAATATATAAGGAAAAGTCACCCGCAGCAGGTCGGAGGTCAGCTGGAATTTTTCCGGGGTGTCGGCAAACCCCGGCGCGGTGGCCCAGATCACCCATGGTGCGAAGATGATGCCCAGGACGGTAACCAGCGCCAGCGCAAGGGTCAGCAAACCGGTGACATAAGCGACAAAAGTGCGGGTCGCCTCCTCGCCCTGCTGGCTTTTGTACTCCGCCAGGATGGGTACGAACGCCTGTGAGAAAGCGCCTTCTGCAAAAATCCTGCGCAATAGATTGGGCAACTTGAAGGCGATGAAGAAGGCATCTGTTGCCATTCCGGCCCCGAATGCCCGGGCGATGATGGTGTCGCGGATAAAACCCAGGACCCGCGAAAGCATGGTGATAGAGCTCACGGCGGCAAGCGATTTGAGTAGATTCATCTAAAGATTGTGCGCCCGACCAAAGGAAGCGCCAAAGCGCGATCCATTTATGCGATACTCCGCGCCGCAAAACGACTCAGAGCCAAAACCCGCGAGTTTACAGGTCGCACGCCGGAAAGAAATAACATCGGCATAACACGGCGACCACTCAGCGGAACGCATCACCTGCCCTTGACAAGCGTCAAACTCATCGGCATGATTCGCGGCCTATTTTGCTAGCTATTTCCCAAGTCTTTCGAGGAGCTCGACGGTGGCCAACACACCTTCCGCCAAAAAACGTGCAAAACAGGCTGAGAAGCGTCGCAGCCACAACGCCAGCCTGCGTTCCATGGTTCGTACCTACATCAAGAATGTAGTTAAGGCCATCGACGCAAAAGACGCTGAAAAAGCGCAAGCTGCTTATGTTCTGGCCGTGCCAGTTATCGACCGTATGGCCGATAAAGGCATCATCCACAAGAACAAAGCTGCTCGCCATAAAGGTCGCCTGAATGGCCACATCAAGGCTCTGAACCTTGCTGCTGCTGCCTAAGCGACCCGCTTGTTAAAAAACCGACCCTAGGGTCGGTTTTTTATTGGCTGTTATTTGGCAACAGCAAACCTCGCGACGCTTCCTGTAGCCGTCCGGCTTGCCGGCGGCAGTGGTCTCTCGGACGCCACCGCCGGCAAGCCGGACTCTACACGGGATCTCCACCCGCAAGATCACGCCAGACAAGCATCAACGGCACTCACGGCGCTGGCGCAGGCGCAGGCGCCCACGGCAGGATCGGTATCGCCGTCACCGCATTTTGCGGACTGCCCTCGATTACTCGGTCGCTGTAGACCAGGTACACCAGCGTGTTGCGCTTCTTGTCGAGGAAACGCACAACCTGCATGGTCTTGAATACCAGCGAGGTGCGCTCCTTGAACACCACATCGCCGTCCTTGAGGTCTTCCTTGAAATGGATCGGCCCCACCTGACGACAGGCGATGGATGCCTCGGCACGATCCTCCGCCAACCCCAGGCCTCCCTTCAGGCCGCCAGTCTTGGCACGGGACAGATAGCAGGTCACACCATCGACCTTGGGGTCATCGAACGCCTCGACCACGATCCGGTCATTGGGGCCGACGAACTTGAACACCGTCGACACCTGTCCGATCTCTTCGGCTGACGCCAGCATGGGCAGCATCAACAACGCACCCACCAGTTTTTTCACGACCCGCATCAGCGCTTCCTTCTATGAATGGCCCGATTCAAACCAGAATCAGGTTGTCGCGATGGACCAGCTCAGGCTCGGCCATGTAACCCAGCTCCTTGACGATGGCGTCGGACGGCAGACCAATGATCTTCTGCGCCTCGAGCGCACTGTAGTTACTCAGCCCACGGGCGATCTCTCGACCATTGGCCGCCACACACACCACCATTTCGCCACGACGGAAGCTGCCCTGAACCAGCTTCACACCGACCGGCAACAGGCTCTTGTGGCTTTCGGTAAGCGCCTTGACCGCGCCATCATCCAGCACCAGCGTGCCGCGCGTCTGCAGGTGTCCAGCCAGCCACTGCTTGCGCGCGGCCAGCATCTCACGCTCAGGCGACAGCAACGTACCCAGGCGCTCGCCCGCCTTGAGGCGCGCCAGGACCCGTTCGATGCGACCACCAACGATCACCGTATGAGCGCCGGAGCGTGCCGCCAGACGCGCCGCACGCAGCTTGGTCTGCATACCGCCACGACCCAGCGCACCGCCGGTCCCACCGGCCACTGCATCCAGCGCAGGATCGTCAGCACGCGCCTCGTAGATCAGCTGCGCTTGAGGATTGCTGCGTGGGTCGGCATCGAACATACCATCGCGATCAGTGAGGATGACCAGCAGATCGGCTTCGACCAGATTGGCAACCAGCGCCGCCAGGGTGTCGTTGTCGCCGAAACGAATCTCGTCGGTGACCACGGTGTCGTTCTCGTTGATCACAGGCACCACGCCCAGCTCGACCAACGTACGCAACGTACTGCGCGCATTCAGGTAGCGCTTGCGATCGGACAGGTCATCATGGGTCAGCAGAATCTGCGCAGTATGCCGATCATGCTCGGCAAAACTGGATTCCCAGGCCTGCACCAGACCCATCTGACCAATCGCCGCGGCCGCTTGAAGCTCATGCATGGCACTCGGTCGTGCAGTCCAGCCCAGGCGACTCATCCCGGCAGCCACCGCGCCGGAGGAAACCAGAACCAGTTCGACGCCCGCCTCGTGCAGCGCCACCATCTGCTCGACCCAAACACCCATCGCGTTGCGATCAAGACCCTTGCCGTCCGCCGTCAGCAGCGCACTTCCGATCTTCACAACCCAACGCTGGGCACCTGTCACCTTGCTCCGCATGATCTTTCAACCTTAAGCCAGAGAGTACGAATTCTAGATACTAAAACGCCGCTATTAAGCGGCGTTGTAGTTTACTGCACTCGATCAGTCACGGACGTAAATGATTTCCGGACCATCTTCATCGTCGACGTCCTCTTCATCCCAGTCGTCATCGCCGATGTCATGCACGCTCTTCACGCCGCTGCGACGCAGGGCACGCTGATCGTCCAGCGCCTGCAGCTGTGCACGCGCCTCATCTTCGATGCGCTGATCCAGCTCGGCCAGCTCGGCGGCGTAAGCGGGATCACTGGCCAGACGGTCGGCGCGATCTTCCAGATAACGCATGATGTCGTGACTGAGGCGATCAGTGCCTTCTTTGGCAATGGCCGAGATCACGTACACAGGACCGGTCCACTCCAGACGCTCGATGATCTCCTGCTTGCGCGCTTCGTGCTCTTCTTCGAGGATCTGGTCGCACTTGTTCAGTACCAGCCAGCGATCACGATCGGCCAGCGCCGGGCTGAACTTGATCAGCTCATTGACGATGACTTCAGCGGCGTCCGGCGCACTGCTTTCATCCAGCGGCGCCATGTCGACGAGGTGCAGCAGCAAGCGGGTACGCGCCAGGTGCTTGAGGAAGCGAATCCCCAGCCCCGCGCCATGCGATGCACCTTCGATCAGACCCGGGATGTCGGCGACGACGAAGCTTTTCCAGCGATCGACGCTGACCACACCCAGGTTCGGCACCAGCGTGGTGAACGGGTAGTCAGCGACTTTCGGCTTGGCGGCCGAGACCGAACGAATGAACGTGCTCTTGCCGGCATTCGGCAAGCCCAGCAGACCGACGTCGGCCAGTACTTTCAGCTCCAGCTTCAGATCACGCTGCTCGCCCGGCTTGCCCGGCGTGGTTTGACGCGGCGCACGGTTGGTACTGGACTTGAAACGAGTGTTACCCAGACCGTGCCAACCACCATGGGCCACCAGCAGACGCTGGCCAGCCTTGGTCAGGTCGCCGATGATTTCCTGGGTGCCAGCGTCGATCACCGTGGTGCCAACCGGCACGCGCAGCACCAGCTCTTCACCCTTGCGACCGGTACAATCGGTGCTGCCGCCATTGGAACCGCGTTCGGCATCGAAATGGCGGGTATAGCGGTAGTCGACCAGGGTGTTGAGGTTTTCGTCGGCGATCATGTAGATCGAGCCGCCATCACCACCGTCACCGCCGTTCGGACCACCGTTCTCGATGAATTTTTCGCGACGGAAGCTCATGCAACCGTTGCCGCCGTCACCGGCCTTCACTCGAATGGATACTTCATCTACAAATTTCATAACGCACGCCTCCCGTCACAAAGACGAGCAAACAACATAAATTCATAAGGCTCTTGCAAAGATGAGCGTTGCGATACCGATCAAAAACCAGCGACTACACACCACAACGGCCCACACAAACAGCTTTGCAAGAGACTCACCACACCGGACTTGCACGGTTTTTACAAACGAAAAAGCCCTGTCAACGACAGGGCTTTTCAGCTCAGGCAGCGTGAAAGCTGGTAGGCCCTCAGACTGCCTGACGCAAGATTATGCCGCGACTTCAGTCTTTGGCACGATGCTTACATAGCGACGACCGAAGGCGCCTTTAACCTGGAACTTGATCACGCCTTCGACTTTAGCGAACAGGGTGTGATCCTTGCCCATGCCAACGCCGTAGCCAGCGTGGAATTGGGTGCCGCGCTGACGCACGATGATGTTGCCCGGAACGATAACCTGGCCGCCATACATCTTGACGCCAAGGCGTTTGGCTTCTGAGTCGCGACCGTTACGGGTACTACCACCAGCTTTTTTGTG
>NZ_JBJDOA010000023.1:0-32775 GCF_044900785.1 Pseudomonas sp. NPDC087358
GTAAAGAACCTCAACGATTACGGCGCATTCGTCGATCTGGGTGGCGTCGATGGCCTGATTCACATCACCGACATGGCCTGGAAGCGTATCAAGCATCCATCGGAAATCGTCAACGTTGGCGATGAGATCGATGTAAAGGTCCTGAAGTACGATCGCGAGCGCAATCGTGTTTCCCTGGGCCTCAAGCAACTGGGCGAAGACCCATGGGTTGCTATCAAGGCACGTTACCCAGAAGGCACTCGCGTGACCGCGCGTGTTACCAACCTGACCGACTACGGCTGCTTCGCAGAGCTGGAAGAAGGCGTGGAAGGCCTGGTACACGTTTCCGAAATGGACTGGACCAACAAGAACATCCACCCATCCAAAGTCGTTCAGGTTGGCGACGAAGTGGAAGTCATGGTTCTGGACATCGACGAAGAGCGTCGTCGTATCTCCTTGGGCATCAAACAGTGCAAATCTAACCCGTGGGAAGATTTCTCTGGCCAGTTCAACAAGGGCGACAAGATCTCCGGCACCATCAAGTCGATCACCGATTTCGGTATCTTCATTGGTCTGGACGGCGGCATCGACGGTCTGGTTCACCTGTCCGACATCTCCTGGAACGAAGTGGGCGAAGAAGCCGTACGTCGCTTCAAGAAGGGCGACGAGCTCGACACCGTCATCCTGTCGGTTGATCCAGAGCGCGAGCGCATCTCGCTGGGTATCAAGCAGCTGGAAAGCGATCCGTTCTCCGAGTACGTCACTGTCAATGACAAAGGCGCTATCGTTCGCGGTATCGTTAAAGAAGTTGACGCCAAAGGCGCCATCATCACTCTGGCCGACGACATCGAAGCTACCCTCAAAGCCTCCGAAATCAGCCGTGACCGCGTAGAAGACGCGCGTAACGTTCTGAAAGAAGGCGAAGAGATCGAAGCCAAGATCATCAGCGTTGACCGCAAGAGCCGCGTGATCAGCTTGTCCATCAAGTCGAAAGACGTTGAAGACGAGAAAGAAGCGATTCAGAGCCTGCGTAGCAAGCCTGAAACCGCCGAAAACACTGGTCCTACCACTCTGGGTGACCTGTTGCGTGCGCAAATGGAAAAACAGAACTGAGTTCTGTCTGACCATTGAAAAAGGGCGACTTCGGTCGCCCTTTTTTGTGGGCGATGGTTTTACCCATCCCGACGCTGTTTCGCCGCAATCGCTGATCAGCCGGTTCAGTGCCCAAGGCCACGGTTGGCGAGGGTTACATCAGATAATGGCCCGTTGCCTGGAAACACCGCTCACATAAGTCGAAACATGGGCTGTTCAAATATCTCTGGTCATGCTAAAACCTTCAAAGCGCTTTACCTAGCTGCTTGAAAAAGAAGGGAAAAATATGACGAAGTCGGAGTTGATCGAACGAATTGTCACCCATCAAGGACTGCTCTCATCCAAAGATGTGGAGCTGGCCATCAAGACCATGCTTGAGCAGATGTCGCAATGCCTTGCCACGGGTGATCGTATTGAAATACGGGGCTTTGGCAGCTTCTCCCTGCACTACCGCGCGCCTCGCGTGGGTCGCAATCCCAAAACCGGACAATCCGTCAGCCTCGACGGAAAATTCGTCCCTCACTTCAAGCCCGGTAAAGAGTTGCGTGACCGGGTGAACGAAGAGGAGGAGCACGAGCTCCAATAGCCGTTAGAGGAGTACTCGATGCGCAATGTTAAACGCCTTGTCTTTTTCATTATCGTCCTGCTGATCGTTTCGGCGACGGTAGTGTTCATGCTTGAAAACCAGCAGCCGGTGGCGTTGGTGTTTTTTGGCTGGTCTGCCCCTGAGCTGTCGGTGGCTGTTCCGGTGATCCTCGCGTTGTTGGTGGGGATGCTGATCGGTCCGGTGCTCGCCTGGCTAGCCCGTCTGCGCAAGAAGCCAAAATCAGCCCGTCTGGCCTAAGCGTGGTGGTTCAGTACCGATCACGGCCGCCAGGCTGCGCTATTGCTCCTCGGATGGTGCTTGGGTGAGCAGGTTGTCATCGCATCGAATGCGCTGGCAGATGCCTTGCGACATATTTTGCAAGATCCCGCAAACACTTGATGGCTGAATCAAACAGTGGGTCCGGTTATGCTCCCCCGCTTTGGTACATCCATGAAACGAACGGCGGAATATCTTTTTGATATCATCCGGCAGAGCCATCCAACCCTTGAAGATGGCCGCGTACGTTTCGAAGATATTTACCTCCTGCTGGATAACTAATCTTCATTTTCACTGCCTAACGCTCGCCTCAAGCTGTTATGCGCGAGGGTAGCGCGCAGTCCGGCTGCCGGGCTGCTTCATACTGAACAGAGGAACCTGCGGGTTCTTTCGTCGCATAGGTTTTTTACATGAATCCCGACTATCCCGTTATTCAGACCCGTTGCTTCAAAGCCTACGATATTCGCGGCCAGGTCCCCGCTGACCTCAACGCCGATATCGCCTATCGGATTGGGCGCTCCATGGTGGTGGAACTGGGTGCCAAAAATATCGTGGTCGGCAGAGACATGCGCCTCGAAAGCCCAGGCTTGGCTCAGGCCTTGATCCAAGGTATCCAGGACGCTGGCGCCGATGTCATCGACATTGGCTTGTGCGGGACCGAGGAAGTTTATTTTGCAACCAGCCACTACGCCGCCGACGGCGGAGTGATGGTGACCGCCAGTCATAATCCGAAGGGTTATAACGGCATGAAACTGGTCCAGCGCGAGTCTCGGCCAATCAGCGGCGATACCGGGCTTGACGCGATCCGTCAGCGTGTCGACGCCGGTGACCTGGGCGACATCGCAGCCAGGCAGGGTCTCGTTGAGGCGAAGCCGGACAAGGCCGCCTACATCGAGCATTTGCTCAGCTACGTCAACCTCAAAGACCTGCGCCCATTGAAGATCCTTGCCGATCCGGGCAATGGCGCGGTGGGACCTGCCCTGGAGGCGATCAAGTCACGGCTTCCATTCCACTGGACCATCATCAACGCTGAACCGGACGGCAATTTCCCGAACGGGGTGCCTAACCCGTTGCTTCCCGAAAACCGCAACCTCACGCGCCAGGCGTTGCTCGATAACCAATGCGATCTGGGCCTGGCCTGGGACGGCGACTTTGACCGCTGCTTCTTCTTTGATGAAAGTGGCCGGTTTGTCGAGGGCTACTATCTGGTTGGGCTGCTGGCAGAAATGCTGCTCAAACAACACCCGGGTTCGAAGATCATCCACGACCCGCGCCTGACCTGGAACACCATCGATCAGGTGAAACAGGCGGGTGGTACGCCGGTGCTGTGCAAGACCGGGCACGCGTTCATCAAAGAACGCATGCGCCTGGAAGACGCCGTCTACGGCGGCGAGATGAGCGCGCACCATTACTTCCGTGATTTCGCCTACTGCGATAGCGGGATGATTCCGTGGCTGCTGGTGACAGCGCTGATGTCGGTCTCGGGCAAGTCGTTTTCCCAACTGGTCGACGAGCGCATGGCTGCCTACCCGTGCAGTGGCGAGATCAACTACAAGGTCGAGGACGTCAAAGCGGTATTGGCCAAGGTCGAGGCTCACTATTCGCCGAACTGTTCGAATATCGACAAAACCGATGGCATCAGCCTCGAGTTTGCAGAGTGGCGCTTCAACCTGCGTGGGTCCAACACCGAGCCGCTGCTGCGCTTGAACGTCGAGAGTCGTGGCGATGCAACACTGGTAGAGGAAAAGGTCAGGGAGATCGAGCAGCTGTTGAAGGCTGGTTGATACCCGAAGCTGCTTCAGCCTGTTGCCCGGCGTTATGGGCGCAGGTTCGGTGATCACCATCCGGGTCACCTTGTATTGATGATCGCCCGTGATATCTTGCGGGCGTTTTTACAGCCGCTGACCTGACATCATCACGCTTGTGCTGACTATGGGCACCAGCAGCTTTTGCCAAAGACCGGCTCGGCAACCGGGATCCCGGATCGCGTGATATGGGTACTTGAAACAGGCAGTCGACCATTTTGACAACGGAACAAAAATGAATCATTGGTGGTTGGCGATTGCTGTTACAGGGATGTCTTTCGCCCTGACCTACTGGCTCCGACGTTACGCGCTGCATAAGAGCCTGCTGGATATTCCCAACGGCAGAAGCTCCCATACCGTCCCCACCCCACGGGGAGGCGGGGTCGCCATTGTCGCAAGCTATCTTGTCGCGCTGGCAGTGTTGTTGGGCCAGGGCGCGCTCGGCTTCCAGGTTTTTCTCGGATTGTCCGGCGCAGGCCTGCTGATCGCAGCCTTGGGTTTTCTCGATGACCACGGGCATGTGGCGGCACGCTGGCGTCTTCTGGGCCACTTCCTCGCCGCCTCGTGGGGCTTGTTCTGGCTGGGTGGCCTTCCCCCTATCCAGATGTTTGGCGGGGTCCTGGATATCGGTTGGCTGGGGAACGCCCTTGCAGTGGTTTATCTGGTCTGGTTGCTCAATCTCTACAATTTCATGGACGGCATCGATGGCATTGCCAGCGTCGAAGCGGTCTGTGTGTGTCTGAGCGCAGCGCTCATCTACGCCCTCAATGGCTTTGCTGATCTGGTCTGGCTCCCCGTACTGCTTGCCGCCGCTGTCCTGGGCTTTTTGTCCTGGAATTTTCCACCGGCCAAGATCTTCATGGGCGACGCCGGCAGCGGATTCCTGGGCATCATCCTGGGGGTGTTGTCACTTCAGGCAGCCTGGATTTCCTCGCAGTTATTATGGGCATGGCTTATTCTGCTGGGGGTGTTCATCGTAGACGCTACAGTTACCCTCATCCGTCGCCTCGTCCGGGGCGACAAGATCTATGAGGCTCACAGAAGTCATGCTTACCAGTTTGCCTCGCGCAGATATGGCAAGCACCTTCCAGTGACGTCCGCAGTCGGTGTCATCAACCTGTTCTGGCTTCTGCCGGTTGCTCTGTGTGTCACTCAGCTGGGTGTGGACGGTGCGCTCGCCTTGATCGTTGCCTACATACCGCTGGTGATCCTGGCCATCAGCTTCAAGGCCGGGGAGCTTGAATGATGCTGATCAACCCTCGCGAACCCGGGGGCTGGTGTACTTCTTGCGTATGGCAGGGATCTGCCATCAGGGTTCAGGTCGATAGGAGATTAGCTCGTGCTTGAGGGATGGATGGACAAATTGCGCGCGTTGCTGGTGGCGTTACCGCGCCGTCAGAAGCGGATCATTCAGGTCGCGACGGACGTCTGTCTGGTCTGGTTCGCATTGTGGATGGCTTTCGTGGTGCGCCTGGGCATCGACGACCTGATCAATCCGCTGGAAATTCACACGTGGCTGTTCATCAGCGCTCCTGTCATCGCCATTCCCCTGTTCATCCGCATCGGCATGTACCGTGCGGTGATGCGCTATTTCGGCAACGATGCGCTGGTTGCGATCATCAAGGCCGTCAGTCTGTCAGCGCTGATTCTCGGCGTGGTGGTCTACCTCTACAGCAACCACCAGCATGTCGTGCCTCGTTCGGTCATGTTCAATTACTGGTGGTTAAGTCTGGTGATGATCGGTGGGCTGAGGCTCGCCATGCGCCAGTATTTCCTCGGCGACTGGTTCTCCGCCGCGCAACACGTGCCCTTTGCCAGTCGGGACGACGGCCTGCCCAAAGTGGCGATTTATGGCGCAGGCGCTGCGGGTAACCAATTGGTTGCGGCGCTGCGAATGGGCCGTTCGATGCGTCCGGTTGCCTTTATCGACGACGACGACTCGATCTCCAACCGGGTGATCTCGGGGCTGCAGGTCTACAAGCCCAAGCATATCCAGGAAATGATCGACGTCACCGGCGCGCAGGAAATCCTGCTGGCGGTTCCCTCTTCGGCCAGAGCCCGCCGACGCGAAATCCTCGGGTTTCTGGAAAGCTTTCCCTTGCACGTACGGAGCGTTCCGAATTTTTCCGATCTGGCGGCTGGCCGGGTAAAAGTGGACGATCTGCAGGAAGTGGACATCGGTGACCTGCTGGGTCGCGACGCCGTTCCGGCACAGGAAGAGCTGCTCGAACACTGCATCAGGAATCAATGCGTGCTGGTGACCGGGGCAGGCGGCTCGATCGGTTCGGAGTTGTGCCGTCAGATCGTGATGCTCAAGCCCACCACCTTGTTGTTGCTCGACCATAGCGAGTTCAACCTCTACACCATTCTTTCCGAGCTGGAACGGCGCATCGAGCGTGAATCGCTGAAGGTCAAGGTGCTGCCGATTCTGGGGTCGGTACGCAACCATTCAAAGCTGCTGGACGTCATGAAGACCTGGCAGGTCGACACGGTTTATCACGCCGCCGCTTATAAGCATGTGCCGATGGTCGAGCACAATATCGCCGAGGGCGTCATCAACAACGTGATCGGTACGCTCAATGCGGCCCAGGCGGCGCTGCAGGCAGGGGTCGCCAACTTTGTGCTGATTTCCACCGACAAAGCGGTCAGGCCCACCAATATCATGGGCAGCACCAAGCGTCTGGCCGAGCTGATTCTGCAGGCGTTGAGTCGTGAAACGGCGCCGGTGATGTTCGGTGATCGGGCCAACGTGCATCAGGTCAACAAGACGCGTTTCATCATGGTGCGTTTCGGTAACGTGCTGGGTTCTTCCGGTTCGGTGATCCCGCTGTTTCACCAGCAGATCAAGTCCGGCGGTCCGCTGACCGTCACCCATCCGAAGATCACCCGGTACTTCATGACCATCCCCGAGGCCGCGCAGTTGGTGATTCAGGCAGGCTCCATGGGGCAGGGCGGTGACGTCTTCGTGCTCGACATGGGCGAACCGGTGAAAATCGTCGAACTGGCCGAGAAAATGGTTCATCTGTCAGGCCTTAGCATTCGTTCCGAAAAAAATCCCCATGGCGATATATCCATCGAGTTCACCGGCTTGCGACCTGGGGAAAAGCTCTATGAGGAACTGCTGATCGGCGACAACGTGGCGGTGACCAGCCATCCGATGATCATGAGCGCTCAGGAAGATCACCTGGCGTGGGAGGTCTTCAAACAGAGCCTGTCGCAGTTGCTCAAGGCCCTGGATGAAGATGACTACAACAAGGTACGCCAGATCCTCGGCGACACCGTCAGCGGCTATGCGCCCGAGGGCGAAATCGTCGACTGGATTCATCAGCAACGGCGTCGGGAACCATGAGTTCTCCTGCGTACTGAAACCTTTGCTTACCGCCTTGTCTTTGATCGGAATGCCGTCAGGCACCCGTACTGCGGCGGCTTCAGCCCGGTACACATCAGGTCACCTATCGCTGCGTTGACGCCCCATGGGCATCGTCTAGGTTTGAAGAGCAGCTCAGGAATGCTGCTTCTCAACCCACGATGTCATGGAGCATTACTCATGCGTACTTCCTACCTGTCGTCCCTGGTCTTTGCTTTGCTGGCCAGTGCCTCTGTCGCCGTCAACGCCGCACCCGCCAGCGCTGTCACAACACCTGCCGTCGCAGCGGCCCAGACGTCCGCCGAGCAAGACGCGAAGGTCAATATCAACACTGCCAACGCTGAGACTCTGCAAAAAGGTTTATCCGGAATCGGTGCTGCCAAGGCGGGGGCCATCGTCGCCTATCGAGAGGAGAACGGGGCGTTTACTTCCGTAGACGAGCTGATAGAAGTCAAAGGTATCGGCAAGGCGCTGCTGGACAAGAATCGTGACCGGCTTGCACTCGAATAAGCGACCTCAGGACATGGAAGACCGATCTTGGATCGGTCTTTTTTTTTGCCAAGATTTTCATGCAAAGTTTTTTTCTTAACGCGCAGGAGCCTTGAGATAAAAAATGACGATCAACATATGATTTGTAAAATTACGAGCGTAATATGCTCGCGTTGCTACTCTCAAATTCCACGGAGAAACGCCCATGAGCAATCACACCCAAGGTACTGCCCTGATCACTGGCGCATCGTCAGGCATCGGCGCAACCTACGCTGATCGTCTGGCCAAACGCGGTTACGACCTGTTGCTGGTCGCTCGCGATCAAGGCCGGCTTGAAACGCTTGCCGCACAGTTGCGCAGCAGTACCTCGGTCAAGGTCGAGGTGCTGAAGGCGGATTTGACCAACGCCGCGGATGTTTCCGGGCTGGAACAGCGCCTGCGCACTGACGCCTCGATCACGCTGTTGCTCAATAATGCCGGCGTGGCTGCGAACAGTACCCTGGCGCAGGCGGATCTGGGCGAAGTCGACCTCTTGATCCAACTCAACATCGTCGCGCTGACCCACCTGGCTTCCGCAGCGGCGGCCGGTTTTGTCGCCCGTGGTCGTGGCGCCATCGTCAATATTGCATCGGTCGTGCCGATGATCCCGGAGCGTTTCAACGCGGTGTACACCGCCAGCAAGGCCTACGTGCTGAGCCTGACCCAATCGCTGAACGCCGAGATCGGCGAGCAGGGCGTGCAGGTCCAGGCGGTCATGCCGGGCGCGACGCGTACCGAGATCTGGGAGCGTGCCGGTATGGATCTGACTGCCTTTCCAGCAGAAATGGTCATGGAAGTGGGCGAGATGGTGGACGCTGCGCTCGCCGGTTTCGATCAGAAGGAGCTTGTGACTATTCCATCGCTTCCCGACGCCGCCGACTGGGATGCATTGGTCAACGCACGTCTGGCGCTGGGGCCTAATCTGTCGTTGCAGCAGGCCGCTGCGCGTTACAAAACCTCAGGTGCATGAGTGCGCACCTGTGAATGTCCCGAAGGTTGAAAAGGTGAACGCATGAGCGAACGTCGCATCGTAGTGACGGGTATGGGGCTGGTAACGCCTCTGGGAACCGGTGTCGAGGCAGTCTGGAGTCGGTTGCTCGAAGGGCGCTCCGGCATCGTACGGCTGCCCGATGAAACGGTGGCGGACCTGCCCGGCAAAGTAGGCGGGGCAGTGCCGACCTTGGCCGATGACCCCGAAGCGGGCTTCGATCCCGATGCAGCTGCGCCGCCCAAGGAACAGAAAAAGATGGATCGCTTCATCCTGTTCGCCCTGGCCGCTGCTCAGCAGGCGGTGGCTCAGGCAGGGTGGGCGCCCTCCACCGATGAGGAGCGCGAACGCACGGCCACGATCATCGGTTCTGGGGTGGGCGGGTTCGTGTCCATCGCCGACGCAGTGCGGACCACGGATACCCGAGGACCTCGCCGGCTTTCTCCGTTCACCATTCCATCATTCCTGGTCAACCTGGCTGCCGGGCACGTGTCGATCCAGCATGGCCTCAAAGGCCCGCTCGGCGCGCCAGTGACCGCGTGCGCTGCTGGCGTGCAGGCCATCGGTGACGCGGCGCGGATGATCGTTGCCGGGGAAGCGGATATCGCCATCTGCGGTGGCGCCGAGGCATGTATCGACCGGGTGGCTTTGGGCGGTTTTGCAGCCGCGCGGGCATTGTCCAGCGGCTTCAATGAAACGCCGGAACGCGCCTCCCGTCCGTTTGATCGTGATCGAGATGGATTCGTCATGGGTGAAGGGGCTGGTATCGTGGTCATCGAAACCCTGGAGCACGCCCTGGCGCGGGGCGCGCAACCGATCGTGGAATTGGTGGGTTATGGCACCAGTGCCGATGCCTATCACCTCACCGCAGGGCCTGAGGATGGCAATGGCGCACGCCGGGCGATGCAGGCGGCGATTCGACAGGCAGGCATCAAGCCCGCCGACATCCAGCATCTCAATGCACATGCCACTTCGACGCCGGTCGGCGACAAGGGCGAGATGGCTGCGATCAAGACCGTATTTGGCGATCAGAACGGCGTGGCGGTGACCTCGACCAAATCAGCGACCGGGCATTTGCTGGGCGCTGCCGGTGGCATTGAAGCGATCTTCACGGCGTTGGCCATCCGCGACCAGATTGCGCCGATGACCCTGAACTTCGAAAACCCTGATGAAGCGGCGACCGGTATCGATATCGTGCACGGCGAGGCTCGTCCGATGGAAATCGAGTACGCACTGTCCAACGGTTTCGGCTTTGGTGGGGTCAACGCCTGCGTGTTGTTCCGCCGCTGGCACGCGTGAGGAAGTAGCCCCTGCCGGTGACGGCAGGGGCTGTTCACATCAGGCCTTGCTGATCTGCTGCTTGAGCTGCTGGCGGGTGGTTTGCAGGATCCGTTCGGCCAGTTGCGGATCTTTCGCGCTACGGGCGAGCACCACCGCACCGACCAGGGCCGACATCATCATCACGCTCTTGTCGCTGTCGCAGGTGCCAGTGGGCGCACCTGCCTCCAGCGCCGACAGCATTTGGTTGATCAGTTCATCGGTGATTTCACTGGGTTGACCGCGCTGACCCAACTCCGACGACATGGTGGGCAATGGGCAGCCGTTTTCGGGCTCGGCGCGATGTTCCGGGGACAGATACAGGTCGATGAACGCTGCGGCCGAACGGTCGGCCGACAGCTTGGTGGCCCTTGATTCAGCCAGTTGGTCCACCGCGCAGCGCAGGGCTTTCTCGACCAGATCATCCTTGGATTTGAAGTGGGCGTAGAAACCACCGTGGGTCAGGCCCAGTGCTTTCATCAGCGGCTGCAGGCCGGTTGCGCCAATGCCATCGCGGCGAAAGCGCGAGGCAGCTTCCTGAAGGATGCGCTGATGAGTTTGGGCTTTGTGATCTTCGGCGTAACGCATTGAACGAGCCTCCCGACTATGGCTCTTGAAATGTTGGTCGACATTCTTACACGTATGGCAAGCCGTTGCAGTATCCACATTTCGCGCCAGGTTGCCATTGGTCAGAAGGTCACAGGTCGAAGCGAGGCGGTTCGCTTTTTAGCGGCCCGCCCCCGTGAGGGAGGGCGACCGATATCCGTAGTGGCATGGCTTGCCGACAGGCGCGATTGTGAAAGCGCTGCTACCGAGGATGACGGTGTGAAAGATGGTTATGGTTTCCTATTTAGGCCCCATCATTTTCGCCAGCACTTGCGGGCTCGGTGCGCCTTGTTGCTGCTGCAGGTTGCCGTTCTCGTCCTTGTAGAAAATCGACGGCGTGGCTGACAGGCCCATGTCTTCCATCAGCTTCATGTTGCCATCGAGTTTGGCCTGGATATCCTTGGGAATGCTTTGCAGGGCCTTGAGCGTGCTGCTCTTGCCGGCTTGTTCATGTTTCTGCAGGGCAAGTTCGGGATTGGCGTCTGCCAGCAATGCGGCCGCCTTGGCGGCACTGTCCTCGCGGATGACGCCGACCATGATGTGGCGCAGCTGGACCTTGCCGGACTTGACCCAAGGCCGTGCCTGTTCCCAGAACATGTTGCAGTAAGGGCAATTGGCATCGCTGAACAGATAGATCACCTTGGGCGCGGTGCTGGCACCGTCGGCGATCCACGTGCTGCTTTCCATCTGGTTCCACATCTCCTTGGTCATCGGCTCGTAGACCAGCTTTTGTAACGGCGCCTCGCTGAGGTCTTCGCCTTTTTCATCGAACAGGTTACCGGCCAGCACATGCTTGCCATCAGCGGTCAGATACAGCGCCATGGCTTGCTTCTGGTATTGGGCGGCATAGCCCTTGAGTCCGCCGGGCGCGTCGAAACTGCCTTTGATAGTTGCGCCCTTGGCCTCTAGCGCCTTGATCGCTGCAGGCAGTTCTTCGGCCTGCAGCAGCGAGCTTTGCGCGGCGAGTACGCTGGCCAGGGCCAGGATAGAAATACGCATGAGACTCATTGATTGCTCCTTGAGAGAGTGTTCCTTGAAGAGGAAGAGGGCGTCGCCACGCTGCTGAAGCTGTCGAGATACTGCTGCAGGCTGGCGTAGGACAATTCGCCGAGGTGGCTGCCCGACAAACGCCCGTCCGGCTGGTAGAACAGCGTCGTCGGCAGCGCGGCTGAACCGACGCGTCGGGCCAGTTCGCCGTTGCCATCAAACAGCACGTTGTCCAGATGCAGACCCTGGCTTGCGAGGAAAGTCGCCACGTCGCGAGGGCTTTCCGCCTGATTGACGAATAGGAACACCACGTCCGTATTCGCCCGTTGCGCCGCTTGCAGTACCGGCATTTCGCGACGGCATGGCGGACACCAGGTCGCCCACAGGTTGAGGACCAGCTTGCGGCCCTCATAGTCGCTCAGGTGCACCGCCTGGCCATCAGCGTTGCGCAGCGTCAGGGCCGGAAGGCGTGCATGCTCGTGTTGGGCATTGAGAATCAGAAGGCCAAGCCACCAGAACAGCAGGCCGCTCGCCACGCCCAGGCTCATCGAAGTGCGCAACCGCGGTCTCTTCCAGCCCCACAGCACGGCACCGATCAGTAGCGCGCCAACCCCGGGCCAGGCCACAAAGCCGCCATCGCGGATGTCGATGATGCTCGCTGGGCTGGCTTGATATTGCGACCAGTAGGCGATCACGAAAGCGAGCCTTGCGACGACCAGCCCCAGCACGAACAGTGCAAACAGCATGCGCTCGGGATTGACTCGCTGTCGGCGCCCGCTGATCCAGCCCACCAGCGTGGCGATGGCCAGCGCGACGAGCAGTAGCAGGTGGTTGATCGCCAGCGCGAAGGGGCCCAGGGCAAGGCTCAGCATCAGCCTTGCTCCCGGGTCACTCGCCATTGCTCGACGAACTCCCGGTCGCTGACTTCGCCGGTCATGCGTCGCTGCCTACGCTCGCCGCCGTCCGGGCCCAGCCACAACAGCGTGGGCGGCCCTGGCACCTGATAGCGCTTGAGCAGCTCCCGGCTGGCATCGTTGTCGGCAGTCACGTCCAGTCGCAACAGGCGCACGCCACTGAGCGCCTCAAGCACGTCGGTTTTGCCAAAGACGTTTTTCTCCATGATCTTGCAGGACACACACCATTCGGCGTAATAGTCGACCAAGACCCATTGTCCATCGGCTCGGGCGGCGGCAAGCTCGCGATCAAGCGCCACCGGGCTGTTGATCGTGGTGAACGCATCAAGGCGTTCGCTGCTGACAGTCGAGCGGGATCCGCTGTAGATTTTCAGCGGCTGCCAGGGGTCGTCAGCGCCACCCGCCGCACCGACCAGCAGCATCGCGCCCCACAGCCCGAGCACCAGCCCACCGGGCATGCAGATCAGCGAAGCGCGTTTCAACGTACGGGTCTGGGCGATGGCGCTGCACGCCACCAGCAACAGCAGCCCACCGAACAGTGCCAGCCACAGGGATTGGGCCACTAGCGGTCTGATCATGATCAGCGCGGTGCCCAGCAGCAGAAAGCCGAAGACGCCTTTGACCAGATCCATCCATATGCCAGGTTTTGGCAGCAGGCGATTGCCGGCCGTGACCACCAGCAACAGCGGTAAACCCATGCCAAGGCCCATGACGAACAACACCAGCGCACCCTGTAAGGCATTACCGCTTTGCGCGATGTAGAGCAGCGCGCCAGCCAGCGGCGCGGTCATGCAGGGCCCGACCATCAATCCTGAAAGCGCGCCCAGAACACCGGCGCTCACCAGACTGCCACCCTGGCGCTGGCGACCAGCACTTTCCAGGCGATCACGCACGAATGCCGGCAGTTGCAGTTCGAAGAACCCGAACATCGGTAGGGAGAGGATCACGAACAGGCCGGCAAAGCTGCCCAGCAACCAGGGTTGTTGCAGTATCGATTGCAGATTGCCGCCCAGCAGCGCCGCGACCACGCCCAATCCGGCATAGATCATGGCCATGCTCAACACGTAGACGCTGGCCAGTGCGAAGCCCCGACTCGGTCTTGCGCCGCTGCCCACTACTACTCCGGCGAGGATCGGCAGCATTGGCAGCGAGCAGGGGGTAAAGGCCAGCAGCAGGCCCAGGCCGAAGAAAATCAACAGGCTCCAGCCCAGCGAGCGCTGTTGCAGCGTGCTGGCCAGGGCCTGATCCGGCGCCTGGGCATTGACCACTGCAGCGCCCGTACCCCCCAGATCGACCTTCTGGCTTTGCGGCGGATAACACAGACCGGCATCGGCGCAGCCTTGCCAGCCGACCGTCACCTGACCTGCGGCCGATGCCGGAATGATCAGTTCCACGCCCTGGCGATACACCTGTTGCTGGCCGAAGTATTCGTCGTTGTGGTCTTCCCCGGCAGGCAGCACGGGCTGGTGATCGGCGCTCAGGCCATCGAACTTGAGGCGCTTCTGGTAGAGGTAATAGCCCTCGGCTATCTGCCAGTACAAGCGCGTTTCACCGGATTCCAGGCGCTCGGAGCTGAACGTGAACGCCTGGCCCACGGGCAGGAAATCGGGCTTTCTGAACAGGTCTGCGCCGGGCAGCGCTTGCGCCAGCAACGGAAACAGAACAAGTATCAACAGCAACAACTTACGCATGCACACACCTTACCGATCAACAATGCGCCGAGGGTGAGGGGCGCTGATTAAGCGTCGATTAACGGCCCGTGGTCGAGGCAGCGCCAGTGGGCGATGACCACGTCTACGGACTGCGGCAGATATCCCATGCCGGTGAACAAGACCCCGGTGCATAATCGGCCCTTAATCCGGCGCTGTTCAACTCGCCTTTTTTTCGAGGCCGCCCATGCACGTATTGCTCTGTGAAGACGATGACCTGATTGCCAGCGGCATTGTTGCCGGCCTGGACGCACAAGGCCTGACCGTAGACCGGGTGGCCACCGCTTCGGCTGCGCGGGCGATGCTCTCGGCGGCGCATTTTGATGTCATGGTGCTGGACCTGGGCCTGCCCGACGAGGACGGGCTGAAGTTGCTGCGCCAGTTGCGCCAGCAGGGTGTGGAGATTCCGGTATTGATCCTGACCGCCCGCGACACGGTCACCGACCGCGTCGACGGTTTGCAGGCTGGCGCCGATGACTACCTGCTCAAGCCTTTCGATCTTCGCGAACTGAGCGCGCGCCTGCACACGCTGGTCCGGCGCATGGCCGGGCGCAGCGTCAACGTGATCGAGCACGGCGCGCTGACCTACGACCCCAGTAGCCGGGAGACTCGCCTGGCTGGGCAGCCAGTGGATCTTTCACGGCGCGAGCAGGCGCTGCTTCAAGCGCTGCTCAACAACAATGGACGGGTGTTGTCCAGTGAGCAGCTCAAGGACTGTGTCTACGGTTTCGGCGACGAAGTCGAAAGCAACGCCCTCAACGTCCACATCCATCATCTGCGGCGCAAGCTTGGCGGCGGCATCATCGAGACGGTGCGCGGTCTGGGCTACCGGCTTGGCCCCGCCGGCGAACTCTCGGAGCAGCGTGGATGAGAAGTCTGCGAACCCGCCTGAGCCTCATACTGGGCTCGGCTTTCATCGTGATCTGGGTGCTCGCCGCCGCCTGGATGCTGCGTGATCTGCGCACGCAGATGATGGAGTCGCTTGACCAGCGCCTGGAAGCCTCCGCGCGGATGGTAGCCGGCTTGCTGGAGCAGATGCAGATGCCCAGTGATGGCCAGGGTAACGCGTTGCGATCAGGTGATCTTGGCATCCCCAACGGCATGGCCTGTCAGCTCAGCTCCCTGCGCGGGCAGGTCCTGGCGCGGACCGACAGCTCGCCGGCCGAGCCGCTGAAAGCTGACGCCAGCGGTTTCCATGACCAGATGATCAACGGCCAGCACTGGCGGGTCTACACCATGATGCACGGCAACGTGCGCGTCAGTACCGCGGATCGGCAGATCGAACGTGATGTGTTGGGTCATTCGGTATTGCTCGCCGCATCGGTGCCCGTGCTGGTGGCTTTGTTCGGCAGCCTGGTGCTCGTCTGGTTCGGCATCGGGCGCGGGCTGGCGCCGCTCAATCGCATGCGTGATGCCTTGAATCGCCATAGCGCCGATTCGGTCGAACCGCTCGACGTGCCGAATCTGCCCAGCGAGCTGCAGCCTCTACTCAAGAGCCAGAACCAGCTGTTCCAGCGCATTGCCCAGACACTGGAGCGTGAGCGCAGGCTGACCGGCGATGCTGCGCACGAATTGCGCAGCCCGCTGACGGCCATCAAGACCCACCTGCAGGTGGCGCGGATGACCGAAGGCGACAAGCGCGACAAGGCGCTGGCCCATGCCGAAGAGGGCGCCGACCGCATGCATCGGACCTTGGAGCAGCTGCTGCTACTGGCGCGGGTCGAGGGCAGTCTGTCGTTCGACGACGGCGTGCTGTGCGATGCCGAGAAGGTGGCGCGGCTGGCGATCCACGATGCCCATCACGGTGACGAACAGCGTATCGCACTGATCCTGCCGTCGCAGTTATCCACCGCGCCTGTGGAAATGCCAGCGGCCCTGGCCGTTGCAGCCTTGCGCAACCTGCTGGACAACGCCTTGCGCCATACCCAGATCGGCGCACGGGTGGAACTGAGTCTGGAGACCTTCGACGGCCAGGCGCATTTTCGGGTCCGTGACTACGGTCCCGGGATCCCGGAGCCTGATCTGGACAAACTGACCCAGCGCTTCTGGCGCAACGGCAAAAGCCCGGGTGCGGGTTTGGGCCTGGCGATCGTTCAGGCCATCGTCCAGCGTTGCGCCTGCTCGTTGCGCTTTGACAGTCGCAGCGACGGGTTGCGGGTGGAGCTGAGCATGCCGTTGCGCCGCCTGGAGGCATGAAACCATTGCTGTAGGAGTGAGCTTGCTCGCGATAGCGTTTTATCAGTCACCACCGCGGTGGCCGGCAGATCCAATCGCGAGCAAGCTCACTCCTACGATCAGGTAACGGTGGCAATCAGGTACGTGGGGTGCCGGCCACTGTCGGTTACCCTGCGTAATCTTGTCGCAGTCAGCGTGGGAAACCTCTGAAAGCGTGACCATCCCTCCGACAACCCTTTGATTCTGCTCGCTAATACCCGACAATCGCGCCCCTTTCCCTGTAGAGAACCGGTCAGGGGCGCTGACTGCCAAGCTTTATGACGCGCTTTTGACCTTGTAGCTATCACCGGCAACGGAGAAATCGACCGGATGAATGATCAGGCCAACAGCGTGGAACAACCCCTCGACGCCGCGCCCGCAAGCGTGGCTACCTGGAACCGTAACGACACCACCTGGATGCTCGGGCTGTTCGGCACCGCGATCGGTGCAGGCACTCTGTTCCTGCCGATCAACGCGGGCATCGGTGGCTTCTGGCCGCTGCTGATTCTGGCGCTGCTGGCGTTCCCGATGACGTTCTACGCGCACCGTGGGCTGACTCGCTTCGTGTTGTCCGGGCGTAAAGGCGCCGACATCACCGAAGTCGTCGAGCAGCACTTCGGCAAGAAGGCCGGGGCGCTGATCACCCTGCTGTATTTCTTCGCCGTGTTCCCGATCCTGCTGATCTACAGCGTTGCGCTGACCAACACGGTCAGCAGTTTCCTCGAGCATCAACTGCACGTGCAGCCGCCGCCACGGGCGATCCTAGCGTTCGTGCTGATCCTCGGTCTGTTGGCCGTGGTACGTTGCGGCGAGAGAATCATCGTCAAGGCCATGAGCATGATGGTCTACCCGTTCATCGTCGCCTTGCTGTTCCTGGCGGTATTCTTGATCCCGCATTGGACGGGCGGCATCCTCAGCACGGCAACCAGCGTGCCGGCGCCTTCAGCGCTGCTGCATACCTTGTGGCTGGCGATTCCAGTGATGGTGTTCTCCTTCAACCACTCACCGATCATCTCGGCGTTCGCCGTGGACCAGAAGCGCCAGTACGGTGAGCAGGCCGAGCAGCGCAGCTCGCAGATCCTCGCCCGTGCTCATGGGCTGATGGTGGTCATGGTGCTGTTCTTCGTCTTCAGTTGCGTGCTGACCCTGTCGCCGGAGCAACTGGGTGAAGCCAAGGCGCAGAACCTGTCGATCCTGTCCTACCTGGCCAACCATTTCAGCAACCCGACCATCGCCTTCGCCGCGCCGTTGATTGCCTTCGTGGCGATCACCAAGTCGTTCCTGGGCCATTACATCGGCGCCAGTGAAGGCCTCAAGGGGCTGGTGGTCAAGAGCGGTCGTCGTCCCTCGCCACGCACCCTCGATCGCTTGACTGCAGGCTTCATGCTGGTGGTGTGCTGGCTGGTGGCGACCCTCAACCCGAGCATTCTGGGGATGATCGAAACCCTGGGTGGCCCGGTGATCGCTGCACTGCTTTTCCTCATGCCGATGTACGCCGTGCGCAAAGTGCCGGCCATGCGTCAGTACGCCGGCAAGCTGTCCAATCTGTTCGTTGTGGTGGTCGGCCTGGTGTCCATTTCGGCGTTGGTGTATTCGTTGATGCCGTAAGTGGGTGCCCGGCCGCTGTTTCGGGTGAGGGCCAGCAAGCCGGCTCTGCAAGCTGAACGTCCAAGGACTGCGGCCAGAATCAACAGCAAGATCACTTTCGCAAGATATGATCGGCGCGCTTTAACCCGCGCGTCATCCGGTAAAAGCTGAAACTGAAACCCGGAAACATCGCGACGACCTTGCTGCTGGCATTCTGGTACCAGCTGCGGCAACCGCCCCAATACCAGACTGTCCGGGTCATCTGCCGATGGATCATCGCGGTGTATCGCTCCTCAGCCTCTGCGCGCACTTCGATGCTGGCGCTGCCCTCGTTCAATACCGTGTCGATGCAAGCCATGACGTAGTGCATCTGCGCCTCCAGCATGAACAGAGCCGAGGTGTGGCCGGTGCCAGTGTTGGGCCCGGCGAGCACGAACAAGTTGGGAAAGCCCGGCACAGATGTGCCCAGGTACGCCCGCGCGCAGGGATGCCAGACGTCGCTCAACAGCCTGCCGTTCCTGCCCGCGATCTCATAGGGGATCAGGTTATCGGTGGCGTTGAAACCGGTCGCCCATACGATCAGGTCAACCTCCAGATGTTGACCATCGGCGGTGACGATGCCTGACTCGTCCAGGCGGGCAATGCCGGTTGTGTGCAGCGTCACGTTGTCGCGACACAGCGCCGGATACAGCTCGCTGGACAGCACCACACGCTTGCATCCCAGGGTGAAATCAGGGGTCAGCAGCCGGCGCAGCTCGGCGTCAGGCACTTGTCGGGCAAGGTGTCGTCGAGCGATGTTCTCCACCAGCCCGATAGCCAGTTTTGAATATTTGAAGCCAATGAACCGGCTCTCCAGCTTCCAGTAAATCCAACTGCGCAGTAGCCGATACATCACGGGTTGTTTCAGCAACCAGCGCTGCAGCGGATTGAAGCGCTGATCAGGTCGAGGCAGTACCCAATGCGCAGTCCGCTGCAACACGTGCAAGCGGGACACTTGCGCGGCGATGGCGGGAATGATCTGCGCCGCACTGGCCCCACTGCCCACAATCGCCACGCGCTTGCCACGATAGTCGTAATCGTCATCCCACTGGTTGCTATGAAAACTCTTACCCTTGAACGCCTGCATACCTTCGAACGAAGGAATTTTCGGTTGGCTCAAGGGGCCGGAAGCATTGATCACCAATTGGCCTTGAAAGATGCCTTTGCTGGTGTGCACGCTCCAGTGCTGCGACGCGTCATCCCAGGCCATTGACTCGACAGCAGCGCCCAGTTCTATCTTCTCGCCCAGGGCATAGCGGTCGACCACATGTCGGGTATAGCGATGCAACTCCTCCTGGCCTGCGTACATCCGCGTCCACCCGTAGGGCGCTGCAGACAATGAGTAAAGGGGCGAGGGGATGTCCACTGCCGCGCCGGGGTAGGTGTTCTGGCACCAGGTGCCGCCGAAGAAATCGCGGCGTTCCAGCAGACGGAAATCGCTGATGCCCGCCTTGAGCAGCTCGATTGCCGCGCACTGGCCCCCGAACCCGCTGCCAATGATCAGCACCTGAAAGGTCTGCATGGGTCACCTCTTTTTATTGTTCGCTACATCACCTATAGCAGTCACAAGGGCGACGTTGCGCCCGGGTGGCTGCCGCCGTCGGACCGCGATGCAGTCGCTATGGCGTCCGTGCCCAAGGGCAATCAGGCAATGAGTGACCGACGGGTCGCGAATCGACGAGTGGTTCACCAGGCTGGTCTATAGTCAGACGGCGTTCTTGACGCGCTTTTTTTGACAGGGAGGCTCAGGCATGGCTGATAAATCCGTTTTATTGACGAGCGCTGGAATCAGTGACTCGTCCGCTTCATTCAGGCCCACAGACTTTCCCCGTATCGGGCGAGCCAAAGCGGATTCAGACACCTTTGAGCTAAATGAACTCAAACCCTGGTTCACATTGGTGGACGATGAGGAAGAAGAGGAGGAATAGACACCTTGATACCGCCGAGAAAGACCAGGGGTGTCATTGATGTGCGCCTCTGGTCACCCATCGAATAGCTGCGCTGATCCTTGCTCTGCTGGCGCGGTGTCCATTGCCCGCTTGCCACCGCTTCCCAACCTGAATCATTGACGCGCGGCATCATTAGTTTATGGTCAGTGCAGGAGTATTGCTCTCCTGCACCCTCAGGCATCAGGCGATGGTGTCGACCACGCCGCCATCGACCCGCAACGCTGCGCCAGTGGTGGCCGAGGCCTGGTTGGACGACACGTAGACCACCATGTTCGCCACTTCTTCAACGCTCGCCGCTCGCTGAATGATCGAGCTCGGCCGGTGTTGCATGACGAACGCCGCGGCGCTTTCTTCCAGCGACTTGCCGGATTTCTGCACCTCATCCTTGAGCATCTCGGCCACCCCTTCAGACAGTGTCGGCCCCGGCAGTACGGCGTTGACCGTAACTCCGGTGCCCGCCATGCGCTTGGCCAGACCTCGCGAGATCGACAGATTGGAGGTCTTGGTGAAGCCGTAATGGATCATGTCTGCCGGGATGTTCAGCGCCGACTCGGAAGAGATGAACACGATGCGGCCCCAGCCACGCTTGGCCATGCCATCGGCGTAGGCGCGCGACAGCCGTATGCCGGACATCACGTTGACGTCGAAGAAGCGCTGCCAGACGTCATCGGGCGTGTCGAAGAAGTCTTGCGGGCCGTAGATACCGACGTTGTTGATCAGAATATCGACCTGGGTCACGGCCTTGACCAAGGCTTCACATCCCGCGCCAGTGCCGACGTCAGTGGCCACGCCACGCAGGCGGGCGTTGGGGATTTCCTGGCGCAATTTGGCCACGGCCTGGTCGACCGCCTCCTGTTTGCGACCATTGACCACTACCTCGGCACCGGCTTGCGCCAGGCCTTTGGCAATGGCAAAGCCGATGCCCACGGTTGAGCCCGTTACCAGAGCGGTCTTGCCGGTCAGATCGATGTTCATTGCCGATGTCTCCGTTAAGGTGCAAAGAAAGATGGAGTGCTGGAATGGGTGTGGGTTCAGGAAGATACATCACAGCTGTGTTGCCCGCTGCTCTGTTCACCCCTGGTAATCGCTCGAAAAGTCCACGCAACTGTATGCTTGGCCGCGGCGCAGCAAACGCCCCCCGGGTTGTCTTTTGAAGGATGCAAGGCAATGAGTGACAGGAACACGCTGGGCTTGAACATTCGCAATGCCACATCTGCTGATGAGCTAAGCATCGCGGTGCTGGGCATGCAGGTATTTCTTGATACTTACGCCACCGAAGGCATCCGCGATGCACTGGCTCGGGAGGTGCTTGAGGCCTTTTCCCCTGAAAAAATCTCATCCCTGATCGCGCGCCCCGACACCGCATTGCTCGTCGCCCAGGCCCGTGGGCATCTGCTCGGGTTTGCGCAGATAGCGGTGCGCACTGACCATCCCATGATTGGCGATCCTGATGCGGCTGAACTGCAACGCTTGTATGTGCAGGAACGCTTTACCGGGCACGGTATCGGCTGGCAGTTGCTCGAGCGTGCGCAAGTGCAAGCCGCATCGCGCGGCGCGTCCAGGCTGTGGGCAACGGTCTGGACGGGCAACCATCGCGCGATGTCGTTTTACCCAAGGCAAGGCTATTGGCACGCCGGCTCGCCGGTCTACCGGCTGCAGGATGAGGTTCATGAGAATGCGCTGTTCTGTAAGGCGCTTTGAGCAACACGAGCGGTGTAGCACGGGTTTGACAGATACGCGCGCGACCCCGCATGATTCTGCTCGTTCATGATCGATTCAGCGCAGTGTCGAGGTCTTATGTCTGCCAATACCGAAGCCTTTCCTGGCGAGCGTCAGCGCCTGATCAGCGAGCGGCTGGCCGTGCATGGTCGAGTCATCGCGGCCGATCTGGCGACCGAATTCAATGTCTCGGAGCATTCGATTCGGCGTGACTTGGGCGTGTTGGCCTCGGCCGGGATGTGCAAGCGGGTCTATGGCGGCGCGATTGCTCTGGCCTCAGACGGACCGTTGACAGCCCGTATCGATCACCAGCCGGACCGCAAGCGCGCTCTGGGCGTCGCGGCCGCGGGGCTGATGAGCGCCGGACAGCATGTGTTCATTGATGGCGGATCGACCAATCTGGCGATTGCCCGGGCAATCGATCCGCGCATGCCGCTGACGGTCACCACCAACGCGCCGCTGATCGCCGTGGAGCTGATGAAGCTGGCATCGGTTGAGGTGATCCTGCTGGGCGGTCGGCTCAGTCCGGTGGCCGGCAGTACCTACGGCTTCACGACAATTCAGCAACTCACTCACTTCAATTTCGACCTGTGCTTTCTCGGCGCCTGCGCGCTGGACGCGGTCAAGGGTGTCACCGCCTTCGATATGGACGTGGCCGAGTTCAAGCGGGCAGTGGTCGCGCGCAGCGGGATGGTCGCGGTGGCGGTGATCAACGAGAAGCTGGCGAGTATTGCCCACTACCAGGTTGCCGGCTGTGAAGAAGTCGGCGCGCTGGTGGTCGAGCACGACGCCCCGGGCGACCGGCTGGACCTGTTCCGCGACAAGGTGGCGCAGGTCGTCGTCGCGCAGCCCGAAACCTAGACCACCAGGGCGCTTTGCCAGATCACCGTGCGATTGCGCCCCTGGTGCTTGGCGGCATACAGCGCGGCGTCGGCGCGTTCGACAAACACCTCCATGGTCGGGCATTCCTGCGCCTGGCAGCCGTACACGCCCAGGCTGATGCTGACGATGCCGTCGGGATTGCCCTGGTGCTCGATGGCGCGGGCGAGCACCGCCAGACGGATCTTCTCCGCCAGTGCAAAGGCGCCTTGCGCTTCGCTGTAGGGCAGGAACACCGCCATTTCCTCTCCGCCATAGCGCACCGCCAGGTCACCGGTACGGTTGAGGTTGCTGCGGATGCACTCAGCCACGGCAACGATGCATTTGTCGCCAGCCACGTGACCATAGTTGTCGTTGTAACTCTTGAAAAAATCGATATCGATCATGATCAGGCTCAGCGGGTGCAGGTTGGCCTGGCCGTTGGCGAACTCGAGCCCCAGGATTTCCTGGAAATGACGCCGGTTAGCCAGCCCCGTGAGGCTGTCCTGCAGCGCGAGCTTTTCCAGCGAGTGACTGGCGATACGCAGCTGCGACTCGGCATTGAGACCGAAACGGATCTGCTGGAACAGCAGCACACCGAACAGCAGGTTGGCGACCACGACACAAACGATGATTGCCAGCGAGCGCCAGGCGTATTGACGCCACTCATCAAGCACCTCGCGCTCCGACACCCCCGCCAGAACCACCAGAGGATAACGGTCCAGACGTTTGTAGCCGTAGCGGCGGACCTCGTGATCGAGCACCGATTGCACGGTCGCCGTGCCTTCGTAATGTTCCTTGAGGTATTTGCTGAACAGCTCGCCATCGGCGATCGATACACCGCGCACGTTGTCAATCGTCGGGCGCCGGGCGAGGACGATCCCGTCGGCCATCGCCAGGGTGATGACCCCACGTTTACCAATGTCGAAACGGTCGAAGAACCGGTCGAAATAACCCAGTTCTATGGTCGCCAGCACCACGCCGGCAAAGTTGCCCGCCGAGTCGTTGACCCGTCGCGAGATGGGAATGATCCAGTCGCCGGTGGTGCGGCTGCGGATCGCCTGACCGATATGCGGCAACGCGCTGTCGATGGATTTGTGAAACTGAAAGTATTCGCGGTCCGCGTTGTTGGCGTTGGTCGGCATATGGCTCAGCGACGTCGCGGCCCAGTTGCCGTCCTTGTCGTAGATGAACAGGCCCTGGATCTGCTCGACGCTGGCAGCCGTGGCGCGCAGGTACTCATGCATGCGCGAGCTGCTCGAGGCACCGAAGCCGTCATAGGAAAGCCGTTCGACGATACCGGCCACCGGGATATCGGCCTGATCGAAAGCGTCGTCGGCCTGCTGCGCCATCGAGCGCGACAGGTTGGTGACGGTCGTGTCAGCGATTTCCAGCTCATGGTTGCGCGACTGGCGCAGTTGCCAAAGGGTGATGCTGGTGATGGAAAAACACACAAGCACGGTGAAGAACCCCGCCAGCCATAGCACCGGCATCCGCTTCAAGCGCCTGTTCCTGGCGTTGAAGTCCGCTCCTTCTACTTGTCTCAAGCCCCGCCCTCACTGACGTCCACGATTTCAGACCCACCGCGTGCCGAACGCTCCATAGTCCGCGCACACGGTATCGCAACTGCGACCGTCTGACACTCAGAGTAGGACAAGTAAGGGATTTTGAAGGGAAAAGTCTGTGTTTGAGACCTGGAGGCGAATACGTTACCAATGGACTCGCCGATTGCTCTTGATTCTGGCCGGAGGCCGTGGGCGCTCGGCTTGCCCAGCGATCTGCTGCGAAGCAGTAGAAGATCAGGCACCTCAGCCCTACCTGAGGCACCTCATTCTTCCGGTTTGCTGCCGGTTCCCGGCAGATCGTTGGCAAGCCAAGCTCCCGTGCCCTACGGGCAGAAGCTCGATTCAGGTGGATGAATGTTAGACGTGCCGCCCCTGCACATCGTCCACTTGAGGCTGCCATGGCTTGTCGGCAGTGCCGGTGTGCATCGGGATCGGTGCCTTGAGCAGAACCAGATAAGCGACCGCCGAAAGCAGGGCAACAATGGCACTGACGGCGAACGCGGTGGCGAAAGTGCCGGAGTATTGCACGCTGAAACCGGTGACGATCGGCGCCACGGAACCGGCAATGTAACCACCGAAATTCTGGATCGAACCCAGCGAAGCCACGCGTTTGGTGTCGACCACGGTGTTGACCACCATCCACGCCGTGGCGCTGGACAGGTTGATGCCGAACAGCGCCAGGCAGAGCAGGGCGATACAGCCGCCCAGGCTGGTGACGAAGGTCAGCGGCAGGGTGAACACCGCGGCAAACACCAGACCGCCAATCACCGTGTATTTACGGCTGTTGAGCACGCCCACGCCACGCTTGACCAGACGATCGCAGATGCGCCCGGCGGCAATCGTACCGATGGCACCGAACACATAAGCGAAGGACACCACCCAGGCGGTCGAGTACGGGTCCAGACCGTGTTCGCGCTGAAAGTAACCTGGCAGCCAGGTCAGGTGCAGCCAGAGCATGTAGATCACGCCCATGAAACCGAGGAAGGTGCCCCAGGTGCTGCGGTGCTTGAACAGGTCCAGCCAGCCGGCAAAGAACGAGCCCGCAGGCTGTTGATCCGCCGCGACGTCGCCAGTCAGCGACTCGCGCGTTGCCTGGAGCGGTTGTTGACCGCTGGCTTGCAGCTCTTTGAGGTATTGCGCGCGGCTTTTGTAGAACATCAGCCAGCACAGGGCCAGGACAATGCCCAGAATGCCGGTGATGATGAACATTCCGCGCCAGCTGAAGTTGACCATGAACAGCGTCAGCACCGGTGGCGCCAGGCACGGACCGATGCAGGTGGCCGACCAGACGATGCCCGTGGGCGTACCACGCTCGTGCTCCTCGAACCACTCATTGAGGGTCTTGGCCGCCGACGGAAACATCGGTGCCTCGCCGATCCCGAGCAAGACCCGCAGGGCGAAGAAGCCGCTGAAACTGTTGATGAAGCCCGACGCCGTCTGCGCCACCGACCACACCAGCAGCGCGCCGCCCAGGGCGATTTTGCTGCCCAGCTTGTCGATCACCATGCCCATCGGCAACTGCGCGAAGGCGTAGGCCAGGGAAAACGCGGACAGCAGAATGCCCATCTGCGAGGGGCTGATCAGCATGTCTTTCTGGATCGTGGTGTTGGCGATGGACAGCGCGCTGCGGTCCAGATAGTTGACGATACCGAACAGCATCAGAAAGACGACCGTGATCGTCTGATAGGTCTTTAGGGTTTTCATAGGCACCTTTTTTATTGTTGTTAAGGTTGCAGGCTGCCGATCCGGATCACGGCGCGGCAGCGGATTTTCTTACCCTGTAGTGCGTATTGACGGCGACAGACCGATCAGGTGATGGCGCCAATCTGCCACGGCACGAACTCATTCTGCCCGTAGCCATGTTGCTCGCTCTTGCTGCGTGCGCCGGAGGCGATGTCGAGCATCATCTGGAAGATAAACGCGCCGCGCTCCTCGATGGTCGTACTGCCGTCAGCGATGCCGCCGCAGTTGACGTCCATGTCCTCTTGCTGAAATTCGAAGACCCGGTTGTTGGTCGCAAGCTTGATCGAGGGCGTGGGCGCGCAGCCGTAGGCCGAACCTCGGCCGGTGGTGAAGGCGATCAGGTTGGCGCCGCCGGCGACCTGGCCCGTTGCCGACACCGGGTCGTATCCCGGCGTGTCCATGAACACCAGGCCTTTGGCGCGCACCGCTTCGGCGTACTCATAAACCCCCATCAGATTGGTCGAGCCGGCCTTGGCCACGGCACCCAGGGACTTCTCCAGAATCGTCGTCAGCCCGCCCGCCTTGTTACCGGCCGAAGGGTTGTTGTTCAGCTCGGCGTTCATGCGCTTGCAGTAGTCTTCCCACCAGTGAATGCGTTGCACCAGTTTCTCGCCGACCGCGCGGCTCACCGCCCGGCGTGTCAGCAAATGCTCGGCGCCATAGATCTCCGGGGTCTCCGAGAGGATCGCGGTGCCGCCTGCGGCAACCAGCCGATCCACCGCATTGCCCAGCGCCGGGTTGGCGGTGATCCCCGAATAACCATCGGAACCACCGCATTGCAGGCCGACGATCAGGTGTCGGGCGCTGACGGTTTCGCGTTTGATCTGGTTGGCCCCAGGCAGCAGGGATTTGACCTGCTCGATGCCGCTGGCGATGGTTTTCGAGGTGCCGCCGGTGCCCTGAATGGTGAACGCGCGCAGCTGATCGCTAGCCTTGAGGCCTTGGCTGTCGAGCATGTCCTGGATCTGGTTGGTCTCGCATCCCAGGCCCACCACCAGCACTGCGGCAAAGTTGGGGTGCACCGCATAACCTGCCAGGGTGCGGCGCAGCAGGTCGATGGCCTCGCCCTTGGAGTCGATGGCGCAGCCTGAGCCGTGGGTCAGGGCCACGACGCCATCAACGTTCGGGTAGTCGGCCAGCGCCTGGGGATGGATGTCGCGACGAAACTGATCGGCAATCGCCCGCGCCACGGTGGCCGAGCAATTGACCGAGGTCAGAATGCCGATGTAGTTGCGCGTGGCGACCCGGCCATCGGCGCGCACGATGCCCTGGAAGAACGCCTCGGTCTTCGGCGTCTCATGGACGTCGACTCCAAAGGCGTAATCGCGCGAGAAATCCGACATTTCGACGTTCTGCACATGCACATGCTGGCCGGCTTCGATCGGTTGCGAAGCAAAGCCGATGATCTGTCCGTAGCGGCGCAACGGCTGGCCCTGTTCGACATCAACCGTGGCGACCTTGTGCCCGGAGGGAATGTCCTGCACTACGGTGATGCCTTCTTCCTCCAGACGCGTACCCGCACTGAGCGCCTGGCGGGCGACCAGCACGTTGTCCAGCGGATTGAGGCGGATGACCAGGGCGCTGCTGTTGAACGCTGGGGTTTTGGCGATGAGTTCCATGCAGCCTCTCAGGACGGTTGCCACCTGCGTCGCATTCGCGACACAACGGCTCCCCTTGGGGAACAGCACCGTTACTGGCGGCCATATTCTTGTTGTTGGGGGCGGCGCGTGCCGCCCGGTTGGAATCACTCTATGAAGCGGGCCGATAATTTCCCAATGAAAGGTTTCGATTGATTGATAACGTCTGGTTATCGAAAGGCCAAGAAGGCGCCCACCGCTTCATGAAGTCGATTGTGCACCCGCGCTCGACAAATCCTCGATGTCTAGAAGTGCGGGGCGCTGTCCGTCTTGAGGTACCCGAGCAGAGCCTTCACCGCCGCCGACATGGGCCTTGCCTTGGACGTCAGCAGTCCCAGATTGGCCATGGCCAGCGGCAACTCTACCGGCAGCACCTCGATCATCGCGTAACGGGCGTAGTGTTCGGCGACATCGTTGGGCACCACGGCGATCATGTCCGAGGACTCGATCATCGCCGTGGTCGCCAGGATCGAGCTGGTCTCGATGATGTCCAGCGGGTGGATCAGTTGCGCCGCCTGCAGGGCGTTCTCCACTTGGCGGCGCATCGGGCTGCCGATGGGATGGAGGATCCAGGTCAGCGGCGCCAGGTCCGCCAGAACCGGCTGTGCCTTGCGTGTCAGCGGATGAGCGGGGCGGGCGATGATGCGCATGCGCTCGCCCTGTTCGAACAGCTGGATATCCAGCCCCTGGCTGTCCAGTTGACTGGGCAAGCGACCCAGCACTACGTCGAAATCCCCACGAATGAGCGCCGGCAGCAGCATGTCGCTGGTGCCGACTTCAATCGCCACCCGAACCTTGGGATGCTGCGCCTTGAACGCCAGCACCCCGCGCGTGAGCAAGGTCGGCACCGGACCCATTACCGTGCCGATGCGCACCATCCCGGTTGCACCCTGGGCCAGCTCGGCTATCTGCGCCTCGGCATACTCGAACTCATGCAGCGCGCCCTGGGCATAGCGAATCATCACCTCGCCAAACAGCGTGGGCTGCATGCCTCGCGGCAGACGCTCGAACAACTGCACCCCAAGGCGCTCTTCCAGCTGCTGCAGCAACAGGCTCGCGGCCGGCTGGGTGGTGTGAATGGCCGTCGCCGCCTTGCGCAGGGTGCCCAGTTCGCCGAGGGCGTTGAGCAGGGCGATCTGCCGACTGGAGATCTTCAGTGTGCTGAATTTTTCAGGAGGCTCTGACATACCGGATTTAATATCGATCGTTAGGATTTCGCGATTATGCCTGTATCGGTGATGGGGCTACAGTTGAATCACGCATCGCCCCTCGCCTGTAGCAGTGAGCTTGCTCGCGATAGCGGTGTGTCAGCCAGCGAACGTGCCAAGGCGATGCCGCATCGCGAGCAAGCTCACGCCTACAGGGCAGCGTTATCCCCAGAACAAGAGAATCCCATGACCCTGAACATCACCTCCGTGTCCATCCGCGACATCCGCTTCCCCACTTCGCTGTCTCTGGACGGTTCCGATGCCATGAACAGCGCGCCGGACTATTCGGCGGCCTATGTGGTGCTGCACACCGACTCGCCCGACGGCCTGGAAGGCCACGGCCTGACCTTCACCATCGGCCGTGGCAACGAGATCTGTGTCGCGGCCATCGAGTCCCTGGCGCCTCGCGTGGTCGGTTTGAGCCTGGAAGCGATTACCGCCGACATGGGTGCGTTCTGGCATGACGTCACTGCGGGCGACAGCCAATTGCGCTGGTTGGGGCCGGAAAAGGGGGTGATTCACCTGGCTACGGCCGCCCTGGTCAACGCGGTCTGGGACTTGTGGGCCAAGGTCGAAGGCAAACCGGTGTGGAAGCTGCTGGCGGACATGACCCCCGAGCAATTGGTCAAATGCCTGGACTTCAGCTACGTCACCGACGCCATCACCCCCGAAGAAGCCATCGCCATGCTGCGTCGGCAACAACCCGGCAAGGCACAGCGCGAGGCCTATCTGTTGGCCGAAGGGTATCCGGGCTACACCACGGCGCCGGGCTGGTTGGGCTATTCGGAAGAGAAGATGCGCCGCCTGGCCCGTGAAGCCATCGAAGAAGGCTGGACGCATATCAAGCAGAAGATCGGTTCGGACATCGAAGAAGACATCCGCCGCGCGGCCATCCTGCGCGATGAACTGGGCTGGGATCGCACCTTGATGATGGACGCCAACCAGGTGTGGGGCGTGGAAGAGTCGATCAGCAACATGCGCAGGCTGGCAGCATTCGAACCCTGGTGGATCGAAGAACCGACCAACCCTGACGACATCCTAGGTCACGCCACGATTCGCCAGCGCATCGCGCCGATTGGCGTGGCCACCGGCGAGCACTGCCACAACCGGGTGATGTTCAAGCAGATGTTCCAGGCCCAGGCCCTGGATTTCTGCCAGCTGGACGCGGCGCGTCTGGGTGGCCTCAATGAGGTGCTGATCGTGTTGCTGATGGCCGCCAAGTTCAAGGTGCCGGTGTGCCCGCATGGCGGCGGGGTGGGGCTGTGCGAATACGTGCAGAACATCTCGATGTTCGATTACATCGCGGTCTGCGGATCGCTCGAGAACCGTGTACTGGAATACGTCGACCATCTGCACGAACACTTTCTCGATCCGGTGGTGATCCGCCGTGGGCGCTACATGCCACCACAGCGCGCCGGTTACAGCATCGAAATGACCGCCGAAACGCTTGAGCGCTATGAGTACCCGAACGGGCCGGTGTGGGTGGATCTGGCGCAGCGCGGGCAGTGAGCCTTTGCAGGATCGGTGTTGGCTACGCCCACGGACAAACCGATGTCGTTGCCGATACGGGCCTTTCGCGGTCATGCCCGGTATGATTCCGGGCATCTACCCGACCTCGGTGCGACATGAATTCTCCGGATCCTGGCAAAGCCACTGCACCCGTCACCGCCCCTTGCGACCGCGATCGCCTTTCCAGGTCTGTGCTGGGCGGCGGTTGCGAACCTGACCCCCGATTCACCCTGGCCAACGAGCGCACCTTTCTGGCGTGGATCCGTACGGCGCTGGCGTTTCTGGCCGGCGGCATTGCGGTCGAGGCCTTCACTGGCGATGTCTTCAGCCCTGGCTTGCGCCGTGCCGTGGCGTTGTCGTTGCTGGTATTGGCGATGCTGGTCAGCGCCAGCGCCTGCGTGCGCTGGCTCAAGGTCGAGCGGGCAATGCGTCAGCGCAAGCCGTTGCCTTTGCCGGTGCTGGTGCCCATTCTCTCGCTGGGCGGTGCGCTGGTTGCGGCGGGGCTTATTGTTTTTCTGATCTACGGCGCCTCGTGAGTCGTCTGCGCCCAGTCTCTCTGGGGCATGACGACCCCGGCCTGCAGCCTGAACGCACGCTGCTGGCATGGCGGCGTACGCTGATGACGTTGCTGGTGGTGTGCACGATTTTCCTGCGCTGGATCCCGCACTTCGGCCTGATCGCCTTGCTGCCGATCATCGTCTCGCTGATCGCCTGCCTGCTGATTCAGATTGCCCTCAACGCGCGTTATCGCAAGAGTGCCAAAGGCCTGAAGCAGGAGCGCATCCCGGCGCCATTGCGTGAGGTGCTGGTATTGGGCGCGACCGTGATGGTGCTGAGCGTGGTGGGGATTTACGCGGTGGTGTCTGGCTGACGCGACGCAGCAAGATCCTGTAGCAGTCCGGCTTGCCGGCGGAGGCGATTTTGCATCCGCCACCGCCGGCAAGCCGGACTGCTACAGGGTTTGCTTACCCGGGAAGTGCAGCGTGACTCACGCTGTGGCTTGTTCCTTATAGAACGCGTAGTCGGTGTAGCCCACCTCGGTGCCGCCAAAGAAGGTCGGGCGGTCGTAGGCGTTGAGCGGCAGGTTGTTGCGCAGGCGTTCCGGCAGGTCCGGGTTGGCAATGAAGTGACGACCGAAGGCCACAAGATCGGCGTCGCCCGCCTTGAGGATGGCCTCTGCGCTTTGCCCGTTGAAACCACCGGCGGCGATGATCACACCTTTATAGTGCTTGCGGATCAATTGCGCGGCGACCGGCGCGGGGTCGGCGTTCTCGTCTTCGATGTTGCCCAGAATGCGTGGTTCGATCAGGTGCAGATAGGCCAGGTCCAGCGCTGCCAGCTGTTGCGCGACGTAGGTGAACAGGGCTTCTGGGTCCTTGTCGCCCATGTCGCCCCAGGTACCGCTCGGGCCGATGCGCACGGCAACCCGCTGACTGCCCCAGACCGAGATCAGCGCGTTGGTCACTTCCAGCAGAAAGCGGCTGCGGTTCTCGAACGAGCCACCGTAGAGGTCGGTGCGCTTGTTGCTGTTGTCCTGCAGGAACTGATCGACCAGATACCCGTTGGCGCCGTGCAGCTCAACGCCGTCGAAGCCGGCCTTCACGCCGCGCTCGGCAGCGGTGCGGAAGCTTTCTACCAAATCGGCGATTTCCTCGACGGTCAGCGCGCGGTTCGGAGTATTCGGTACCCAGCCTTGGGTGGTGTAAGCGACACCACCGTGAAGGACTTGCGAAGGGCCGACCGGGATGCTGCCTTCAGGCTGCACGTCAATGTTGGATTGACGTCCGGCGTGATACAGCTGCAAAAAGATCTTGCCGCCTTTGTTGTGGACCGCGTCAGTGACCTGTTTCCAGCCGGCGATCTGGCTGTCCTCGAACAAGCCGGGAGCGCCGAGGTAGCCGTTGCCGTTCGGCGCCGCGATGGTCGCTTCACCGATCAGCAAACCGCCTTCGGATGTGCGCTGGGCGTAGTACTCGGCCATCAGCGGGCCGGGGCGGGCGCCTTCTTCGGCACGCATGCGGGTCAAGGGGGCCAGCACCACACGGTGGGCGAAGGTGAAGGGGCCAACGTTAACGGGGGAATGAAGTGCGGACATGATTGCCTCGATCTGAAGTGTGAAAAGGGAAGATCCGTCGAATGTCTGCCCGGGTCGAAAGCCCTATGAGCTTTCGGGGTGGGGGCGCTTGGGACTAGTACAAGCGATTTCCCCCTGCGGATAAACGGGCCGGGCTTCCCAACACTTCGGACTTTTTCGCTGCAATGCCTTTTGTGTCTGCACTGTGGCCGGATGGCCAAGCATTCCCGAGCTGTGAATATGTGCCTGGCTGAACTCCGTGGGAGCGGGCTTGCCGGCGAATGCGCCGGATCATTCAAAGACGAGTCGTCAGACCCATCGCATTCGCCAGCAAGCCGGCTCCTGCAAATGTGCGGCGTGCCGGGCAGGACGGTGGAAATCAGCTCATTGCCAGACACATTCCCCGACAAAACAGACACAGCTTTGAACTGACCTCAAAAAGTTGGACACCAATCCTGACTTTTTGGGTGTTCAGCATGGGCAAGTATTCGATTCAATTCAAAATCACCGCCATCAAGG
>NZ_JBJDOA010000024.1:0-15808 GCF_044900785.1 Pseudomonas sp. NPDC087358
GCTAAAGACGAAACCATCGCTCTGGTACCACCTGTTCGCTTCACCCTGGAACAGGCTCTGGAATTCATCCAGGACGACGAGCTGTGCGAAGTCACTCCTAAGTCCATCCGTCTTCGCAAGAAGGTTCTGGACGAAGGCGAGCGTACCCGCGCTGCCAAAAAGGCCAAGAACTGAGTCTAGGTTCTAGCTGAAAAAAACGCCCCCGGTCGAAAGGCCGGGGGCGTTTTTGTTTGTGCGGGATCAGGATACTGAAGGTGCCGTACCCAGATCAGCGTTGAAACCAGCGAAACGCCAGGAAGGCTTCCGACAGCTCGCGCATCAGCAGTTTGTCCGCGGTATTGGCGATGCCGTCGCCGTTGATGTCACTGTTGGTGAACGAGTCCAAGTTGCCGTCGTTGGTGCCGTCATAAGCCGAGGCGGTCCTCATCTTGATGGGCGTGCAGGGCAGGCCATCGTCTTCGATGAAGTGCAGGTTGACGATATTCGGCGAGCCATCGCCGTGGTAGTCCCGGGCCTCGAGCTTCACGTAGCGCACCACGCTGTCACCGATATTGAACCAGTTGAGTTTGAGGAAGGCTTCGGCGAAGACATTCAGTTGCTTCTGGTCCTGGAGGTTCTCTCCACCATTGCAGTTGATATCGCCGGCATAGCTGAATTCGATGCTGCCGTCAGCGGTGAGGTCGACAGCGAAAGCCTTGAAGACCAGCTGGGTGGAGTCGTCCCGAAACTGCAGCAGGACGGTGTCGGCTCTGCCATTGCCGCTGCGGTCCTGTGCCGCCACTTTCAAATAACGCATGAGCATCTTCTCTAGGGGAAAGATGCTCCATGCTAGTGACAGTGGCCGGGCTTTTCTGTCAGACGAATCTCAGCTATTCATAAGAATGCGTTACATGCGCGCCGAGTGGTGTGGGGCGCGTATGTCGGAAATGCCACAGGCGTCTGCGGGTAATCGGCGGGGTAGAGCGACCGAATCAGAACTTTTCCAAGACTCGGACGCGGGTATCGCGCACCACTTCCTTGGGCTTGTACGCGCAGTAGCCTGGGCGCGGGCCGATTTTCGGGTGATTGCGGCAGGTGTCCGGGCGTTTGTCGTAGATCGTGCACAACCGGCTCTTGCGATCCAGATACAGGCAGTCATTGTTGCTCATGCGCTGCAAGGTGAAGATGCCGGACTTCTGGTTGAAACGCTCGATGATGCCTTCTTTCTGCAGGCGCTTGGCGATGTTCTTCGGATTGTCACCCTGCTCGAACTCGTCGACGATGCCGATACGGATCAGGTCCTTGATCTTCGCTTCCACAGGCAGTGTGCAGCAGCTGGAGACGCAGCCTCCGCACATGTGGCTGGAGTATTTCTGCCAGGTCTCGAGACGGTCGAGTTCTGCGGCGGCGATCAAGGTGGGTTTCATCAGGGCACGGTTCCGGGTGTATCGGGCGCGCGATCATACCGGGCCGCGCGCATTTCCCCTATCGCAAAATGAACGGCGCGACTGTCGGCGTGCTATTGGCCGCTGCCATCGATCATCGTGCGTCGTCAGGCGAGCACCGTTTTAGCCAGCGCCTCCACCTGCTCGTGCCGCTCTGCCTGATTGAGCCGTGCCTGAGGGTTCAGCGATGACCACTGCGGATGCGCTCGCGCTTTGTGCAGTGCGCCAGGAAGCTTGCCTTCGCGCCAGGTCTTCTCCTGAAGCGCGTCAAGGCTGATGCTGTCCATCGCCGCATGCCCGCGGGCCTCCAGTGCCACCAACAGTTGCCGCTGACGCAATGCCAGCAGGCGTAGCACCGCATCGTCGACGGTCAGCTCGCGCTGGCCCTTGAGCTTGCCCACCAGCCGTGCGCCATAGCTTCGTGCGGTTTGCAGAGCGCCGCCTGCGATGGCGCCGACCAGTGCTGCCGCGCCCAGCGTAATACCGCCGACCAGCAGGTCCACCCCGGCGCCTGCTGCGGCGCCCGCCGCAATGCCGCTGCCAACGCGTACACCCAGCAGCTTCAACGTCTCTGGATTGAACAGGTCATCACCCCAGCGACCATCCAGCAGCGGTAGGTCGCTGGCCGAGGCGTCTTCACGACGGAACGCGTACAACTTGAGCAGAGCCTCGACGCAGCGTTGCTCGCGCTGGCGCACGGCTTTGCGCAGATCGTCGATCGCTGCATTCACCTGCTCGGGCTCGGTGGCCACGCTGCGTCGGCAGGCGGCGCAATCGAGCAACAGTTCAGCGATCAAGCGAGCTGCGCTGTGTCGACGTACTTCACGCTGCGCCTGTTGATCGACGATCAGCCGCTCAAGTTGCCCGCGGGAGTTTTCCAGCAATAACGCCAGGCTTTGGTACAGTCGCCGCTCACCGTCTTGCGGCGGCGCAACACTGTCAAAGCGCACCACCGCATGCAGACCCAAGCGGGCCAGGGCTTCACGCCAGTCCGGTTCGCGGTGCCGGGCACTGCTGACAAAGTTCAGCACCGGCAGCAGGGGTTTGCCACAGCTGGCGAGCACCGCAAGTTCATCGCGGTACTTGGCCAGTACCGGTTCGCGAGCATCGATCACGTACAGCCCGGCGTCGCAGGCGAGTAACTGACGCAGAACCTTGGCTTCCTGTTCAAAACGCTGCCGGGCCTCGCTGCCGTCAAGAAAGCGCGTCAGCCGAGCGGGGCCGTCCAGGCGTTCGCCCGGGCGATCAAGTCGCTCCAGAAAGTCGAGCAGTGCGATGGCGTCTTCCAGGCCGGGCGTGTCATACAACTCCAGTAGCGCCTCGCCATCCACCGACAGCCGCGCGCCTTCGACATGTCGGGTGGTGCTTGGACGGTGAGAGACGTCGCCGAAACCCACATCACGGGTCAGCGTGCGCAGCAGCGAAGTCTTGCCGACGTTGGTGTGACCGACCACGGCGAGTTTCAGCGGGCGATTCGCGGTCTTCTCAGTCATGTCCGTTCTCCAGCCATGCCAGCGGCGCGGTGTCAGCCCAGCTCAGTTGCAGCTGCTCCAGTGCGAGGTGCCAGTCGCCAAGCCGATCGGCATCCAGTGCCTGGCCTGTCGGTGAGGGCAGCAGCCAGACGCGGGTAGCGCCGGCACATCGGCCCAGCTCGGCGATCAAGGCAAGACTGCCGCGGTCTGGAGAACGCCGTGGATCGCAGGCGATGAGCAATCGGGCAGGTGGATAGCGGGTCAGTTGGTCGAGCAGGTTTCGGCGCGATTCGCGGCTGTCGAGAACCCCGGCGTTCGCCACGTGTTCGGGCAGTCTCGGCGGCCATGGATGTTGGCCGTCCAGCTCGATGGCGACCAACAGCGCGCCCTGGCTGTGGTCGGCGGTCTGGCCGGACTGCAGCTGTGGCAGTTCGGCGGGCGCGGCATCGTTGACGCCCATGCGCTCACTGCTGGGCATCAGGCGCTCGCGCAGTTCGACGAATTCGGGCTCGCTCAAGTCCAGCGCGAGAAGCCTGCGCCCGGCACGCCAACGGCCATAACACAGCAGTGTCAGCAGTAAGCGCGGCACGATGCCATACACCACCAGCACCCCTACCAGCCAGGCCGCCCAGGCCTGTCGGGCGTTTTCGATCACCAGAGCGCGGTCGCCACTGGCGCGGATCATGTCTTCGCTCGGGATGCTGAAGCCCAGCAGTGACGGCAGCGTACCTAGGCCTTTGGTCAGGCTGACAAAGGTGTCGCTGCCCAGAATCGTCGTCTCCCAGACAAAGCCGTAACGCCGGGTGGCCATGAGCAACAGCAGTAGCGTCAGCGCGCTGAGCAGGGCCAGCAACCACAACCCGTTGACGCAAGTGCCGAGAACCCAGCGGTTCAGGCGCTTGCGTTGCAACAGCAGAAGCAGTGCCGGGGGCAATTGCGCTGCCTGGGCGTCGCTGGCCAGTTTCTCGCTCAGCCATAACCACAGGCGGCCCAGGCTGGCGGCGCTTTCACCGGCGAACAGCAGGCCCAGCGTCCAGCTGATGAGCAAGATCAGGTTCAGGCCCAGCAGACTGCCCAGCGCCCAGAACACGTTGACCGGTGTCTGCCCGTCACCCAATGCCGCGAATGCCAGGCCGGCGCCGCTGATGACAGCGACAACCGCCAGCAGCATCAACGCAAGCCGTGCTCCCTGCTTCCAGTGCTGCAAGGCCGCGAGCATGCCATCCCGCTCGGCCAGCCAAAGGGCACGATTCTTTATCCGGGTGAGCAGGTCGCCCGCTTTGGCGCGGGCGCGGCGGTTGGCCTCATCGTCCTCAAGGGGGCCTGCATGTTGCTCGCGCAGACGCACCGCTTCGGTCAGCCATAATTCATCGAGGGGGGTCAGTGCAGTCACACGGCGTCTCGTCGGTAGGGTCAGGGGTGAGCATAACCGTTGTGGCTGTCTACGAATCAACCCAGCACCTCTGATATCCTCGCCGCCATGAAAAAACATCTCCCCCTCAGCCTGATCGCCGCCCTGGCTGAAAACCGGGTCATCGGTGTCGACAATTCCATGCCCTGGCACTTGCCGGGGGACTTCAAATATTTCAAGGCCACCACCCTGGGCAAACCGATCATCATGGGGCGCAAGACCTGGGATTCGCTGGGTCGTCCGCTGCCAGGTCGCTTGAACCTCGTCGTGAGCCGCCAGGCCAACCTTCAGCTTGAAGGCGCCGAGGTGTTCACCTCGCTCGAGGCGGCTGTGCAGCGCGCTGAAGCGTGGGCGGCGGAGCAGGGCGTCAGCGAAGTGATGCTGATCGGCGGCGCGCAGCTTTATGCGCAAGGTCTGGCCCAGGCCGACCGTTTGTACCTGACCCGCGTGGCGTTGAGTCCTGAAGGTGACGCATGGTTCCCAGAGTTTGATCCGACCGAGTGGAAACGAGTTGGCAACACCGAGAACCCGGCGCTTGATGACAAGCCAGCGTACAACTTCGAGGTCTGGGAGCGTCGCTGACAATCTCATCGCGAGCAAGCTCACTCCTACAGGCAACCGCGATTCCTTGTAGGAGTGAGCTTGCTCGCGATGCTTCTATGTGACGGCGGTGTCGTTTTTATGACATCTGTCGCGAATGGTTATCAACGTGACGCCATCAGAACGCGCACGGTCGCTGACGCATTAAAACAGTAATGGCTTTTTGTTAGGGTCCATCCTCGAACTGATAAAGGGGAGGACACCGTTATGAAGCTCGCACCTAAACTGTTGGCCGCTGCGCTCTGTCTGGGCCTTGCCGGCCAGGCGTTTTCCACGGAGCTCACGCATTGGCCCGAGCCTGCAGCCAGGCAACTCAATGCCATGATCGCGGCGAATGCCAACAAGGGTAACTTCGCGGTCTTCGACATGGACAACACCAGCTATCGCTACGACCTGGAAGAGTCGCTGTTGCCGTTCATGGAGAACAAAGGGCTGATCACCCGTGAGAAGCTCGACCCCTCCCTCAAGCTGATCCCGTTCAAGGACACCGCCGACCACAAGGAAAGCCTGTTCAGCTATTACTACCGCCTGTGCGAAGTGGACGATATGGTCTGCTACCCGTGGGTGGCGCAGGTGTTTTCCGGCTTCACCCTCAAGGAGCTCAAGGGGTATGTCGACGAGCTGATGGCTTCCGGCAAACCGGTGCCAAGCACCTATTACGACGGCGATGCGGTCAAGACCATCGACGTGCCGCCGCCCAAGGTCTTCACCGGGCAAGCCGAGCTTTACAACAAGCTGATGGAAAACGGCATTGAGGTCTATGTGATGACCGCTGCCTCCGAAGAGCTGGTACGCATGGTCGCCTCCGATCCCAAGTACGGTTACAACGTCAAACCGCAGAACGTCATCGGCGTGACCACGCTGCTGAAGAATCGCGCCACCGGCGAGCTGACCACCGCGCGCAAGCAGATCACGGCGGGCAAGTATGACGAGAAGGCCAACCTCGGCCTTGAGTTGACCCCGTATCTGTGGACCCCTGCGACCTGGATGGCGGGCAAGCAGGCGGCGATCCTGACCTATATCGATCAGTGGAAGAAGCCGGTACTGGTCGCAGGCGACACACCCACCAGCGATGGCTACATGCTGTTCCATAGCGTTGACGTCGGCAAGGGCGGTATCCACCTGTGGATCAACCGCAAGGACAAATACATGACCCAGCTCAGCGGCATGATGAAAACCAACGCCGAGGCCCAGGCCAAGGAAGGTTTGCCAGTCACGGCGGACAAGAACTGGGTGATCGTCAAGCCCGAGGAGATTCAGTAAGCACGACGCAGGTCACGACTGCTCCGGCTCAGGACTCTTGTGTGCCCTTTCAGCCCTCACAAAAAAACCCGGCATCGCTGCCGGGTTTTTTGTTTGCCGCTGTGGCGCCGTTATGGCATCAGCTTGTCCAGCATCGCCTTGTCACGCACGGCACCTTTGTCGGCGCTGGTGGCGAGCAGCGCGTAAGCCTTCAGTGCAGTCGTGACCTTGCGAGGACGAGACTCGACCGGTTTCCAGCCTTTCTGGTCCTGCTCGGCACGGCGGGCGGCCATTTCCTCATCGGAGATCAACAGGTTGATGCCACGATTGGGAATGTCGATCAGCACTTTGTCGCCGTCACGGACCAGACCGATCGCGCCGCCAGCAGCGGCTTCAGGCGAAGCGTGGCCGATGGACAGCCCTGAAGTACCGCCCGAGAAGCGCCCGTCAGTCAGCAACGCACACGCCTTGCCCAGGCCTTTGGATTTCAGGTAAGAGGTCGGGTATAGCATTTCCTGCATGCCCGGGCCGCCTTTAGGGCCTTCGTAACGGATGATCACGATGTCGCCGGCCTTCACTTCGTCAGCAAGGATGCCGCGCACGGCGCTGTCCTGGCTTTCGAAAATCTTCGCGTTGCCTTCGAACACGTGGATCGACTCGTCCACGCCCGCGGTTTTAACCACGCAGCCGTCCAGCGCGATGTTGCCGTAGAGCACCGCCAGACCGCCTTCTTGCGAGTAAGCGTGCTCGACGCTGCGGATGCAGCCGTTTTCGCGGTCGTCATCCAGGGTTTCCCAGCGGGTCGACTGGCTGAACGCGGTTTGCGTGGGGATACCGGCCGGGCCTGCCCTGAAGAAGGTGTGCACCGCTTCGTCGTCAGTCTGGGTAATGTCCCACTTGGCGATGGCTTCTTCCATCGACGGGGTGTGCACGGTCGGCAGGTCGGTGTGCAGCAGACCGCCACGGGCGAGCGAGCCGAGAATGCTGAAGATGCCGCCGGCGCGATGCACGTCTTCCATGTGGTACTTCTGGATGTTCGGTGCAACCTTGCACAGTTGCGGCACCTTGCGCGACAAACGGTCGATGTCGCGCAGGTCGAACGGGATTTCGGCTTCCTGCGCCGCGGCCAGCAAATGCAGGATGGTGTTGGTCGAGCCGCCCATGGCGATGTCCAGGGTCATCGCGTTTTCAAAGGCTTTGAAGTTGGCGATGTTACGCGGCAGAACCGAGTCGTCGTTGTCGCGGTAGTAGGTTTTGCACAGCTCGACGATGGTGCGGCCCGCCTGCAGGAACAGCTGTTCGCGGTCGGAGTGCGTGGCCAGAGTCGAACCGTTGCCAGGCAGGGCAAGGCCCAAGGCTTCGGTCAGGCAGTTCATCGAGTTTGCGGTGAACATGCCGGAGCACGAACCGCACGTCGGGCAGGCGCTGCGCTCGTACTCGGCGACTTTCTCGTCGGAGGCGCTGGAGTCGGCAGCGATGACCATCGCATCGACCAGGTCCAGGCCGTGGCTGGCGAGCTTGGTCTTGCCGGCTTCCATCGGGCCACCGGAGACGAAAATCACCGGGATGTTCAGGCGCAGTGCAGCCATCAGCATGCCAGGGGTGATCTTGTCGCAGTTGGAGATGCAGACAATGGCGTCGGCGCAGTGGGCGTTGACCATGTACTCCACGGAGTCGGCAATGATCTCGCGGCTCGGCAGGGAATACAGCATGCCGTCATGGCCCATGGCGATGCCGTCGTCCACGGCGATGGTGTTGAATTCCTTGGCGACGCCGCCGGCACGTTCGATCTCACGGGCGACCAGTTGCCCCAGATCCTTGAGGTGCACGTGGCCCGGTACGAACTGGGTGAACGAGTTGGCGATCGCAATGATCGGCTTCTTGAAGTCTTCGTCTTTCATACCCGTGGCACGCCACAGGGCGCGCGCGCCGGCCATATTGCGGCCGTGGGTCGATGTTTTCGAGCGGTAATCAGGCATTGGAGCACTCCGGCTAATCGGCTTACAGGGAAGGGAGTGAGCTTCTAGTGACGTCGCTTGCAAAAGGCAGTGACCGATGCAGCGAAGAAACCGAACGCCACGGGATCACCGTGCGCTCAGCCTGAGCTCATAAACCCGCCGGGGGATGACTGGCGATGAATAGCGCTGATTCTACACCTGTGGCGGCGGGAGGGAATGGTGGGAAGCGTTGAGGGTGGGGTCTTGCGCCTGAGCGGTCGGTTTCTGGCTGGGAATCGGGGGGTCGTGGGCACGGTTGCGTCTGCGGCGCATGCGGGGGATGGATCGCGAGCGAGCTCACTCCTACGGGGCTGCGGTGGGATGGATCGCGAGCAAGCTCACTCCTACGGGCTGCGGTGGGATGGATCGCGAGCAAGCTCACTCCTACGGGGCTGCGGTGGGATGGATCGCGAGCAAGCTCACTCCTACACGGGCTGCGCTTGACCTGTAGGAGTGAGCTTGCTCGCGATCACGATCGTATGGACATATCCGGAATTCCTAATCTGCGCAGGCGTTCGGTAGCTGCCCTAGTCTCGGTTTGGTATTACTGAAAGGAGCAACGGAATGCAGGCTTTTGCGCGTGGCAAATGTTTACGCAACGGACGATTTTCCCAATCCGGGCGAATTTATCTCATTACCTCAGTCACCCATGGACGAGAACCGGTGTTTGCCGACTGGAGACTCGGCCGGTTGATGGTGAATGAGCTCCGGTCGGCCCAGCAGTCGGGCGCCGCAGATTCACTCGCTTGGGTAGTTATGCCGGATCACGTCCACTGGTTACTGGAGCTGAAGCAATGTGAGTTGACGCCGCTCATGCAGCGGGTGAAGTCACAAAATGCTCGGGCGGTTAATCAGGCAAGAGGCCAGCATAGGCAGCTTTGGCAAAGAGGTTTTCATGATCGGGCGTTGCGAAAGGAGGAGGATCTTTTGAAGATGGCCAGATATGTTGTGGCAAATCCTTTGCGGGCCGGGTTAGTCAGTAAGTTGGGCGATTATTCATTGTGGGATGCGGTGTGGTTGTAAGACCGATCGCGATCGCGAGCCCACTCCCACCTAGGCTACGGTGGGATGGATCGCGAGCAAGCTCACTCCTACAGGGGGCTGTGCTTGACCTGTAGGAGTGAGCTTGCTCGCGAGTTGCGCAGCTGTGCTACCGCACCAATCAGCTGTTAGGCAAAAGCCGGCAGGTGATGCTCTTGATATAGCGCGTCTCCGGGATTGCCGGGTGCACCGGATGGTCCGGGCCCTGGCCGCCGCGTTCCAGCAGCTGGATGTTGCGGTCCAGGTGGCGGGCGCTGGTCAGGAGGATGTTCTGCAGATCGTCCTCGGGCAGGTGCATCGAGCAGGAGGCGCTGACCAGAATGCCGTCCTTGCTGAGCAGGCGCATGGCTTGCTCGTTCAGGCGGCGGTAAGCACCTTCGCCGTTTTTCAGGTCTTTCTTGCGTTTGATGAACGCGGGCGGGTCGGCGACGATCACATCGAAGCGTTCTTCGGAGGCCTTGAGCTCTTTCAGGGCTTCGAACACGTCGCCTTCGATGCAGGTGACCTTCTCGGCAAAGCCGTTGAGCGCCGCGTTACGTTCCACGCCATCGAGAGCGAAGCTGGAGGCGTCGACGCAGAATACTTCGCTGGCGCCGAAAGCACCGGCCTGCACGCCCCAGCCGCCGATGTAGCTGAACAGGTCCAGGACGCGCTTGCCTTTGACGTATGGCGCCAGGCGCGCGCGGTTCATACGGTGGTCGTAGAACCAGCCGGTCTTCTGGCCTTCCATGACCGGCGCTTCGAACTTCACGCCGTTTTCTTCCAGCGCAACCCACTCCGGCACCACGCCAAATGCGGTTTCGACGTATCGGTTCAGGCCTTCGGCGTCGCGCGCTGCGGAGTCGTTCTTGAGCAGGATGCCGCTTGGCTTGATCACTTGGATCAGCGCCGCCAGGACATCATCCTTGTGCTGTTCCATGGTGGCAGACGCCAGCTGCACCACCAGAATGTCGCCGAAACGATCGACCACCAAACCTGGCAGCAGGTCGGAGTCGCCGAACACCAGGCGATAGAACGGCTTGTCGAACAGGCGCTCGCGCAGCGACAGGCAGACGTTCAGGCGATGTACCAGCAGCGACTTGTCCAGCGGCAGCTTGATGTCACGCGACAGCAAGCGCGCGCAGATCAGGTTGTTCGGGCTCATGGCGACGATGCCCAGCGGCTTGCCGCCCGCTGCTTCGAGGATCGCTTGAGTGCCTGCAGCGAAGCCGTTGAGCGGGGTGGCGGCCACGTCGATTTCGTTGCTGTAGATCCACAGGTGGCCGGCGCGCAGGCGACGGTCGGCGTTGGGCTTGAGGCGCAAGCTAGGCAGGGACATGACGTCGCTCCGGAAAAAAGAGCGGGATTATAGCGCCGTCATTCTATTTGCGGGCGGGCTTCACAGAATTAACCGGCTGACGGTCATTCGGATCCAAAGAGTGTTTCCAACGGTTGTAGAAGGATGGGCGGTAGGGGTTAGAATCCCCACCTGACCCTGAGTGTGTACTTATGTCCCAAGAGCTTACTTCCGAGCAGATCCAGCAGGCGTTGCAAGGCATCAGCGTTCCGCCCCAGCCGCAAATCATGGTTGATTTGCAGATGGAGCAGTACATGCCCGACCCTGACCTGGGTGTGATCGCCCGGTTGATCGCGCAAGATCCTGGGCTCTCCGGCGCCCTGCTGAAAATCGTCAACTCGGCGCATTACGGTCTGGCCAACAAAATCGCGTCCATCCAGCGAGCGGTCAATCTGCTGGGCAGCCGTTCGGTGATCAACCTGATCAACGCGCAGTCGATCAAAGGCGAAATGAGCGACGAAACCATTGTCGTGCTCAACCGCTTCTGGGACACGGCGCAAGATGTGGCAATGACCAGTCTGACCCTGGCCAAGCGCGTCGGCTCGCAAACCGTGGACGAATCCTACGCCTTGGGTCTGTTCCATGACTGCGGCGTGCCATTGATGCTCAAGCGCTTTCCCGAGTACATGAGTGTCCTGGAAGAGGCATACGCCAAGGCAGGGCCCGAATGCCGTGTGGTAGACACGGAAAACCGCCTTCTCAATACCAACCACGCTGTTGTCGGCTATTTCACCGCCAAGTCGTGGCGTTTGCCGGAACATGTCAGCAATGCCATCGCCAATCATCACAATGCGCTGGCAATCTTTCAGGAAGAGTCCGGGCGTAATGCCCCGTTGAAGAACCTGCTGGCGATCCTGAAGATGGCCGAACACATCTGTTCGTCTCATCGTGTGCTGGGCAACCAGGCCATTGACCACGAGTGGAACAGCATCGGTCACCTGGTTCTCGATTATGTCGGCTTGTCTGATTATGACTTCGAAAACCTCAAGGAAAGTATTCGCGAACTGAGCGCGCATTGATTCCGCGCGCTTGCGCTTTGCCTGCCATCGAGTTGCCTCATGCCTGAATTACCAGAAGTCGAAACCACCCGCCGGGGCATCGCGCCTCATCTGGAGGGCCAGCGCGTCAGCCGCGTGATTGTGCGCGACCGGCGGCTGCGCTGGCCGATCCCCGAAGACCTCGATGTGCGCCTGTCCGGGCAGAAGATCGTGGTGGTCGAGCGCCGCGCCAAGTACCTGCTGATCCAGGCTGAAGTGGGTACGTTGATCAGTCATCTGGGCATGTCCGGCAACCTGCGTCTGGTGGAGGCCGGGCTGCCCGCGCTCAAGCACGAGCACGTGGACATCGAACTTGAATCAGGGATGGCGCTGCGTTACACCGACCCCCGGCGCTTCGGCGCAATGCTGTGGAGCCTTGATCCGCATCATCACGAATTGCTGATTCGTCTAGGGCCGGAGCCGCTGACCGAGCTGTTCGACGGCTTGCGCCTGTTCGAGCTGTCACGTGGGCGTTCGATGGCGGTCAAGCCGTTCATCATGGACAACGCGGTGGTGGTGGGCGTGGGCAATATCTACGCGACCGAGGCACTGTTCGCCGCAGGTATCGATCCGCGACGGGAAGCAAAAAGCGTCTCCAAGGCACGCTATATAAAGCTGGCGATCGAGATCAAACGCATCCTGGCAGCGGCGATCGAGCGAGGTGGCACCACACTGCGCGATTTCATCGGCGGTGACGGCCAGCCCGGTTATTTCCAGCAGGAGCTGTTCGCCTACGGCCGTGGGGGGCAACCCTGCAAGGTCTGCGGGACGACGCTGCGCGAGGTCAAGCTGGGTCAGAGGGCGAGTGTTTATTGCCCCAAATGTCAGAAATAGAACTGGGGTCTGCCCGCCCTGATAGCCGCACGGCTTGCCAAGCGGGGTGATCCCACCGGCTCCCGGCTGGCAACTCTTGACGCTGCACAAGGTGTGTCGTGAATGAGACAGACATCCCCTTGCTTAACCTCCATCCGCGTTTATAGTGAGCAGCATCACTTTTCCTGCTGAGCCTGAAGGATCACGCCATGAGCCCGTTTCGCATTCTTGCTGCCAGTCTGGCCTTGTTCTTCGGCCTGCAGATGACGCCGGCCATGGCGCAGGTGGAGGCCTCGGGCAGTGGCGATCCGGTCTACCAGATCCAGAACCCGCCGGCCTACGCGATGATTGGTGACTTGCTGATAGCGCGACCACTACTGATTGCCGCGACGATTGTCGGTGCGGGATTGTTCGTCATTGCGCTTCCTTTTACCGCCACTGGCGGCGGAATTGGCCGCACGGGCAAAGCGCTGGTGGTCGACCCGGGCAAGGCTGCATTCGTTCGTTGCCTGGGCTGTACAGGCAATAGCTACGGTAAACAGGAGTGATCGGCGCATCCGCGCACTAGATGAAGCGCAGCGTCGGGCCGGAACGTCGCTGAGACCCCGATTCCTCGCGGATCACTGGCCGCCTCCACACTGGCGTTGTTCTTGCGCCACAACAACACCTGCTGATTGCCAAAGTCGCGCCTGGTCTCTTTGGGTTTGTAGCCCCGTTCCTGTAGATCGCTCAACTCCTGGGCAGTGAACGCTCCTGGCTCATATTCCATCACGTCCGGTACGTACTGATGATGGTAACGCGGTACCGAGGCCCAGTTGGCGACCGGCTGATCGTCCAGGTATTGCAGCATCGACAACAGCACCATGCTGGGGATCCGGCTGCCGCCAGGTGTGCCAAAGGCCGTGAAGGCATGAGGGCTTTCGATGAAGCTGGGGCTCATGCTCGACAGCGGGCGCTTGCCGGGCTTGATGGCGTTGGCCTGGCTGCCGAGCAGCCCATAAGTGTTACTGCTTTTGGGGTCGACCGCGAAGTCGTCCATTTCATCATTGAGGACCACGCCTGTGCCGGGCACGGTGAACGTCGAGCCAAACGGAAGATTCAACGACAGCGTCGCCGCGACGGCATTGCCTTGGGTATCGAGTACGGCGAAGTGGCTGGTATTGTCGCCTTCGCGCCAGCGGGGTGCCGGGGGCAGCGCGTTGTTAGGCGTGGCCTGATGCGGATCGATGCTGATCGCCTGCTGCAGCAGATAATCCTGCGCCAGCACCTGGGCAATCGGATTGGGCACGAAATCAGGGTCGCCGAGCATGGTGCGGTCACGATAGGCGCGGCGCAGCACTTCGACCACGTAATGCGCGCGCTGGACCTTTGCCGATTCGCGCCAAGGCAGCTGTTGCAGCATGAACAGGCTCTGCGCCAGGGCGATACCCCCCGCAGAGGGCGGCGGGGCGCTGATCAGTTCACGCTGGTCGGCCAGTTGAAAGCGTAACGGGGTGCGGGTAATGACCTCGTACTCTTCGAAGTCATGGTAGTTCCAGATCCCGCCCCCGGCCCGAACCCCGCTGACCATGGCCTGTGCGGTCAGGCCGCTATAGAAGCCGGCACGACCCCTGTCGGCCAGACGGTCCAGTGTCTGCGCCAGTTCAGGTTGCCTGATCACCTCGCCCAGGGCCGGCACGTCATTGTTTCGCAGAAACAGCCGGGCGCTTTCCTTGTTGGCACGCAGCGCGAACAGCCGCCAGCTGGCGCGCTCCCGGTACACCTCGTCGACCTTGAAACCCAGGTAAGCCGTCCGGATGGCGGGCGCCATGGAGATGCTCAGCGGCAAGCGCCCATAGCGTTCGGCCAGCTCAACCAACGCGGCGGGCAGGCCGGGGATTGCGGCTGCCAGAGGGCCATTGAGTGACAGGTCCGGCTGTGCAATGCCGTTGCGATAGAACATGTCGGGCTTGGATCGCAGCGGCGCTTTTTCTCGGGCATCGAGAAACTGATACTGCACAGGCTCGCCGGTCTGACGCAGCAGAAAGAAGCCGCCTCCGCCCAGTCCGGAACCATAGGGCTCGACCACGGCGAGGGTTGCGCTGATGGCAACGGCGGCATCGAAGGCATTGCCGCCATCGATCAGGATTTCCCGACCAGCGGCCGTGGCGAGCGGGTGGGGGCTGGCAATGGCAGCCTGATCAGGGTGATCGGGGCTGGCTTGAGCCGAAAGGGCGCACAGCAAGCTCAGTGCGCCAAACAAGCAAGGTATCCGCGTCAACTTCGATGTCATGCGTATCTCGCTCAGGTCAACGGGCATTACAGCCAGTGTCTTCGGCGAAAGCGCGGATGCCGACAGGATATGCCTTCAGTTATGCCTTGCTGGTGATCAATTGGTATTTGGTCATGAGTTCGTCCTTGCTCTCCACGTGGTTGTCATCCAGCGGGATGCAATCCACGGGGCAGACCTGCTGGCACTGTGGCTCGTCGTAATGGCCGACGCACTCGGTGCACAGGTTCGGGTTGATCACGTAGATCTCCTCACCTTGGGAAATCGCTTCGTTCGGGCACTCGGGTTCGCAGACGTCGCAATTGATGCAATCGTCGGTGATGATCAGGGACATGGATACTCCTGCCACGGTGGACGCCGGGCATATCAAAACTAATGCGGCGAATTGTGCCGCATTAGCGCCCGGTATGCACCTGAACATGACAAGCAGCTATGGTTTGAACCTTTCGCTGAGCGCCTGGGCGACTGCCGGGTGTACGAACTTGGTGATGTCCCCACCTAATGCTGCGATTTCTCTGACCAGCGTAGATGAAATGAATGAATAGCGTTCGGACGGCGTGAGAAAAAGACTTTCCACATCCGGAGCGAGCTGTTTATTCATGTTGGCCAACTGGAATTCGTACTCGAAATCCGACACGGCGCGCAATCCACGAAGCAGGATGTTGGCGTTCTGCTCCTGGGCAAAATGCGCCAGCAGGCTGGAGAAACCCACGACCTCGACGTTAGGCAGGTGCTTGGTGGCTTCACGTGCCAGTTCCACGCGTTGCTCCAGCGGGAACAGCGGGTTCTTCTTGGGGCTGGCGGCAACGGCGATGACCACCTGGTCGAACAGCCGCGAGGCGCGCTCGACCAGGTCGCCGTGGCCCTTGGTGATAGGGTCGAAGGTGCCTGGGTACAACACTCGGTTCATCGCGTCGTCCTTGGTCGGAGCTCGTTGGGGACTGGGATGGTAGCGCAGCGGGGCGGCCAAGTCAGCCCGCGCAGGGGCCAGCGTTGAAAGTCCTCTGTAGGAGATTCTATGGTTTCAAACAAGCTCCTCAAGCAGCTTTGGACTATTGCGCCGCCTGCTTTTGATTCTGGCCGCAGGCCGTGGGAGCTTGGCTTGCCAGCGATCTGCCGGGCACCGGCAGTAGAGTCAGACGGCGCGGCGGGCCAGGTGCATCGCG
>NZ_JBJDOA010000025.1:0-1885 GCF_044900785.1 Pseudomonas sp. NPDC087358
CGCCGCCTCCGCACACCCCGGAAGTCCAGGTGCAGTTCGCCCATGCCAGAGATGATCGTTTGACCAGTCTCTTCATCAGTCTTGACGCGGAAAGACGGGTCTTCCTGAGCAAGTTTGCCCAGTGCGATACCCATTTTTTCCTGGTCATCCTTGGTTTTTGGCTCAACGGCAACCGAAATTACCGGCTCCGGGAAGTCCATGCGGACCAGGATGATTGGCTTGTCAGCGTTGCACAAGGTTTCACCGGTGGTGACGTCCTTCATGCCGATCAGGGCCGCGATGTCGCCAGCGCGTACTTCCTTGATCTCTTCACGGGCGTTTGCGTGCATTTGCACCATACGACCCACGCGCTCTTTCTTGCCTTTGACCGAGTTGATCACACCGTCGCCGGATGCCAACACGCCCGAGTAAACGCGGACGAAAGTCAAGGTACCGACGAATGGGTCGGTAGCGATCTTGAACGCCAACGCCGAGAACGGCTCGTTGTCGTCTGCATGACGCTCCAGGTCTTTAGTCTCGTCATCAGGGTCGGTACCCTTGATGGCAGGAATATCAACCGGTGCCGGCAGGTAGTCGATAACGGCGTCGAGAACAAGGGGAACGCCCTTGTTCTTGAAGGAAGAACCGCAAACAGCCAGAACGATCTCACCAGCGATGGTACGCTGACGCAGAGCGGCCTTGATTTCCTCGTTGGTGAGTTCTTCACCTTCAAGGTACTTGTTCATCAGCTCTTCGCTGGCTTCGGCCGCAGCCTCGACCATGTTACCGCGCCACTCGTCAGCCAGTTCCTGCAGTTCTGCAGGGATAGGCTCGCGACGAGGGACCATGCCCTTGTCAGCGTCGTTCCAGTACACAGCTTCCATGGACATCAGGTCGATCTGACCCTGGAAGTTGTCTTCTGCACCGATGGCAAGCTGGATCGGCACCGGAGTGTGACCCAGGCGCTGCTTGATCTGACCAATTACGCGCAGAAAGTCCGCACCGGCACGGTCCATTTTGTTTACGTATACAAGACGCGGAACGCCGTATTTGTTGGCCTGACGCCATACGGTTTCGGACTGAGGCTCAACGCCCGAGGTGCCGCAGAACACAACGACCGCGCCGTCGAGAACACGCAGGGAACGCTCAACTTCAATGGTGAAGTCTACGTGGCCCGGGGTGTCAATGACGTTGAAGCGGTACTGGTCTTTGTGCTGCTTCTCGGAACCCTGCCAGAAGGCAGTGATAGCAGCAGAAGTAATGGTAATACCACGCTCCTGCTCCTGAACCATCCAGTCCGTGGTCGCGGCGCCGTCATGCACCTCGCCCATTTTGTGGCTTTTGCCGGTGTAAAAAAGGACGCGCTCGGTGGTGGTGGTTTTACCAGCATCCACGTGAGCAACGATACCAATGTTACGGTAGCGGTTGATCGGTGTAGTACGAGCCATAAAGCCCTCGCAAAATTAGTGACGCTGTGATTAGAAGCGGTAGTGCGAGAAAGCCTTGTTGGCTTCAGCCATACGGTGCACGTCTTCACGCTTCTTAACTGCAGCACCTTTACCTTCAGCGGCGTCCAACAGTTCGCCAGCCAAACGCAGAGCCATAGACTTCTCACCGCGCTTACGCGCGAAGTCTACCAGCCAACGCATTGCCAGAGCATTACGACGGGACGGACGAACTTCGACCGGAACCTGGTAAGTAGCACCGCCTACACGGCGCGACTTCACTTCGACCAGCGGAGCGATGGCGTCGAGAGCTTTCTCGAAGATTTCCAGGGGATCGCTGTTCTTGCGTTCTTTAACCTTGTCCAGCGCGCCATAAACGATACGCTCGGCAACGGATGTCTTGCCGCTTTCCATCACGTGGTTCATGAAATTGGCCAGGATCTGGCTGCCGTATTTGGGCT
>NZ_JBJDOA010000025.1:1895-8641 GCF_044900785.1 Pseudomonas sp. NPDC087358
AATCCAACACGATGATCAAGAAATTCGCCACCATCAGGCTGCAGTATAATCAATCGACAACCACTACGCGCTTGGCTGCTACGCGTCTTCTTGGCATGGATAAGCCCTCAAACGGTCTTCAGGTTCGCTCGGAATCGGTCCCCTTTCGGGACGCCTCCGACCTTACTCTTATCGACTCAGAAAATAAGATGATTCAGTTTTTACAAAAAGCCGCTACTACTTAGGCTTCTTGGTACCGTACTTCGAACGACCCTGGTTACGGCCTTTAACGCCGGAGGTATCCAAGGAGCCGCGAACGGTGTGGTAACGAACACCTGGCAAGTCTTTTACACGGCCGCCACGAATCAGGACGACGCTGTGCTCTTGCAGGTTGTGGCCTTCACCGCCGATGTACGAGGAAACCTCGAAACCGTTGGTCAGGCGCACACGGCATACTTTACGCAGTGCCGAGTTAGGTTTTTTCGGCGTAGTAGTGTACACGCGAGTGCACACGCCACGACGTTGCGGGCAGTTCTGCAGCGCAGGCACGTCGGATTTCTCGACGATACGCTTACGCGGCTGACGTACCAGCTGGTTGATAGTTGCCATCTACTAGCTCCACTGTTGTCTTGCGACGCTATTGTCTTACAAGAAAAGCAAAATGGCAGGACATCAGTCCCGCCAGATTTAGGGGTACAAGAGTCTAAAGAGGATCTTGTCCCCAGTCAAGGCAAAGCCCCGACGTCGATGTCCACCCCTCCCCGACAGCGTGTGGCCTGTCGAGTCGGGATGCCCATCGAAATCGGGGCCCTACTCTCAATTACTGCTTGAGTTCAACGCTTCGGTCAGTGCGGCTTCAACTTCGCTCGCACTTACACGCAACGGTTTGTCAGCTTCACGACGACGCTTGCGCTCGCTGTGGTAAGCCAGACCGGTACCTGCCGGGATCAGACGACCCACGACCACGTTTTCTTTCAGGCCGCGCAGGTAATCGCGCTTGCCAGTCACAGCCGCTTCGGTCAGTACGCGAGTGGTCTCCTGGAAGGAGGCCGCCGAGATGAACGATTCGGTGGACAGCGATGCCTTGGTGATACCGAGCAGGACACGTGTGAACTTCGAAATGAATTTCTCGTCCTGTGCCAGGCGCTCGTTCTCGACCAGCACATGCGTCAACTCCATCTGGTCGCCCTTGATGAAGCTCGAATCGCCCGACTCGGCGATCTCGACCTTGCGCAGCATCTGACGAAGAATCGTTTCGATGTGCTTGTCGTTGATCTTCACGCCCTGCAGGCGGTAAACGTCTTGAATCTCGTTGACGATGTATTTCGCCAGAGCGCTGACACCCAACAGACGCAGGATATCGTGCGGATCGCTAGGGCCGTCGGAGATAACCTCACCACGGTTCACTTGCTCACCTTCGAAGACGTTCAGGTGACGCCACTTCGGAATCAGCTCTTCGTACGGATCGCTACCATCATTTGGTGTAATGACCAGGCGACGCTTGCCCTTGGTCTCTTTACCGAAGGCGATCGTACCGCTGACTTCCGCCAGGATCGACGCTTCCTTCGGACGACGCGCTTCGAACAAGTCGGCAACGCGCGGCAGACCACCGGTGATGTCACGAGTCTTGGAAGTCTCTTGCGGGATACGGGCGATAACATCACCCACGCCCACTTGAGCACCGTCCGCTACACCAACCAGCGCGTTCGCCGGCAGGAAGTACTGAGCCGGTACGTCGGTACCTGGCAGCAGCAGATCCTTGCCATCGGCGCCAACCATCTTGACCGCAGGACGAATGTCTTTGCCTGCTGCCGGACGGTCTTTGGCATCCAGTACTTCGATGTTGGTCAGACCGGTCAGTTCGTCGGTCTGGCGCTTGATCGTAATACCTTCTTCCATGCCCACGTAGGTCACGGTACCTTTCATTTCGGTAACGATTGGGTGAGTGTGCGGATCCCACTTGGCCACGATGGACCCAGCGTCGACCTTGTCGCCTTCCTTCACCGAAATCACTGCACCGTAAGGCAGCTTGTAACGCTCACGCTCACGACCGAATTCGTCGGCGATGGCCAGCTCACCGGAACGCGATACCGCGACCAGGTTGCCGTCCAGACGCTCTACGTGCTTCAGGTTGTGCAGGCGGACGATGCCGCCGTTCTTGACCTGGACGCTGTCGGCAGCCGAAGTACGGCTTGCCGCACCACCGATGTGGAACGTACGCATGGTCAGCTGGGTACCCGGCTCACCGATCGACTGTGCAGCGATTACGCCGACAGCTTCACCGATGTTTACCTGGTGACCACGAGCCAGATCACGGCCATAGCACTTGGCGCAGATACCGAAACGGGTTTCGCAGCTGATTGGCGAGCGCACGATCACTTCGTCGATGCTGTTCAGCTCGATGAATTCGACCCACTTCTCGTCTACCAGCGTGCCGGCCGGAACGATGACGTCCTCGGTGCCCGGCTTGAACACGTCACGAGCAATCACACGACCCAGAACGCGCTCGCCCAACGGCTCGACCACGTCGCCGCCTTCAATGTGCGGCGTCATCAACAAGCCTTGCTCGGTACCGCAATCGACCTCGGTAACCACCAGATCTTGTGCGACGTCTACCAGACGACGAGTCAGGTAACCGGAGTTAGCGGTTTTCAACGCGGTATCCGCAAGACCCTTACGAGCACCGTGAGTCGAGATGAAGTACTGGAGTACGCTCAGACCTTCACGGAAGTTCGCGGTGATCGGCGTCTCGATGATCGAGCCGTCCGGCTTGGCCATCAGACCACGCATACCTGCCAGCTGACGAATCTGGGCTGCGGAACCCCGCGCACCCGAGTCGGCCATCATGTACATCGAGTTGAACGACTCTTGGTCCACGGTATCGCCGTGACGGTCGACAACCTTCTCTTTCGAGAGGTTGGACATCATGGCCTTGGACACTTCGTCGTTCGCCTTGGACCAGAGGTCGATTACCTTGTTGTACTTCTCGCCCTGGGTTACCAGGCCTGAAGCGTACTGGCTCTCGATCTCTTTAACTTCTTCGGTCGCAGCATCGATGATGCGAGCTTTTTCATCAGGGATAACGAAGTCGTTAACGCCGATGGAAACACCCGAAATCGTCGAATAGGCAAAACCGGTGTACATCAACTGGTCAGCGAAGATAACGGTCTCTTTCAGGCCAACCACGCGATAGCACTGGTTGATCAGCTTGGAGATCGCCTTTTTCTTCATCGGCTGGTTGACGACGTCGTACGACAGACCTTTTGGCACAACTTGATACAGCAGCGCACGGCCGACAGTGGTGTCGACGATACGGGTGCCGCTCACGCTGCCGCCATCACGGTCATTGACGGTTTCGTTGATGCGAACCTTGACCTTGGCGTGCAATGCGGCTTCGCCGGCACGGAACACACGGTCAACTTCCTGCAGATCCGCGAACACACGACCTTCGCCCTTGGCGTTGATCGCTTCACGGGTCATGTAGTACAGACCCAATACAACGTCCTGCGACGGAACGATGATTGGCTCACCGTTGGCTGGCGACAGGATGTTGTTGGTCGACATCATCAGCGCACGTGCTTCGAGCTGGGCTTCCAGCGTCAGCGGCACGTGAACAGCCATCTGGTCACCGTCGAAGTCGGCGTTGTATGCCGCACAGACCAACGGGTGCAGCTGGATAGCCTTACCTTCGATCAGAACCGGTTCAAACGCCTGGATACCCAGACGGTGAAGGGTCGGTGCACGGTTGAGCAACACTGGGTGTTCGCGAATCACTTCGGCGAGAACGTCCCAAACCTCAGGCAGCTCGCGCTCGACCATCTTCTTGGCGGCTTTGATGGTGGTCGCAAGACCGCGCATTTCCAGCTTGCCGAAGATGAATGGCTTGAACAGCTCGAGAGCCATTTTCTTCGGCAGACCGCACTGGTGCAGACGCAGGGTCGGACCTACGGTAATTACCGAACGACCCGAGTAGTCAACACGCTTACCGAGCAAGTTCTGACGGAAACGACCTTGCTTACCCTTGATCATGTCAGCCAGGGATTTCAGAGGACGCTTGTTCGAACCGGTGATTGCACGACCGCGACGACCGTTGTCGAGCAGCGCATCCACAGCTTCCTGCAGCATGCGCTTTTCGTTGCGCACGATGATGTCCGGAGCGGACAGATCCAGCAGGCGCTTCAAACGGTTGTTACGGTTGATCACTCGACGATACAGATCGTTGAGGTCGGACGTTGCGAAGCGACCGCCATCCAGTGGGACCAGTGGACGCAGATCTGGCGGCAGAACCGGCAGAACGGTCAACACCATCCACTCAGGCAGGTTGCCGGAACCCTGGAAGGCTTCCATCAGCTTGAGACGCTTGGACAGCTTCTTGATCTTGGTTTCGGAGTTGGTTTGCGGAATTTCTTCGCGCAGACGGCCAATCTCGTGTTCCAGGTCGATAGCGTGCAGCAGCTCGCGGACAGCCTCGGCACCCATGCGGGCGTCGAAGTCGTCACCGAACTCCTCGAGGGCTTCGAAGTACTGCTCATCGTTCAGCAGCTGACCCTTCTCAAGGGTAGTCATGCCCGGATCGATAACGACGTAGCTCTCGAAGTAGAGAACGCGTTCGATATCACGCAGGGTCATGTCCATCAGCAAGCCGATACGCGACGGCAGCGATTTCAGGAACCAGATGTGGGCAACCGGCGACGCCAGCTCGATGTGAGCCATGCGCTCACGACGGACTTTGGCCAGCGCGACTTCAACGCCGCACTTCTCGCAGATCACACCGCGGTGTTTCAAGCGCTTGTACTTACCGCACAGGCACTCGTAATCCTTTACCGGGCCAAAGATCTGGGCGCAGAACAGGCCGTCACGCTCGGCTTTGAACGTACGGTAGTTGATGGTTTCCGGCTTTTTAACTTCACCGAACGACCACGAACGGATCATCTCAGGCGATGCCAATCCGATACGGATGGCGTCGAACTCTTCGACTTGACCCTGGTTTTTCAGCAAATTCAGTAGGTCTTTCAAGGCCTTTCCTCCTGGCGGAGCAGAGAGTGGTCATACCGACCCACTCTCGATTCGCGTCACGTGTTATTCGGTTTCCAGATCGATATCGATACCGAGCGAACGGATTTCTTTGATCAACACGTTGAAAGACTCGGGCATGCCCGGCTCCATACGGTGATCGCCGTCCACGATGTTTTTGTACATCTTGGTACGACCGTTCACATCGTCCGACTTCACTGTGAGCATTTCTTGCAGAGTGTATGCCGCGCCGTATGCTTCCAGCGCCCAGACCTCCATCTCCCCGAAACGCTGACCACCGAACTGCGCCTTACCACCCAGCGGCTGCTGGGTAACCAGGCTGTAAGAACCAGTGGAACGCGCGTGCATCTTGTCGTCCACCAAGTGGTTCAGCTTCAGCATGTACATGTAGCCAACAGTGACCGGACGCTCGAACTTGTTACCGGTGCGACCGTCGAACAGTTGCATCTGGCCACTGTCCGGCATGTCCGCCAGGCGCAGCATCGCCTTGATTTCGCTTTCCTTGGCACCGTCGAAAACCGGGGTTGCCATTGGAACGCCGCCACGCAGGTTCTTCGCCAGATCGAGGATTTCCTGATCGGACAGGTCATCCAGGCTTTCCTGACGGCCGCCGATTTCGTTATAGATCTCGTTCAGGAACTTGCGCAGCTCAACGACTTTACGCTGCTCTTCGAGCATGCGGTTGATCTTCTCGCCCAGACCTTTGGCCGCGAGGCCCAGGTGAGTTTCGAGAATCTGACCAACGTTCATACGCGAAGGTACACCCAACGGGTTGAGGACGATATCCACAGGCGTGCCATTGGCATCGTGCGGCATGTCTTCAACCGGCATGATCACGGAGACCACACCCTTGTTACCGTGGCGACCCGCCATTTTGTCACCCGGCTGGATACGGCGACGAATGGCAAGGTAGACCTTGACGATTTTCAGCACGCCCGGAGCCAGGTCATCGCCTTGCTGCAGCTTGCGCTTCTTGTCTTCGAACTTGTCGTCCAGCAGACGGCGACGATCAACGATGTAAGCCTGAGCCTTCTCGAGTTGTTCGTTCAGCGCGTCTTCGACCATGCGCAGTTTGAACCACTGCCCATGCTCGAGACCATCGAGTACTTCGTTGGTGATTTCCTGACCTTTCTTCAAGCCAGCGCCGCCTTCGGCAGTGCGGCCAACCAGAGCAGAACGCAGACGTTCGAAGGTTGCACCTTCGACGATACGGAACTCTTCGTTCAGGTCTTTACGGATTTCGTCCAGCTGGCTCTTCTCGATGGACAACGCACGAGCATCACGCTCAACGCCGTCACGAGTGAATACCTGTACGTCGATGACAGTACCTTTGGTACCGGTAGGTACGCGCAGGGAAGTGTCTTTAACGTCGCTGGCTTTTTCACCGAAGATCGCACGCAGCAGTTTTTCTTCTGGTGTCAGCTGGGTCTCGCCTTTCGGAGTGACCTTACCTACCAGAATGTCGCCCGCGCCGACCTCGGCACCTACATAAACGATACCGGCTTCATCCAGCTTGTTCAGCGCTGCTTCACCCACGTTCGGGATGTCAGCGGTGATTTCCTCTGGACCCAGCTTGGTATCACGCGCCACACAGGTCAGTTCCTGAATGTGGATCGTGGTAAAGCGGTCTTCCTGAACCACACGCTCGGACAGGCAGATGGAGTCTTCGAAGTTGAAGCCGTTCCATGCCATGAACGCGATGCGCATGTTCTGACCCAACGCCAGTTCACCCA
>NZ_JBJDOA010000026.1:0-6244 GCF_044900785.1 Pseudomonas sp. NPDC087358
TGGGGTTTCCCCATGTGAGAGTAGGTCATCGTCAAGATTAAATTCCGAAACCCCATCTGCTCACGCAGATGGGGTTTTGTTTTTGCGCGCGAAAAGCTTGCAGTTGGTCGGTCTCTCACAAATTCTTATCGGGAGCTGATCGAAGCGATATCCGTGCTCCCGTTTCAGCGGTGCAGGTTGCTGGGCATATCTGCACCAGGTCTATGATCCGCACGCTTACAGCAATCTCGCATCCTGGTCCGTCGGTGGCGCGCTGCAGCGATTCGGCTACCGGGTTTTCATCTTGCCGACCGCCATCCCGACGTCTGCCCGGCCATAGCGCCGTGAAATCGGCTCGGTTGTAGCGTTGCTCATGGGGCGTGCCGCCTTTCCGAATCCTATGCACCGCCAGCACGCATGGCTATCATGCCTCCCTCATTGATAGGCGGAATTCGAATGCAGACGTTGTTAAGGCTTCTCGGCGATGGCGAGTTTCATTCCGGTGAGGTGCTGGGTGCTGCGCTCGGGGTGAGTCGTAGTGCTGTCTGGAAGAGGCTGCAACAGCTCCAGGCAGAAATTGGCATCGAAATCCACAAAGTCAGGGGCCGCGGTTATCGACTGGCCAGCCCGCTGTACTTGCTGAATGAGCAGTGGCTTAACGAGAACCAGAAGGATGCTGGCTGGTCGATCCGGGTCTTCGACAGCATTGACTCCACCAACGCACAGGCTATGCGCCTGGTCGCTGAGGATGTCTCGTTGCCGCTGCTTGTGCTGGCTGAACAGCAGAGCGCAGGTAGGGGGCGCCGAGGGCGGAAGTGGATAAGTCCGTTTGCCGAGAATCTCTACTACAGCTTGGCTCTGCGCATTGATGGAGGCATGCGCCAGCTGGAGGGGTTGAGCCTGCTGGTCGGGTTGGCGGTCGTCAAGATGCTGCGTGCCGCGGGTATTGAGGGTGCGGGGCTGAAGTGGCCCAATGACGTACTGGTGGGGCGACGAAAGCTTGCCGGTGTATTGCTGGAGCTTACGGGGGATCCGGCTGATGTGTGCCATGTAGTGATTGGTATAGGCATCAACGTCAACATGCGCGTTTCCGAGGAAGTCGATCAGTCCTGGACGTCCATGATGTTGGAAGCCGGGGTTGCGATGGATCGTAATGAGGTCGTTGCACGCCTGAATCAGGATTTGAGGGCTTACCTGGCTGCTCATCTTGAAAAAGGGTTTGGCGCGTTCCAGGAAGAGTGGGAGTCCAGCCATCTTTGGCAGGGTCAGCCAGTCAGCTTGCTTGCGGGTTCGAGCGTTGTGGATGGCGTGGTAGTCGGGGTGGACAGTGTCGGCGCCTTGCGGTTAATGGTTGGTGATCAGATCCAGACGTTCAGTGGGGGCGAGCTGAGCTTGAGATTGCGGTCAGTGGTGGACTCATGACCGCGACGTCAGTGCGATGCCTGTTTGCGTGAGAGTCTATTGGGGCATCTGTTGGTGATGCCGTCCTGATGCTTCAGTGGTGATGGGGTTGTTATGCGTTGGGTGGTTCTGCTGTTGGTGATGTTGAATGCCTTTTATTACGTCTGGCACCAGCAAGAAGCGCCGCTGAGGCCTAAGGAAGTTGCCCCTGTGTCGCTTTATAAAAGTGCTCAACCGGGAATCCGCTTGCTCAGCGAATCCAAGGGCCAGTCTTCTGATGCAGCGGGGCAAGCAGTCGCAGACGCATGTCTTTATCTAGGTGGCGAGATTCCCCGCAGCGATGCCAAAACGATAGAGCAGCGTCTCATCAGTCTGGATATACAAACTCAGTTTGGGAGGCGTCAGGATGAATTCGGAGGTGTTTATTGGCTCAAGGTAGAGCCTGAGAGCCGCCGTCTTGTCGACGATGCGTTGTTGGCCGGGTTAAAGCAGGACTTCCCCCAATTAAAAAGTAAAATAATGTCTTGTGAAGGCATTGCAACCTCCGATTAGTTTGCATAGAATGGCGCCCGCTTCGCAGTGCAAGTCAAAGTGGATTGTCAGCGAAGCAAGAGTCAACGTTTGTAACCTCAAGATTTTATTGAGAAAAGAGTTGACAGAAGGGTAGCATGATATAGAATGCTGCCTCGCTTAGGAGGGGTTCCCGAGCGGCCAAAGGGATCAGACTGTAAATCTGACGTCTACGACTTCGAAGGTTCGAATCCTTCCCCCTCCACCAAATTTCGAGCGTAAGCGGCAAAGCTCTGCGGGTATAGTTTAGTGGTAGAACCTCAGCCTTCCAAGCTGATGATGCGGGTTCGATTCCCGCTACCCGCTCCAAGTTTTGCTGGTTGTGCAAAGTGTTTCGCTCTTGTAGCTCAGTTGGTAGAGCACACCCTTGGTAAGGGTGAGGTCAGCGGTTCGAATCCGCTCAAGAGCTCCATTACTAAGGCAGATATGAAAGTATCTGCCTTTGTTTTAGGCGGTAGTTTTGGCCCGGTGTTTCGGCTTCAAGCCTGGGTCTCAATGGCTGCCAGCAGTGGTTAGGCAGGTCGGAATATCTGGCGGTGTCGAATAGCTGTTGAAATCTTCCTGTCAGGCCAGCATAATGGTCGGCCTGATTTTGCTTTTAGGTCAGTAGCTCAATTGGCAGAGCGACGGTCTCCAAAACCGTAGGTTGGGGGTTCGATTCCCTCCTGACCTGCCAGATTCGCTTAACGTGTCTGGCTTTCTTTTCACAGGATTTTAGTAGATGAATCCAAAGGCTGAAGCCCCAGACTCCCGTTTTGATCTCGTTAAGTGGCTCGTAGTAGTCCTCTTGGTCGTGGTGGGTGTCGTCGGAAATCAATACTATTCGGCGCAGCCAATCCTGTATCGCGTGCTCGCTTTGCTTGTCATTGCCGCAGCGGCAGCTTACGTTGCGCTGCAGACGGGTAAGGGCAAGGCTTTCTTTGTGTTAGCCAAGGAAGCTCGCGTCGAAATTCGTAAAGTCGTTTGGCCTACGCGTCAAGAAACCACGCAGACTACCCTAATTGTGGTGGCGGTGGTTTTGGTTATGGCGCTGCTGCTGTGGGGGCTTGATTCCCTGCTCGGCTGGCTTGTTTCCTTGATTGTCGGCTAAGGGTGTCCCGTGGCTAAGCGTTGGTACGTAGTGCATGCCTACTCGGGTTACGAGAAGCATGTTATGCGCTCTTTGATTGAGCGTGTAAAGCTGGCAGGCATGGAAGATGGTTTCGGCGAAATTCTGGTCCCTACCGAAGAAGTGGTAGAGATGCGTAACGGCCAGAAGCGCAAAAGCGAACGCAAATTCTTCCCTGGTTATGTGCTGGTTCAGATGGACATGAACGAGGGTACTTGGCACTTGGTCAAGGATACTCCGCGTGTCATGGGCTTCATCGGTGGTACGGCTGACAAGCCTGCGCCGATTACCGACAAGGAAGCTGAGGCTATCCTGCGTCGCGTTGCTGATGGTAGCGACAAGCCGAAGCCGAAGACTCTGTTCGAGCCTGGAGAAGTGGTTCGCGTTACCGATGGTCCGTTCGCGGATTTCAACGGTACAGTTGAAGAAGTCAATTACGAAAAAAGCCGGATCCAAGTGGCCGTGCTTATTTTCGGACGCTCCACCCCGGTGGAGCTTGAGTTCAGTCAGGTCGAAAAGGCATAACTGGACTAGAAATCCCATACCCCGCAGCCCTGGGCTGTGGGGTTTTTTCGTCACTGGGATAAACGCGCAAGTAACCGGGGAGCCTTTAGAGGCGTTTGAACCCGTAATTGGAGTGCCTCATGGCCAAGAAGATTACCGCTTACATCAAGCTTCAAGTGAAAGCCGCTCAGGCTAACCCTAGCCCACCCGTCGGCCCAGCACTGGGTCAGCATGGCGTGAACATCATGGAATTCTGCAAGGCCTTCAACGCCCGTACTCAGGGTCTTGAGCCAGGTCTGCCGACTCCTGTGATCATCACTGTTTACAGTGACCGCAGCTTCACTTTCGAAACCAAGAGCACCCCGGCTTCGGTTCTGCTGAAAAAAGCAGCTGGTCTGACCAGCGGCTCGGCTCGCCCGAACACCGTCAAAGTTGGCACTGTTACCCGTGCTCAGCTGGAAGAAATCGCCAAGGTAAAAAATGCCGATCTGACCGCTGCTGATATGGACGCTGCCGTGCGTACTATCGCCGGTTCTGCTCGTAGCATGGGCCTTAACGTGGAGGGTGTGTAATGGCTAAGCTGACCAAGCGCCAAAAGGCAATCGCTTCTAAAGTTGAAGCTGGCAAGTCTTATAGCTTCAACGACGCGGCAGCCCTGCTGACCGAACTGTCGACCGTAAAATTCAGCGAGTCCGTTGACGTTGCTGTAAACCTCGGTGTTGACCCGCGTAAATCCGACCAGGTTGTTCGTAGCGCTACTGTGCTGCCACACGGCACTGGCAAGACTGTACGCGTTGCCGTCTTCACCCAGGGTCCAGCTGCTGAAGCTGCTCTGGCCGCCGGCGCTGACCGCGTTGGTATGGACGACCTGGCTGCCGAAATGAAAGGCGGCGACCTGAACTATGACGTCGTAATTGCTTCCCCGGACGCAATGCGTGTCGTTGGTCAGTTGGGTCAGATCCTCGGCCCTCGTGGTCTGATGCCTAACCCGAAAGTCGGTACCGTTACTCCGGACGTAGCTACTGCGGTCAAAAACGCAAAGGCTGGTCAGGTTCGTTATCGCACCGACAAAAACGGCATCATCCACACCTCCGTTGGCAAGGTTGGCTTCGATGCCGACAAGCTGCGTGAGAACGTTGAAGCACTGATCGCTGATTTGAAGCGTATCAAGCCAGCTTCCTCGAAAGGTATCTATGTCAAGCGCGTTACCCTGAGCACCACTATGGGCCCGGGCCTGGTCATCGACCAGGGTTCGTTGGACGCGTAAGACTGCCGTGGTGCGGGTAACCGCGCCATCGCTAAAATTGGGGTCCCTGCCTGGCGGGGGCTATCCAAGACCGTAGGCGGCGCAAGTCTTAAAACATCAGCCTACGCAGATGGTGCTCCCGGTTCCTTACCGAATCAGACACCAAAACGACATCCGGCTTCGGCCAGATGAAACGGTAACAAGCAGGAGTTAAACCCGTGGCAATTAAACTCGAAGACAAGAAGGCCATCGTCGCTGAAGTCAACGAGGCTGCCAAAGTCGCTCTGTCTGCTGTTGTGGCTGATGCCCGCGGTGTGACAGTAGGCGCGATGACCGGACTCCGTAAAGAGGCTCGTGAAGCTGGCGTATACGTACGTGTCGTACGTAACACCCTGCTCAAGCGCGCTGTTGCTGACACTGAATACAGTGTCCTCAACGACGCCTTCACCGGCCCGACCTTGATTGCTTTCTCCAACGAACACCCAGGCGCTGCTGCCCGTTTGTTCAAAGAGTTCGCAAAAGGTCAGGACAAGTTCGAGATCAAGGCAGCTGCGTTCGAGGGCAAGTTCCTCGCAGCTAATCAGATCGACGTACTGGCAACTCTGCCGACCCGTAACGAAGCAATCTCCCAGCTGATGAGCGTGATTCAAGGCGCTACCAGCAAATTGGCTCGTACTCTGGCGGCGGTTCGCGAACAGAAAGAAGCTGCTGCAGCCTAAGGCCGCACACCTCTTCACGCGTATTTTTGTTTATTTTGACGGCTGCGTAGGCCCTCACTCAAATCAGGAATTAGATTCATGTCTATCTCTCAAGACGATATCCTCAACGCCGTAGCTGAAATGTCGGTTCTGCAGGTTGTTGAGCTGATCAAAGCTTTCGAAGAAAAATTCGGTGTTAGCGCTGCTGCTGCTTCGGCTGGCCCAGCTGCTGCTGCTGCTGTCGTTGAAGAGCAAACTGAATTCAACGTCATGCTGCTGGAAGCTGGCGAGAAGAAAGTTAACGTCATCAAGGCAGTTCGTGAACTGACCGGTCTGGGCCTGAAAGAAGCCAAGGCAGTCGTTGACGGCGCACCAGCAATGGTTCTGGAAGCAGTAGCAAAAGACGCTGCTGACAAAGCCAAAGCTACTCTGGAAGAAGCAGGCGCTAAAGTCGAGCTGAAGTAAGCATCGACTTTGCGTCTCCAGCCCGAGCGTTAAGCGAAAGGCTGATGGCTGGTGGCTTCTGCCACCGGCCTTTTTCCGTTATTGGTGACCGATCAGGTCGGTGCCTCTAACGTGCTTCAACCACCTCGAACGGTGGCGCAAACCATGGGGTTTGCAAGATTTTCTGGCCGCTCCCGTCGGGGGAGGCCAAACAAGCAGGTGACCAAGCTGGGGAACGCTGATGGCTTACTCATATACTGAGAAAAAACGTATCCGCAAGGACTTTAGCAAGTT
>NZ_JBJDOA010000027.1:0-4137 GCF_044900785.1 Pseudomonas sp. NPDC087358
TTCCTGGATCGTCTGCTGTCTATCTCCCTGCCTCGGGTCCGCGACTTCCGCGGACTGAATGCCAAGTCCTTCGATGGTCGTGTTAACTACAGCAGGGGCGTTAAAGAGCAGATCATTTTCCCGGAAATCGACTACGACAAGATCGATGCCCTGCGCGGTCTGGACATTACCCTGACCACCACTGCTCGTACGGACGAAGAAGGTCGCGCATTGCTGCGTGCTTTCAAGTTCCCGTTCCGCAACTGATTGGAGTAGGACCATGGCCAAGAAGAGCATGAAAAACCGTGAGCTGAAACGTCAGCTCACCGTTGCCAAGTACGCTACCAAGCGTGCTGCATTGAAAGCTATCATCGTGGATCTGAACGCAAGTCCAGAAGCGCGTTGGGAAGCGACTGTCGCCCTGCAGAAGCAGCCACGTGACGCAAGCGCCGCGCGCATGCGTAACCGTTGCCGCCTGACAGGTCGTCCGCATGGCGTTTACCGCAAGTTCGGCCTCGGCCGTAACATGCTGCGCCAAGCTGCAATGCGTGGTGACGTACCAGGTCTGGTTAAAGCCAGCTGGTAAGCCGCACTTCTCGTCCCTCGATGGTCGGTTTCTTCGGAAACCGACCAGCGTGAGACCTGAATTCGAATCAAGCCCCTTTTGGGGCTTGATTCGTTTGTGGGGTACGTCTAGAATTGCCGGCTCGCCAGAGCCCGTGTTTTCACGTGCCCAAGTTTTTTGGCGACAAGCAGTAGCCGCAAGGCTAATTATTTTGTATTAGGAGCGTCTAGCCCATGAGTATGCAGGACCCGTTAGCGGACATGCTAACTCGTATCCGTAATGCCCAGATGGCTGAAAAGCCCGTCGTAAGCATGCCATCTTCCACGTTGAAGGTAGCTGTAGCCAAAGTCCTGAAAGACGAAGGTTACATTGCGGGTTATCAGATCAGCAGCGAAACCAAGCCCTTGCTGTCTATCGAGCTGAAATACTTCGAAGGCCGTCCGGTCATCGAAGAAGTCAAGCGCGTTAGCCGTCCAGGCCTGCGTCAGTACAAGTCCGTCGATGATCTGCCAAAAGTTCGTGGCGTTCTCGGTGTGTCTATCGTCTCCACCAACAAAGGTGTGATGACGGATCGTGCTGCGCGCGCTGCCGGTGTCGGCGGCGAAGTGCTTTGCACAGTGTTCTAAGGGGGGATAAGCATGTCACGCGTAGCTAAGAACCCCGTTAAGTTGCCATCAGGCGTCGAAGTCAAACTCGTCGGCCAGCAGCTTTCGGTGAAGGGTGCCAAGGGTACTCTCGACCTGAACATTCATTCGTCCGTTGAAATTGTTGAAGAAGCTGGTGAGCTGCGTTTCGCTGCTCGCAATGGCGATCAACAAACTCGCGCAATGGCCGGTACCACTCGTGCGTTGGTAAACAACATGTACCATGGCGAAAGCAAAGGATACGAGCGCAAGCTCCAGCTGGTCGGTGTTGGTTACAAAGCGCAAGCAAAAGGCACGGTGCTGAACCTGGCCCTTGGCTTCTCGCACCCAGTGGACTACGAATTGCCGGAAGGCATCACCGCTGAGACTCCCAACCAAACCGATATCGTTATCCGTGGTATCGACAAGCAGTTGGTTGGTCAAGTGGCCGCTGAGATCCGCGACTTCCGCCGTCCAGAGCCGTACAAAGGCAAAGGCGTGCGTTACGCGGACGAAGTCGTCCGTCGTAAAGAAGCCAAGAAGAAGTAGGGCATAGCAAATGACCGTCAAAAAAGTTACCCGACTGCGTCGCGCTCGCAAAGCACGTCTGAAAATGCACGAACTCGAAGTCGTGCGTCTCTGCGTGTACCGCTCTTCGCAGCACATTTATGCCCAGGTCATCTCGGCCGACGGCAGCAAAGTCCTGGCAAACGCCTCGACTTTGGACAAAGAACTGCGTGATGGCGCCACTGGCAACATCGACGCGGCCACTAAAGTTGGCCAGCTGATCGCTGAGCGTGCGAAAGCCGCCGGTGTATCGCAAGTGGCTTTTGATCGTTCCGGCTTCAAGTACCACGGTCGCGTCAAGGCGCTGGCTGATGCTGCTCGTGAAGGCGGGCTGGAGTTCTAAGTTATGGCAAATAACGACCAAAAACGCGACGAAGGCTACATCGAGAAGCTGGTTCAAGTTAATCGCGTAGCAAAAACCGTAAAAGGCGGCCGTATCTTCACTTTCACCGCGTTGACCGTGGTAGGTGATGGTAAAGGGCGCGTTGGCTTCGGCCGTGGCAAGTCACGTGAAGTGCCTGCTGCGATCCAGAAGGCAATGGAAGCTGCTCGCCGCAACATGATCCAGGTTGATCTGAACGGCACCACGCTGCAGTACGCTATCAAGTCCGCTCACGGCGCTTCGAAGGTGTATATGCAGCCTGCTTCTGAAGGTACTGGCATCATCGCCGGCGGCGCAATGCGTGCTGTCCTGGAAGTGGCTGGTGTTCAGAACGTTCTGGCCAAGTGCTACGGTTCGACCAACCCGGTCAACGTTGTTCACGCAACGTTCAAGGGTTTGAAGACCATGCAGTCCCCTGAGTCGATCGCTGCTAAACGCGGCCTGAACGTTCAGGAGATCTTCTGATCATGGCTACCGTTAAAGTAACGCTGATCAAAAGCATGACCGGCCGCATCCCTAACCACAAACTGTGCGTTAAGGGTTTGGGTCTGCGTCGCATCGGTCACACTGTAGAAGTCGTTGATACCCCGGAAAACCGTGGGATGATCAACAAGGCTTACTACATGCTGCGAGTCGAGGGTTAATCGATGAAACTCAATGATCTGAGTCCTGCGCCGGGTTCCCGTCGCGAGAAGCATCGTCCGGGCCGTGGTATCGGTAGTGGTTTGGGTAAGACTGGTGGCCGTGGTCACAAAGGTCAAACCTCCCGCTCCGGTGGCACCATCGCTCCGGGCTTCGAAGGCGGCCAACAGCCGTTGCATCGTCGTCTGCCTAAGTTCGGCTTCGTCTCTTTGAAAGCTATGGATCGTGCAGAAGTTCGCACCTCCGAGCTGGCTAAAGTAGAAGGCGTTGTAACTGTGCAGTCCCTGAAGGATGCCAACGTGATCAACCAAAACGTACAGCGTGTGAAAATCATGCTGTCCGGTGAGGTTACTCGCGCGGTCACCCTCAAAGGTATCGCCGCCACCAAAGGTGCGCGTGCGGCTATCGAAGCAGCTGGCGGCAAGTTCGAGGAATAAATGGCTAAGCAAGGTGCTCTCTCAGCGCTCAGCAAAAGCGGCGGGTTGTCCGAGCTCTGGGCTCGTCTGCGTTTTCTGTTCCTGGCGATTATCGTCTATCGGATCGGTGCGCATATCCCAGTTCCAGGTATCAACCCTGACCGGCTGGCGGATCTGTTCCGACAGAATGAGGGGACCATTCTTAGCTTGTTCAACATGTTTTCCGGTGGTGCGCTGGAGCGCATGAGCATTTTTGCACTGGGGATCATGCCGTATATCTCGGCATCGATCATCATGCAGCTCATGACCGCTGTCAGCCCACAGCTGGAGCAGTTGAAGAAGGAAGGTGAGGCTGGTCGTCGCAAGATCAGCCAATACACCCGCTATGGCACCGTCGTCCTGGCTCTGGTTCAAGCTATTGGCATGTCCATTGGCTTGGCCGGTCAGGGCGTTGCTTTCTCTGCAGATATCGGCTTCCACTTCGTGGCGGTCACCACCTTTGTGGCTGGTGCGCTGTTCATGATGTGGCTGGGCGAGCAGATTACGGAGCGCGGTGTTGGTAACGGTATCTCGATGTTGATTTTTTCGGGTATCGTCGCCGGTCTTCCGAGAGCGATCGGGCAGTCTTTCGAGTCTGCGCGTCAGGGTGATATCAACATTTTCGCTCTGGTCGCCATCGGTTTGCTGGCAGTAGCGATCATCGGGTTCGTGGTGTTCATTGAGCGTGGTCAGCGTCGTATCGCCGTTCACTACGCCAAGCGTCAGCAAGGCCGCAAGGTCTTCGCTGCGCAGACCAGCCACTTGCCGCTGAAAGTGAACATGGCTGGTGTAATTCCGGCCATTTTTGCGAGCAGCATCTTGCTGTTTCCGGCTTCGCTGGGTGCCTGGTTCGGTCAGTCTGAAGGTATGGGCTGGTTGCAGGACATCTCGCAGTCGATCGCTCCTGGTCAGCCGTTGAATATT
>NZ_JBJDOA010000027.1:4147-5142 GCF_044900785.1 Pseudomonas sp. NPDC087358
GATGATGTTCAATCCGAAAGACGTAGCGGAAAACCTGAAGAAGTCCGGTGCCTTTATTCCGGGCATCCGTCCTGGTGAGCAGTCTGCGCGCTATATCGATGGCGTTCTGACTCGTCTGACCATGTTCGGTGCTCTATATATGATGGCCGTATGCCTGCTGCCCCAGTTCCTGGTGGTTGCTGCAAACGTGCCGTTCTACCTTGGCGGGACCTCGTTGCTGATCGTGGTCGTGGTTGTGATGGACTTCATGTCCCAAGTGCAATCTCACCTCGTTTCGCACCAGTATGAATCCCTGATGAAGAAAGCCAACCTGAAGGGCTACGGCAGCGGCATGCTGCGCTGAAGCACCCATAAGGTTCGAGGAGTTGGTGATGAAAGTTCGTGCATCGGTGAAAAAGCTGTGCCGTAACTGCAAGATTATTCGCCGCGAAGGTGTGGTTCGAGTAATTTGCAGCGCGGAACCACGTCACAAGCAGCGCCAAGGCTGAGTGTGATCTGTGCTAAAAGCCCAGCAGCTAGTGCGCTGCTGGGTTGATTATTTGTTATTACAGCGATATTATCTCGCGCCCTATTTCTTGGCTTCCGGGGCGTAGGTAGCTGTCAATTGGAGTCCCACTGAATGGCCCGTATTGCAGGCGTTAACATTCCAGATAACAAGCATACTGTTATCTCGCTGACCTACATCTATGGTGTTGGTCGCACGACTGCACAGAAAATCTGTGCTACCACCGGGGTTAACCCGGCGGTAAAGATCAAAGATCTGAGCGACGAGCAGATTGAACAGCTGCGTGGCGAAGTCGCGAAGTTCACCACTGAAGGTGATCTGCGTCGCGAAATCAACATGAAAATCAAGCGCTTGATGGACCTCGGTTGCTATCGCGGTCTGCGTCATCGTCGTTGTCTTCGAGTACGCGGTCAGCGTTCCATGACTAACGCGCGTTCCCGTAAAGGTCCGCGTATGCCGTTCGGCTTGTAATCGCCCCTGCGAATCGACA
>NZ_JBJDOA010000028.1:0-3127 GCF_044900785.1 Pseudomonas sp. NPDC087358
TATGGCCTCGCTTCAGCAAATCGGGTATGTGATCAGGTGCGTTCGTGTTGCAAACTTTCGGTGCATGTCATCTTCACAGTCACCGCAATCTGGCGCCTTTTCAGGTCAGCAAATTGCTTGGGTGTTATATGGTCAAGCCTCACGGGCAATTAGTATTGGTTAGCTCAACGCCTCACAGCGCTTACACACCCAACCTATCAACGTCGTAGTCTTCGACGGCCCTTCAGGGAACTCAAGGTTCCAGTGAGATCTCATCTTGAGGCAAGTTTCCCGCTTAGATGCTTTCAGCGGTTATCTTTTCCGAACATAGCTACCCGGCAATGCCACTGGCGTGACAACCGGAACACCAGAGGTTCGTCCACTCCGGTCCTCTCGTACTAGGAGCAGCCCCTCTCAAATCTCAAACGTCCACGGCAGATAGGGACCGAACTGTCTCACGACGTTCTAAACCCAGCTCGCGTACCACTTTAAATGGCGAACAGCCATACCCTTGGGACCGGCTTCAGCCCCAGGATGTGATGAGCCGACATCGAGGTGCCAAACACCGCCGTCGATATGAACTCTTGGGCGGTATCAGCCTGTTATCCCCGGAGTACCTTTTATCCGTTGAGCGATGGCCCTTCCATACAGAACCACCGGATCACTAAGACCTACTTTCGTACCTGCTCGACGTGTCTGTCTCGCAGTCAAGCGCGCTTTTGCCTTTATACTCTACGACCGATTTCCGACCGGTCTGAGCGCACCTTCGTACTCCTCCGTTACTCTTTAGGAGGAGACCGCCCCAGTCAAACTACCCACCATACACTGTCCTCGATCCGGATAACGGACCTGAGTTAGAACCTCAAAGTTGCCAGGGTGGTATTTCAAGGTTGGCTCCACGCGAACTGGCGTCCACGCTTCAAAGCCTCCCACCTATCCTACACAAGCAAATTCAAAGTCCAGTGCAAAGCTATAGTAAAGGTTCACGGGGTCTTTCCGTCTAGCCGCGGATACACTGCATCTTCACAGCGATTTCAATTTCACTGAGTCTCGGGTGGAGACAGCGCCGCCATCGTTACGCCATTCGTGCAGGTCGGAACTTACCCGACAAGGAATTTCGCTACCTTAGGACCGTTATAGTTACGGCCGCCGTTTACCGGGGCTTCGATCAAGAGCTTCGCGTTAGCTAACCCCATCAATTAACCTTCCGGCACCGGGCAGGCGTCACACCCTATACGTCCACTTTCGTGTTTGCAGAGTGCTGTGTTTTTAATAAACAGTCGCAGCGGCCTGGTATCTTCGACCGGCATGAGCTTACGGAGCAAGTCCTTCACCCTCACCGGCGCACCTTCTCCCGAAGTTACGGTGCCATTTTGCCTAGTTCCTTCACCCGAGTTCTCTCAAGCGCCTTGGTATTCTCTACCCAACCACCTGTGTCGGTTTGGGGTACGGTTCCTGGTTACCTGAAGCTTAGAAGCTTTTCTTGGAAGCATGGCATCAACCACTTCGTCGTCTAAAAGACGACTCGTCATCAGCTCTCGGCCTTGAAATCCCGGATTTACCTAAGATTCCAGCCTACCACCTTAAACCTGGACAACCAACGCCAGGCTGGCCTAGCCTTCTCCGTCCCTCCATCGCAATAACCAGAAGTACAGGAATATTAACCTGTTTTCCATCGACTACGCTTTTCAGCCTCGCCTTAGGGACCGACTAACCCTGCGTCGATTAACGTTGCGCAGGAAACCTTGGTCTTTCGGCGTGGGTGTTTTTCACACCCATTGTCGTTACTCATGTCAGCATTCGCACTTCTGATACCTCCAGCAAGCTTCTCAACTCACCTTCACAGGCTTACAGAACGCTCCTCTACCGCATCACCCTAAGGTGATACCCGTAGCTTCGGTGCATGGTTTGAGCCCCGTTACATCTTCCGCGCAGGCCGACTCGACTAGTGAGCTATTACGCTTTCTTTAAAGGGTGGCTGCTTCTAAGCCAACCTCCTAGCTGTCTAAGCCTTCCCACATCGTTTCCCACTTAACCATGACTTTGGGACCTTAGCTGACGGTCTGGGTTGTTTCCCTTTTCACGACGGACGTTAGCACCCGCCGTGTGTCTCCCATGCTCGGCACTTGTAGGTATTCGGAGTTTGCATCGGTTTGGTAAGTCGGGATGACCCCCTAGCCGAAACAGTGCTCTACCCCCTACAGTGATACATGAGGCGCTACCTAAATAGCTTTCGAGGAGAACCAGCTATCTCCGAGCTTGATTAGCCTTTCACTCCGATCCACAGGTCATCCGCTAACTTTTCAACGGTAGTCGGTTCGGTCCTCCAGTTAGTGTTACCCAACCTTCAACCTGCCCATGGATAGATCGCCCGGTTTCGGGTCTATTCCCAGCGACTAGACGCCCTATTAAGACTCGCTTTCGCTACGCCTCCCCTATTCGGTTAAGCTCGCCACTGAAAATAAGTCGCTGACCCATTATACAAAAGGTACGCAGTCACCCAACAAAGTGGGCTCCCACTGCTTGTACGCATACGGTTTCAGGATCTATTTCACTCCGCTCTCCGCGGTTCTTTTCGCCTTTCCCTCACGGTACTGGTTCACTATCGGTCAGTCAGTAGTATTTAGCCTTGGAGGATGGTCCCCCCATGTTCAGACAAGGTTTCTCGTGCCCCGTCCTACTCGATTTCATTGACAAGAGATTTTCGCGTACAGGGCTATCACCCACTATGGCCGCACTTTCCAGAGCGTTCCGCTAATCTCAAATCAACTTAAGGGCTGGTCCCCGTTCGCTCGCCACTACTAAGGGAATCTCGGTTGATTTCTTTTCCTCAGGGTACTTAGATGTTTCAGTTCCCCTGGTTCGCTCCATACACCTATGTATTCAGTGTAAGGTAACCATCTTATGATGGCTGGGTTCCCCCATTCAGACATCTCCGGATCAAAGTCTGTTTGCCGACTCCCCGAAGCTTTTCGCAGGCTACCACGTCTTTCATCGCCTCTGACTGCCAAGGCATCCACCGTATGCGCTTCTTCACTTGACCATATAACCCCAAGCAATCTGGTTATACTGTGAAGACGACATTCGCCGAAAGTTTGCATTTCACAAACTTTACCTTAGCCTGGACACACACCAGTGAAAGAGGTGC
>NZ_JBJDOA010000029.1:0-2009 GCF_044900785.1 Pseudomonas sp. NPDC087358
CGGGCTACGTTACGCTCCATGCCGGTACCCACCAGCGGCTTGACGGCACGCATGGTCGGTACAGCTTGACGCTGCATGTTGGAACCCATCAACGCACGGTTGGCGTCATCGTGTTCCAGGAACGGGATCAGCGACGCTGCGACCGAGACTACCTGCTTGGGCGATACGTCCATCAAGGTGACGTCTTCCGGCGCCTTGACAGTGAACTCGTTCAAGTGACGAACAGCTACCAGCTCGTCGATCAGCATTTTCTTGTCGTTCATCGTGGCCGAAGCCTGAGCGATCACATGATCGGCTTCTTCGATGGCGGACAGGAACACGATCTCGTCAGTGACCAGGGCGTCTTTGACCACACGGTACGGGCTCTCGAGGAAGCCGTACTGGTTGGTGCGAGCGTAGGCCGCCAGCGAGTTGATCAGACCGATATTCGGACCTTCCGGCGTTTCGATCGGGCAAACACGACCGTAGTGCGTCGGGTGTACGTCACGAACTTCGAAGCCTGCGCGCTCACGGGTCAGACCGCCAGGGCCGAGTGCGGAAACACGGCGCTTGTGGGTGATCTCGGACAGCGGGTTGTTCTGGTCCATGAACTGCGACAGCTGGCTGGAACCGAAGAATTCCTTGACTGCGGCAGCGACCGGCTTGGCGTTGATCAGGTCCTGAGGCATCAGGCCTTCACTTTCAGCCATCGACAGACGCTCTTTGACCGCACGCTCAACACGCACCAGGCCAACGCGGAACTGGTTCTCGGCCATTTCGCCTACGCAGCGAACACGACGGTTACCCAGGTGGTCGATGTCATCGACGATGCCTTTGCCGTTACGGATATCGACCAGGGTCTTGAGGACCGCAACGATATCTTCCTTGCACAGTACGCCCGAACCTTCGATCTCGGTGCGACCGATACGACGGTTGAACTTCATCCGACCTACAGCCGACAGATCGTAACGCTCTGGGCTGAAGAACAGGTTGTTGAACAAGGTCTCGGCAGCATCCTTGGTTGGCGGCTCGCCTGGACGCATCATCCGATAGATTTCGACCAGGGCTTCCAGCTGGTTGCCGGTCGAATCGATTTTCAGGGTATCGGAGATGAACGGACCGCAATCGATGTCGTTGGTGTACAACGTTTCGATACGGACAACCTGAGCCTTGGCGATTTTCGCCAGGATTTCAGTGTTCAGCTCGGTATTGCACTCGGCAATGATTTCGCCGGTCGCCGGATGCACGATCGCCTTGGCGGTGGTGCGGCCCAGGACGTAATCCAGCGGCACTTCCAGAGTCTTGATACCGGCTTTTTCAAGCTGGTTGATGTGGCGTGCAGTGATACGACGGCCTTGCTCGACGATTACCTTGCCTTTGTCATCAAGGATATCAATAACCGCGATTTCACCACGCAGGCGCTGAGGCACCAGCTCCAGGGTCAGGAGTTCGCCCTGAACGTGGAAAACGTTGGTGGTGTAGAAAGCATCCAGCACTTCTTCAGTGGTGTAGCCCAGAGCACGGAGCAAAACCGATGCAGGGAGCTTGCGGCGACGGTCGATACGGACGAATACACAGTCCTTTGGATCGAACTCGAAGTCCAGCCACGAACCACGGTAAGGAATGATACGAGCCGAATACAACAGCTTGCCAGAACTGTGCGTCTTGCCGCGGTCGTGGTCGAAGAACACGCCCGGGGAACGGTGCAGCTGGGAAACGATAACGCGCTCGGTACCATTGATAACGAAGGTGCCGTTTTCAGTCATCAGGGGGATTTCACCCATGTAGACTTCTTGCTCTTTGATGTCCTTGATCGCTTTGTTCGACGATTCTTTGTCGAAAATGATCAGGCGTACTTTTACCCGCAAAGGTACGGCGTACGTTACACCGCGCAGCACGCATTCCTTGACATCAAAAGCCGGTTCGCCCAGACGATAACCGACGTACTCCAGAGCAGCATTGCCGGAGTAGCTGATGATCGGGAAAACGGATTTGAAGGCCGCATGCAGGCCAACGTCGCGGAACTGATC
>NZ_JBJDOA010000030.1:0-668 GCF_044900785.1 Pseudomonas sp. NPDC087358
CGGTGGTGAGTTGCTTGAGCCGATCATGGCGGTAGAGGTTGTTACGCCTGAAGACTATATGGGTGACGTGATGGGCGACCTTAACCGTCGTCGCGGCATGATCCTGGGTATGGAAGATACGGTTTCCGGCAAGGTAATTCGCGCTGAGGTTCCGTTGGGTGAGATGTTCGGTTATGCGACCGACGTTCGCTCCATGTCCCAAGGTCGCGCAAGCTACTCTATGGAATTCAAAAAATACAATACAGCTCCGTCGCACATCGTCGAAACTGTAACCAAAAAACAAGGCTGATTCAGCGCCTTTAGGCTAGGAGTTATTTGTCGTGGCTAAAGAAAAATTTGATCGTTCCCTTCCGCACGTCAACGTTGGCACCATCGGTCACGTTGACCACGGTAAAACCACTCTGACCGCTGCTCTGACTCGCGTCTGCTCCGAAGTTTTCGGTTCGGCTCGTGTTGACTTCGACAAGATCGACAGCGCACCAGAAGAAAAAGCTCGTGGTATCACCATCAACACCGCCCACGTTGAATACAACTCGGCTGTGCGTCACTACGCTCACGTTGACTGCCCAGGTCACGCTGACTATGTGAAGAACATGATCACCGGTGCTGCCCAGATGGACGGCGCTATCCTGGTTTGTTCGGCCGCTGATGGTCCGATGCCACAAACC
>NZ_JBJDOA010000030.1:678-1140 GCF_044900785.1 Pseudomonas sp. NPDC087358
AGAGCACATCCAGCTGTCCCGTCAGGTAGGCGTTCAGTACATCGTGGTCTTCCTGAACAAGGATGACCTGGTAGACGACGCTGAGCTGCTGGAACTGGTTGAGATGGAAGTGCGCGATCTGCTGAGCACTTACGACTTCCCAGGCGATGACACTCCAATCATCATCGGCTCTGCCCGTATGGCGCTGGAAGGCAAAGACGACAACGAGATGGGCACCACTGCCGTCAAGAAGTTGGTTGAGACTCTGGATAGCTACATTCCTCAGCCAGAGCGTGCTGTCGACAAGCCATTCCTGATGCCAATCGAAGACGTGTTCTCGATCTCCGGTCGCGGTACTGTTGTGACTGGTCGTGTTGAGCGCGGTATCGTCAAGGTTCAAGATCCACTGGAAATCGTTGGTCTGCGTGTGTCTAGCGTCACCACGTGCTGGGGGGGTGTTCTGTGGCGGTAGGTGCTCGAGGG
>NZ_JBJDOA010000030.1:1150-1870 GCF_044900785.1 Pseudomonas sp. NPDC087358
CCGGTGTTGATATGTTCCGTAAGCTGCTCGACGAAGGTCGTGCTGGCGAGAACTGCGGCGTTCTGCTGCGTGGCACCAAGCGTGACGACGTTGAGCGTGGCCAGGTTCTGGTCAAGCCAGGCACCGTCAAGCCGCACACTCAGTTCGAAGCTGAAATCTACGTCCTGAGCAAAGAAGAAGGCGGTCGTCACACTCCGTTCTTCAAAGGCTACCGTCCACAGTTCTACTTCCGTACTACCGACGTAACCGGTAGCTGCGAACTGCCGGAAGGCGTAGAAATGGTTATGCCAGGTGATAACGTTAAAGTTTCCGTTACCCTGATCAAGCCAATCGCAATGGAAGACGGTCTGCGTTTCGCTATCCGTGAAGGCGGTCGTACCGTCGGCGCTGGCGTCGTAGCCAAAATCATCGCGTAAGTGATGATTTAAGAAAAAGCCTCCGCTTGCGGGGGCTTTTTTATTGGGTTGACACCTAGTCAGCCCGTCTATAGAATTGCGCCTCCTTTTAACGGGCGTATTGCGCTCGGTGGGAAGTAGCCTGGAGTCTGAAATCCAATGCAAAATCAGCAAATCCGTATCAGGTTGAAGGCTTTTGATCATCGCCTGATCGACCAATCCACCCAGGAAATCGTGGAAACCGCGAAACGTACTGGTGCTCAAGTGCGTGGTCCAATTCCACTGGCTACCCGTTAAGAGCGGTTCACCGTTCTGGTTTCTCCGC
>NZ_JBJDOA010000031.1:0-469 GCF_044900785.1 Pseudomonas sp. NPDC087358
CCAGTAAATCTCTTTTAGTCGTGCCATGGTCTTCTACCTAGCAGTGTTCAAGCATCAACCGCTTTTTGGGTCGACTTGAAGACACGAATTTTTTTGCCTTCTTCAACTTTGAAGCCAACGCGGTCTGCCTTGTTGGTTGCGCCGTTGAAAATGGCGACGTTGGAAGCGTGCAATGGCGCTTCTTTCTCGACGATACCGCCTTGTACGCCCGACATCGGGTTAGGCTTGGTATGACGCTTTACCAGGTTGATCCCACCAACGACCAGACGGTCATCAGCGAGAACCTTGAGCACCTTACCGCGCTTACCTTTGTCTTTGCCGGCGATCACGATGATCTCGTCGTCACGACGAATCTTTTGCATGTCGGATCTCCTTACAGCACTTCTGGGGCGAGCGAGACGATCTTCTTGTACTTCTCAGTTAGTAGTTTACTGTTAATTTGGCCTATGTTTTTTGTGGTGTTCGGCTT
>NZ_JBJDOA010000031.1:479-1124 GCF_044900785.1 Pseudomonas sp. NPDC087358
TCTTCATGAACTTCTCAGTACGATGTTCACGGGTCACTGGCCCAAAGATACGGGTGCCGATCGGCTCTTGCTTGTTGTTCAACAGAACAGCAGCGTTGCCATCGAAGCGGATGATGGAGCCGTCTGCACGACGAACACCGTGGCGAGTGCGGACTACGACAGCAGTCATCACTTGGCCTTTTTTCACCTTGCCGCGCGGAATTGCTTCCTTGACGGTCACTTTGATGATGTCACCGATACCAGCGTAACGACGATGAGAGCCACCAAGCACCTTGATGCACATAACGCGGCGAGCGCCGCTGTTATCGGCCACATCGAGCATGGATTGAGTCTGAATCATATAATTTCTCCGACCCCTAGCCCTTAGACTTCCACAGCGCGTTCGAGGATATCAACCAATGCCCAAGACTTGGTCTTGGCCAGCGGACGGGTTTCACGAATCGTGACCTTGTCGCCGATGTGGCACTGGTTGGTTTCGTCGTGCGCGTGCAGCTTAGTCGAACGCTTAACGTATTTACCGTAGATTGGGTGCTTTACGCGACGCTCAATCAGAACGGTGATGGTCTTGACCATCAAGTCGCTGACAACACGGCCAGTCAGCGTACGGACGGTTTTATCGGCTTCAGCCATGATCACTTACCTGCC